>JAJZVO010000021.1 GCA_021845665.1 Bacteroidota bacterium | reverse complement strand
GACAAATTTGTGAAACTATCGCCATTCATTAAAATGAACGGCTCAAAAAGTCTCAAAACCCCATTCGGGGTTTCGGGCACCTTCACAGGCGTCCATTTTTAATGGATGCCGATGGTGCGTTATATTTGTGTCGCACACCCTTTCGATTCTAACGCCATCAGCGAAGCGCAACTGCCTTTGTTGCGGGCATTGTCGATTTTGCAGACCAGATCAGCGCACCTGGCCGCAAATATTACTCTCTAATATCTCAATCCATGGAATATTTGTAAAGAAACGGAGACAGCTGACCGATACACATTCTGAATGGTTACCCTTCGCCAGCTTTTTCCCTTGACATTTCACCAACTATAGCCTATAATTATAGGAACAATTCCTATTATCATAACCAACAAGGAGGAAGATAAAATGGCAAAACAACTAAAGGGATCGAAGACCTACAACAACCTGAAAGAGGGCTTCGCAGGAGAATCCCAGGCCAACCGCCGATACCTCTACTTCGCGCGCCACGCCGACATCGAAGGCTATCCCGATGTCGCGGGGGTGTTCCGCGACACGGCTGAAGGCGAAACTGGTCACGCGTTCGGACACTTCGACTTTCTGAAAGAAGTCGGCGACCCGGTTACGAACGTCGCGGTCGGCGACACGAAAGCGAACCTGAATTCCGCAGTTACAGGCGAGACTTATGAGTACACCGAAATGTACCCGGGCTTCGCGAAAACGGCCAGGGAAGAAGGCTTCGACGAAATCGCAACCTGGTTCGAGACACTCGCCCGCGCTGAGAAATCGCATGCGGGGAGGTTCCAGAAGGCGCTCGATACTCTCGGAAAGTAATTGGAATAGTCCGACGGAGCCTTCTCTCGGTAACACGGGCTGGCTCCGCGGACCATTATTTCCGCCGGGTGATCTCGGCAATTCTGCATGGTTCTTAGAAAGAGCATCGGACACTGAATGAGCAATAATATGGTACTGCGGCTCATCGAAATATCATCTGACAATTGAAAGACATCCGTAGAAACGAGGGGCTTGAAAATGGCATTTAATTTTAACGCGAAAGATTTTTACGACACAGGATCATACGCCAAAGAAACGGCGCGTATATTCGACATCTGCAACGGCTGCAGGCTGTGCTTCAACCTGTGTCCCTCCTTCGATGTCCTCTTCAAACGAATCGACGAGCTCGACGGTGAGATGGACAAACTTACCGATAAAGACACGAAGAAGGTCGTGGACCTCTGCTACGACTGCAAGCTTTGCTTCCCGAAATGTCCATACACGCCGCCTCACAACTACATGCTCGATTTTCCCCGCCACATGCTGAGAGGTAAGGTGATCGATGCTAAGAAGAAAGGCGTCAGGCTCCAGGATCAGATGCTGAGCAGGACCGATCTCCTCGGTACCGTCTCAACAAAGGCAGCTCCGATCGTCAACTGGACACTGGAGAGCAAGCCGTTCAGGGTTCTGATGGAAAAGACGATCGGCATACACCGTGAACGGAACCTCCCCAAATACGCGAGCCGGACTTTCGTTTCCTGGTACAAGAGGCATAAGAGGGCGGAGCCTGCAGGCGCTGATGCGCCGAAGGTGATATTCTTCCATACCTGCTCAGTGAATTACAACGACGTTGACACCGGCAAGGCGGCGATCCAAGTCCTCGAAAAGAACGGCGTACATGTCGAAGTGCCGCCGCAGAAATGCTGCGGTATGCCATACCTTGATGGCGGCGACATCGACAACGCGAAGAAGCATGCGGCCTACAACCTTCGCCAGCTTGCCGATTATGTTAAGAAGGGCTACGACGTCGTTTCACCTGGACCCAGCTGCAGCTACCTGATGAAACAGGAGTACCCGATGCTTTCCAACGACCCCGATGCAAAGCTCGTAGCCTCGCACACTTTCGATTTGATGGAATATATTGCTAAGCTCAATAAGGGAGGACAGTTCTCAAAAGATTTCAAGAAGTCGCAGGGAAAGATCACATACCATCTTCCCTGCCATCTGAAGGCACAGAATATAGGTTTCAAGTCGCGCGATGTCCTTCAGCTGATCCCTGATACCGAGGTCGAAGTGGTCGCCAAGTGCTCTGGTCACGATGGTACATGGAGCCTGAAGAAAGAACATTTCAGGATGTCGCTGGAAGTAGGCGAACCACTATTTTCAAAATTCAGGGACGGCGGTACCGCTGCAAGCGACTGCCCGCTCGCGCAGCTTCAAATCGAAAAGGGCTCCGGCACGAAGCCGAGACATCCGATACAGATATTGAGAGACGCTTACGGAATGGAAGAAGATCCAAAGGCTTAATCCTTGCCGTTTGCAGGATGTATGATCGCATCGCTGCCTGAGAGGGTGTTCACTCCCGGGCAAGACCGCTAGGCAAATGTTAAAAAGAGGACCAACAGGAGCAAGACAGAAGTGAGACCGATAGAGTTCGATGAAATCAAAAACATCATAGATTACGAGAAGATTCGCAACGACTTCCGCCGGAGGATCATCGAGATGAAAAATCTCCGCAGGCTGAAGGTCGGCGAAATGGTGACGATTACTTTCGAGAACCGGTACACGGTAACGTTTCAAATTGAAGAGATGATGCGCGTCGAAAGGATCGTCGACGAAGAGAAGATCAAGGCCGAGGTGGAAACATATAACGAACTCATCCCTTCTGAGAACGAGCTAAGCGCGACACTTTTCGTGGAAGTCGACGAGCAGTCGAAGATCAAGCCGGTTCTCGATTCGCTTGTCGGGATGAACAGAGATTCGGTGTACCTGAAAATCGGCGGAAAGATGATACCTGCGGTGTTCGAAGAAGGACACGCAACCGACGACAGGATCAGCGCGGTCCAGTACGTCAGGTTTAAGTTCTCCCCCGAAGAGACGAAAGCGCTTGCCGACTCTTCGATTCCCGCCGCGGTTGTCATCAGGCACAAGAACTACAACGCAGAGGCCTCTCTTAACGATCGATTGCGGCAGTCGCTCAACGGCGACATTACGGAAGGAAGCTCCGTGAGCGTTTGGAAATAGAGAGGCATTTACAAATAGAGGTATAATTTCATGGGCGATACGCAGCAATCCGAAGGAGCCCTCCGAAGGAAGCGAAGCAGGCAGCGTGAGAAGGTGCTGGACATAGTCCGTTCCACGAAAACTCACCCAACTGCCGACTGGGTTTTTCACGAAGTGCGCAAAGAGCTGCCGAACATAAGCCTGGCGACGGTCTACAGGAACCTCAATCTCCTCGCGGAATCGGGTGAGATCAACGAGGTGATATGCGACGGCCAGCTAAGGTTCGACGCGAACAAGGAAGAGCACTTCCATTTCATCTGCAAATCGTGCAAAGGAATATTCGATATAGACGAGACTAGGGTAACGCCAGATTTCAAACTCCCCCGAGGATATGTCGTTCAGGACTTAAGGATCGACTTCTACGGAATTTGCCCGTCCTGCCAGGCACGGCGCTAGAAGGGATCTATTTCCTATCGACGGTCGAGCCCGGATCTTTGGAGTTGTCCTCAACTTGAAAGCGCACCGTCTTTGCCCAGGTGCGTTTCTCTTTCTTTATATAATCCAGGTAGATCGCCTTCCCCACGACGTAAATCCAAAACTGGCAGTAAGTGAAATACATTAAGAACACAAGGAAGAAATTCCTCGGCGTATCCATTCCCTCGTACGACAAGACCAGGATTATCTCCAGTATGAAAAGGACAATAGCGAGCACCCAAACCGTGGTGTACGGACCCGGGAGAGGAATGGCGACAAGATGCGTTACGCTCAAGACAAATATGAGATCACTGACCCCGATCGCAAAGAGAAAGACATAGTACAGCGAAAGGAGATAAAGAACCTCGAACGCGAGAAACTTGTTCTGGAACTGCGCTATTTCCTTCAAGAACTTCGTGACCACATAGTTATTTCCCCGCACCCAACGAGTTCTCTGCTTGGCCCACACCGGAAGTGTTTCAGGTTCCTGCTCAAGAGTTACCGCGAACGGTATGTACTTTATCTTGTATCCTTTCATGTAAACCCTGATGCTCAATTCCGAGTCTTCGGTTATAGCGTCTTCGTCCCAGCCATTAAGATCGTCCACGAGATGCTTCCATATCACAAAGTTGGTCCCCGGGAGCGTCGCCACCTTGAACATCGCCCATCTTCCTGCTTGAAGTATTGCCTGGAAACTCATCGTCTCGATGCTGACGAAACGAGTGAGCCATGTCCGCTCCTTGTTAATAGTCCTGAAGTTACCGAGGACTGCTCCCAGATCTGGGTGAAGGAGGAGCTCCGCCACCAGGTATTTCAGCGCATCGGGGAGCGGTTGGTTATCGGCATCGTAAACCGCGATCACTTCTGCGTCGGTTTGCTTTAGACCGAGATTCAGTGCGCGAGACTTTCCTTTACCTCCCTCGCCTTTCGGTACGTTGTAGCAACGGACCCTACTGTCGCGCTTCGACATCGCCTCTACTATCTCTCCAGTTTTGTCCGACGAGCCGTCATTGATAACGAGTATCTCGAGCCTGTCGGAGCGATATTCGAGCTTTATCATCGCATCCAGAGTTCTCTGAATAACCGTCGCTTCATTGTGAGCGGGAATGAGGATGCAAACACGCGGGCTTTCATAGTGAGTCATACTGTCGATGACTCGTTTTCCCTTAGCGGAAGACCAATTGTGGAAAAACCCGGCTATCGTCAGGACAAGCTGGTAGGCGATCATGAACCAGATGAATATTACGGAAAGGACGAACAGCCCACCCAGAAGGGTCGTGAAGAAGTCATACATGCGCGATCGTCCGTCTTCTGAACTTAAACACAAAATAAAGTAGTATTAAAATTCCTCCCGCGACTGATCCGAATATCGCTATCAGGGCGGAGGACCATAGACTCGTCATGTCGATCCCGTAAGAGACCGTGCTCTCCAGCACGACAAGGACCTTGTGCCGGCCAGGCGGGAGAACTATGCCGTAATGTTGTTCCTCCCGTGCCACGGTAAACGGTATTTCGTGGTTGTCCACAACAACCGCATACGGCAATTTTCCGAACGATACCGCGCATCTTCCCAGCGAAGAGTAAGTGAACTCCACTCCGCGTTGAAATGTCTTCTCACTAAGGATGTTGCAGGAAGCGGACTCTACATGCGAATGCATCAATCCGCTCTCAAACGGGTTGACATCGGCCTTCACAATCCTGACGAAATGGTTTCCCGCCGGGATTGAGAAGCAGCCAGGCTGATATGGATATACAACCCTGCCGTCTACCGATACTTCAGCGACATCATTGCTGAGCCTCATGCAGGTTGAATAGGGAGCATTTACTGTGAAGCCGCCGTCGGAAGCCTGGAAGTTCGCCTGTGGGGTTGCCGCATACGGGAAATCGGCAATATCCTGTGGGAGTGCCGTCGCTTCGGAGTAGATCGCCACCCGTGGCGCAACCTGTGAGGCCGAGTTTACGAGCAGGTAGCTTTCGATTCCGGTCGGCATCTTTGTTGGAAACACACCGTTGTAGTTAGAATGACGGAATTCCAGGATATTCAGGTCGATCATCAGGTCAGTAGAATCGGGACCCAACAACTTCTTGTATGTGTTTCCGATCGCGACATAGCGCCTCGGATCGGAGTTCCAGCTTACGGCAGGGTCCTCGACGTTGAGGATAAACGGGTAAGTCTTCCTGAGCTGAAGGATCTGGTTCATATCCACCCCGAGCGAAGTTCTGAGCCCGGGAAATGTTTTCTGATCCATCACAGTAAGTATGATCTGGGCACCGGGTTTGCCGCTAAAAGCGTCCCGGGCAATATCTATGAAATGTGAAGTCAGTCTGGTCACAAGCGAGGCGCGGAAGTCCACGAAGCTCTTCCAGTCCTGGGGCGATGTCTTGTAATAGTGCGGAGAGTTCTGCTGGAAGAGCCGGACGGGGTCGAAACCATATTCCTTCCTGAACATGACACGCACACTCATGTCGAACGGTGTAAGCATTCTCGGATCTGCCGGTGCACCTTCGCCGCCGAAATAGAGCTCAGATATGTTCACTCCGTCCCAATCGTGAGAAGTGAGGAAATTATAAGTCCAGCCGGAGGCCGCACGCATGCACGCGCTGTCCGCAAGCGCCACCGGGTAACGCCAGTCGGGACGGACATCCTCTCCTTTGTAGTTCTTCTCGTGCCATTGCGGATGCTCATCGTAGAACATCTTGCTTATCTGCGGCGGTTCGATCCACGCGTACACGGCGATCCCGTAAGCGTGGCAAAGCCTGATCAGCCTGTCGTAATCGTATGTGTATTTCGGGTATTCGTGCCATCCGGCGACCTGGATGACACTGATACCTTTCGCCGCCCAGTCTTTTACCAGAGACTCTATGCTTATGTGCGACGTGGACCTAAGTCCCGGATCGAAGAACATATCCAGCTTGTCACGTCTTAAAGTCGGATAAAGCTGAAAATATTTCTTGATCCACTCTATCAGGTACGGGAACCTTGCATAGCCTCCGCCAGTCACCGGATCGAATCGGGCGCTCATTACGATTATTTTCCCCTTACCGTACTTTCTAGCGACGGCCACTGGCGCGTCGTTTAGATCGTTTGTGCAAATTATCTGATCATTTTCCTCGACATCGATCCGATGGACTGTTTCAAAATTCCCCCAGCTTAGGAGCTGTTCAGGAAACATGCGGTCTCTCACCTTCTCGAGCCGCATGACATTCTGGCTGAACTTCACACCAAAGTCGACTGCGAGCGGGTTCTTCGAATCGGTGATAAGTCTTCCGCCGGAAGAGACAAACTTCTCGAGAACTTCATAGAGGGAATCAGGCAGGTTATCCGCGACGGTGTACGGGACGATAATCAGGTTATATGGATTCAGACTGTCAAGGTCGCCCGGAGCGAGAGTATCGGTGGGTATCCCGACGCTCCCGAGTGCTGTTGCGAAACTGGCCTCGTCCAGCTTTGCCCCCCCCGTAGCCGTCGAATCCCAGAGAATACCTGCGACTGCGGGAGTTATCTTTTTCTTCTCCGGAAAGAACCTGCTCCAGACACTCTTGATTCCGATCAGCGCTTTGTCCCAAATAGTCAGAGCCCTTTCCCTGTACTCGATAGGTTCGGCAGCATAAATCCAACCCGGCTTGAGTTCGACCTGTTTCTTGAATGTCTCGGTAACCCTCTTCGAAGTTATTTCTCTTCGAGCCCGCTCTCCTTTCTCATTCAAATAGATTTGTTTGAGATATTCGTCTTCGATCGAAATCTTGAACGAGTCGGCACCTGACAGGATCACCCTGTCGGGGAGCCGTACCATATTGCTGCTATCGCGCAGGCTCACATAAGTGTAGCCGAGCGCTTTCGTTCCCTCAACAATCTCCCTGAGAAGATGGATCGGCATGAACGGATGGAAGAAAGCCGTCGCATAGCCGTCTCTCACGTACAGATTTGCTTTAGCCGCAGCGAGGATATCCTGAACCCCCTTCTCCTCTTCCTGGGGCGAACCGTACGGGACGTAACCTGTGTTTTCAGGAACGATCCTTTCGCCGAACATATCTTTCCGAATGACATAAGGGAAGTACTGACTGTAATCGAGATCGTTCATAACGGTGCGTTCTTCGACTGCTGTCGAAAATACTTTCGCGATCGTAGCGTAGTCGAGGTCGGATGCGCCATAATGAGGCGTCTCCCACGCGAGCGGGTAAACACCGTTGCGCATCAGCTCTTCCACTCCGGTCTCGAGCTTCTGTTTAACATATGCCGCGTTGTCGTTCGCTATCGGTCTGTTCAACGCACTGTCCCAGAACTCATAATCGTCATCGGTTACTCCGTGATACTGATGAGTGACTCCATGCATGACGATCGTCGCGCCATGGTCCTCGGCATAGCGGAGAGCGTCCACCATATCGGGCTTGTCGGAAAGTGAGATACGAACGTTGTTTGCCGGGTCGACGTAAAAGGGGACAACGGCTATGAGGAACGGAACATGCTCGCTGTAAAGAAGGTCCGTGATCTTCCTGATGCTGTTCGGATCCTCGGTCGGGTCGACATCTTCAATACGAATCATTGCAGAATGAAATTCGGGGTGCTCCTGGTGAAGGATATCGTGCAGCTTCTCGGCAAAGAAAATGTACCGGTCCGTCGGGCCAATATAAGAAAAGGGCGAGTCGCCGAATAGATAAAGGTTGCCGGAATGAATGGCGTACGGCGATACGATATGATGAGGCGCATAGGCGTTTGCAAGGACCTTAACCATTGTACTGTTGGTAATTGTCATCACGGTCAGATAATTGTCGCCCTTGTCAAACCTGAAATCCCTGTCCGTCGGTACCACCGCGTCGAACCCTAGTGTAGAATCATACCTCTCGGGAACAAACCCGTATTTTTTTTCCAGATTGTGGCGCGCGTTGAAAGCAATTATTCCTGTATTTAACCAGACAAGTGTTCCTTTGTATTCGAAAGCATCATCGAGAAACTTGTCCGGCGGCTGGCAGTTTGGAGTAAACCCGTTGAAGAAAACATAATCGAATCCGTTGCATTCCCCCGGACGGTAATCGTCGGCCGCGACGACCTTTTTACGCAGATCGAAATGGCCGAGGAGCTGGTACAACTGCAGAGCATCGCCTTTCGCAGGGTTACTCTGCACATCTTTGCCTTCGTACACTATCAGCACTCGATTCCCCGCGAAAGCATTAAGGGAATAGAGCATAACTATAGTTGCCGCTAACCTTTTTATCATTTCGAGGCCTTGCCCATGGGATTAGTAGGTGAATTTATATCGAGATATCTGTCGAATACCCGGATAATATGCAGACCTGAGACGAAGAGGAATTTTCCGGATTGACAAATTTTCTGACGTGAAGAGGGATGCAAGTGAATTGCCCGCGACCAAGTTTACACACGCAGGAGCAGACACAAATATTGACAGCATGTATGTGCAAGCCCGCTTTGCAGACCACCCCCCGCAATTTAGCCATTGGTTTTAGTCTTTGCCGTCCCAGCTGTTATACTTTTCATACGCGTCGATAATATCCTTTACCAGCTTGTGCCTGACCACATCGGTCTTCTCAAGGTAAACGAAACTTATGCCCTCGACACCTTTAAGCACTTTCTGTATCTCGACCAGTCCGCTAAGGCTCTTTTGGGGTAAATCAATTTGTGTAATGTCACCCGTAATAATGGCCTTAGAATTGACTCCGAGCCTGGTGAGGAACATCTTCATCTGCATCGCAGATGCGTTTTGGGCTTCATCTAGGATTACAAAGGCGTTGGAGAGCGTTCTTCCTCTCATATACGCGAGGGGAGCAATTTCAATGACATTCTTTTCCACGTACAATTTCAACTTGTCCTGAGGCAGCATATCGTCGAGGGCATCGTAAAGCGGGCGAAGGTAAGGGATAACTTTCTCCTTCAGGTCGCCGGGGAGGAATCCCAGACTCTCGCCTGCTTCGACTGCCGGCCGAGTGAGCACTATCTTCTGAGCTTCCTTGTTCCTTAGCGCCGCTGCGGCCATTGCGACTGCGAGATATGTTTTTCCAGTTCCCGCTGGTCCGACTGCAAATACGACATCGTTCTTCCGCACTGCCCTGACAAACTGTCTTTGACCTGGAGTCTTAGGTTTTATCAAGTCGTTCCGGGCGGAGAGGACAACCACATCCCTGTTGTCACCCTGCGTCGAAGTGCCCGTTTCGGAGGCAACGGCTGCTTCCCCTTCTCCGGATACGAGCTCGACGACCGTGACGACATCATCCGGTCTGAGGACTCCGGTCTTGTCCAGGACGTATATCAGTTCTTTGAAAACCTTCTCGACGCGGGCTGTTTCATCCTCCTCGCCCTTTATTGTGATATTGTCACCACGAACGATGATATTTGCATCGAACCTGTCTGATATTATCTGGAGATTCGAATCGTTAATGCCAAGGAGGGAAAGCGGATCTACTCCCGAGATCCTTATCCGTTTTTCGACGATATCCATCGATTCTTCCGGCGCAAATATATGGCAGGAAAATTAAACACTCCCGCCTTGCCGCATAAGCAGACGGGAGCGTTATTGAAACTTAACTTACTTTTCGTGCTAGTACTTACTTACTTCGAGGGATGTGCCGACATTCTTTCCATACGGGCCTTTCTTGCATAATAGGCGCGCGCGGCGGCTCTCTCACTATTCGTAAGAGGAGCATTTGCCGGGATCTTCAGCACTTCCTTCGGATAGATCAAATCAGGATTCCTGATCTGATTCCTGTTGGCCATGTAGATCTTAGGCCATCTCCAGGGATCGTTGTAAATCGAGGATTTCTTCGCAATGTTCCAGAGACAGTCTCTGTTACGAGCCCAAGTACCGACCGTATAAGTCATTGCCGTAGAGCAATTGGCAAGACGGGCCTTTAACTGAGCATAATCGTTAACCAGAGTCTGGACCTCATTATAGTATTGCTGTGCGAGCGCCAGTTTGCTGGTCTTCATCGAATCGATCCTGGCTCCGAGCGCCTCGACATTTTTACGTTGAGCGCAGAGGTCCTGATCCGACATCGACATGTAGTTGTCAATCTGGGACTTCATGTTCTGGAGGGCGAGCCCAAAAGCCTTATAACCCGCCTCATCTGTTCCAAGCATTCCGAGATACTTCTTCCACTGCGCCTGGTACTGTCCATCGAGGCTGGCGAGTTCGCTCTTCAGATTAGCTATGTCAGTATTAAGTTGACTCAGCACGTTTTTCAAAGAGTCGCGCTTGGCGGTCAATGACGTCATCTCGGCCTGCCAATCTGCGTACTTCATCTTTTCCTGCTGTGCGGAAGCCACAGAGGAAATCGCGAACATCATCGCGACCACTGCCAATACGGATATACGTTTCATCTATGGCTCCTTGTCAGTTTGAATTAGAATTCTGTTGCGACTGCAGCCTCTGCTGGAGAAGTTGCTCGTCGTTCTCAAGTTTCTTGATTTGGTCCTTCTTGTCTGCAACTTGTTTCTGCAAATCAGCCTTCTGCTGATCAGCGGTCTGTATCTGCTGCTGCAATGTCGCTATTTCGTTCTTCAGATCCGATAGTTGCTGCATTTGACTCTGATCCGCATATTTAGTACATCCAGCAAGCAAAATGGACGTTACAATGAGGCTCAGGACTACACCCGGCAATTTTCTCATTTTCTACCTCCTTTGCATATTTTCATCGACCTAAGTTTAACTGAAACAAGCGTTTTAGTCAAGCATTTA
The DNA here is from genome assembly GCA_021845665.1 of Bacteroidota bacterium. Classification (GTDB taxonomy): domain Bacteria; phylum Bacteroidota; class Ignavibacteria; order Kryptoniales; family JAKASW01; genus JAKASW01. The sequence continues at coordinate 58,993 of JAJZVO010000021.1, read as the reverse complement.
AAATGAATTTTGCCTTAATTTTTTTTCACTGCTAATACTAAATCACCTTTGGTTTTTGTAAATTTTATCTCCAAAACAGGAGTATAATGAATTGTCGAAAGTGAAGAAGGTAGTCCTCGCCTATTCGGGAGGACTGGATACATCAATAATAATACCTTACCTGAAAGAGAAATACGGCTGTAAGGTAATAGCATATGCCGCTAACATTGGTCAGGGCGATGAAGAACTTCGAGGACTCGACAAAAAAGCAAAAAAGACCGGCGCTGATAACTTCTATATGCTCGATCTTAGAAAAGAATTTGTCGAGAAGTTCCTTTTTACGATGATCAAGGCGAACGCGATATACGAAAGGAAATATCTGCTAGGCACTTCAATCGCCAGACCGCTCATCGCAAAGTACCAGGCGAGAATCGCCCTGAAAGAAGGGGCTGATGCCCTCGCTCACGGCTGCACCGGCAAAGGAAACGATCAGGTCAGGTTTGAATTGACTTATAAGGTCTTCGCCCCTAAGCTTAAGGTCATCGCGCCCTGGCGCGAATGGGATATCCGGTCCCGGGAAGATGCAATTCGGTACGCCGCGAAGCATAGCGTGCCCATAAAGGCAACGCTCAAGAAGATTTACAGCCGGGACGGAAACCTCTGGCACCTCAGCCACGAGGGAGGCGAGCTTGAAAACCCCTGGAATGAGCCGAAGAGCGACTTGTTCGTCAGAACCGTTTCTCCTGAAAAGGCTCCGAACAGGCCGACCTATGTCCAGATAGAATTCAGACGTGGCGTTCCGGTCGCCATCGATGGAAAGAAATACGACGCCGTCTCACTTGTAGAAAGACTTAACAAGATAGGCGCGGCAAACGCAATCGGTCGAGTCGACCTCGTCGAGAACCGTCTCGTCGGCATGAAGTCGAGAGGCGTCTACGAGACTCCCGGCGGCACCATCCTGTATGCCGCGCACAGCGAGCTTGAGCACATCATACTCGACAAAGATACGCTTCATTACAAAGACATCGTTTCACAGCGTTACGCAGAGCTCGTCTACAATGGGCAGTGGTACACGCCGCTTCGTGAGGCGTTAGACGCGTTCATGGAATCCACCCAAAAGTACGTGACCGGAGTTGTAAGGCTGAAGCTCTACAAAGGAAGCATCAGCGCCGCCGGCGTAAAGAGCCCGTATTCGCTGTATCGCGAAGACCTGGCCACTTTCTCGCAGGATGAAGTATACGACCAGAAAAAGGCCGAGGGCTTCATCGACCTGTTCGGACTTTCCATGAAGGTTGCATCCGAAGTCCATGGAAAGCCGAAAGAATGACGCTCGACCTGCGCGAGGTGAACCCTGACGAGGTGCAGGAGAAGTTGCAGACCGACGACGACTTCTTCCTCTATTATTCGACCTATTTGGGCGGTTACACTCGTAACCGCCTTCTTATGTCTGTCCCTATCGACGATCACATGGTCCATCGGGGCGACGGAGTCTTCGACAACGCCGTCTGCATAAACGGGAATTATTATCTCCTCGAACGGCACATCGAACGGTTTTACTTATCGGCAAACGCCATAGGCATAGTCCCATCGTTCTCTCGCGAAGAGATGAAGGGGTTCGTAGTTAAACTCGGGCTTGAGTCCGGCAGGATGAATTTCATCGCCCGGTTCTTTCTCTCCCGCGGTCACGGAAGCATGAGCGTTTATCCGCACGAGGCTATAGCGCCAAACCTTTATATTTTGATCGGGAAGTTCTCGCCTGCACCGGAGAGATATTTCAAAACCGGTATGGTCGCGGCGACAAGCCCGACACAGATGAGACCTCCCACATCGCCTCAGGTAAAGTCCGTCGACTACCTTTCCAATGCCTTGATGGAGCTCGCCGCAAAACAGAGCGAAGCCGATTCTGCCATTGCAATCGACGCCTCGGGGAACATCACCGAAGGGTCGAACAAGAACGTCGCCGTCGTCGGCAGAGATGGAGTACTCCGCGTCCCGCCGCCCGAGAAGATATTGCGCGGAACGACGCTTGCACGCGCTCTCGAGATGGCCGATCAGCTCAAGAAGAAGCGGATCATTGCCGGCGTGAGCGTTGAGAACATCCCGCTTTCGGATGCCTATAACGCAGCTGAGATGCTTTTTTTCAGTACTTCATTCTTCGTGGCGCCGGTGGTAAAATATGACGGGCGGACAATCGGAGACGGCAAGCCCGGGAAAGTATGGAAAGCTTTCCACGATCTTTTCGAGAAAGACACTAAATCAAACAAAAAAGTCTTAACTCCCTTGAAATAGGTTCCAAAAGCCAAGTTCCAACCTCAAGACCAGATCAATTCTTCTTTCTGAGTGACCGGAACTTAGTTTTTTGTTTTCTTGGAAATTGTTTGGAACTTAAAAGTTGGAAATTGTCCGAAGGACTCTTTGAGGAGCTTAACAAGTTATGCCAAAACTCTGGGGCGGTAGATTTACGAAGAGCATGTCGAAACTGATGAGCGAGTTCAACGACTCCCTCCCATTCGACAAGAGACTCTGGAAGGAAGAAATTGAAGCGAGCACGGCATATTCAGCCGCGCTGGCTAACGCGGGGACATTCACAAAGTCGCAGCAGACAAAGGTTGCAAGATCTCTCCGTGAAATCGGGAAAGAATTCGCCGAAGGAAAGTTCAGGTTCAAGCCTGAGGACGAAGACATCCACACTGCGATCGAGAGAAGACTCGTTGAAAAGATCGGCGACACCGGCAAGAAGATACACACCGGCAGGAGCCGCAACGAACAGGTCGCGACCGACGAGAGAATCTTTCTGAAGTCGGCCATGGCAGAGGCTGGCGTACTTTTACGCGCGCTGCAATCTGCCGTTCGCGATCTCGCCGCCGATTCGGCAGACGACATACTTCCCTCCTATACTCATCTCCAGCAGGCGCAGCTCGTTAGGCTCGGGCATTACTTCATGGCTCTCTTCTTCATGCTCGAAGATGATTATCGAAGGCTAAAAGACCTGAAAGTAAGGATGGACGTACTTCCTCTCGGGTCGGGCGCGGTTACCGGTTCGACCGCCAAGATCGACAGGAACTTGTTGAAACGGGAGCTCGGCTTCTCGGAACTCTCGCCGAACAGCATCGCCGCCGTGAGTGACCGAGGCTTCATCGCGGACTTTCTATTTGTCGCGGCACAGACGATGATTCACCTGGGCAGGTTCGCCGAAGACCTCATTATGTGGAGCTCGACCGAATTCGCGTTCGTCGAACTCGATGACGCTTATTCCACCGGCAGCAGCATGATGCCGCAAAAGAAAAATCCCGATTCGCTCGAACTCATAAGAGGAAAAACCGCAAGGTCGATCTCCGATCTGAATTCACTTCTCATGCTTCAGAAAGGCCTTCCACTCACTTATTCGAAGGATTTGCAGGAAGACAAGGAACCGATGTTCGACTCGGTCGACACACTCCTCGCTTCTCTGAAGGTCTTCACCGGCGTAATCTCTACACTGAAAGTCAAGCGGGCAAGCTTAATGAGAAACACCGACGATTCCATATATGCGACGGACATCGCGGATTACCTCGTCGAGAAGGGGATGCCGTTCCGCGAGGCTCACAAAGTAGTCGGGAGGCTCGTCCTTACCGGAGCGCAAACCGGTAGGAAGCTCCGTCAATTTTCGCCGGAAGAGCTCAAGCCGATCTCGAACTTGTTTGACGGCAGTTACTACAAGATATTCGATCCCAACAAGTCGGTCGAAGGCCGCGACGTATACGGCGGAACGAGTTCAAAGAGGCTGAAGGAGCAACTGGCTCTTGCAAACCGAATCCTGTCGGGGAGGAAATCCGACAGGAGATGAACACGGATTTTCTTAGAGATCTCAATCCCGCGCAGCTCTCCGCGGTAAAAGCAGTCGAAGGCCCTGAGCTGGTCCTCGCAGGCGCCGGAAGCGGAAAGACGAAAGTACTTACCTACCGGGTCGCGTATCTCGTCTCGATAGGAGTGCCAATCCACAACATTCTCTGCCTCACATTCACCAACAAGGCGGCAAACGAAATGAAGTTGCGCACCGAGAAGCTCCTCGGCATGGACGAGAACGGCGGCGGGCGGAAATTCGGCTCATGGATCGGGACATTCCATTCACTGTTCGGCAAGATGCTCAGGATGGAAGCCGACAAACTCGGATACACTTCGAACTATTCTATATACGATGAGGAAGATTCACTTAGGCTGATCAAGCAGATACTTCGAGAGCGCAATCTTTCGGAAGAGGTTTTCGTGCCGGCGGGAATCCGGTGGCAGATCAGCAGATCGAAAAACAGCCTCGTGCTTCCTTCACAATTGGAGCAATCGGCCAAGAGCCGGATGGACCAGGTGACTTCGGAAGTATATGCCGCCTATGAAGAAAGGTTGAAGAACAGCAACGCGATGGATTTCGACGACCTCCTAATGAAGCCGATAGTCCTCTTCAACCGCGACCGATCCACGCTAGAGAAGTACCAGAACAAGTTCAGGTTCGTACTCGTCGACGAGTACCAGGATACGAACCGCGCTCAATATATGCTTCTCAAACTCCTGGCAGAGAAACACAGAAACCTGTGTGTCGTAGGCGACGACGCACAGAGCATCTACTCCTGGCGCGGTGCCGATCTCCAGAACATACTCGACTTTCAGTCGGATTACCGCGACGCGAAGGTCGTCAGGCTCGAACAGAACTACCGTTCGACTGGAAAAATTCTCAAAGCGGCAAACTCGGTCATCGTTCACAACCAGCGCAAGCTCGACAAGGAACTCTGGACCGAGAACCACGAAGGTGACAAGCTCTCGGTGTTGGAATGCGAGAGCGACCGAGATGAAGGATACAAGATCGTCCAGCGAATCAGGGACGAGAGTATAAAGGACAAACTCCAGCTGAAGGATTTTGTCGTCCTTTTCAGAACTAATTCGCAGTCGCGCTCGCTTGAAGAGGCGTTCAACCGAGGCGGCATTCCGTACATAATAGTCGGCGGTGTCGCCTTCTATAAGCGGAAGGAAATCAGAGACTTACTCGCGTACCTGAAGCTCATAGTAAACCCGCAGGACGACGCGTCGTTCCTGAGAATCGTGAACTTCCCTGCGCGCGGGATCGGGGATGTGACGATAGATTACGTGCGAAGCTTTGCGTCGAAAGAGCAGAAGCCGCTCCTGGCAACAGCGGAACGTGTGGATGAGATGGTCGAGATCCAGCCGCGTCAGAAGAACCAGCTGAAACAATTTGCCAGGCTCATCAACAAATACAACAAGCTTAAAGATGAGCTTTCGGTAGGTGAACTCTCTCGTTCACTGACCGACGAGCTCGGCATCGTGAGAAGCCTGAAGGACGAGAATACGGTCGAGTCGCAGAACAGGATGGACAACATCCAGGAGTTTCTCGCAGGCATAGCGGAGTTCCAGACAGAGAACCCTGAAGGGACGCTCCAGGACTTTCTCGCCGAGGTGTCGCTCATCGCCGACGTCGATCGCTGGGACACGAAGCGGAATTCCGTCACACTGATGACCATCCACGCCGCGAAGGGGCTCGAATTCCCGGTCGTGTTCGTCAGCGGACTCGAAGAAGGTCTCTTTCCACTCGGCTCCAAAGAGCAGGATGAGCTCGAAGAGGAGCGCCGGCTTTTCTACGTGGCGATAACGCGTGCGCAAAAGAAGGTCTACCTTTCTTACGCAAGGCAGAGGTTCCGTTTCGGTAAGCTCTCATATCAGGCGCCATCACGCTTTCTCGCGGAGATAGAGCCCGACCTCCTTGACCAAGAACACGCCGTGAGGCTCTCCCAGCAGCGCTCCCTCTTGGAAGCGACATCAACTTTCGATTCCCTCCGCCCTTCGCTCGAAGGCATCGGCACCATGGCACAGGAAGTGCCCCGCTCCCGGGAGGTTGAGAAGGACAGGACGGCAGGGCCTCATATAAAGATCGGGACTATAGTGGAGCACCAGTTCTTCGGCGAAGGGAAAGTAATCGAAATGTCTGGCAAAGGCGACAACGAGCGTGTCGTTGTCCTCTTCGGCGCGAATCAGAAGAAGCAGCTGATGGTAAGGTATGCGAATCTGAGAATAGTAAGGTAGTGGGATGTACTCACCCCCTGCGGAGGTGTCCCAAAAGAGGCATCGATTGAAATCGACGCCTCTCAAAGCGAGAAACCCGGAGGGTTTTGCGCTGTTGGTAGCCGTCCGATTCATCGGATGGCTGCTTGGGGGACAGCCTCGGGACAGAGGGTGAGCCGAGACGCCAACTTCAGGAAGACGAAAGCATTTTTCCTTTCATGAAACCCACGCTCCGAATTCTCGATGCCGATTCAAAGGACCTGCTCTCGGCTGCAAGAGATCTCTTCCTCGATTACGAAAGGTCCCTTCCCTTCGATCTCGACTTTCAAAACTTTGATGAAGAGGTGTCTCATCTCCCCGGTGAGTACTCGAGACCGGGCGGCTGCATTCTTGTCGCGCTTGGAGGTGACCACGCTGCGGGTTGTGTCGCGCTTAGAACAATTGGAGATGGTATCTGCGAGATGAAGCGGTTGTATGTAAGACCTGAGTTCAGAGGACTGAAACTCGGGAGGAGACTCGCAGAGAGAGTTATCGGCGAGGCAAAGAAAATCGGATACGGAAGAATGCGCCTCGACACGGTAAGCGGCATGATCGAAGCGATCGCGCTGTACAGGTCGTTCGGGTTCAAAGAGATTCCACAATACCGTGTGAATCCCCTTCCGGACGCGATGTTCTTCGAGCTGGACCTGGCGGCACAAGCCAAAAGCTGAGATCTCCGGCGGAACCAGGCGGCGGTGTCCTGATTTCGAATTTGACTGCGGAGGTGCAAGGGAGGATAGCAACAAAGGACTTGACAAACACAGACGCGCCTTGATAACGCTAGAGCGCTATCCGCAGGGTTTAAACCGTATTTGGGGGGATGGTGAATGCGCTTCCAGAATCGTGGAATTTGAGCGCTGTCTTTCGAGACCGTACAATTTTGCAGACATTGGCTTATGACACACAAACATGAGCACGGATTGTCATGGCTCAGTTCAGGAAGATTGTTGTCCAAACTCAAACCTGTTCAGGGGGACATCGAGTTTGGCAACGATATAGAAAGAGCAGGCGACTTAAATGGAGATGGAGGTGATGATTTCCTCGTCACATCGGAAAAAGCGATTTACGTATCCTTCCGCTCCGATTCAGTAATATGTCTTGACGCATCAGACATGGGATTTGGCGGGTATGTGAGCGCGGGGACAGGCGGCAACGTGAACCACGACGGTTATGACATTATCGTAATTGGGAGCACTAACCATAGGATTGCAGGTGAAGTGATGGTTGTGGGTTGTTTCCTTTACTTAGGTGGTGGGTAAGTTCATTCTCAATGGAGTTGTTGTAAAGAAGATGGAACGAAGTGGGGCGAATCCGGACGCTCAGCATCTATAATCGATGACTACAACCTTCTCTCTAAAGACGCTCGCGACGCGTTCGGCACCCTCTCGGTTTCAGCGGATCTCTCCGTTAGAAAATATCTGCACCTTTCTCACGAACTCCAATTTCCTGCCGAGAAACCTCTCGGCTATCTCGTTGAACTTCTGAGGAAAATCGCTGACGTAGAACTCGTAACGCGGCTTCGCCTTCTGAGGATTCAGCATCTTTGAGGAAGACAGCAATTCAAACACATACTTCGCAGTTGCCGCCCCCGCGTCGACAAGACAGACGTCTTTTCCGAGTATACGCGATATCGCTCCCCGGAGAAGAGGATAATGCGTGCATCCTAATATCATCACGTCGACCTTCCCCGTGAATTGAGAGAGATACTCGCGCGCGACAAGATCGGTAACCTGGTGATCGAACATCCCCTCCTCCGCAAGCGGCACGAAGAGCGGACAGGCCTGAGTCATTATCCTTGTCTTTGGATCGATCCGTTGAAGAGCGTAACTGTAAGCCCCGGAACCGATTGTCGAAAGCGTCCCGATGACTCCTATCCCCTTCGCGCCGGACAGCTTCGACGCCTCTTTCGCCGTCGGATCAATGACGCCGATCGTCGGAACCGGAGAGTAAGCGTGCACTGCATCCATGGCAAGCGCGGAGGCGGTGTTGCACGCTATAACGATCATCTTGACTCCCTTTGACACGAGAAACTTCGCATCCTGGACCGCATATTCCCTTATGACCTCGGCTGACTTGTTGCCGTAGGGAACTCGGGCAGTGTCGCCGAAGTACACGATGTTCTCGTTGGGCAGGAGTTCGATAAGCTGACGCACGACGGTGAGCCCGCCGATGCCGGAGTCGAACACTCCTATCGGACTCTCCTGTCCTCGAAGTGTGCCGGATGAAATCACTTGAAGATCAGCTCGGAGTCGATCGATTCATGTATGATTTCCAGGATGCTATCCCTCACTCTGTCGAGATCTTCCGGTGAAGGCTTGGTGCCGTCCTGACGCAATACATAAAACGTATCGACGATGCCATCGACCCTCGTGGCAATCTTCGCGAAATGAATATTCAGCTTTGCCCTCGACATCGCGGATGTAACCTTATAAAGGAAACCCAGAGAATCGGGAGCAAACACCTCGATGAGTGTGAAGTCGCTCGTCTCGGAAGTCTGAACAGCCACCTTCACATTCGGGTTCACCTCGTTCTTCAGCCTTCTCTGCCATTTCATTCGGTGGCGTTCGAAAAGCTTCTCCGGATCGGTGTCGCCCGATAGAATCGCTTGCAGATCCGATTCGATCTTAGTCATTTGCGAATCCGTAAGGTTTTTCTTTGTGATGTTGTCGAACACGCGGAACCGGTCGATGATTATACCGTCGTCCCTTGTGAAAATGTTGGCGTCGACGATATTGGCATCGTTCGCGCTCAGGGAAGAGCAAAACTTTGACAGGAGGAACGGCGCATCTCGTGAGATGATGGTGACGTCGGTATGCTCGTCGCTGCGGCTGAAGTCGACATGAACTGCTGAAACTGCCGAACCGCTCGCGAAGTCCGACTCAATGGCCTCGATATGGCCGACTATCTCTCCATCTTCAAACACGACGGTGTAGAGGTCGTTCTTAATTCCGTCGAAGTGCTTCCTTATAACCTCGGTTTTCTCGACAGGCATTTGCCTGATAATTGCCTTCTCCTTCTGGCGGCGCTGCTTCTGCTGAAGCGTCTCTATCGCCTCTTTGTCCAGCGACTGAGCAACTATCTGGTAAGACTTCCTATACAATTCATTGAGAAGCTGGGCTTTCCATTTTGTCCAAACTGTCGGGTTGACGGCGCTGAGGTCGGCGTATGTCAAGAGGTAGAGCATCTTCAACTGCTCTTCGTTCGCGAAAATCCTTGTGAACGCGTAAACAGTTTCCGGGTCACCAATATTTCGTCGGAAAGCGATCTGTTCCATCTTGAGGTGATTCCTAACAAGAAAGCCAACATCCTCCACGACGTCGTCGAACCCGATGCGACCGAGCGCCTTCTCGGCAACGTCGACGCCAATGATCTCATGCTTGCCGATGGAAATCGGCTTCGCGATGTCGTGGAACAGAACGCCGAGATAAAGGGCGTCCCGCCTCTTCACGCTCATCAGGAGCTCGCCCAACATCCTGTCATTTTCTCCAACAGTCTCGAGGTTCTCCATGGCAGAGAGCGTGTGCTCGTCCGCGGTATAATAATGATAAACATTATGCTGGAAGAAGCCGATCAACCTGCCGAATTCGGGCAAATACCTTCCGAGCACTCCGAGTTCGTTCATCGATTTCAAGGTGAACGCCACGTTCCTCTCAGAAAGTAGAATAGATCTGAATATCCCGGCAGCTTCCTCCGATTTTTGGAATTCCGGCTTGCTGAAACTCTCCAGCTCACGGGCGATCGTCTCATGGACGTTATCGTCAAAGTGAAGCCCGGTGTCCGACTTGTGCTTGAAAGCCTTGAACAAAATAACGGGATCGGTCGTCACCTCTCGCCTGAAAGCTATCTGGTCTCCGGCGAGTGCATAGTCTTCATCAAGATATCTTGCTTCGCCCCTCTCCTCATGCGGCCTCAGGGCAGCCCTCATCTTATCCGAAAGGACCTGGTTAAGCCTGAGTATTTTCCTCGCGTGACGGAAATATACGCGCATGAAGCTCTCAATTCCCTTGGCATAGTCGGCACTTTCATAGCCCATTTCCGCAGCGACTTTTTTTTGAATTTCGAAATCAAGGAGGTCGTTAAGGCTTGCAGACTGATAATGGAGGCTCTGCCTCGTGCGTAAGATGAACTCGAATGCTTCGCGAGTGTGATTGTACTGAAGCTGGTTTATATGGCCCCTTTCGAGGAGTTTCGATAGAAAATCAAGGATGGCGGGCTGCCTCAGCTCGTAATTCACTTCAGGGAGGAAATCGGGATATGTATCCCTGAACATCCAGAGGAGTGCATGCAGATCACGAAGCCCGCCTGCGCTCTTCTTCAGATTCGGCTCCAGCAGCGATGTCGACCTGCCGTATTTATTGTGCCGGACGCGGATGCCATCGAGCGTAGACTTCACGAAGCTTCTGTCTGCGTTCTTCGAAACGAAATCTCTGATCGCAGATTCAAGCTTCACGAACAGCTTCCTGCTCCCGGCCACGTACCGGTACTCCAGCGTCGCGGCCCAGCTATCGTGGTCGTCCTTGTAAGTCTGGAGAACCTGCCCGACGTTGCGAACCGAATGGCCTATGTTCAGCCCCATGTCCCAAAGAAAATGCATTATACGCTGGGCCAGGAAACTCGACTCGATTCCGCTTCCCACGATGAAGAGTATGTCGATGTCGGAATGCGGACACAACTCCGCTCTTCCGTATCCACCCACTGCAACGGCAGCGATGTTGTCCGGATTCCCCGCCTCCTCGACGGCTTTGACGATAGCTTCATCAACGGCGGCAGTCAATGCCAGTGATACTTCCGACCCTTTCGCACCGGAAGAGTGCAGACTCTTCGCGCTTTCTCGCTTCGAGTTTAGTCGCTCAATTGCTGTGGCTACTTCTTCTCTCATGATCTAAAATATAATCAAGGCAAGACTTAAAACGGAAGGATATCGGCAACCGGCGGGAGTCCATCTTGACAAGGAAGGACTACAATCATAAAGAGACCGCTGCACTTTCATTAGCTGCAGAATACCCGCCACTCCCGAATGAGACGTGACGCGGATTACGTCTTCGCGCCGCTCGGAGTCTCCAGCGCGGCCCTGACCTTCTGGATAAGTTGATCGAAATCAAAAGGCTTCTCTATGACCTCGACGATTCCCTTCAAGCCGGCACGCTCCTCCGCAGTGATATAACCCGTCGCAATTAGGACTCGAACATCAGGGTTGATAATCGTAAAATTCTCGAGTACTTCCCTCCCCGACAGTTCCGGCATATTCAAGTCGAGAACGACGAGACTAATCTCCTCCCATTCCTTCCGATAGATATCCAGAGCGGTCATGCCGTCTTTTGCCGTAACGACAGAATAGCCTGCCTGGTCGAGCAGGAATTCAGCCGCTTCCCTGATACCCGGTTCATCGTCCACAAACAGAATTCGGCTGCCATATGTCGAGTAAGGCTCGCTTATCCTCGGCTGCATGTCACCCGGTTCCGCAATTTCCTTGGGCGAAGTAGGCGGAAGGAAGATACTGAAGACCGTCCCTTTTCTAACTTCGCTGTAAACCTTCAGAAAACCGTTGTGCGACCGTACGATTCCATATACCACACTGAGTCCGAGTCCCGTACCTTTCCCAGGAGGCTTCGTCGTAAAGAAGGGTTCGAATACCTTGCTCATCAACTCCGGTGGTATTCCTTCTCCATTATCCCTCACCATTATGTAGGCGTACGTGCCGGGAGTGACCTGGTAAATATCCGCTTCCATCGGTAGGACTTCGCGCGTCTCGGTCTTGATGAGTAATGTTCCACCATGAGGCATGGCATCTCTCGCGTTGACCGCGAGGTTAAAAATAACCTGCTGTATCTGGCTTTGATCTCCCTCTACGTAAATCGGTTTATCCTGGAGCTCTGTTTCTATTTTGATAGTACGCGGGAAAGTCTCCTCAAACAACGGCAGCGATTCGACGATTATCGCGTTGACGTCAAAGGCCCTCGTCTGATCAAGACCCTTCTGCCTGCTGAACGTAAGGAGGCGCCTCGACAGATCACTTCCTCGTAATGCGACATTAGTAATATTGTCGGCATATTTTTTAAGATCTGTTTTCTCCAGCCTTCGTTGAAGGAGTTGAGAGGAGCCGAGCACAACTTGCAGGATATTATTGAAGTCATGAGCTATGCCTGCCGCCAGGGTCGCCATTGACTCAAGCCGCTCGAACTGCTCCAGTTTTTCCTTCTCCCGGAATTCACTCGTGCTGTCGACAACAAGGGATTGAACGCCGACCTTGCTCCCGATATGAATAAGGCTCGAATACCCAGACAAGGTAATGTGCCTGCCGGAAGCCGTTGTGCCATTCACTTGCCACCGATCACCGTTCTTCTCGCCTTTCAATATCGAATTGAAGACATTCTGAAGTGTACCATATTCCTTGCCGTCTATGAAGACCGAAAGATCGCTCCCCGAAAGGCGGTCGACCTCGGTCTCAAGTATCTCGGCCAGCCGCGAGTTCGCAAAAATCAAGCGATTATCAACCAGGATGAAGCTGCCTATATACGGATTCTCAACTATCCGACGATACTTATCCTCCGAGCCCCTAAGCTCGGAAACTTTGTCCTGCACTTCCTTCTCAAGTCTCATGGACCACTTGAATGCGACAGACATTATTACAATTCCTCCGCCCAGTAGCCCCACCACCAAGAGTCCCGCGAGCAGTAAAAGCGAATTTGTGGGTTTGAAAAGGTTTGAGATCCTTTCCTCTGGTTGGACAGAGGCAATTGCACCGCGGAATCCCTGGAAGTTCAATGGAGTTGTAATGAGTAGAAAATATTCACCCATTCCGGATTTGCTCTGTCCCCTGAGTATCTTATATCCTCCGGACCGCATGCCGGATAACTCGTTCATCTTCGCCGAAAGGCTCCTTGGCTGAACCTCGGTGTCGGTGAGAACGGCATCGCTGAAATCCTCACCGATTTCATCTCTTGTCGCAGAGTAGACGATCTTCATGCCGGGAGAAATCATCCTGAAATCGGCTCCAAACCCGTTCAACCCCGATACGTTATTGGAAATCAGGCTGCCGACGTCCAACAACGCGAATACGTATTTACTGACCCTGTATCGACTTCGAGATCTGACTACGACAAGATACTTCAAGCGGTTTCCGGTTCTACCCGAGGTTATGTCTATTCCATTGTCGTCCGCCTCCTGTCGAGTTTCGTCAAGGAGTCTCGAGATGATGGTATCCACAACAGCCGATCCTGGCCCGTATAACAGGCGGATTGATTTTGCACTATCCGCATCGCCTACCGCTTCAACGAACGGCTTGCTTTGCTTAAGGTCCATCAGGGCCATCCTTGGATCGGCGGCTTCTTCCGATCGTTGGAGGCGAAGGACTACGTCCTGTAATGAAGACCTAACCCTGGCGGCAGCTAACTTCTCGATTGCCAGCCCGGATTGTGCATAGGTTTGAAGCGTTGATATCCTCAGATCTTCGTAGAGCGATTGCGCGATGAGAAGAATCACAAAGATAAATATTGTCAGCCCCGCACCTATCAAATATAGATCGCGAAGTACCCGCACCCTGAGCGCGTCAATGTATGTGGTCTTAACATTTCGAAGAACTACAGACAGGTGAATTTGTATGAATTGTATAATCATCAGACTCACTGCCACGGACACCGCCAAGCTGACAACATTTATTGACAGCCTTAATCTCGGCTGTAAGGTTAGTCCGCCGGACAGACCGGCGACGGCAAGCCAGACCGCGGGCTCCGCCAAATAATAGGTCCCGAGCACTCTGGTTAACTTCGCCTTCCAGGCCGCGTTCTTCTGATCGGTAAGGCCATATAGTTCTGCGGCGAACATAACGACGCCGAAAAGGGCTGCCTGCCTTATGACATAACAGACGACTCCGAGCCTCCAGTATATCGGACGGCCGAAACCGAGGAACGAAGGGATGAAGATAAGGAGGAAAATCGCCGCCGCGAATTGGCTGATTCGGGCCGCCTTTTTGTTTCTCGATGCCGTCTCCGGAAGATTCCTATTGAGAAATGTATTTATCCTGATAGTACCGACAAGCGCAAACACAAGCCCGACCGCGGTTCCGAAAGTGAGAAGGAAAAACCAGAAAGAGTCCACCTTACCGAAAACAATTTCAAAGTATATCTTGAATAGGTAGGAAAAGGTGACGATCGAAGTCCCCGCAAAGAGCGACGGACTCCCTTTAGATCTTCCGTAGGATAGACCTATCCTGAATGCGAGATGAGTCAGAGAAACAACGGGCAGGAGAACAAAAAGGAAGTCGAGTATGTCGGCAGCAATTGTCATTAAGGAACTAGCTGTTCGCTGCCTCTATTATAGTCAGCGTGGAAGGCGTAATCAAGTATTTCGGCATATAAAAACGCATCCCGGATATCCGGGATGCGTTCGATAATTTCAAGACACCTGTCGCCGTCAGAATCTGAACTTGAGAAAACTTAACGTCACAGACAGGTTCTTGGCACTGGTTGGCGCAACCAAATCGTTGAATGTTCCGACGCCAAGATCGATATCCCAAAATGGCATGTCGATGCCGATGCCCAATGCCCATCTGAAACCATACGCACCTCCAAATCCAAGGCCCGTCCTTATCGGAAGCACACCTATGGGCTTCCACTCCGCCCCGAGGTCGATTTCAGGAACCGTGGAATTACCGAGAGAATTGTTGAGTCCCTGGTGATAGTCAACTGCGAGAAGGAGTTGGCCCGGAATCGAGGGGAACACCTCATCCATGTTCACTGACGCACCCAGGTTAAACCTGGTCGGGAGCGGTGTAGTGAAGCCCGATGACAATGAATCCCTGTTCTTGAAGAAATTCTTGAAAGCATTGTTCAGGCTGTCGAGGTTACTCGTCGCGTTCGGGACGCCGGTTTCGGCCGGTGAAAATCCATTGAACGTGAAAGATGTATCTCCGGACGTGCTGATAGTGTTCTTCGTCCACGAAATAGCTCCGATGTCAGTCAAGCTCATGCCGACCTTGATGAAGCCGAGAACTCTTGCCGTCCCTCCGAGATCGAAACCGAATCCCGAACCTGCGGGAGAGAACGGATTCACGTTCGTCGTGGTATCGCCGACGCTGCTCTTCATCGCCTTCGAAATCGCGTTGCTCAATATGCCGGCGCGCTGTCCGCTGAATCCTAAGCCTACGTTGAAAGCATAGTTTGCGGAGTCGGTCTGCAGATAACTGTTGTTCGTCTGCGCCGAAGCATAAGCAAGGCCGGTGACGTATTTGACCCCGATGCCCGCGCTGAAACCGTTTGCGATATCTTTCGGAATTATAACTGGATTGGGCAGTCTAATCGCAAAATCGGCGTTGTAGCTCCTGTACCACCACGCCTTCGAGCTGATGTTGTCCCACGAGAAGTTCGATCCCGGAGCATTCCCGTCAAGAGCAAACATCACGAAAGAGTTCGGCACAGTAGCGCGGGCACCGACGTGATCGTCGATGGCAAAACCGAGGGCGAAATCGTTATTCCTAACCGAAAGGCCTAAATCACGGATGCTGACGTCGGTCAGCACCGTCCCTATGCCACCGGGGAATGCATCGAGTATGCTCTGCTTATCCGCGGCTGTGAGGTACTTCCCGATCTTGTTCCCGGCGCTGTCCACCTGACCGGTGCCGGTAAAGTAGTTGTTGTACAGGTTCAGGCTCAAAAAATCTGTTCCTGCCCTCAGACTGATCGGCGCCAGTTCAACGACGACATTGCCGCGAGAAGTCGCGATCAAATTCGCGGGATTCGTACCTATGGCATCTACGTTGGATGATACTGCCGTGGAGACTCCGCCCATCGAGATCAGCCTGCTGCTTGCGATCTGTTGCGCGCGAACGCTGAACAACGGAGCGAGGAAAAGGGCTGCAAGGACTAATATTCTCTTCATTTTCCCTCTCCTCACTTTCCGGTCAGACTTTTGTCAACCTTAAGGGCAAAATTGCCGTAAACCCTCAAGGAAATATCGTTATCCTTCATGAACGGGACGGTGGTCGCCCCGGGTGGCGTCACAACTCTGAAGAAGAATCTCATGTAACTGTTCCCGAGATTCCTTGCCTGCGTCGCCGTCAGCGAAACTATGTTCTTGCTGAACACCGAGTCCTTTACACTCCCGTCCGGGTTGATCTGAGCCGCCGGGATGTAGATGCTGTCACTCGGAAAATTCATGAGGACGGCGTGAGTGGTCGTGTCGATCAGCTGGCCCATCATGGTAACCTGCAGAGGCAGACCGTTCCATACTTCAATGACGACGTTACCGCTATCGACATTGGCGAGCTTCGCGGATGTACTGGAATCGGTTATGACGGCAGTCTTGGTTGTATCAGCGTACTGAGCGTTAATGATTCCGAGATCTAACGGCATCGTTATAGTTCCGCTCCCCGTGACCATGTCTGTGCTCTTAACCGATCCTATTGCGGTACCTCCCGGGTTCACAAGCACGTATCCGCTGATTATGAACCTGTCGGGAATAGTCCTGTGAGCTTCGGAGAATGCATTAAGAGCTTTAACGAAACTCTGACCAAGCGTTATCACGTTAGTGCGGTTGGGATAGATAGTTGTGTCCACGACGGCTGAATCCACCGGGGGAAGCGAAAGGTATTCGCTACTCGTAGGTATTAGCGAGATGTGCGCCTCACATGGGAAGCCTATGCTGTTAATTCTCATCTGTAGTGTTGTTCCAGGTCCGAAGAGGATCGCACCGTTGAACTTCGATGCAAACGACCCCAGATCCACCTTCTGAGTGTCGGGAGCGATATTGATAGCATTCGCGAGATGTACCTCGCCGGAGAAAGACGAAAGTTGAAGCCCGGTCAGCTGGAACGAAGCGGTGATGGAATCGGTAGTTGAGATACCAACGTAACTCCCATTTGACCCAGGTATCTGTGCGGTGACACTGTATTTCAGAGAATCTGAAGGTGCTCCCGTCGAAGGGTCGGCCATGTTTAAAGTGTAGCCGTTGAGAGAAATCGGAGTAGCGTATACACTCCCCGACGTCCCCTTCGGAGACAACGTGAAGTTCCGTGTCAGAGATACTCCGCTTTTGGTAAGTCCCGGGATGCTGAGACTGACCGGAATGCTTATGTTATAATTGTTTCTTACCGTCAGACTGACGCTTCCGGTGTCGATGGATGCGGTCTGAACTTTGTTGCCATCCTGTATTACGATGCTGGAGTCGATGACAATATCAGGCTGTGGAGGTACTATGGCGTTTGCAGACGACACATGGACATTCGCCAAAGAAGCGGAAAATGATATAGTAGTATCGGATTGTATCGTCGCAGCCGACGATGACCCATTGGAGCTATCAGTAAATGTAACAGTAGGCTGATCAGAAAGAGTACGGCCCGCCAGAGAAACAGCCGGAAGGGTGACTGTCTGGTTTCCCAGTATAGAATCCTTCGGGACAGATATGTGTATGTATCCTCCAAAGGCATCGACCAAGTAGATGAGCCCGTTCTCAAAGATGATAGGAGCGGGATATCCGTTGTGAATCGTAATCGTCAATGTTCCGGTGCTAAGTGTAGCAGTCTTGAAGTTCGTGAATGCGTCCGCCGGGGTAATCGTTTGGGTCTGCTTGGGAATCGCAGGGACAAACGGAACCGAACCGGTCACGATTGACGGGTTCACCGCCGAATAGTGGATGGACGGAGGATTGGCGATCGAAAAATCTTTCGGGCTCTGGGCAACGTTTGTCTGAGGCACGGCGCCAATCTTCAGATTGTTCCCAACAGACACCCCGTTCAAGTTCTGAGATCGAATAAGCGTGAAAACCTGGGTCTGCGAATTTGGAAGTAAGAAAGTGGTATCACCATTTGAGACCTGAACCGTATCCTTTGAAATCATCTGCAAAAGTGTATACGTCCGGTCGAAAATCGGTGCGGAAAGCTGCATATTCCAGGTCGGCATCACGAAAGACGCCACTTTGTATTTTGAACATCCGGCCATGGTAAGGAGAAGCGCCACGAATATGGCGTACGTCACTCCCTTTTTCATAGGGGACTCCTTCTACTAGTTGTTACGGGATTTGTTGAACGAGCTACTCTCTCGCGCTCAAGTTAAGGCAAGTCAACGAGGGAATACTTGTCTCAGGTCACAGAGCCTGGAATAGAAACATACTTCCAGACTGCTGAAGCAGCCCGACTTCGGTTGATCTGTGCCTGCGCCAGGAGAACTGCTGCGTTCTTAAAAAAAAGCCAACACTCGAAAAGAATTTTGTCACGCACCTGGGGACTGGAAGCCAAAAGGCGCGGTCGGCGGGACGGGGCCCGCAAAAACTTTTATTTCGCCAAAGGTACGCTCATATTTCTCGACGTTCTCACGAAGGGCTCCGAGAAGCATCTTTGCATGTTGCGGTGTCATTATTATCCTGGCATGCACCTTTGCCTTCGGCACACCAGGCAGCAGCCTGGTGAAGTCTATAATGAACTCCGCCGGAGAGTGCGAAATGATGGCGAGGTTGGAGTAGATACCCTCAGCCTCCTTGTCGCCGAGCTCGATATTGATCTGCTGTGGAACGTTCTTGTCTTCTGACATCATAAACTCCTAGATTTGCACGGTTCGTGTTTCACATTAGGTTACCGATTTGGCTCCGCACTCTCTTGCCTCTGTGCCCTCCTTGCGTGAAATTTCCTATAAGGATAAGCTTAAAACCTCTCTGTTACAACACCCTGCAATTGAAAAAGCCGCTGGGCCGGCGATTTGCCAGCTCAGCGGCCTTGCAATCATGACGTGGGCCAAATTTTAATGGACATTCCTTAAAGAATCTGCCCTTTGCATCGCGTCTTGAGCTTTCTGGACTTCGTTAAGATTGGCATATACCTTACCGAGAAGATCCCAGATACTTGGATCAGACGGCTTGTAATTCGAGAATTTCTCGAGATACGGGAGAGCCTTTTCAAACTTGGCGCTTACGGCCTTGCGAAGCGAATCCGGATCGCTGTTCTGTGATGCATTGTCCTGGACCTCGACTCCCCAGTTAACGTAGGAAGCCCCCATATTGTACACGGCGTTCCAGTATTCCGGATCGATCTTCAGAGTCTTCTCGAACTCGGATATGGCTTGCGGATAATTGTTAGCCCTGAGGAGTATCACTCCGTAGTTATACTGGAAATCCTTGTTGTCCGGATTTTTCTGCGCGGCTAACTTAAACGCATCGGCTGCCTGCTGAGTCATGTCCGCTCCGATATAACAGTTCGTCAGAACCGTCATGACGCTCGCATCGTTCGGATACATCTCGCTCGCTGGTTTGAGAACAGCTAATCCTTTTTGAAAATCCGCAAACGCAAGCTTGTAATCGGTCGAATCGATATTAGGAGAGTAAACGAAGTCAACCTTCTTTTCGGCAACCGTGTCTGCCTGGAAAGTAATCGTCAGGCCGAGTTTCTTGTATGTCCAGACATCCTTGACAGGGATCTCGACCATTTTTCTACCTTGTTTCACTTTGTGCGCGGGCTCCGTGGTCTTTTCATCCGGCTTACCGATATCGGATGTGACGTCGTACTTACTGATTCCTGTCTTCAGCGCGGCAAGTCCGTTGGCAATCTTGATCTTTTCTCCGTTGGCTTCCTCAAACTTCAATTTCAGATTACGGCCCTTTTCATAATAGATCTCCCCGAGAAGCTTCGCGGCATTTTCATCTTTGTCCCTATTCCACAGGACTTCGAGAGGCGCAACGGCGCTGTCTTCATTACCCATGTTAAGGTATGTGTAAGCGAGACCTCTGTATCCCATAGTGCTGTCCGGTTCGAGGAGCACTGTCCCCTTGAACAGCTTCAATGCATCCTGGTAATAAACGGAGGAATCCCTGCCCTTCTGAAGATCCTTGCTTCCGTCGTTGTAAGCAATGACCCAGTAGTGGAGTCTTACCTGGACGATATCGGAATCGTGGGCGGCTGAAATCTTCTGCGCATGAGCGAAGGCATCCATCAAACCCGCATAGTCCTTCTTCTCACCCCGAACAATCCCTAGGTAATACCAACTCTCTTCGTCCAGGGAATCTTTCTTTACGGCTTTCTCAAGCTCAGACTCAGCCTTATTCCATTCACTCTTCTGCATGTAGAGCTTCGCACTCGTCAACTCAGCCGATGAGCACTGGAAACCCACAAACGCGAAACTTACGGCAAGAAGGCTGATAAGTGGCGCCAGTAGACTGTACTTCTTCATTATCTCTCACTCCATTTGAAAGTTGGGTTATTACTTTTTTATAAATATAAAATGCGTGCAGCGGATATACAATTCTTTGACCCGCAACAACTTACAGGTAGATGGAATTCCCATGTATGTATTCTTCGACATCTTGCGTTACAAGGTATCTTATCGACCGGCCGGATTTCACCCTTCTGCGGATATTTGTCGATGATATGTCGACGCTAGGCACGTTCACCAATTCCACCCTCATGAGCAAATCCTTGTCGATCACGGCCAGATCAAACCCCGGGCGGTTCATTGCCACAAGTCTGCATTCCTCAAGGATCATGTCGGGTTCCTTCCATGTGTCGAACTCAGTCAGAAGATCTATTCCCATGATGAAGAGAAGCTCGTCGTCGGGATATGAGCGCCTCATCTCGCGAACGGTATCGATAGTATAAGACGGCCCCTTTCTATGGAGCTCGACATCGGATATCTCGAAATAACGGTTCCCTCTGATGGCAAGTCGTACCATCTCGAGACGATGCTTTACCGGGACAATATTCTCTTTCTGCTTGTGGGGAGGAATCGCTGCAGGGACGAACAAGACCTTGTCAAGTTTCAGCTGATCTCTTACTCCCTCGGCCGCCATCAGGTGCGCCATGTGAGGCGGATTAAATGTGCCGCCGAAGATCCCAAGCTTTCTGACCGCAGGTTCCTTCAAACCGGAGGATCTCCTCGGAAAGGACCTCTCGCCCATCAAATCTCGCTGTACTTTTCCTTCAGGCCGATTAAAAAATCAGTCGTGCGGCGGGCTTGATCTATGATCTGACCGTTTCTCGTGAACGCATTGAAGACTCTTCTGAGACCGGTTATGTCGCGCATGCAATGAAATCGCTCGAGTGTAAAGAGCATTGCGGAAATCGGGGCCGCGATCTTCATTGAGACTTCAAAAGGGTCCCTGGAATTTATCGCGTCGAAGATCTGAACATGAGGCTTCTTTAGACCTACCATGTAAAGCTGGTTGATTTCATCCGGCGCGAGTACGACAACGTCGTCGTCAAAACTGAGAAGGTCGTAACAGTGTTTGACAATCTGCGGCGACACGAGTGCGGCATCTACATCGAGGTAAATCAACTTTTTCACGCCGTCGGAAAAAACGCCGTCCACCGCGTTGGAGATCTTATCGGAAAGCTTGCTTCCGATCGCAGGCTTAAGCCTGTACTCGAAACTCGCGTGACGGAATACGTGTTCAAAGTCGGCGCGCGCGTCCGCCGGATCGAAATACACATACGGCTGTACGTGCAGATGAAGCGCGGCGCGCTCTACGATATCGAACAGCAGCGAAGCGTGCAACTCGGCGGCCTCTTCGTTAGTGAGAGGAGGCACGAGATTAGTCTTCACTTCTTTCGGGAGCGGAGTTCGCGAAACGACAAGCAATGATTTTTCTGTCATGCAGTAAAAATTTATAATCCATGCAAACAATATTCAAGAAAATCGGAGGACCAAAAAAACTCGTGACTCGCTGAGGATGCGGAGGATCGTCCATGATTGAATATCACAGTACGCTTGATTAAGTTCTGACGTTCTGGAGTAAACGGGTAACAGCAATAGGTTCGTAATCATTGCAGCATCGTTCCGCCTGTGATGCGAGATCGTTACTCACACCGGCCATCATTTCAGATAAGCATGAGCAAATTTTCCTCAGACAGCATCGTAGAAGAAGTCAGACGCGCCACGGACATCGTCGATATCATATCCCAGTACGTCCGGCTTCAGAAGCGCGGGAAGAACTATCTCGGCCTCTGTCCGTTCCATACCGAGAAAACTCCGTCATTCACCGTTAACAGGGAAAAGGGGCTGTACCACTGTTTCGGCTGCGGCGCTGGAGGAAACGTTTTCACTTTCCTTACACAGCACGAGAAGATATCTTTCGGAGAGGCGCTTCGCCAGCTGGCTTCGCGGGCGAACATTACACTTCCTTCGTATTCCGACGAGAGGCACAACGACGTCGACGAGGTTCTCGACATAAATGAAAAGGCGGTCAGGTACTATCGTGATATGCTTCGGTCCGACGAAGGGGCCAGTGCACTCGCGTACCTGAAAGAGAAGAGGCAGTTTAACGACGACTCCATCGACAGGTTCATGATCGGGTACGCCCCTGACAGGTGGGACGGACTTCTCAACTACCTGAAGAAAAAGGGAATGAACGAAAAAACCATCGAAAAGTCGGGTCTCATATTAATGAGGCAGGATGGTTCTGGATATTATGACCGTTTCAGGGCAAGAGTGATGTTCCCTGTTTTTTCGGCCGGCGGTAGCGTCATCGCCTTTGGAGGCAGGACGCTGAAGCCGGACGAGAAAGCAAAATACATCAATTCCCCCGAGACGGCCGCCTACATAAAAGGCAAGACCCTTTTCGGGATTTATCAGGCTAAGGACGCAATAATAGAAAAGGACTCTGCCATCCTTGTGGAAGGCTACGCCGATCTCATCGCACTCCACCAGTCCGGAATTCGAAACGTAGTCGCCTCCAGCGGCACCGCCCTTACCATCGAACAGATTCAGCACATCTCCCGCTACACGCAGAATGTATATCTCGTTTATGATGCGGATACGGCCGGACAGGACGCTTCGATGCGCGGATCGGACATACTCCTCGAACAGGGAATGAACGTCTACATCGTAGAGCTCCCGCCGGGTGAGGACCCGGATACCTTCGTTCTTGCGAAGGGAAGCGAAGAGTTCATGTCGCTTATCGGCAGCGCGATGAATATCGTTGAATTCAAAGCCTCATTGCTTACACGCCGGGCCGGCTCATCTTCGAACGTTGCCGCGATAATTCAGTCGATAGTGGAATCGCTCACAAGAATTAGCGACGCCATCAAGGTCAACCTTTACGTCAAAGATCTTGCGGGCAAATTCGGTTTGCGCGAGGAAGCCATATACGAAGAGCTGAAGAAGAGAAAATCGACGCATTCGAGATACCAATCTGCTCAGCCGGCCCAGGTGAAACGACAGGATTTTCGCCTCACGATCGCGGATCGCGATCTTATAAGCCTTCTCGTAAATGTCGACGAATCCTTATTCGAGATTATTGCCGGTCAAATTTCCAGGCTGGAGATCCAGAACCCGATGAGCGGCGAAATCATCGAGAAGGTCATCACGGCACGAAACACCGGAAACCCCGCGTCTGCCGTGATCGATGAACTCTCGTCCGAAAATGTCAGGAAAGCATTCGCCGAACTGGCTTTTGCTGCCCCTCAAAGAAGTAGGATATGGTGGGAAGAGATAAGACCTGGAAGTGAAACGCCAGACTATCTCAAATGGATTTCGCAGCTCCTCATTTCATTCGAACTCGAGCAGATTGATCAGAGGTTGAAAATGCTTACCGCGCGAATCGCCGACCAGGAAAAGAAAGGGACGAGCACCCACGACCTCGATTTCGAATACCAGGAGCTCGTTCAAAGGAAACGGATATTGAGCGAAACCTACCGCGACAAGGAACTACTGGAGCATTATTTCGAAAGTCTGAGATGAATCGGTAAACGGCCGCCTTGCCGTCTCAGTGAACTAATACATTCCACCTACCTCGGCATATTCAGACCATGGCACACACGGCGAAAGCGCTGTTTGCATCTTCGCCGTTTCTTATATTGTCTGAGCCGTTTGACCTTCCATTCGACGGCAAATCGTTTCGAGTCTGTTTATAATGGGAAGAGGAAATTTCAATCCGTCCCGAGATCCAAAAGGAGCGGAAGAGTGATAGAGATATATGAAGAAAAGTGTGATTTATGCGGATGCTGCGTCGGCGTATGTCCGGAGAACTGCATAGACCTCACCGAAAGCCGCATTTCAATTGTGCACGAGATATGCACGAATTGTCGGAAATGCGAGTGGGCGTGTCCTTTCGAAGTCTTCGAGTTTCATAACGATCATTCCGGCAAAGGCGAAAGAATAAGAGTGAAAGTGACGGCATGAGGGAATCGTACGATATAATCGTAGTGGGTGGCGGACCGGCAGGCTCGACCGCCGCGCGGTATGCGGCTATGGAAGGAGCGAGTGTCCTCGTCCTCGAGAAAGACAGAGAGATCGGCGTGCCGGTGAGATGTGGTGAAGCTGTGGACCACGAGGGGCTGGCTCCGTTCATAGAGCCGGATAAAAAATTCGTGGCCGCGGAAATTAAGTATTTCAAACTCGTTGCCCCAAACGGAATGACGGTGAAACCGAACATAGACGGTGTCGGGTACGTCCTGGACAGGAAGGTGTTCGACTACGACCTCGCGAGAATCGCCGCCGACGAAGGGGCGGAAGTGATAACGAAGGCGTATGTCGACGGAGTGACACGCACCGACGAGAGCGTCACCGGTGTCACGGTCCAGTACCACGGAGAACGCCTAACCTTGAAGAGCAAGATCGTGATTGGGGCAGACGGAGTCGAGTCGCGTGTCGGAAGATGGGCAGGTATAGACACAACGGTTTCGATGCACGACATGGAATCCGCAGCACAGGTGACTGCGGCCAACATCGATGTTGAACAGGATACTTGCTACTTCTACTTCGGCGAGAAATACGCTCCGGGAGGCTATCTTTGGGTGTTCCCGAAAGGGAACAAGACCGCCAATATCGGTCTCGCTGTTGCCGCAGACAGGAGCAGGCAGAAGCACGCGCTGAAGTTCCTCGATGAGTTCATGCAGGAACACTTTCCGGAGGCCGCCATCCTCACCAAGCTCGCGGGAGGCGTTCCCTGCGCCGAGACACTCGACCGCATATCGATGCCCGGCCTGATGCTCGTCGGCGATGCGGCTCACCAGGTAAATCCCGTTTCCGGCGGTGGAATAATTAGCGGAATGATAGCAGGAAAGATGGCCGGCATCGTCGCAGCAGAGGCGGTAAAGAACAACGACATGAGCTCTCTCGGCAGATACGAGAAGGAATGGCAGGATTCACTCGGAAGCCGTCACCATAGATACTACAAGATTAAGAAAGTGATCTATAAGTTTAAGGACAGCGACCTTAACTCCATCGCGGCCCAGATGTCACGTCTTCCCGAAGACGAGCAGACACTTGGCATGCTCTTCAAACAAGCCGTTCTTAAACACCCGGGATTAATACTTGATGTCATGAAGCTCTTCTTCTCCTGAAGAATTCCAGCGCCATGAGAATAAGCATAATCGTCAGCGCCGACGACAACATCAAGCGGAAGATTCAATACGGGTTCAGTCTGCTCTTTCAGCCTTTACGCGTCGAGCTCAACTTCGCGAAGACACTCTCCCCTGATTGCCCCAATATCTTTTACGGACGGCAGATGCCCAACGATTCGAAAAAGGTGTTGTGGATTAGGTCGTCGGATCAGTTCCGAACATGCATTTCCGGCTCCACGCTCCCGGAAACCGAAAGCATTCCCAGGTTCGAGTATGCCGGGAAAGTTCTTCCGAAGATCTTTGCAGTTGCCAACCCGCTCAATCCCTCAATCGATTTCGACATCCCAGCGGCAGCGTTTATCCTAGCTTCCGATTTCCAGGATCTCATTAGCCTCGAGAGAGATGAATTCGACAGGCTTCGCGCAATGGATTCTCTCCAATATAAACTTGGAATCCTCGAATTCCCGGCGGTTAACTACTATTCCCGTCTCTTGAAAGAGCGAGTCGAAGAATACTTCGGGATTACACTCGATCGCAAAATGTACGCCAGCACGGACAGCGCAATAGCATTGACTCACGACGTAGATTTCGTAAGCTTCCTCAACCCCAAAATGATAAGCCGGGAAATAGTCGGCATTGCCGTTCTTAACAGGCACGGCCTCCCGTCGAAGCAGCGCGCAACAAAACTGCTGTTTCCGTTATACGCACTTTTCGGGTTCGATCTTCCCAAGATAGGACTGAAATTCATATTCAATGCCGAGAACTCACTCGGACTTAAGTCCACATTCTTCATCAAAACAGGAACCACAGGGAAGCAGGATATTCCGTATAACTTCAGATCGAAGACGATGCGGAACTTCCTGAACATGCTTGCTGCTGAAGGATTCGAGATCGGCATCCATCCAAGCATGGGTACTTACGTAGACGTGGACGAATTCGTTCGCGAGAAGAACCGGCTCCAGGATTTCATCGGGAAACGCGTCAACTCCGTAAGACAGCATTACCTTAAATTCACTGCGGGAAGAACCGTACAGATTTGGGAAAAGGCAGAGATGAAATACGATTCTACACTTGGCTTCTCGCGAGAGATCGGATTCAGAAACAGCGTCGCTTTCCCCTATCCACTCTACAATTTTGCAGAAGACAGGCCGTCGACCGTCATTGAGCTGCCCCTGGTTTTTATGGACGGGACTCTTGCCGAGAATAAGACCATCAGCAATGACCAGGCCCTGACCAGGATGAAGGAACTGATTAAGGAAACCAGGATGGCAAATGGAACTGCGTCTATCCTTTTTCACAATTCACTTACAGATCCGATAGATTTTCAAGGCTACACCGAAATATTCACTGCCGTCCTTCAGGAGATAAAAGAAAACGGCATGACGGCAGGAACACTCGCAAGTGTCGCAGATAACTTCGCGTGAACCCCTACATAATCTTAATCATCCAGATATTCTTTTCGAGCGGCACCTGCATAATCGCGAACGCTGCCACCCAATTAATCCCCGCCGCAAATCTCACTTTCATCAGGGCTCTGATTTAAGGCTCGACAATCTGCTCTACCTTTTGTATGCCAGACCCAAATTCAGCTATAGAGGAAGAGGTCTCGCTCTACCGCTGCATCCCGGCTTAATATCAATACCAGTGAATCAGTTCTTAATCCTGTACGGTGTCAGATGTACGACGGTGACTTCGGCAGTAATCCTCTACTCGACATCTCCCGTTATCGTGTTATTGCTGTAAGGAGAGTCTACCTCAAAGAGAAAATTGCGCTACCCAAGCTTGCCGCGGCACAATGCCAGCATTCACGGGAGTATTGGAGATAGTTCTCGATGAAGGTCCACGTATCGCGATTTCGGATCTTAAGGGAGATTTATTCGTTTTCATATCTGTGATTGCTTGGAGCCATTACATAGTCCTCGGTAGAAAGTTGATTTTGAAACACGGGGTGTTGAACAGCACAATTTACGCGGCACTCGCCGGCTCGGCGAATTGACAAGAACTATTGGGGCCTTCGCGAACCTCTATCCTCGCCGTATCTATCTCGTATCGTAAATCTGGGCTGTCCGGACAAAGCACTGGCCCGGACAGCCATTCATATGCTTATTCTTGAACCGTCTTCTCTATTTTGACCTTAACGGCCTGCCGGCGCTTAGCCTTGGACACACGTCTGCGCCTCTCCCTTATGATAACCGGCGATTTTCTCAGGAACCTCGAGTCGACGTCGGACGGTGCTGCCTTCGACTGTCCTGTGATCTCGTCATATTCGAAGACCTCATACTTGTAGTTACGAATGACGATCTTCTGCTCGTCGTGATAGAGGACGTATTGTGGAAGGATCGGTATCTTACCGCCTCCGCCTGGAGCATCTATCACGAAGTATGGAACCGCAAGTCCGCTCGTGTGTCCGCGAAGCTTGTCCATTATTTCCAGACCGGTCTTTATCGGGGTCCTGAAGTGGTTCGTGCTCTTCACCATATCGGCCTGGTAGATATAGTACGGCCGAACTCTCATCATGAGTAGTTTGCGGTTGAGCTCCTTCACGACTTCTGGATCGTCGTTCACCCCTTTCATCAAAACCATCTGGTTCCCGAGCGGGAAGCCTGCATCGGCAAGAAGATTGCACGCCTGCTTGGCTTCCGGAGTGACCTCCCAAGGATGATTGAAATGGACATTAACATAAAGCGGCTGGTACTTTTTCATCATCTCGACGAGTTCGGGAGTAATTCTCTGCGGGAGAACGCAGGGCATCTTCGTATGCACGCGGATAATCTCGACGTGCGGGATCTCACGGAGGCCCTTCAGCACTTTTTCGAGCATGACATCTGTAAGCATGAGAGGATCGCCTCCGGACACGATGACGTCTCTCACTTCCGGATGAGCCTTAATGTAGTCCAATCCATCCTGGATGTATCTCATGCTGATCTTGCTTGAATCACTCACTTTCCTTTTTCTCGTGCAGAATCTGCAATACATCGAGCATTGACTGGTAACGAGAAAAAGGACTCTGTCGGGATATCGGTGCGTAATGCTTGGAACCGGGCTATCACCGTCTTCATTCAGCGGGTCTTCGGGAAGACCGTCATCATCGAGCTCCTTCGCATCGGGGATGCATTGAAGCCAGATGGGGTCGCCCGGATGGCGAATTAGGCTTAAATAGTACGGGTTTATTCTGATGTGGAAAAGGCTGTTCAACCTTTCGGCAGTTTCTTTGTCAAAGTTGAAGCGCTTGACAAGGTCATCAGCACTGTCTATACTCTGCCTCAGCATCTGCTGCCACAGTTCCATAAATTAGTCCTCCGATATTTGTTTAACATAGACCACGAGGTCGTCTCCGCGTCGGTAGTAGTCCTTTATTCTACATCCTTCGTGATAGCCCCGCTTAAGATAAAAACTCCTGGTGGAGCCGTATTTCTCCTGTGAACTCGTGTAAACCGTTATGAGTCTCCCCTTGTGCTCCGCTATGTCTTTCTCTGCAAAGTGGAGCAGCTCCGTGCCTATCTTCTTTCCCTGTTGGTTCGGGTCGACGGCAATCCAATAAATATCGTACGTTCCCTCAGTCAAAGGCGTCGGGCCGTAACAGACATAACCGGCGACTCCGTCGGATTCGGCCGTATAAGTCCAGTATCCGCTTTCAAGGGAGTCATCGAAATAGGAATTGAGCAGCTCATCTGCGATCTCTACTTCGGCCGGTGTGAAATAATCCGTCCTCTTGAGGATGTCCAGTATCAGGGGATGATCTTCCCTGACAGTTGGTCTAATACGTACCAACGCTCCTCTTAAAGGCTGATTCGACAATGTTGTTGATAAGCTGGCTGTACGTCCAGCCAAAAGCCCCTGCACTTCGAGCAAATCCGGACTCTCCCGGTGAAAGATCGGGATTGGAATTGACCTCAAGCACAAATACCCTTCCGGCTTTGTCGACGCGCATGTCGACTCTGGCGTAATCTCTGCACCCCATCACCTCGTATGCTCTTATGGCGGTGTTTTGAATTTTCTTCTGCATCCGCTGGTTGATCTTTGCCGGGCATATCGGTACGGTGGACTTGTATTCGACGGTTTCAGGCATCCACTTCGCTTCGTAAGATACTATGTGATGAAAGCCTTCCGGCATCGTGCTGAAATCTATTTCCGAGACAGGAAGCGCGACAAGTTCCTCGTTTCCGACGATCGCAACGTTGAACTCCCTTCCTTCAATGTACTGCTCAACCAGGATAGGCTGGTTGAACTTCTTGAGCATCTCTGCCAAAAGAGACTGCAGATGGTCACGATCGTACACAACCGAAGCATTCGTTATTCCAGCACTCGCATCTTCATGTATCGGCTTCGCTATCACCGGGAACGCCATCTTCTTTCTCAGCACTTCATCGGGCGAATTGAAAACACGAAAGGGCGCTATGTTCAGCTTATGAAAGGAGAGCACTTCCTTGGTTCTGACTTTGTTGAGACAGCTTCCAAGCGTGAGCGGTCCACTGCCGGTATATCTCATGCCAAGAAGTTCATAGAGACCGGCAACATTCATCTCTTGAAATGAGTTATCTTCGATAGCCTCGCAGAAATTGAAAATCAAGTCGGGCTTGTCTTCGCGGAGTCTATCCATGAGCTTGCCGATATCCGCACCCGCAAGAAGAGTCGAGACGTTGTACCCCGACTCAGTTAGCACTTCAACGATGGTGTCGACCTGTTCGATCACACTGGTTAAAGAGGTATCTCGATGGGAAATTTTCCCTTCAGGCTCAGATTTGCCATTTAGGGCCAGTTGGACCTCGGAACTGATGTCCAGGGCGCCTTCGTCGTAAACGACAGCTATCTTTTTTTTCTTTGGCATAAGCCGTCTCTATAAGTTCAACAAATACTGGAAGTTACGAACTATACCTTGCCGAGCCTTTTGGTTGCCGTGTCGAGGACTGCATTGATCATTTCATCATAAGTCAGTCCTGCCGCTCTGGATGCCATGGGAAAACAGGAATGTTCTTCAGGGTCGGGCAATATTCCGGGTAAGGGATTGATCTCCAGTACATTCGGCTCGCCGGCCGCGTCAAGCCTGACGTCGATCCGGCTCCAATCCCGGCACTTAAGAACTCCGAAGGTCTTCCGGCAAATTCTCTCGATCTTGGCATTGAGCGCTGCATCAATCGGCGCCGGACACTTGAACACTTCGATCGGAGAATTCTTGGTGTCCCAGAGCCACTTGGCTTCGTAAGAATAGACCGGCAGTGCTTCTGATGGCAGTGAACTGAAATTTAATTCCACGGGCGGGAAGACTTTCAATTCGCTCCCATTACCAAGCAGTGCGACGGTGAACTCCCTTCCGGGGAGATACTCCTCCACAAGCGCTGGCTGTTCGTAATTGTTGAGTATTCGTTCTACCTCCTGCCTCAGGGCTTCGGGCGTCGTAACGTAGGAAGAGTTGTAAATTCCCTTGCTCGAGCCTTCGTGCAGCGGCTTAACAAAGAGTGGAAAGCGCAAAGAAGCCGTCGAGGCTTCCTCAAATGAATGCGCAACAACAAACCTGGCAGTCGGGATGCCGTGATAACTTAAGACTTCCTTCGTTCTTGCCTTGTCGAGACTGATGGCAAGCGTGAGTGGGTCCGAACCAGTGTAAGGTATCCCGAGAAACTCGAACATGGCGGGAAGCTGAGCCTCACGAGTTACCCCATTCATCCCTTCAGCAATGTTGAAGACGATGTCAAACTTCGCCGTGCGCAACTTCTCGAAGGCATACTCGTCCGCCTCGATCATCGTCACGTTATGAAAAAGAGACAACGCCCGGGCGACAGCATTGATCGTTTCGGGAGTATCCCATTCGGCGTACATGTCCGCTACTTTCTCTGGGGCTGTTGCTGTGTTGAGGAGAGAAGAGTGGGGATGAGATTGAGGATTGTCGATGAGCATGCTCTCTCTTTTCTGGTTAAAGACAAGAGCAACATTCATACGGTTTCGCGTGTCAAGTTCGACTTCATGTATGTTGGCGAAGCGCCCATCATTTGCGTTTAATATAATTGTTTCTTCTCAAATGTCAAGCAAAGTGGTACAGCGCGAAGGAGACGGTCGTGCTCGACACCCCGTCTCGAGTCGTCCGCGACAACGCCCGGCGGCATCCTCGCCCGCGCTTTCGAACCGGTGCCGCGGCACGGCAGGAGCAATGGGAAGTTATATAGTGACGCCGGTTCCAATCACGCCGCTTGCCGGATGGTCTCGGGATTACAGGCAGACTTATGTGACCGATCGCTCGGCTTCCACGGAAGTGTCGGGATGATGTGAATATGAAATCATGTGCGTTCGATTTCCCGGAGGGGAAGCACCAGTTTACGATCGGATCTCGGAGACCGCCCGTTCGATCAGCCGGACATTCTGGTCATCCGACTAATGAGCTATTGGACACGGTTTTCGCTGAGAGCCCCTTCGCTCAGCAGATACTTCTCAAAAATCCACGCTTAGGGTTGCGCCCAGGGAATGGTTGACGACTCCGAGCCTGATTTTCGCCCTGTGCTTGTTGAAGGGAAGATTCTCGACGATCTTGGTGCTCCCGATGCCGATGATCGCACCAACGAAGACATCGCTCGGCCAATGAGCGCTTTCCATAACGCGGGAGATACCGACGATGGTCGCGGTGCCGTATGCAACGTACGGGACCCACGTCCCACGATATGTATCAGCAATGGTGGAAGCAGCTGCGAAGATAGTCGCAGTATGCCCCGATGGGAAGGCATCGTAGCTCGCTATGCTTTTGCTACCGTTGTCACTGTGCTCAAAATAAGACAGCGGTCCGCTCCACCGGCCTCCCTCCCTGGTCCGCATGCTCGGTCTTTCACGGCCGAACAGATTCTTCAGGATTTGTGTCGATATGCCGCTGAAAAGGAAAGTTTCCATTCCGAGGTTTGCTGCGCGAAGGGACGTTGCGTCGCCCGTCACAAAATGGTAGGCGTAGAATCCTCCGAAGAGCGCGATGGAAAACGTACCGAGGCCCATCATGCTTACCACCGGGCTTACGGCGGAAAGCACCGAGCTTCTCATCCTTATGCCCCTAAGGGTCTCGTAGACTTCATCGTCCGTCTCGAAGAGACCGTATGTTATAGCCAAACCTCCACCTATCATTTCAACGGGGGTGAGGAGAGGTTTCTTTGCGTGAAGAAAAACCACCGGGCGAACCTGAGTTGCCTCGGTCTTGTCTGCAGATACAGACGATTTCCCTCCGTGAGCACCCGACACGACTGCCACCTTCACGCTTGTAGCGGTAGCAGAAGAAGCGGAATCCAAAGAAGCGGGGTGATTCGGTGAAAGGATCAGCCAGCAGGAAAGTAGTAGAATCACTTAGTCATATATGGTTCGTGGCATCTCTGTTAGTTTGTGACAATGTGTCGAGTGACTCATACAACAGTCCCGGATTGGTATTTGTTCCGGGAATTACGCCCGAAAGAAAAGCTATTTTCTAAAAAGGGATTGCCAATTCACGCTGCTGTTTCCCCGCTTCTTGCGTTCTGCCTGAATTCCGCGCGCACCTTCGGAAGTGAGCCCGGGTACTTTTCCTGGAGAAACTTTATCAGCTTTTCCCGAATTTCACACCTGAGATCCCATGCCGTGCTCGAATCCCTGGCACTCATTAAAGCCCTCAATTCGAGAGTCTGTTCTGTGGCATTTGTCACTTGTAAACCCCAGACCTTCCCATCCCATCGCGAGGAAGACTGAAGCGAGGAGTGAAGCTCCGCCCGGATTTCATCAACAGGTATTGTGTAATCGGTATAAATAAAAACTGTGCCCAGGAGATCGGCGGACCTCCTTGTCCAGTTTTGGAAAGGCTTTTCTATGAAATAGGAGAGGGGAACGACCAGTCTCCTGAGGTCCCAGATCCTGACCACCACGTAAGTCGTGCCTATTTCCTCTATCCATCCCCATTCACCTTCGACGATTACGACGTCATCGAGCCTTATGGGCTCCGTCAAAGCCATCTGGATACCTGCAATGAGATTGGAGAGAGTCGGCCTTGCCGCCATGCCGATTATCAGTCCGGCAATTCCCGCTGACGCGAAAAGACCCGCACCGATGCTCCTTATTTCCGGGAATGTCATCAGCATGACCGAAACGGAGATTGTGACTATCACGACTACCAGAATCCTCCTTAGGACATGGACCTGGGTCTGCACTCTCCTTGCCGTCAAGTTATCTTTGACAGTCACATCATACTTCGCGGCAATCACGTCGGAAAAGACGCTGGTCATGGCGATCGAGAGCCAGGCCATCGACGCAATGATAAGTAGTCCAATGATGTGATTTACGGCGGCACGTACTTCAGGCGATAATTGGAGGACAGGCATGACGAGTATGATCCCGATAAGAGGTAGAAGAAGCTTTGCCGGTTTCTTCGAATGCCGAACCAGAGAAGCATCCACCCTATTCGTGGTCCCCTTTGTAATCCTGGAGAGCACTGCAAACACCACCCTATGTGCGATTAAGCTGCCCAGTACTGCTACGACAAGCGCTCCGACGGCCCACGCAAGGCTTTCCCACATAATAATTGAGTCGCTCAATAGAAACCGCTCCTTTCTATTACGCTAATTCCCTGCTATATCATATAAAAAATATTGCAGCTGCGCAACAAACAATCTCAATCTCTCGAATTTCTGCTCATGGGGGATTTGTCTTCTGAAGATGACATCCGTGCAGGGAGCACGGGATGGATATTCAGAGAAGGGATCTTACCTGATCCAGAATTTTTTGAGCCACATCGTACTTAGAGAGGAGCGGAACGTCAATATCCTGCCTTTCTCCGGAAAAGAGAATCCGCACCTTGTTCGTGTCCGTCCCGAATCCTGCGCCTTCCTCTCTCGGGTTGTTTACTACGATAGCGTCAAGCGACTTCGCAGCAAGCTTCTTCTTCGCGTTGGCGAGCACATCGTCCGTCTCCAGAGCGAATCCGACAAATACCCTCTTTCCTTTTCTCGGCGCGAGTTCCTTCAGGATATCGACATTCTCGACCAGGCCGATCCTTGCCTCCCCTCCTGCGAACTCCGATTTCTTGATCTTTCTATCCGGCGGTTCCGCGACTCTATAATCCGCAACTGCAGCGGTCATAACCAGTGCATCGCACCAGTCAATATTCCGGTCGAGCGCCAAGTACATTTCGTGCGCGGTGGACACGTCCGCTCTCTCAACGTTGCGAGGAGTCTCAAGGGCAACTGGCCCGGAAATCAGCTTAACCTCTGCGCCGCGGTTCGCAGCTGCAGTTGCGACGGCAAAGCCCATCTTCCCGGAACTGCGATTCGATATATATCTCACGGCATCGATCGCCTCCTGCGTCGGGCCGGCTGTGACAAGAATCTTTCTTCCTACCAGATCCCGATGATGTCCTTCGAAGAAGGCTTCGACACTCTCGACTACCCTGCCGACCTCAGCAAGCCTTCCCGTCCCTGTCAGGCCGCTGGCAAGCTCGCCTTTTTCGGGTTCGAGCACAAGGACTCCGCGCTCTTTCAATTTTGAAAGATTTGATGACGTCGACGGATGAATTAACATGTCTGCATCCATCGCCGGCGCAATCATCATAGGAGCACGAAGGGCGAGTGCAATGGAAGTTAGGAAGTTGTCTGCGATTCCGTAAGCAAGCTTCGCTATCGTGGAAGCTGTGACCGGCGCTATCAGCATGAGATCGGCCCAGAGCCCGAGTTCAATATGCCAGGTTCCTATCGAAGTGGCACTTCCTCCCTCGGGAAACATTTCTGTATAGACCTGCTTGCGAGAAAGAGCCGAGAACGTGAGCGGAGTTACAAAATTCGCGGCAGAAGGAGTCATTACGACCCTGATGTCTGCCCCTTCTCTCATCAGTTCACGAAGGAGATATGCACTCTTATAGGCTGCGATGCTTCCGCAGACTCCGAGGATTATTTTCTTGCCAGAGATGGATGTCACGTTGCCGGCTCGTTTTCAAAATGGCGGTAAGATGGCGCCGGCGTGCATGACTACGGGAAGATTATTAAAGGGGGGTCTTGTAACGATAAACTATCTTGCCGTCGAGAAGCTCGGCAAGAGCATCTTCCGTCGGCTTTTCCAGTTTATCGAATTCTTTGCTCAGCTCGACTTGCTCTGGGTTGACTTTCTCATCCTCTTCGAGCGATTCCTGGATTTGCTTGATCCCTTCAAGCCTTTGGCTGAATTCGACTTTGCGCTCGTC
Organism: Bacteroidota bacterium; assembly: GCA_021845665.1. GTDB lineage: Bacteria > Bacteroidota > Ignavibacteria > Kryptoniales > JAKASW01 > JAKASW01. The sequence continues at coordinate 23,507 of JAJZVO010000021.1, read as the reverse complement.
GCTGATCTGCCGCGCCCGGCGCGAAGCGACCACGATCGCTTCGTAAGCGTTTCCGGTAACCACGTCAAGCTGTCGTATGTCAATCGGTTTCAGTCCCACTCGATAACTCCTTGCATTTCTTATTTATTATGCCAAAAACCTCGTTAACTGCGCGTTTCAACTCATCATTGATAATAATATAGTCAAAACCCTCCCCTTTCTCAAGCTCCATTTCAACCCGCGCCATACGCTTCTCGATTTGCGCATCGGTCTCACTCCCTCTCCCCTTCAGCCTTCTCCTGAGTATTTCGATAGACGGAGGCTTGATGAATACCAGGATCGCCTCCGGAAACTTTGCTTTTATCGACAGGCCACCGTTTACATCTACGTCGAAGACGATATCCCGCCCGTTCGAGAGAGCGTTCTCCACCTCAATCTTCAGCGTCCCGTAGTAATTCGAGTAGATTTCCTCGTGCTCGACAAGGTCACCCGCCGCAATTTTCCTTTCGAACTCAGACCTTGAAAGGAAAAAATAGTCCTTCCCGTCTACTTCACCACGGCGCTTTTCACGAGTTGTGGCAGAAACAGAAAACCCGAAAGTGGGATAAGCTCTGAGGATTTCTTTTACTATCGTCGTTTTCCCCGCGCCGCTCGGTGCCGAAACGACGAGGAGCATACCACGGCGTTTCATTCCAGGTTTTGCACCTGTTCCCTCATTTTCTCCAGTTCTTCCTTTATCTCAACCACAAGGTGGGACAAATCGGCGTCGAACGCTTTCGAACCCATCGTGTTAGCCTCACGGTTCATCTCCTGGAGGAGGAAGTTCAATCTCCTCCCATTTGAGTCCTCACCATTAAGGAGCTGCACAAAGAAGTTATTGTGGGTTCTGAACCTGACTAATTCTTCCGTGATATCGAGTTTATCGGCGATCAAAACAATCTCAAGCTCAAGGCGGGAAGGATCGACTTCTTTTCCGTTTAAGACGTCGGCGACTTTTTGTCTGAGCTTCGATTTCTCATCAATGGCGCGCTGCCTGGCCAGCGTCTCAATTTCCTTCAACGAGGAATTGAGCTTATCTATTCTCATTCCAAGATCTGTCTTTAGCGCATTCCCTTCCATTGTCCGCGCCTGGCGCAGTTGCACGAGCGCGGCTTCGGTCGCCGCTTTGACTGCATCCCATTCCTCGTTGTTTTCGGGTTCAACCGATGGGCTTCTGAAAAGGTCCCTGAATTGAAGCAGGTGTTCGAGCCTAATCGGAGAAGTCAGCTTTGCAGTCTTCTTCAATGACTTCAGCAAATGAAGGACATCTTCCACCGACTGCGTGTCGACGGACATCTCACTTTCCTTTGCACCGGTGTTCGTCGAGACCATGACCGTCAATTTTCCACGACCGACGTTCTGCCTCACCATTTCGCGGATTTCCATCTCGCGTGTCGAAAGAGTCTGGGGAAGCTTTATGTTCATCTCCAGGTAGCGGCTATTCACGCTCCTGATCTCGACGCTCGCCAGGCACTCTCCGACCCTAGCTTCACCTTTGCCGAAGCCCGTCATGCTTTGAATCATGATAATACTAGATCTCTATACAGAAATGGTTGCGTACTAATCCAGACCGCAGCCGGTCCCCGGCACAATAGTGCCTGCCGATAAATCGCCCGACTTGCTTGAGGGTCTATCTGGATTTTCCTTTGCTCTTAGCAGGCATCTTAAATCGTTTGTCGACCAGCCCTTTCTTGCCGTATTTTGCGAACCGATCGACCCACTTCTTGACTGTCTTCACGTTCGCGTCGACCTTCTCCGCAGTGCCTCTAAGGCTTTCAAGCTTCTTGTACGTCTCGACAATTCGCATTCTTTTCTGAACATCGCTCATCATGGTACAATCTCCTTTGTTATGATATACATTATAAGTCAGCGTTTTGTATTTGTCAACACGCGTCAAACAATAAGGTAATACAGTGTAATCATCAAGGCACATCGTTGCCTGCCATCAAACACCACGGCATCTCACAAACAAGAGATGCCGTCTATTCTTCCCACGATACAACTTTGTACCGGGTTGTACCCGGAAAGGCAGGAGGAGAGTCTTTTTCAAAACGGGGATCGAATTTGTAATCCTTCAAATACCCTGTTCCACCGGTCGTCCCCACGGGTCCTCTGTAATCCTGCGAAAGCGACCCATACAAATCTAGATAACCGGCAAACGTATTATAATTACCGTTGCTGGTGTTGCCTGTAGTGGAATTATATCCTTCACACATGAAGGATCCATGATGAGCGAAGATCGCGGCGTCAATGGTAACGTTGCCTTCTGGCTGCGTCGTCAGCATGACATTATTCGAGGCTACGAGCCCCAACATATCGGTACTGGCCGGATTAGTCTGAGGGTTATCGTTGTAGGTAATATCTCCGGTTATCATAACATTTCCGTTGGTACTGGAGCTAATGAGACCTCCGGAGTTACTTCCGCCGTAACTCGATCTGCCGGATGCGCCACTGCCCTGCAGCGCGACCACCGTAACATTTCCGTTTACCACTCCCGACACATTCACATCCCCGTTCTGAACGACAATCACACTTTGTCCATACGAGTTTTCCAATGCAGAGAGAGAGAGATTGGGATTTGAGTGCGTTGCCACAATGGACCAGGTCGTTGTTGTAACCTGCTGCCCACCCTGCCCATTCACCCACTGCCAGCTGGTGCTGGTACTTGCTATTTGGCGGGTTGTATCCGTTTCCGATACTGTCCCTCCAGAATTAAAATTCAAATACACATCGTAGGCGTAGTTGCTCCCGCTATAGCTTGACTGAGTAAATGTCGCGCTTGAGCTGGCCGCCCCTCTGTAGCTGCTCAACGTCGGGGGCATCTGCACAACCACACCCGATCTGAAAGAGTTTGCTTTGAGAGTATCGCCGTATGGGTCTGGAAGCTTAGTCGGGTTTGCTGTAGCAGACTGCCCATTATCGTTTGTATACGTCGTACCTCCGATTGTGACCGGGCCCTTGATGACGGGAACCCCCTGTACGTACATGTTGCCATTCGTCTGAAACGGGCCAGTCAACGTGTCGCCAGTGGTCCAGTAAACGGGCGCACCGTTTTGCATTTCATCAGAGCTGTCGAACATAGCAAAGCTGGAAAACTTGTACGTTGAAAGGAGCACTCTGACGGTATCATTTATCGGGACGCCATCACCCCCGGTAAAAGATCCCGTGGTGGTTATGTAAGGGTCTCTGGTTCCGTAAGGTCCGGCGAGCATTTGATCTGTAATGTCGTATGTACCACCTCCGGGGAATTGCCCTGACATCCCATCAATTGCTGAAGTGTCCGCAGTGTTCTGGAAAATCAGAGAGACCGCGTAGTTTGCTGCACCGACGGCGATATTGTGCGCGGCCGATGCCGAGTAATAATCTACCATGTTGTTCGTAGCGCTATCACTTTCCCTGTTCCAGTACAGGCTTGCCATTCCGAAAATCACGCTGAAGCCAAGTATTACGATCAATGAAGCTCTTCCGACCATTTTACACCTCTTATCTTGCCGTCAAATTCTTTGATACTAGTCTCGTCTGTGTCCAGAACGCGAAATTAGTTGAATATGATGTGTCATAAGCTGATGTGGGTTCCACCATCAGGTTGAGCTTCATCAGGTTAGGTGGATCAGGACTCCCTTGCTTATATTCAGGCCATATCTGAGTACCGAAGGCATCATAATATCGGATTGAGAATTCCGTAACACCAAGGTTTGCGCTATCAACACTCACCCCTTCAGGTGTCACCGTTTCTCTAACAAGCATTCTCGCGTTCTGATTCGGACAACCTGCAATCGGTCCATTCTCCTTGTACCATATTACAGTGTCGAGCTCTCCATCGTTATCGATGTCGCTCAGGAACGCTATGCTGTCGCTATCGCCGAATATGATGCACTTGTCAGTCGGCGGAGGATAGCCGCCTTTGATATAACCGATCTTTCTGAAATCGTATTCAATGTTCTCGACCAATGAAGTCAGATTCTGTTGAACTGTCAGGTCCTCCTGGGTCACGAAGTTATTGTTCGTTGCAGTATCGTTCATTTGCAGCGCAGTAATCAGCAGTAGGCCACCAATTATCATTGACCCAAGTATGTCGAGCATCGTTGTGGTGCCCATAGCTTACCTCGATTAATACCAGTAACTAAAAATATCTCTCATATGAACACTATCGTCCGGCGTGGTAACGCTCCAAACCCATACATCAAGTTCCTTGCTCCAGGTTGCCGTATCCGCAGAAGATGTCTCTTCCACAAAGTCACCTGATGATGGATCCCGATAGACGTAATGGACCTCAGTCTTAATGTCATAGATCCCAATAATTTTTGTTGTGTCGGTCGGAAGTCGAAGCGTATCCAGTTGGTTATAGAAGCTGTTCGGTCCTCCGGGCAAGCCGTTGAAATCATCAAAGTCATCAAAGTCCGTGGAATCTCCGTTCTCCTGCCCAAGACTTGCAGGCGGAGTCAACTGACTTAGCGAGATCAATTTCCCGGTCGAATCATCTTTGGTGTTTTGATCAAAAGCCAGTCCATTCGCTCTTTCGATAGTGGAAGTGGCAAGCGACACAGCATCGATTCCATAGCCGGTATTGAGCAATACTTGAGTGCTGTCTTCTATGCCACGATTCGTGGTGAGTATTATGGTCCCCAGCAACATCATTGCGCCAATCGTAAGCAGCATCTGTCCCGTACCCATTGGTTCTCCTTTAGCTCAACGTTCGGTTAAATGTGCACACCCAAAGGAAACTTGTCAAATGATCCAGGTCACGGCGGCAACTCATGGAGGTGGGGTCTCAAACTGAAAAACAGAAACGCCAGCGGATCATGCTGGCGTTTCAATCTAACTTCCGATCTTGTACAGTGCCGAAGGCGGGACTCGAACCCGCACGCCCTTTCGGGCCCTGCCCCCTCAAGACAGTGTGTCTACCAAGTTCCACCACTTCGGCTGGCTAGGCAAAAAATTAGGAAACGTGAATTGAAAAAACAACACCGTTTTCAAGGATTCATCCTTGCCGCAAACGTGGAAGGCCACGGATTACACAGATTTATCTTCGAGTGAATTTTACCAGGAAGACTTTTGAAAAAATTCATAACCCATGAAATCCGTGGCGGCAAATGCTGTAGTTTCCCATTCACTTCATCGCCAGGCTTTAACGGCGCGGGCCTCTTCTTTGTCTGTCGGAGGGACGATGATCGGAATGATGTTCTTCATTCAGCGCATCGGGGTTCGGATTCTCAATCAGGACCTTTCTGCTCAGGTTGTATCGTCCCATATCGTCAATCTCCATCAGCTTTACTTCCACCTCGTCGCCAAGTTTGAATACATCCTCAACCTTGTTGACTCGCCTGTGGTCGATCTGAGAAATGTGGAGGAGCCCTTCTTTACCGGGGAGAAACTCGACGAAAGCACCGAAGTCCATAAGTCGCTTCACTGTGCCCTTGTATACCTTTCCGACTTCCGGAAGCTCGACCAGGCGTTCTATCATTTCGCGCGCCTTGTCGCTGGATTCAGCGGAAACCGCAGCGATGACGACGGAGCCGTCATCCTCGATGTTAACTTCAGCTCCCGTCTGCTGGACGATGTTTTTTATCACCTTGCCGCCGGGTCCGATAACGGCTCCGATCATATCGACAGGTATCTTCATCGACGTCATTCTTGGAGCGAATTGCGAAAGCTCCTTTCGCGGTTCGGCGATCGTCCCTTCCATGATTCCGAGGATATGATGTCGTCCTTCCTTTGCCTGAGCAAGAGCGCGTTCCAAAATCTCGAATGAAATACCGCGTATCTTGATATCCATCTGGAAAGCCGTTATGCCGTCCCTCGTTCCTGCGACTTTGAAGTCCATATCTCCGAGATGATCCTCGTTGCCGAGTATATCGGTGATAACAGAGACTTCATCATCTTCCTTGATGAGTCCCATAGCTATTCCGGCCACGGGCTTCGCGAGAGGTACACCGGCATCCATGAGAGCGAGTGATCCTGCACAGACCGTCGCCATAGATGAGGAGCCGTTTGATTCGAGAATATCCGAGACGATCCTGACAGTGTACGGGAATTCTTTTTCGCCGGGGACAAGATTCTTCAATGCCCTCTCTGCAAGGTTTCCGTGTCCGATCTCCCTCCGACCCGGGCTTCCGATTCTCGATACCTCACCGACGCTGTAGCCGGGAAAATTGTAATGAAGCATGAACCTCTTTGTAGATTCCGGCAGCAATCCGTCGATCATCTGCTCGTCAAGCTTGGTGCCGAGTGTGACCGACGTGAGACTCTGTGTCTCGCCGCGTGTGAAGAGCGACGAGCCATGTGTCCTCGGAAGAATGCCCACTTCGCAGGTGATGGGCCGGACATCTTTGTAGCCCCGTCCGTCAAGCCTGCGACCCTCCTTCAAAATCATCTGGCGCATGTCGTCGCGGTCGATGTCGTGAAGGATCTCTGCAATCTTCCCTTCCTGCTCCGGATATTTTTCCGCGAGCGCCGCCAACACGTCTTCCTTTATCTTCTTAGTCTTCTCGCTCCGCTCGGCCTTCTTCACGACCATCCTGTTCAACTCGTGAATCCTGTCGAAAGCGAGCGACTTAATCTCGGAAACCAGCGCCGCGTCAACGGCGTCCTCCGGTACCTCTCTCTTCGGCTTGTTGACCAGAGCGGCGAATTCCTTCTGGAGCGCCACGATCTCCCTGATGTACTTGTGAGCGAACTCGAGTGCGCCGAGCAGTTCCGATTCCGATGCTTCGTGGGATTCGCCCTCGACCATCACGATCGAATCTTCTGTGCCGGCAACTGTCAGGTCCATGTCGCTGTTTTGAAGTCGGGAGACCAGCGGATTGAGGATATACTGGCCTTCAATTCTCCCGACCCTAACCTCCGCGATTGGTCCGTCGAACGGTATGTCGGAGACAGCCAGTGCGGCCGATGCTCCGATGGCCCCGAGTACATCCGGGTCGTTCTCTCCGTCGAAAGAAAAGACCGTCGTGACAATCTGAGTCTCATAGCTCCATTTCTTCGGGATGAGCGGGCGAATCGGCCTGTCGATAAGGCGGGCGGAAAGGATCTCCTTCTCGTTGGGTCGGCCTTCCCTTTTTATGAATCCGCCCGGGATCTTACCAGCGGCGGATGTCCTTTCACGGTATTCGACTGATAGTGGAAGAAAATCAATCCCTTCCTTCTTTTCTTCAGCAGCCACGACCGTTGCAAGGACGAGCGTATCGGCATAACGGACCATCACTGCACCACTGGCCTGCTTAGCAAGTTTACCAGTCTCCAGTGATAATTTTCTGCCGCCTATGTCTATTTCTTTGGTTATGAAACCTTCCATTTATGTATCCTTCTTGTTTTACTTTCTGAGATGGAGTTCCTCTACGATTTTGCGATATCGCTCGATGTCTTCAGACTGCAGGTATTCTAGAAGCCGGCGGCGTTTCCCGACCATCTTAAGTAGCCCGCTCCGTGAGTGGTGATCCCCTTTGTGAGTTTCAAAGTGGGAAGCAAGTTCGTTTATTCTCTCTGTCAGTATGGCGACCTGCACTTCCGTGCTGCCCGAGTCACTGCCGGATTTGCCGTACTTCCTAATGATTTCTTGTTTCTGCTCTTTAGTCAGAGGCATTCCAAAAACTCCTATCTTTGTTTGTTTACTGTTTTTACCAAAAACTCGCTCATGACACGCTTGTCCTGCTCCATCTGCAAGATAAGCTGCTCGGCGGAATCAAATTTCATCTCGTCCCGCAATCTGTGTATGAGACTCACTCTCATCCGCTTTCCGTAGATGTCCCTGTCAAAGTCGCTCAACCAGACCTCCACCATCGGCGTTCCGCCATCCTCGAAAGTTGGTCTTACACCGATGCTCGCCAGCCCAGCGAACTTTTCTCCCTGGACGATCGCCTCAACCACATAAACGCCGAACGAAGGGATCAACAGCCGTTCATCCGCCAGTTTGAGATTAGCCGTCGGAAAGCCGAGATCCCTTCCACGCGCGTCACCACGAATAACATATCCTTCAAACGAGTACGGCCTACCGAGCATGCCGTTCGCCAGCGCAAGGTTACCCGTGTGAAGAAGCCGTCTTATCGTGCTGCTTGAAACGATTTCGGCCTCCATCCGCACGGCCTCGACATAATCGACGGCAAAGCCGAGCTTCTCTCCAACCTTTCGAGCAAACTCGACTGTCCCCTGCGCACCGCGCCCGAAAGTGTGGTTGTATCCGAGGACCAGTTCGTGCACGCCGATCTTTCCGTAAACGAGCTTCACGAGAAAATCCTCGGCTGTGACAAGCGAAAAGTCGCGGTCGAACTTAATGACGCAGATCTCGTCGATCCCTGCATCACTTATCATCCGCACCCGGTCTTCCTCGGTCATGAGCAGCTCGATTTTTTTCTTACCGATAATCTCCTGAGGATGCGGCTTGAAGGTTATCACGACGCTCCTGCTCGCGATCGCCCCGGCCTTCTCCTGAAGCGTATCGAGTATCCTCCGGTGAGCAACATGGAGACCGTCGAAGGTGCCGACGGTTACGATGGATTTCGGATCGTAAGTAATATCGTCCAGGGAATATCGGATCATGCCGCGCAGCTCACACTCATATCTTCCAATCTCAACGCGTCTTCAGCCCGGTATTCGCCGATCCGCGTCCGGACAAGTCCTTCGAGAACTGCTCCGCACGCTAGCTCTTCACCGATATCACGGGCAAGACTCCTGATATACGTGCCGCTCGAACACACCACGCGGATCTTTAGAATCGGAGGGGCATACGACTCGACTGTAATTTCACTAATCACCACCGACTTCGGCTTAAGTTCGAATTCCACGCCTTTTCTCGCGAGATGATAGGCTCGTTTTCCGTCAACCCACGCAGCGGAAAAGTCAGGCGGGACCTGCTCGATCTTTCCGGTGAACTTTCCGATGACCCGTGACAGCTCCTCTTCCGAAAAGGAAGTCTCGGAGGTCCGCTCAACTATCTCGGTTTCAAGGTCGTGACTCCTGGAGGTGACTCCGAGCCTGAGCGTTGCCAGGTATTCTTTCTCCATTTTGAGGAAGCGCTCCATCATCTTGGTTTTACTGCCGGTCAGAATTATGAGGAGTCCTTCCGCAAGCGGATCCAGAGTCCCAGCGTGCCCGACTTTCTTGAGTCCCATCTCACACCTGACTCTCCTGACGACTTCGAACGAAGTCATTCCTTTCGGCTTGTAAAATGCCAGAATGTTGTCGTTATTCGCCGTCATCGTCCTTCGCCTCTGGTTTGCCGCCATCGACTTCATGAGTCTTTCTGAGAAGCTCTTCGATGCTCGCAACATAATCCATTGTATCGTCGTTAAAGAATGCGATCTCAGGAGTAAACTTCAGCCTAACTTTCGCGCCGATAAACTGCCGGATGTCTTTCTTGGCTTCGTTTAAAAGGAAGAGAGTCCTCTCTTTGACCTTCGGATCACCCAGGATGCTGATATAGATTCTCGCGAGCCGCAGGTCGGGGGACATCGAGACTTTCGTCACCGTCATGAAACCCATCTCGGCAGTACGGTAGTCTCGCTCGATGAGCTGACCGACTTCTTCTTTTATCAAGTTACCGACTTTCTCAGTTCTCACTGACATTTCTTGAATCCTTAATTTCGGCTCGGTCCATCGGGCAATCGGTAATTGAGAGATCACGCAAGAGTGCGCTGGGTCTCCACTATGACGAAGGCTTCTATAGTATCGCCGACCTTGATGTCGTTGTAATTTTCTAGGCTGACGCCGCACTCATAACCTTCTTCGACTTCCCTAACATCATCTTTGAACCGCCGCAAGGAAGCAATGCTACCTTCAAAAACGACTATGCCGTCGCGAATGAGCCTGACGCGGTTATTCCTGGTTATCTTGCCGTCCACGACATAGCATCCGGCGACAGTTCCGAATTTCGGGACCTTGAATGTTTGCCGCACTTCGAGTGATCCAACCACATCTTCGCGGATTTCCGGACTGAGGAGGCCCTCAAGACCCTTGCGCACATTCTCAATAGCATCGTAGATAATACTGTAAAGCCTTATATCGACCGATTCAGCTTCGGCGAGCTTTCTGGCTGCGGAGCTCGGCCGGACATGAAATCCCAGGATGATAGCGTTCGAGGCGGCAGCAAGGAGCACGTCAGATTCCGAAATTGCACCGACGGCCTTATGAATAACCTGGACTCTAACTTCCTCGTTGGAGAGCTTTGCCAACGCATCGCTCAAAGCCTCGACCGAACCGTCGACGTCTCCTTTGACGACAATGCTAAGCTGCTTAACCATTCCCTCTTTGATTTCCTTCGATAGCTCTTCAAGCGTTACATGGTGCTGAGAGCCTCGCATCGTCTGTTCGCGTTTGATAACCTTCCTTCGATTGCTAATGTCTCGGGATATCTTCTCAGTAGGAACGGCGACAAGCACATCTCCAGCGAGCGGCAGTTCGTCGAATCCGACCACCTGGACCGGCATCGCCGGCCCCGCGGATTCCATCCTGTTGTCGCGTTCGTCCGTCATAGCACGGACCTTTCCGTTGCTGGTGCCCGCCACATACGCATCGCCGACCTTCAATGTCCCCTTCTGAACCAGGACGGTCGCTACAGCGCCTCGTCCCCTGTCCAGTGTCGATTCGATAACTACTCCTCTCGCAAGCCTGTCTGGATTTGCCTGCAGATTCAGCAGCTCGGCTTCCAAGAGAACTTTCTCAAGGAGGATCTCGACATTAGTACCCTTTTTCGCAGAGATCTCGACCGACTGAGTTTTACCTCCCCATTCTTCGAGGAGCACGCCTTGATCCGCCAGCTGTTTCTTGATCCTTTCGGGATTGGCCTCAGGTCTGTCGATTTTGTTTATAGCCACGATGAGTGGAACATTCGCCGCGCGCGCGTGATTGATTGCCTCGATCGTCTGAGGCATAACGTTGTCGTCCGCTGCGACGACAAGTATCACGATATCCGTTGCCTGTGCACCGCGTGCACGCATGGCAGTGAACGCTTCGTGCCCAGGCGTATCCAGAAAAGTGATCTGTTTCCCGTTTGAAAGTCTTACCTGGTACGCACCAATATGCTGAGTAATACCACCGGCCTCTCCCGCGACAACGTTCGTCTGTCTTATGAAATCGAGCAGGGACGTCTTTCCGTGATCGACATGCCCCATTATCGTCACGACAGGCGGTCTCGGCTTCAATGTAGCGGGATCCTCCGGCCTGTCTTCGAGCGCATCGTCACTGTACTCCTGCTGGAGTTCAACTTCATATCCGAAATCGTCTGCCAGCAACGTTATGGTTTCCAGATCCAGGCGCTGATTAATCGATACCATCAATCCAAAGGATATGCATTTAGAGATCAATTCGGCGACGTCGACGTTCATGAGTTTTGCCAACTCTCCCACAGAAACGAACTCCGACAGTTTTAGTTGGCGCTTTTCGATCTCTTTCTTCTCGATCTCTATTTGCTGGGCCTCGAATTTTTCTTTTCGCTTCTTTCTGCGGATTGCGGCGCGATCCGATTCTCCTGTCTCCTCTATGCTTGCCATCGTGCGCTGGAAAGCGAGCTCGACTTCCGCCTGATCAACTTCAGGGTGTTTCCCTTTCTTCTTCTTTCGCTTTTTAATATCCTCTTCGGTCTCCGTCTCAGGCGCCGGAGCGGTCACGACAGTTGCCTCTCTGATTTTCTTTTTCTTCTTCTTTTTCTTCTTCTGAGACTGGGATTCCGATTCGAGAAGTTTCTCCGCCTCTTTTGTCTTCTTCTCGGCCTCCTCAAGCTCTTTGCTCATGCGCATTTCTTCTTCGGTAATCAGACGCCCCGTTCTAAGATCCATCCGCCCGCGGATCTTGAGTCCTTTCTCCTCCTTCTTCGGAATAACTGGCTGCGGTTCTTCAACCTTTGCGGGTGCCGAAGCCGGTGGAGCCTGGATGACATTTTCAATCAGTTGGTGTTCGGGCCGTTTAGACTGTTCGACGACAGGTGTTTCCTGAACTGACGCAGGCGACGGCACCGAGACTTCCCCGTTCGTTTCTTCAACGACCAGCGGAGGCTGTTCCATGACAGGGCGTGGAGATTCCGCAGCTGAGGTTTCTATCTCGGTGTTCGGCTGTGTCGGCGGCGTCTCAACGACTGGCGAAGGAGCTTCGGCCTGCGACTCAACTGCATTAACATTCACCGGCTCAACTTCAAATATATTCGGGGCCACCTGCGGCTCTTGTTTTGCATCCGGGATGTGAGGTCTCTCGACCGTAACGGTATCCACGAGTTTTTTGACCGCTACTTTTTCTTCCTGCTTATCCGTCAGCTGTTCTTTGATCTTCTGCCGCTTTTCTACCTGGTCGAGCTCCTTTTTGAAGTGAGCGGCCAGCTCGGCATACATCTGTTCATCGACAGACGAAGTCCGCTTTACCTTATCATGTCCTTTCGTTTTAAGAAAGTCCACAATCTGGTCGGCAGACACCTGAAATTCCGAGGCAACTTTAGTAACGAGTTTTTTCTTCGTGGTGGTTTCAGCCATGCTGAAAAATGCCTTTCTTTAGCAGCTATTCTTCCTTCCCGAGAGCATCTTGGGTAGGTTCGTTTTCGGGTTCTTCTTCAAGCTCCTTACGCATCATCTCATAGATCTTCAGAATTTCTTCCTCGGGAATATCCACATCCATTTTTATCTCTTCTTCCGTGGCCTCAAGGACATTTCTGGCGGTCAGGTAACCGGCATCAAGGAATTTTGCAAGCAAGGCCTCTCCAAGTTCTTCCTTGAACTCAGACAGATCGATGTCGTACATCTCCGCTTCGGCCTTCTCCTTGCCCTGGCCTTTTGCTTCAGGGGCGGCACCTTCTCTCATCAGGTCAATATCAAAACCTGTAAGACGTGAAGCTAGCTTGACGTTTATTCCCTCTTTGCCTATCGCGATCGACTCCTGGTTATTGTCGACCCATACCTGGGCCTTGTGATTTTCAACGTCCACTTCAACTTTCGTGACTTTCGCAGGAGTGAGCGCGCGTTCGACAAACATCTGACGATCTTCGGAGTACAGGAGCACATCGATATTTTCGTTATTAAGCTCGCGAACTATGGAGTGAATTCTTACTCCTTTCATCCCAACGCACGCTCCAACCGCGTCGACTCTTGAATCGGTCGACAGAACCGCAACTTTTGCTCTTTTTCCCGGATCGCGCGCGATAGCCTTTATCTCCACCACGCCGTCGAAAATCTCGGGTATCTCCATTTCGAACAACTTCTTCAGAAACATCGGATCGGCTCTCGATATAATAACCTGCGGACCCGACGTCCCCTTGCGAACCTCTTTCACGACGGCACGGACCGTAGAGTTCTTGCGATAGTGCTCGTTTGAAATCTGCTCCGACCGAGGAAGAAAAAGCTCGCGCCTATTATGGTTGACTAAAATGAAGTCTCGCTTCACCTGGTATATCTCTCCGACAACGATCTCGCCAATCATCTTGTTGTATTCGTCGTATATTACATTCTTCTCATACTCATGGAGGCGCTGGAGCCCGGTCTGTCGCGCGAATACTACCTGACGCCTTCCAAGCTCTTCAGGCGATACTTCTTCCGGGTACTGGTCGCCGACCTCAAAGCCGCCGTCCGGTTCCAATTGCTTGACAGCTTCAAGGCTGATTTCCTTTCCGGGGTTTTCAACCTGATCTACAATCGTCTTGATGACGTAGATCTCAATCTCACCGCGATCGACATTTGTCACGATGTCGGTCTCAGCGTCCTCGCCATAGGTCTTTTTAACAATTCCGGCGAAGACCTCTTCAAGTATTTCCGAAACGACCTCTTTGTCGATTCCCTTCTCTTTGGCAATTTCAGCCGCGGCAGATATTATCTCATTCTTCTCTGCGTGCATTTATCCTCCTATCACCATCTGATTTTAACTCTCGCTTCTAATATCGAGTCGAATCCGAGTTCCATCGAAGCCGTTCTTGTTTTCAAGAATATCCTGTCTTCAGTGAATTCCACCAAATCGCCTTCTGCCTCTTTTACCTCTTCGCCATCCCTGTACTTGACGGACATGAGCCTTCCGACATTGCTCCTATATTGCCTCCGGTCTCTTAACGGAGTGCCGACCCCCGGAGAAGATACGTCAAGCCTGAAGCTCTCGCCGAGTATGCCTGACGATTCTATTAAAGGTAGTACCTCCCGGCTTATCTCTGCACATTGACTGATCGTTATTCCTGTGTCAGTCTCGCAGAAGAGATCGAGAAGCTGGTGCCTCCCTTCACCGCGAAGAGTAATGTCGACGATAAAGGCGCTCTTCCCTTGTGCCACGGGTTCGAGCAACTGACGAAGCTTCTCTATTTTTTCTATATTCTCCATTCCTTCTAAAAAAAATAGCCCAGAAATTCCGGGCTATTCGTCCGAGACAAGTAAAATATACGCCCTGACAACGAATTTTTCAACCCTTACCGTGTGACTGGGTGTGCGACAAAAATATAACGCACCATCGGCATCCATTAAAAATGGACGCCTGTGAAGGTGCCCGAAACCCTGAATGGGGTTTTGAGACTTTTTGAGCCGTTCATTTTAACGAATGGCGATAGTTTCACAAATTTGTCGGAGACCCCGTCTGACTTGTCACAAGCCGTCGCGCATGGACCGGAAAAAAAACCATAAAATGCGCGGCTTTGCCCCAAAATTATCGAAAGCCTGGGGGATGACATACCTTGTCCGCATGGGAATTGGGACCTCTTTGTCCACAAAAGCTGCCAGATCAAGCGTCCAATGACTACTTTCTTCTTATTTCTCATTATGGAAAGGGAAAGTTCCAAACTTTCAGGACGCCGCGTTCAAAAGTAACCGCTCAGTTACAGGGCAAAGATAAGAAGAGAGATGAAGTGGGGGGCTGGACTCGTGGAGGGGGATTCTGTATATTTGAGGCAGAGACGATGCCAGAGACAAAAAGGTTCTTAGAGACAGCGACGGAAGAAGATGTAGAGTTAGTACGGCGGATGATAAGAGAAGAAGGGGAAAAAGGGCGGACGTACATATCGAGGAGAGTTTGTGAGGCGTGGGGATGGCGAACGCCAAAAGGGAAGTTGCGGGATATGCAGTGCAGAGAAGTGCTCAGAGAATTGGAGAGGAAGGGGTTAATAGAGTTACCGCCGCGACGGAAATCATGTCCACAGAAAGGGTACAAGAACCGGACATCTCTGGGAGGGGAAGAAGGGACATTAGATTTGTCCGTCTACCTCACCCTTACCCTCTCCTCCAAGGACAGGGCGCTTGCGCTACACCGTTTATAAAATAGTGAGCTTCACTTTCTCTCGTTAAGCCACGCATCGAGCACCTGGCAGCCG
Organism: Bacteroidota bacterium; assembly: GCA_021845665.1. Taxonomy (GTDB): domain Bacteria; phylum Bacteroidota; class Ignavibacteria; order Kryptoniales; family JAKASW01; genus JAKASW01. Next base: position 8,236 of record JAJZVO010000021.1, on the reverse strand, counting down.
GCGTCCTGTACGCTAATGGGAAGTGACACACGTTCACCGTTGAACACTTTCTCTCCCCAGTTTGCCATGGCGCTGCTCGTGTCTTCTTTCATCCAGGCGTGAAGGACTTCACGTGCCTCGGCATCGCGTCCGTCTTCTTTCAATGCGAGCGCGTGAATTAATCCGCCGGAGGTATTCCCCTCAAAGCTCCGAGGCTTGGAGACGGTCAGGTTACCGGTCTCCGGCCACAGCTGCAGGGCCAACACTTCGAGTGTCCGGCCCGCGTCCTCCTTCATTCCAAGATGACGGTAGCACTGAAGTGAAAGCCAGTTCTCCATCCTGTCGTCGATGTCTTTCGGATACGGCATTCCGACGCCGAGGTTCTCGGGCCATTTGCGGGCCAATTCTATTTCCTTCAGCGCGTCCCGGTAGGACCCGGCCTTCATACTCCTGACGGCTTCCATCAGGTAGGCCTCGCGGTAAAGCGTATGAGCTTTCTTAACGCCTTCAGCCGGAAGTAGATTTGAGGACAAGAGCAGCTTCACGGCAGAATCGTAACGTCCTGTCGAGATCAGCGTCTGCGCTTGCAGCTTTATGAGACTGCTGTTGCCAGGAAACCGGCTGCCGTATTCACCGGCGATTTTATCGGCAGCGGCATAGTTTCCCTGGGCTAGGTAGAGCTGTGCCATCATATACCCGTATCGCCACTGGCCCGGATCGAGCGTTGCCGCGCGCTGCAGGTCTGGTATCGCTTCGGCAGAGATGACCTGTGCGCGGGCACCATAGAACGGTGCGAAGCGAGGTTTATTGCCGCAAGAGGCCAGAAGCTCGCCAGCCCGTTTGATGTCTCCTTCGAACCATCGAAGCAGCGCAAGATAATACTTCGGCTGCCAGGTCGTGCTGTGTTTCTCCGCCCACTCGAAGACGCCAAGCGACTCGATCCGGAATGGGAAGACGAAATCCGGCGAAGCAGCATTTGCCTGAGTAAGAAGTTTCGTATCATGTTTGAGATAGGCGAGCCAGTACAGGACTTCAGCCTGACGCGGGGCGAGTTCGAGCACCTTGACGGCGTCTCCGTTAAGACCGATGTCGTGATACCATGCGGCGAGCTCAAGATAAGTCTGATAGGCAAGATCGCTGCGAATCATTCCGGTAAACTGTCCCGCGCTTGCTTTACCCATGAGATACTCCTCGAACTGGGCGAAATGGCTGAGCGGATCGATCTTCTCCATGAACTTCAGGACCGAATTCGCGGCGGCTCCATCGCCGGTCAGCCGGTCGGCGCACACTTCGAGCCTGAGCGCGTCGAGGTTGAACCTGTCATAGTTCAGGCTTTCCTTCGCGTTTGCGAGGACCCGATCGCATTTTTTCTCACGCATGTACTCTTTTGCAAGCGCGGTACATGCGGCGCTTCGCCAGCCTTGAGTAAGTGCAGCAATACTGAAAGCAGCCTTTGCGTCTGCTTCGTGACCCAGCCCGACGCTCGCGAGTCCAAACTGATAATTCGCCTCAGGATCGTACGTGTCTATACTCAATGCAGTCCTGGCATAATCGTAAGCCGACCGGTAATCTGCCCGCCGGTTTTCAAGCGAGGCCATCTGCTCAAGCGCTGGAGCAAAGTACGCGTTCTTCAAGAGACATTTCTGGAAATCACTGTCGGCCTCGGCGTATTGCCTACGCCGGACGCATTCTTTGCCGAGCACATAAAGACCGTATGTCGAATTCCAATCGAAGTTTTTCGGAGAGAACAGAGGCCGTGTCAGGTCGTCTCCGTTGCCGGAGGCATATTCCAACTTATCGCCTCCGACGGTGACACGAAGCTGCCCGGGGACTTCCCTGAGACGGACCGTGTCCTCGACCGGCTGCATTGTCTTCAGACTCACTTCACGGCTGTACAGAAGGCTGTCGCGGTCAAAGAGACTCAGCGTTCCATGATACGGGCGGACCGGTGAGATACCGACAACGACTTCCTTTCCATTGCGCGTGACGTTCATTGCGCCGAGCGGGCTGGCGGTGACGAAACCGCCGATTCCCTTGACGGGCATCCAGTACTCAGTCCAGGTATCGGTTCCGTAGGGAGCGAAGCCCTTATGCTTGAAGGGCGTATAAGTACTCTGGGGCATGGCCTGATTGAAGAGCCTGCCGGACTGCATCTCGACGTACTGGCCGCTCTTATCCGTCAGGAGCTTTTTCCAGATCATTCCCTGGCCAGACAGTCCCCATATCCAGATCTTCTTTCCGAGCTTGTGGCCGTAAGAGGCGTAATGGGCCATCCCGAAATTATAGTCGTGCCAGTATGCGCCGTAAAATCGGGTAAACTTCCCGAGGACATGATACGACTTCGCGCCGCCGAAGTCGTTCTGGTCGTACCACGAAATGTTGTGGCCGTTCGCGGTGTCGATCGGCCAGGGATGGACGGTGCCGGTATGAAATATCCAATTCGTTCCGGGATAGATGAACTGCAGGTTCCCGCTTGCCTTCTCTGCAGCGTTCATCCATGAGTAATACGGTTCTTCCATTCCGGAGCCGTTCTGCCAGATCGAATGCGTCGTAAAATACGCGACGCCGGGACGGAGCCTTATATCGATCCGCCATGTGCTGCGGGTCAGAAGGTCGAGCGCACCGATTATGCAGCTCACACTGCCGTCTGCATGTTTCTCAATACGGTAATCCACGGGGGAGAAACAATCGGGGGTATGGCCGAAGATACCGTAGTTCGGTTCAATGCCTCCACTTGTCCACGGGCCCCGCTCCGAGATGTCACGGAATTTCACGACTCCGTTGAAATAGATGAAAGGCCTTCCGGTCGATTTCTCGATCGCAGTCCAGATTTTCCCTCCGATCTGCGGCGTGATGAGTACCTTTATATACTTGTTCGAGAGCTCGACGATCTTCCACTTCTTCTTTATCGGCTTGTCCGTGTACCCGTCATACCTGAAGTACGGGTAGATTCTGGACATCGCCGGAACCGGATCCGGATCGGAATACGGATAAGTCGTGAAGACGCGTTCATATTCCCTCACCGTCACCGTACCGTGTGGCGTTAGGACTTTCGCCTGCAGCGGAAAGGCAAGCGTTATCAAAATCAGCCCGATCATACCGTTAAACTTGAATTGTCCCCTGCGTACAAAGCCGATCTTGTCTGACTGCACTATATGGATCCTTTCTGAGAGATGAAGACGGTTAGAATACATTCTTAAATTAGATTTCACCGGAAAAAAATTCATTTGAAACACGAAAAGAAGTTATGGGGCATCGACTTCCCATGTTATTTGCCACCGGAATTTCTCGCCGGGACCGACAAACAGACATTCACCGTCGGCGTAGGCCTGACTCAGCAGGCTCGTCGAACCCGGCGTCGGCTCGAAGGCGCATTCATTTCGGGCGATACCTTTCTCATCCGGATATCCGCCCTTGTCCCACCATATGCCCAGAGTCGGGAACAGTTCGGAAGGAAATTTCATTCTTACCGTCAGACCGGTCCGGTAAGTCCAGCTCAATTCACCCGATTTGATCCCCCTGACGAAAAGCATTTCGACGGCCCCCTTTTTACTCTTCACAAGGAAGTCCCGAAGATTGCCGGAGTTCATTGCATCCGTCGGGCGGTTCCTGTTCCAATCGAAGACGGAATCGAAACAAGGGAGAGAGACACTTTTTATTTCGTCCGCTCTTACAAGCGGGTGCATCGAATGCTGAAAAGGAAGCCGTTCGTCGCCATCATTTCCAACTTCAAAATTCCACACGATTGCCGAATCGGTAAAGAGCATCCTTCGTTTGAATTTGAACGGGAGGAGCTTGCTTTCGACGGTGAACAGAAGGGCATTTTGTTCTTCCTGGATCTCCCATGGAAGCCAGCAGAGCTCGCCGTGATCGGGGATGCTGATTCTCTTTTCAGGAAAGAAACACGAGACGACCGACGGGAAACAGTCGTCATAGCCGTAGACCGGCCTGTTCTCGAACTGGCCGTGATCCTTCTGTGGCGGCCTGAACTCAGAAGGCGCGCGGGTAAGGAGGTCGTAGTCCTTATAGGCGATTCGTGTCAGCCGACCGCCATCGTTGAGATGGTAATCCACATTCCAAGGTCCATGGACGAAGCGGTCAATCGCGTTGTTCTCAGAGCGTAAGGTTCGCAAAATTCTCCTCCAGATATTCTTTGACCGGGAGTATGTCACTCTTGCTTGTCAGGTCGGGAACATGCTCGGACACCGGGTAAGGGAAAAGGCTCTTCGGGTATGCGTCCACCATCATCTTAACGGCGGTAGGGAGTTCCTTTTCATTCCGTATAGGGTCGAAAGGTACTTTCTCGAGAAACGGGTAGATCATGTCGTACTGAAATTCAAATATATTCATAAGATAATCGAGGAACGGGCGCCCACCTTTCCCCACGCCTATCATCGTCTTGGCCTTGAGGTTCGCGTCGTTGACCAGGGACTGCTCTACTTTGAGGTCATGTTCCGGCGGTTTTTTCATTCTCGAAGATATTCCGCCGGCGAGGATTGCCAATCTGGCTCGCACCATCACTTCGCCTCCATGACGCTCGACCTGGTGCCCCCGTCGACCGAGAGCACCCAGGCCTCACCGCCTTCTTTCTCGATGGCCTCCCGAACTATTTGTGGATTCTGCGGCGCGTAAGCAAACATGCATCCACCGCCGCCGGAGCCGTTTATCTTCGCACCATAGGCCCCCGCATTTAAAGCAGCGGCGATCATCCTGTCGATCTTCGGGGTGGATATCTTCAAAATGTCGCGCAGTACCTTCTGATGCTCATTCATCAGATCACCGATGAGCTTGTGATCGAGTGCCGGTTCGGTCAGAGCTTTCAAGGCTTTGAAGGTAATGTCCCTGTTCCTGACAGTTCCTTTCAAGAGCTCCGCCTGCTCGCCGGTCAGCATCGAAGCATAGTTGTCGATCCCCACCTCCGTCACCGTACGCAGTAAGAAATCGGGGTGAGATTTCTGCAATTCTTTAACGACTTTCTGGATCTGGTTCTTCACTCTCGCGAGGATGGATTTCGTGTCCTTGGGCTCGCCGGAATTACCGAGGACCAGATTACCGAGTTTCGGATTCAGTTTCTTGATTTCAATTTTCGGAAAAGAGTCGAGGAATATTATCCCGCCTATCGAAGTGGAATACTGATCCATCATTCCGCCGGGCTCTGAAAATTCGAGGACTTCGGCTTCGTAAGCGTATTCGGCGATAGTTTCTGCAGACAGCTGTGCCGATTGGTCGCTCATCCTCGAGAGGAAATTCACCCATGTCACGATAAGCGCAGATGAGCTGGAGGTGCCTGCATTTATCGGTATCTCCCCTTCTACCGTACATTCGACGCCCTTCGAAAATGTCAACCCGTGCCGCTTCAGGACATTGACGACGCTCTTCAGGTAGTCTCTCTCCTTGTCATACGTTATCGGTTTGCCGAGGGAAAAGATTTCTTCGTCATTAATATCCGGCAGGTGAATTATGACCTTCGAGTCTTCTCGTTTATGCCCTTCGATGCCGATTCTCAATGAAATCGCGGAAGCGATTATCGGAAGGTTGAGGTAATCCTGGTGCTCACCGAAGAGGCAGACTCTTCCGGGTGTAGATGTCTTCAATTCAATTTTCGTATCGTTCATCTGAATTCCGATTTTACTGTTTATTGTGCGATAGTAATTCAATTCATAGTCAATTATATGAAGGAGGGGAATCGTCAGGGGGTCTCCCCCACTGCTTGTCCGGCGAGGAAGAGAGATCAAATCCGAGAGATCCTCCGTGAGAAATGTCCTTAAACCTTATCCATGGTTTGTCCGTTCCTCGTCCATTGACGATCAGGCTTCGGACGTAAGGCGCGTTTTCCGAAGCGCCGCGGGCTGAGATCGTGACCTCACCGCGTTTCAGATGGAGCACGATTTTCCTGAACAAAGGACTCCCGAGAACGAGCACGTTGTCGCCAGGAATTTCCGGATACATTCCCATGGCACCCCAGACGTACCATGACGACATTTCACCAAGGTCGTCGTTTCCCGGATAAGCGTCCGGTCTGTCGGAGAAGAGTGTAGTCATCACCCGTCTGACGGTCTCTTGTGTTTTATAAGGCCTTCCGAGGAAACAGTATATCCAGGGCGTTTCGAGACAGGGCTCGTTTCCCATCCACGCCATCCAGCCATCCTTCCCGCCGTCGCCGACATTCAGTTTGGTAAAGAACGAATCCAATCTGGCGGTGGCGATTCTTCTGCCCCCCATTTTCTCGGCAAGCCCATTCAGGTTGAACGGTACCATCCAAGTGTATTGTCCCGCGGTTCCCTCGACATACGCACGAACGCCGTCGCAGCTGATGACGTTTCTCTTGAAGCCGGGGGCCCATGAACCGTCGCGGCGGCGCATCTGTATGTAGCCTGTTTTCGAATTATAAATATTCTTCCAGAACTGAGCGTGACTGAGGAGCAAACGTGAGTCGGCGGTATCTCCAAGTGCCTTCGCGAGTCGAGAGACGGCAAAATCAGATGTATTGTATTCCAGCGTCATCGAGACCGTACCGAAACCGCCTTTCTGGTGTTCAGGGACATAGCCGAGTTTCAGGCAGTCCGCGAGTGCATCGCGTTCATAAGTGTAAGAGCGCTGTGCCACGACATGCGGATCGGTGGCCGCCTTCACCAAGCCGGCAAGTGCGGCTTTCGCGTCGAAATCCCTCGCGCCAAAAGCATAGAAGTCGGCGATCACCGGTGCCGCAGGATCGCCCATCATTACTCCGCTGTCCATGTTCGGCACTCCCCATCGCGGGAAAGCCCCTCCCTGTTGATAATCGACGAGCAGAGACTGTGCCATGTCGCTCGCGTGCTTCGGAACCAACATGGCAAGAAGCTGGCATTCGCTCCTGTAAATGTCCCATCCGGAAAAATTGGCGTATTGAACACGACCTTTACTTGTCGTGTGAACGTTGCCATCGTAGCCCATGTATCTCCCATTCACATCGGAACATGTACTAGGGAAGAGGAGAGCGTGGTACAGCATCGAATAGAAAGTCTCTGTTTCGGTACCGGTTCCTCCGCTGACCTGTATCCTGTTCAATAAGCTATTCCAGTCGTCCGAGGCTGAACGGACGGCATTATCAAAGTCGCGGCTCGAGAAGCGCGAAAGGGGATTCTCGGTCTCAATGTTCTCTTCCGCGTCTGCGATACTGACATAAGAAATGGAGACTTTGACGAGAACAGATCTACTCTTCGACATGTCGAAAGAGAGGAATGCGCCGGACTCTTTGCCGTTTCCGTTTGTGTCACCGTACGATAACTTAGTTCCACTCCATGTGCTGAAAGTCTTGAAAGGTTTGTCGAAGACTGCGTAGAAATAGACCGTGCCCACGTCGGGGTAGCCGCAGAAGTGGCCGCCGGTCTGGGCGCCGCTGACCGAATGGGCGGCGGAGTCGACATGTACAAAGGACACGATGGCACCATTGATGTCGCTCCCAGCGTTGACCATAATCGCGGCGGTGGAATGTTCCGGAAAAGTGAAACGTCCGAATCCAGTCCTCGTTGTCGCGGTGAGTTCGACTCTTATCCCATTATCCAGCCTGACGCCGTAGCACCCAGGCTTCGCCGTTTCGTTCCGGTGGGAGAACCCTTCGGAAAACGATCCGCGAGTCGCGGGAGCAACGGCAGGCTGACCACCGATAAGAGGCATAAATCCGAAATTCTCCCCATAGGGACAGCCAGCGCCGCTTATATGATCAAGGCTGAAATCAGAGATCAACGAATCCGCGTACTGATAGCCGCCCGGATGTTTCCTCGATCCATGCGTGTCCGGGCTCCACTGGAGCATCCCGAACGGCGCATCGGCTCCAGGGAAAGTGTTGTTTCCATCTCCGGTGCCGCAAAGAGGATTGACATACGTGACCAGATTCATTCGACGATACGGAGATCTCCTTTCATCATAACCGGCAGGCTTCGCCCACCCGTTTACCGCGATCATAAGACAGCAGGCTAAAGGAATAAGCGAAGAAGTAATCGCGCGACTATATTGATTCATCGAAAGGTGGTTGCTCATCTTTTCTTATGGCAAGTTCTGCGTTATGCTTTCCCCTACATGCCTTTGGGGACCAGAAGGACATCCAGGTCTTCGCGGCGATTGTGTCAGAAAACGCAGACGAGTGCACCTACAATTCCTCCGTGCTCTTCTTGAGCGTCATGCAGGTTTCGTAGAATTCCGGTAGTGCCATCATCCTGACGAAGGTGAACCCGCGGGTCGCGCGTATTAGCGGACTCGGATGCTCGTTGAAGTACTC
>JAJZVO010000020.1 GCA_021845665.1 Bacteroidota bacterium | reverse complement strand
AGTAGATACCGGGATTTGTCGCGGAGTAATTGGCATACACCGTCGCATCCTGTGAGTAGGAGTCCGTACCGTCGACAAGCTGAGCCGGAGTGAGCTGGGAAACCTCATAGCTGTAATTCGCGAGGAGCACGCCAGCCTTACACCCAATGCCAGCCTGGCCGTTCACCGTGCTTTTCTCAAATGTGACTATGAACTCCAATTGGCTGTTGTTCTCTGGACCATTTAGCACAACATTCGGATTCGCATCTGCAAAATAAGTACTGTCAGGCTCGTCGTCTATCCACTGGGGACCAAAGGGTTGATAGCTCCCGTTGGAATAGTAGAAGACATCAAGGTAGATAGAGTAGTGTCCGCTGGAGTTGGGTTCCTCAATAGCCGCGGCAACCACGTCGTAACCGTTTTGGTCGTAGTAGGAGAGCGACGGGCCTTTGCTTCCCGGGCTGGTGCCGTTTGTGAAATCATAGTCGAGAGGCTCGCCGTAATTGGCAAGGTTCCAAGCGGAGCCGCCGTTCGTCGAATATTCGAGCCATGCATGACCGTTATCGTCATAGGTTTGAAAAAGATAACCTGTGGCATTAACCCGGATGAATTTCCGCTGACTGTTGTCGGAATCGGCGGAAACATCCATGGAGTGCTGGAGCTCCTTAAGGTTAGCCGATAGGCTTACATTGTCTGTTGGGTAATAGGCTACCGGATTGGAATAACTGCCGAAGTCCCAACCGGCGAAAGCCCAGTCGCTGTTTTGGGGGACAGGCTGTAGGGTAATCGATGTACCAAGGTCGACCTGTATCGAGTTGCTCTGACTGCCATTTATGAGATAATATGCTCCGCTGCCGCCCGCATCGATGTAGGTCGGGTTGGTCAGCGTAACGGTAGGCTGCTGATTAAAGTTGGCACTATAAATGTGAGCGTCTGTGCCAGATCTAAAATCTGTCCACAACGCGTGAACCTCACCGCTTCCGTCAGAGGTTACTTCGATGTAGTCCGACGAGGTATCAGTCGCACTTGGATTCCCGCTCGCTGAGGTCACCTTAACGACCTGTGTGGAAAACGATTGCCCCCCATTGAAGGACTGAGCAGAAAAGACGTCGACTGAATTAGAGTTCCCTTGGTAGTAAATGAGAGAAATAACTCCTTTGGAATTTACCGTCAGCCAAGGCATAAAATCGGAGCCCGAGGTTGGTTGCGTTACGAGAATTGGCGTCGTCCAACTCGTATAATTTCTCGGGGAATCTGTATGGCTGAAGTAGATCTCGAAGATTCCGTTGTTGTCTTCGATCCAAGCAAGGTAGACGTACCCTGTATTCGGATCGACGGCTATTGTGGGGTAGGATGAGGCCTCGAGTGATCCGATTGGGTAGCGATACACGCTCGGGAAGCTCGGTAACGAGTACTGAGAGTCAAATGTGTGCCCGCTGTTTGTCGACATACTTACCTCGATATTACCCAACCCGCCCACCCCACTAGGGTTATTCTGGGAACCTGAGTACCATGCGACATACACCGTGCCGTCAGGGCCGACGGCAGGCATGGCGCATTGTACGATGTTGCCACTGTTGTTTGCAAAGCCGTTGAAATCGGCGGTGGTTGCCCATTGTTGGCCTTGGTCGCTTGAGTAAGCAAGCCTGATCCTAGATCCGTTTCCAGAGAAATCGGTCCAAGTCACGTAAATCCTTCCGTCGGCAGAATCCCCGCTGTTGTCCACTGCCATGTAAGGCTTGTCCTGACTGATGGAAGCCGAGCCAACCTGATAAGGATTGCCACTTGGTATCCAATGTTGACCATCATCTGTCGAATACTTGATATCTATAGCTCCTAAGTCATTATATCCGCTCGGGTTGCGGTTCGTGAAAACATAAAACTCCCTGCCGGACTTATCGATGGCACAGGATGGGTCATAACCTCCCTCTTCACCTGGTTGTGTGCTTGTGGGAACAATCCCAGGCGCTGACCAAGTGCTCCCGCCATCGCTTGAAAAAGCAAACCCTGGTTGCGAATGAGATCCTTGGCTGTGATCGTTCCATGTTGCCATAAGATGATTAGGATTTTTCGGGGCGACGGTGATTGCGGTTTCACTTTCGTCTCCCGGGTTCGCGTCGACGACAACATTGTTGATGGACTGCGCGTAACCCGTTACGGCAAGTGGTACCAGGCACGCAACCGTTAGACAGTTTCTAAGAAATGACATCTTTCGCCTCCTTTCTGTATTTGTACTTATGCCCGCTAAGCTACTGCCGCCTAAGTTGCCGCGTCGGAATGCTCCGAGTATAGAATTCTTTCTCTCTTAGCCCTCGATCTTAAGAAACATTGCCGGGTATCTGACAATTTTAGACGCTATCTAATTACCAAGCTCAAGGTCGCCATTGGTCGCCCGAGGAAAACCGTCTGTGCATAAGAGTAGGGGAGAGGACCGTTTGTTCTGCTATAGTCGAGTCGTAGATCAATGTCATTCAAAAGAACATCCACAATGTAGCTTCTGGCATGCAAGAAATGTAGGAACAGGAGCGTCTTGATAAGACCGTCCAGTCGTACTCCCCAACCAAAAGTAGATATGTGTGTTCCGAGGATGTTGAAGCGTGACTGAGCTTGCGAGACTGATCCACCACGCAAATAGACAAGGCTTGCCAGCCCTAATTGCCAACCTTTCAGGAGCACCGCGCTGCTAGCTAGCTTGCCGGCAAGAAGGTTGTCGTAAACCTGGAAGCCGCCTAACCCATTCATATAGGACACAGTGGTGTCCTGATTCGAAACAAGTGAAGCCTCCGCTTGCCTGACCCAAGTGAACGACAACAGTCTCCACGCTACATGCCTAATTCGGGCGCGCAAGCCTAATTCGAAGTTCCATCCTAGATCTGCTTCACGGGGAACCTCGGCAGAGCTGTAAGGGTCATAGTTCGCTAAGTTCCTCTTTGAGTACCCTAGAGTTATGTCGAAAAAAGGCACGGTACTTTTGGCAGGAGAGACACGGAAACCACTTAACTTGGAAAGAACGTTCATCACTGGTATTTGCAGCATTGCCCCCAAGTCCGGCGCGTACGTTGATCTATAGTAACCTCGGGTCCCTTCTGTCGTAACCCACTTCAAGGTGTACCCTAATGCGAGTCTAACGACATATTGAAGTCCCAATCCCAAAGTCAACGCGTTTACCGCGTCAGTCTGCGTTCTTGGAACAAATCCGAAACGATAAGGATAGGAGTACCTTGGGTTGGAATATCCAATTCCGAGACCGAGCTTGAAAGGCACGCTTAACCGAAGAGGACTCAGGCCCAATCCCGCATTCACTGCAAAGGCACTCAGTTGCCCTGGGATTTTCCCCAAGTAGCTCGCGCTCAGCACTCCGTGCAAGCTGAATAAGCCAAGCTCTGCCGGATTCGCGATTGTTGCAAGAGCGTTATCTGAAACAAATGACACCCCGGCACCACCCATCGCGTTTGTTTCTGCCGATACAAACGGATAAAGGGAAACCTGTGCCTGACTTTGGACTGTTGTTGCAAACGTTACTGTTGCAATGAATAGTACTATTGTTCTTCTGTATCTCATCTCCGTATCCTCCCTTTACAATGAACCGCAATTTTGCGGTATCGTTTACATGGCACCGGCCAAACGTTGCTCAAATGCCATTGGACCGGTCGCCTACTTCGTTATCGGTAAGCTAAAGGGTGATACTCTTCCCTGTATTTATAGTTCTCTTCCGAACTCTTTTTCATCTTTCGCTCTCCTCTCTCTTCCCTCGAAACCAACGCTCCGTTTGCGTCATCGCTCCGTGGCTTCGACTGCAATTCCGAAAGTGCTGGAGCATCACAGATGATGCTTGGAAAGTATGTCCCCCCGTCTCTGAAAGTCAAGGCAGCGGCTGGATTTTTTTCTGCGTAGAACGTCCGTTTCGATCAGAGGACTCTTCCAAAGTGGTGCTGGTCTTTCCAGACGGGGATCGTCCCGCGAAGGCGGGTTTTCGTCTGTCCTTTCGGGCGGACTCAACCACCTTCTTAAGCTGTGCAGGAGTTCGATCCCTAAATACAGCCTCTTCGCCTACTGATGACTGGTTCGGTCGGGGATAATGGCCAGCATTGCTCGGGCATCGGTTGCAACGCACTATTACTCGACGGTCCTGTCGGGGCATGACATGCCATAGATCTAAGTCCAATGACCGATATTCCTAAAAGCATCAAAAGGTATTTCATATCCTGTTATTCTCTTCCCTTCAATTCCTTTTGCCTACAAATGCTACAGCGTTCGATTCCAAGTATCCGACTCCTTTCAGCAAGTTTCCTATTATCGAAATCCACCGGAATACACCCTTTGCCTACCCCCGCAATTTGTACTACCAGGATTTCTTGTTCTTTCTCCATCTCACCCTTCTGACTAGAAGTTCTTGCTTTTCAGAGTTACCCAAGAAACCACGAGGGCCATGCTTGGACTGATCCAGCACAAAACTTTAACAAACGCAGATTGAAGTGTTCGGTGTGATCGCCTTCGATACACCATGCGTTCGGTATTGGGAAAATTGCGTGTCGCAATCACCTTCACTTCACAATGCTCTGTGCTGCGCACCCTTGCCCGATTTCGCTTGCCTCTTCGTCATGCCCTGTCTATTTTGACATATCATGGGAGTCAATCCGGGTTCGTTGCCTGCATTTCTTGGATCTGTTATGGTGGTCGGGGGTGACCCCGCAGTCAAAGTCCTCATATATTTAATCATAATCCTCGTCGCGGCCAAGCTCGGTGCCGAACTCTTTGAAAGAATCGGTCAACCCGCTGTGCTTGGCGAGCTGATCGCCGGCGTAGTTCTCGGCAACCTTGTACTCGTAGCCCCGGGATGGACCTTCTTCGAGCCTCTCCGCGCCGCAGTGCTGACCGATCATGCGGCAATCGGCATCGATATACTCGCGAAGATAGGGATTATCATACTCCTTTTCGAAGTGGGGCTGGAATCCAGCGTGAAGGAAATGAGGCGGGTGGGCCTTTCTTCGTTCCTTGTGGCCGCGATTGGTGTCGTGCTTCCGTTCGCACTTGGCTATTTCGTCTCAACAATCTTCGTGACGAAGGTTCCGAAGGAAATACTCGAGATTTCTCCGAACTTCAACATCCATAATATTCATATGTTCATCGGAGCCACGCTTTGTGCCACCAGCGTCGGAATCACCGCGCGAGTTTTCCAGGACATGGGAAAGATACAGATGCCTGAGGCGAGGATAGTGCTCGGCGCCGCCGTGATCGACGACGTCCTCGGGTTGATTATCCTTGCTACCGTTTCGGCAATCGTCTCTTCGGCGGAATCGGGCACAGAGCTTTCTCTTCTGGAAATCGTCAAGCTTACGATGATCGCGGTCGGTTTCCTTGCCGGGTCAATAATCATCGGAATGTACACCGTCCCGAAGCTCATGAAATTTGCGGCGAAGTTCAGAACGCAGGGCCTCATGCTGATTACGTCGATTATTTTGTGCTTCGGCCTGTCGGCCCTTGCGAGCGTAGCGGGGCTCGCCTCCATCGTTGGTGCCTTTGCGGCAGGTCTGATCCTTGAAGAGATTCATTTCAAAGAGTTTGGAAGCAACACAACAATTAAAAGCCTTATCCAGCCGATAGCCACCATATTCGTCCCAGTATTCTTCGTCCTCATGGGAATTGAGGTCAGGGCCGAAAGCTTTTTCATCCCATCTATACTCGGGATCTCTGCGGGACTTATCGTGGCCGCGCTGGTAGGCAAGCAGGCCTGCGGGTTGGTGGTTAGAGAAAAAGATATCGATCGCTTGACGGTCGGTCTTGGAATGATACCGAGAGGGGAAGTAGGGCTGATCTTCGCGAGCATCGGGAAGAGTCTTGGCGTGATCGACAACGACATTTTTTCCGCCATTGTCATAATGGTTATCGTGACAACGCTCGTTACACCGCCTCTTCTCAAATGGTCTATCCCGCGGGCGGAGAGGAAATCTAAAGTCGAAGTTAAAAGCGCTGAAGGTACAGTTGAATGAAACCTCTTGTATTTATGAGTTACACAACGACCGTCTTAGATCCCTCCTCCTTCAGAAGCGGTGGGTGTAGCTCGATACAGGCTGATCGACGGCCGACTCGGTTGTCGGGGCCTTCAGCAAGGGAATAGATTCCGTATTCGCCCGGCCTTCCAAGCTCGGCTACATTTTCCTTCACGGCGTTCTCTTTGTCATTCTGACCGTTCTTCTCGTGTTACTGATCCGGTTCCTCAATCGCTTCACAATCAGGCTGCACGGTTTCGTGAGAATAAATCGGGGCGTTATCATTTCCCTCCGTCAGGATCGAGAACCGGGAACTTGTCTCGGCCGATAAACTGGCCGCTGTCGCCTTCAGATCCGTTGGAATTCTTCGATGGGCGGTCATCATATTTCTCGTTTACCTGCACCTCACTCTCGCGTTATGATATTTCCATACCTCCCGGGTTCAAAGAGCGCGGCAGCGAAGGGGGTGTCGATATTCCTTGCTGTCCTTCTTTCGTTTGGTTCATCCTCGGTCATAACCAACACAATTGCAGGCGTCGTCATCACGTATATGCGGTCGTTCAAGGTATGAGATAGGGTAAAAATAAACGACATAACCAGGGATAAAATTGAGCACAATTTTCCCATAACGAGGATAAAGACCGTGAAGAACGAGGGAATGACAATGCCCAACTTGTTCCTACTTAGCGGCCACATAACGAACTACACGGCAATCGTGCGCGACGGGAAAGATACTTCATTATCTGCAGCCCTTCGTCCTTCAGACGGCGCTGGACGTTTTTTATTTCTGATACCAGATCAACGCTCACACGAATTCCCCCGCCAATATGCAGCTCATCTATTCAGCATTGCATCAGAATATCCAGGATAAGCTCCTTGAGGATGGATATACCACTCCGCCCTTCAATGTAGAGTGAACTTGAGTGAAATGGATTATTAAAGTTACATCATTGGCGTCCGATAGTTAGAGTACAGTTCAACTTAGCAGCACCGCTCTACCGTTGAGCGGAATATAGCGGTGTGCCATTTGATAGATGAGGTGCAAATTGAAGAACCATTTCCGTGGCCGGAGTCTGTCCGGTCACGTCAGTACTGCAATCCGGGTCTATTCCCATGCAACGGTTATGTGGTGTTAGCTGACAATTCTTTCCTTTCCGTTTCCGGGACCCTTTCGGTTCTCGGGTCGAGCCATTTCGGTGTATGCCAGATTTAACTGATTACCGGGCCGCCTGCATAACTCTCTCCGTTTCTTCCTTGAATTGGGTTACGGAGAATCTGCCGTCCGCAAAAGGGGTACGTCTCGATAGAATGAATGCCGTTATGCTTCTGGCTTCAGTAAAACACAGAAGAACTAACTGAGGAGAATAATCAAAATGTCGTACACTGCACAGATACTGTCGAGGGGGAAAAATGTACTCAGCCCGCGTGTAATCCGAACCGACAAAAACGCTATCGAGACGGCTGATCAATTGGATCCGCTCCAGGAGGCCTATAACCTTCTTCTTCTTGAAGCAGGTGAGGAGCCGAAGAGGGAAGGTTTGCTGAAGACGCCGGAGAGAGCGGCGAAGGCGTGGAAGTTTCTCACGAGCGGGTACGGGGAGAATCCGATAGAAATTCTGAAGTCTGCGGTATTCGAGGAAGAATACCACGAAATGGTAATGGTCCGTGACATTGAGTTCTTCTCGCTCTGCGAACATCATCTCCTTCCGTTTTTCGGGAAGGTCCACGTCGCTTATTACGCTGCCGGCAAAATCGTCGGACTGAGCAAGCTCCCAAGGGTCGTCGACGCGGTCGCTCGCAGGCTCCAGGTGCAGGAGAGAATGACGACGCAAATTGCCGATTACATCGAGTCAACGCTCAATCCACGCGGCGTGGCTGTAATGGTTGAAGCCGTCCACATGTGCATGATGATGCGCGGAGTGGAAAAACAAAACTCGGCGACAACGACCACGTCGATGCGCGGCGTGTTCGATACCGACTGGCGTTCCAGAGATCTCTTTCTGAATTCGCTGAATAAATCGAGATCTTGACCGAATACTCTTGACAATCGGGCAGATCGAAATATCCTGCCCGATCGCACCGGAATTCGCGAAGCGGAAATTTCGCCGCGGGACTGCTTCGACTCCTGAGTGGAACTGCTGATATCCTGCCGTGAGACTACATATCTGATTTCGAGGAACCGCGAAAAGTCTATAGGCCCACACGCAAGGTTAAGACTCGTTATACATCTTCTGGTATGTGAATACTGCGGGAGGTTCAGGAAGCAGACTAGATTCCTGGAATATGCTGTAAAAAAAGTGAAGTCCGATCAACGTCTTACGGATGAGGAAAAGCGGCAGATTGAAAGAGATCTGGAATCCGGAGGCGCTCGGGATATTTAGCCGCCCATGACGTTGGGTCCCGAAACTTCCCTTCCGCAAGAAAAACGCATAGTGAGCATGCCTACGCAAAGGCCAGTTTCTTGATTAAAATTTCTCATCGGGTTATATTACCATGCTTTTTTTCCCGGAAAATGTGGATATTCTGTTATTTAATAACGCTGAGTGAGGAATTCGAATAATAATGAAGATAAATATTTCGAACCTCTCGGAAGGACTCCACGAATACGATTTCGAAGAGACCCCTTCCAGTATAGAGCTGGATGAACGTTTCTCGAAGCCGGTCATTGTCAGAGTCGAGATGGAAAAACGCAGAAGACAGCTTTTTTTGACGGTGCACGTGAAGACCTCGGGAAGATTTGTCTGTGACCGTTGCCTTGAAGACTTCGATAGAGATCTCGAGCTGGATTATAGAATGACTTATGTGTACGAGATGAACGATGCGGAGGAGCTTGATCAGGACGAAGTGACGGTGATTCACGCGAGCACAAACGAAATTGACATTGCTGAAGATGTCAGGGATTATGTTCTCCTGGCTGTTCCCATGAAACTCCTTTGCAGGGATGATTGTGCGGGTCTCTGCAGAAAGTGCGGGAAGAATCTCAACCATGGTCCATGCGGCTGCCCTGCAGACGACGTAGATCCGAGATGGGAAAAGCTTAAACAGATTATGAATAAAAATTAGGATCAAGGAGCAGAATAAATGCCGAATCCAAAACGAAGACACTCGAAGGCGAGAGGCGCGAAGCGGCGTACGCATTACAAGGCCACAGCTCCAACCGTATCTGAGTGTCCGCATTGCCATGAACCCAAGCTCCCGCACCGCGCTTGTCCGAATTGCGGTTACTACAGCGGAAGAGTCACTTTTATCCCAAAGGGCGCGTAAACTGATTTTGAATTCTTGATTCAATATTCAGAATTCAGGATTTAGAATCTCTTCCATGAGAATTGCACTCGATGCGATGGGCGGCGATGACGCGCCGCTTAAAATCGTCGAAGGAGGATTGCAGGCTCTCAGAGAATCGGGCAACCGCTTCGAACTCGTGCTCGTCGGACGCAAAGACCAAATCGAAAAGGAACTTTCGGAGCATTCCGCCGCCGGATTAAACTACTCTGTAGTACACACGAGCGAAGTCATAGAGATGCACGAAACTCCCAATGCTGCACTTAAGCAGAAACGGGACTCTTCGATTGTGGTCGGAACGAGCCTCCACAAGGAACGGAAAGTCGACGCGATCGTGAGTGCGGGCAATACCGGCGCATTCATGGCTGCCTCGACGCTGATACTTGGGCGCGTTAAGGGAGTCGGACGCCCTGCGGTCGGTACGCCGCTTCCGACCGTTAACGGGACGTGCTTCTTGATCGACTCGGGTGCGAACTCCGACAGCCGGCCTCAACACCTCGTGGAATTTGGCGTTATGGGTTCTATCTACGCCAAAGAAATTATGAACAAGGGAAAGCCAACCGTCGGATTGCTGAATATCGGCGAAGAAAGCTCCAAGGGAAACGAGCTCGCACAGGCGTCTTATCCTCTTCTGGAGAAAAGCGGCTTGAATTTCATCGGCAACATCGAAGGGAGAGACATCTTTGCCGGAAAGGCAGACGTCGTTCTCTGCGACGGCTTTGTCGGAAACATTGTCCTGAAGTTTGCGGAAAGCATTCTCCCGACGTTGAGAACGAGGTTCAGATCTTACGCCGGAAGCAATCCCTTCAGGCTCGTTTGGTCCGGGCTAATGGGGAGGACTTTGAAGAAAGTGTTAAAGGGTTTCAGCTACGAAGCCCAGGGCGGAGCGCCGCTCCTCGGTGTGAACGGCGTGTCGATAATCGGTCATGGTAACTCTTCTGCGCTCGCGGTAAAACATATGATCCTGCGTGCTGAGGAGATGGTGAACCACGATATAGGCAAGCTCATCGAAAACTCAATTTCAAAAATCGAAAATAAGGCTGAGTAAATGCCAAAGCACGCAGTGATAACCGGCGTAGGCCATTATGTGCCCGAAGACAAACTCACGAATGCCGATCTTGAAAAGTTGGTCGATACTACCGACGAGTGGATAAGAACCAGAACGGGAATCGTCGAGCGAAGGATTCTGAAGAAGGGGGCGACAAGCGATCTCGCGGCCGGAGCCATCAAGGACCTTTTGGAGAAGAAGAAGATGTCCGCCGAAGAGATCGATCTCATTGTAGTGGCCACGATCACCCCGGACATGTTCTTCCCGTCGACAGCTTGCCTTGTCCAGGAAAAGATCGGTGCGAAGAAGGCGTGGGGATTCGATCTATCCGCCGCATGCTCGGGTTTTATATTCTCACTCGTCACGGCTTCCCAGTTTGTAGAGACGGGCGCGTACAGGAAAGTCGTTGTGGTCGGTGCCGACAAGATGTCGTCTATTACAGATTACACCGACCGTTCGAACTGCATACTCTTCGGCGACGCGGGTGCAGCAGTGCTGCTCGAGTCGTCGGAGAACGAAGAGTTCGGAATACTCGACCATATCGTCCACTGCGACGGCTCCGGCGAACCTTATTTGAATATCCGCGGCGGCGGCAGCCTTAACCCAGCTACCCACGAAACCGTCGACCGCAAGATGCACTACCTCTACCAGGACGGCAAGGCTGTCTTCAAGGTCGCGGTTGTCGGCATGGCGGACGTTTCATATGAGATCATGAAGAGGAACAACCTGACCGGCAAGGACGTCGACTGGCTCGTGCCTCACCAGGCGAACAAAAGGATAATCGACGCAACGGCAAAGAGGATGGATCTCGACAGCTCGAAGGTCATGCTGAACATCGACAGGTACGGCAATACGACCGCTGCCACGATCCCGCTATGTCTCTCCGAGTATTTTTCAAACGGCCAATTGAAGAAAGGCCAGACCCTTGTCCTCTCCGCGTTCGGCGCAGGCTATACGTGGGGATCGGTACTCGTGAAGTGGGCATTCGACAAGCAGGGTTAAAGTATCTTGTCTATTTGGGTTTGTTTAGGATTTAGAGCTTAGAATTTGTTTTATTTATATCGAGTGAAACTTCAGAAAAAGGAGTTCAAAGCTTTTTGAAGACCGCATACCTATTCCCCGGACAGGGATCGCAGTACGTCGGAATGGCGAAGGACTGGTACGACTCCAATCACGAAGCCCGGAAGATGTTCGATCGAGCGAATGAAATACTCGGGTTCGACATTTCGAAGATGTGCTTCCAAGGCCCTGAGGATGAGCTCCGTCAGACATCGGTCACGCAGCCCGCGATCTTTCTTCACAGTGCTATAGTGTTTACTCTGACTGCCCGTGGAAAAAAGTTTGACGCTGCGGCGGGGCATTCGTTGGGAGAGTACTCCGCGCTTTTCGCAGCGGGCGCTCTCGACTTCGAGCACGCGCTGATGCTGGTCGGCCTTCGCGGCAGACTGATGCAGAACGCGGGGAACGTGAGGCCGGGAACAATGGCCGCGGTCGTCGGTCTCGACGAAAAGAAGGTTGAGGTGGCTTGCCGCGAAGCTTCGGTTAGCGGTATCGCACAACCTGCGAACTACAACTCCCCGGGACAAATCGTGATTTCCGGCGACGTCGATGCTGTCCGCAAAGCGATGGAGTTGTCTAAAGCAGCGGGCGCGAAAATCGTGAAGGAACTCGTTGTCAGCGGAGCGTTTCATTCTCCGCTGATGGAAGCTGCGAAGGATGAACTCAAGAAGGCCATAGACTCGGCCCCGATAAAAAACGCGGCAGTCCCGGTATTTGCAAATTTCACTGCGCAACCGGTCAGCTTCGCGGCTGAGATAAAAGAGGCACTCATCATGCAGTTGACAAACCCTGTGAGATGGCAGGAGTCAGTCGTGAACATGTCCGCCGCCGGCGTTAACAAGTTCGTGGAGATCGGACCGGGAAAAATCTTGCAGGGACTGGTGAAGCGCACGGTCTCCGGAGGAGCTGTCATCGGGATCGACAAAGTAAGCGAAGCGGGTGTTTTATCGGAATGAGCGATCAGGAAATTGAAATAGGTGGGACGAAGTTCGAGCGGAGACTCTTCATCGAAGGGTTCCGGCACAAGGACGGACCGAATGCGTGCACTTCGCTCTGCTGCCGTCACGGCGTTTATCTCGACCCGGTCGAGAGGGACCGCATACTCGTTCATGCCGAGACCGTTGTGAAATACATGGACGAGACTCAGCTCAAAGATAAGAGCAAGTGGTTCGATGATACTGAAGAGAGAGACCAGGATTTTCCTTCAGGCGTCTGCGTGAGCACGCAAACGCACAACGATAGGTGTGTTTTCCTCGACAGCAGAGGGAGATGCGCACTTCAGATAACGGAAAAAGAAGAAGGCGTGAAGCGTTTTTCTCTGAAGCCGTTTTACTGCGTCTTGTTCCCGATCGTGAAGGTTGACGGAGTCATAGAATACGACGACTTCTGCTCGGGCGAGGCCCCATGCTGCACGGCTGTCGGAGGCGACGGCACGAAGATGGTCGAATCATGTTATATCGAATTGGAGCATGCCCTGGGCGCCGAAAAGTACAAGCAAGTGCTGGATTATTACCGCGAAAATTTTGCGAATACGAAATCTGGTGACCCGACGAAGCAGGCCCGGAAGGATTCGATTGAAACTGGAAGGTAAAACAGCTCTCGTCACCGGCGGGACCCGCGGAATCGGGAGAGCTATTGTCCTGGAGCTTGCCGAGAGCGGTGCCGATGTAGCCTTCACGTACAGAAGTTCTTCGAGCCTTGCTGAATCGCTTGTGTCGGAAGTGAAGGCCGTGGGTAGAAGGGCGCTGGCAATCGAAGCCGACGCGACTTCAATGAAATCCGCCGTCGAAGTGATCGAAAAAACCGTGGCCGAGTTCAAGAGGCTCGATGTACTCGTCAACAACGCCGGGATAACGAAGGACAATCTCCTTTTGAGGATGACTGAGAATGACTGGGACTCCGTTATTCAGACGAACCTTAAGAGTGTTTTCAACTATACAAAGGCTGCTGCCCGTACCATGATGAGTCAGCGTTACGGCAAAATAATCAACCTGAGCTCGGTGGTCGGAATTAAAGGCAACGCCGGCCAGTCGAACTATTCCGCGTCGAAAGCGGGCATTATAGGATTTACGAAGTCGATCGCGAAAGAACTCGCCAGCAGGAACATACTTGTCAATGCTGTGGCCCCTGGTTATATTGACACGGACATGACCGCGGCTTTGACAGAAGAGCAGCGGAAGGCGGTTGCCGAAACGATTCCGTTGAAACGAGCTGCTAAACCCGAAGAAGTAGCCAAAGTGGTGCTTTTTCTCGCCTCATCTTACGCGGATTACATTACAGGTCAGGTGATCTCGGTAGACGGCGGGATGTCAGTTTAAAATCAAACAAATGGAGGTAATACCATGGCAGTAGATGTCGAAGCAAAAGTAAAAGAGATTATAGTGAACAAGCTCGGTGCGGAAGAGTCGCAGATCAAACCGGAAGCTTCATTCACGAACGATCTTGGCGCGGACTCGCTTGACACTGTCGAATTAGTGATGGAATTCGAAAAAGCATTCAACATTCAGATCCCTGATCAGGACGCGGAGAAGATCCGGACCGTCGGCGATGCGATAAATTACCTGAAGCAAAAAGTAAGCTGAGAACGGCTGAAAGAAACCCATAACGGATACAATATGAGAAGCGAAAGACGCGTCGTAGTAACCGGTCTCGGTGTCGTTACGCCGATAGGGCTGACGGTCCAGGAATTCTGGCAGTCGATGCTTGAAGGGAAAAGCGGTGCCGCCGCCATTACTTATTTTGATACATCGAAATTCGACACAAAGTTCGCTTGTGAGGTCAAAGGGTTTGACCCTCTCAAGTACATGGACAGGAAGAGTGTGCAGCGCATGGATCTGTTCGCACAGTTCGCCATGGCGGCTGCCGCTCAGGCTGTCGAAGACGCGGGAATAGACTTCGAGAAGCTTGACAGGGACCGCGTCGGCGTCGTCGTCGGAAGCGGGATAGGCGGAATGTGGACATACCAGAGACAGCAGGAGAATCTTTTCTCCGCAGGCGGCCCGGACCACATCAGCCCCTTCTTTATACCGATGATGATTTCCGACATCGCCGCGGGAAACATCTCGATACGCTATAAGCTCCGGGGACCTAACTACGCTACTACTTCTGCATGCGCCACTTCCGGACACGCAATCGCCGATGCTGCGATGCTGATCGAACGTGGGGATGCCGATGTTATGATTACCGGAGGGGCGGAAGCGGCGATCTGCCCGATGGGAATCGGCGGATTCAACTCGATGAAAGCCATGTCGACTCGCAACGATGACCCGGCAAAGGCCAGCAGGCCTTTCGATGCCAAGCGCGACGGTTTCGTGATGGGCGAAGGCGGCGGGATACTCGTCCTCGAAAGCTATGAGCACGCCGTGAAGCGCGGCGCCAAAATCCTCGGCGAGCTTTCCGGATTCGGGTTGACTGCCGACGCGTACCATCTCACCCAGCCCGCCCCGGGAGGGGAAGGAGCTGTCAGGGCGATGCGTCTTTGCATAGACGATGCCGAGCTCAAGCCTGAGGATATCGACTACATCAACGCTCACGGGACATCCACACCGTTCAACGACAAGAACGAGACCGAGGCTATCAAGACAGTCTTCGGAGAACATGCGTACAAGCTCCATGTGAGCTCGACGAAGTCGATGACCGGCCACCAGCTCGGTGCCGCCGGAAGTGTGGAAGCGGTGGCTACCATACTCGCGATACAGAACGACACCCTTCCTCCGACTATCAATTATGAATTTCCTGATCCGGAGTGTGATCTTAATTACGTGCCGAACAAACCCCTCAAGAAAACCGTCAATGCCGCTATCAGCAATACATTTGGGTTCGGGGGACATAACGCATGTCTTCTCTTCACGAAGTTTAGAGAATGAACGGACGAATGCCGGCGGAATTGCTCCGGCATTCTGTACCCCGCTGAAAGGCGGACATCCCCGCAAGGGATAATCAATCTACCGATGCGCGATATTATCGATCACTCGCTTTCATCCGAGATTTTCCACCGGTCCGGCTTCGTGCCTTCCACTCAGACAACTCCAGATGATGAAATCTGCAGCACATTCCGCGTATTAGAAGCCGTAGGGTGTGTCCCGTATGGCAGGGGAAAAAGGTTGTTCTAATGGGGCTTTCATGGCTGAGAAGGGTCTTCGTTCGCAAGCGCGCCGCCGCGCCAGCCGGAATGCTTGGCGAGAAGAAACGGAAACTGGAACATTCGCTCGGAATTTGCATACACAACGAAAGTTATTTCGTCGAAGCTCTCACGCATCGCTCGGCTCTATCCATCCCATCCAACGGAGGGAAAAATTCCAACGAACGCATGGAGTTCCTCGGGGATGCGGTTCTTAATCTTCTCGTCGCAGAAATATTGTTCGAGAGATTTCCCGAACTTGACGAGGGGCAAATGACACGGCTACGAAGCCTTCTCGTCAATCAGCATGCCCTGGCCGAAAAAGCGACCGCCGTCAACCTGTCCGGTTTTCTTTCGATGAGCAACAGTGCCCAGCAGACCATCGAGAGAGGATACGAGACGATTATCTCGGATGCGTTCGAGGCGGTGGTGGCGGCAGTCTACCTCGATGGCGGGCTTGGTGCCGCAAAGAATTTTGTGATCGACAAAGTCATGCCAGGCGAATTCAAGATCGATCGCGAGATGTTCAAGGCATTGGACAGAAACTTCAAGAGCGCACTCCTTGAACTGTCGCAAGGGGTGGGGCTGGGTGCTCCTCATTATAATCTTGTAAAGGAAGAGGGACCCGACCACGACAGGACTTTCACCGTGGAAGTTGTCGTAAACGAGAAAAATTACGGGATGGGTTCGGGTAAGACTAAGAAAGCCGCCGAGCAGGCTGCGGCTGAACAGGCTTATGATCGGCTGAAGAACGAAAAGGGAACAGACTAGCCTCTATCTGGTACTCCGCCGTTTTCCTGAGTCTCATCAAGTTTGCATGCAGAGAAAAGAAGTCTTCGTAGAGGAATTCGTTCGGTTTCCTGAGGACAATTTTTTGGAGGTGTAGGAATTTGAACAGACGGGAGTTTGCACGACTGGTTGGACTCACGGGCGCCGGTCTTGCTGCCAAAAGGCTGCTGCCTGGTTCTTTGCCGCCGAATTCAACTGCAAAGAAGCCGACGAAAGTCTGGGTTTGGATTGGAACGGATTTACATGCTACCGTAGACGAATGGAAGTCGAGATTCGAAGTGATGAGAAACGCCGGCGTCGATGCTATCCTGCCGGAAATTTACAATAGCCGCGAAGCTTTCTATGGCAGCGAGCATCTTCCGGTAGGTCAACCTTGGCTCGAAACGATCCTTCCTCTTGCAAAAGATGCCGGGCTGGAGGTCCACGCATGGATGTGGACGATGCCATGTAATGTCCTCGCTATCGTCGAGAAACATCGAGAATGGTTTGTAGTCAACAGGCTCGGTGAATCATCTGCAGACAAACCTGTTTACGTAAACTACTACAAATTTCTCTGTCCCTCACGTTCCGATGTATGGGAGTTTGTCGGTAAAACTGTCTCCGAACTCTCCCGGATTTCCGAGCTCGACGGAGTGCATCTCGACTACATACGATTTCCTGATGTGATCCTCCCGGTCGGCCTTCAGCCGAAATATCATATCGTTCAGGATAAGGAATATCCCCAATACGATTATTGTTATTGCGACGTGTGCTCCAGCGAATTCAGGAAAGAGACCGGCTTTGACCCGATGAAGCTCGAAGAGCCGTCATCGGACCTGGAATGGAATCGTTTTCGATATGACAGAATTACTCATATCGTCAACGATATCCTGCGTCCCATCGTTCACAAGGAACAGAAGCTCCTGACTGCCGCAGTATTCCCTAATTGGAAGAATGTTCGCCAGCAATGGTCGCATTGGAGACTCGACGGCGCAATGCCGATGTTGTACTCTCGCTTTTACGACGAAGGCGTGACATGGGTAGGTGAGCAAACTAAAGAGGAAGTGGGATCCCAGAAGTATGGAGCCCCGGTGTACAGCGGCCTCTCGGTCGGACAGCTTAGCAGCGATGAGCTTGCCAGAGCGGTCCGTGTCTCTTCTGAATCGGGTGGCAGCGGCGTCGCTCTATTCTCCGGCGGAAGCATGACTCCTGACAAATGGCAAAGCCTGAAAAGAGCCTTGACCGAGAAATGAAGGCTCTCAGGTTCTCTTCGCTTGGTTCTCTCGAGTCGCTGAAGCTCGAAGACGTGCCAACTCCGGTTGCCGGTGACGGTGAAGTCCTGGTTGAAATCAAAGCGGCGGGACTGAACCCCAGCGACTTGAGGAACGTGCTCGGAAGCTTTCCATACACTACACTTCCCCGGACACCGGGCCGCGACTTCGCCGGCATCGTCGTCGACGGACCTGAAAACATGATCGGCACCGAAATCTGGGGAACTGGAAACGAGTTGGGTTTTACTCGAGATGGCAGCCACGCAGAATACTTGACGGTGGATGCGGCGGGCGTTTCACCTAAGCCGAAATCGCTCACCTTCGCCGAAGCGGCAAGCTGTGGTGTCCCGTATGTCACGGCCTGGCTCGCCCTCGAACGGACTAATGTCGCCGCTGGCATAAATATTCTGGTGATCGGAGCGGCAGGCTCAGTGGGCACTGCAGCCGTGCGTCTTGCGCGACTCCGCGGCGCGAATGTGCTCGGTGCCGTCCGCCACGAAGAACAGGCGAAGCAGCTCGTGTCGATTGACGTGCAACCGATTTTGCTTAAAGAGCGGGGCGGCCTGCCCGAACTTACCCGCAACTTCTTCAAGGATGGTCCGGATGTTATATTCGACACGACAGGATTCTGGCTCGCGCCCTCTGTCGGCGCGCTTGCCAAATATGGCTGCATTGCGGTAATCGCTGCGCCAAAGGATGGAATTGTCGATGTGCCGGTTAGAATGCTCTACAGGCGAGGTGGATCGATCATAGGAGTCGACTCGATGCTTCACGATTCGCGCTCCTGTGCTGCCATACTTACTCGGATTGCTAAGTCCTTTGATGACTCGCTCCTTTCTCTACCGTCCGGGTTTGCATCACGCCCGCTCAGCGATGCTCTCCAGGCATACAGGGATCTTGAGCGGGGAGGTGCCGGGAAAGTTGTATTCATTTAACTCCCGGCGATAATTGCGCCGGCAACGGTTTCGTACTCGAGCCTCAAGCGGATGATGCCTGTGAAAGACATGTGGCCACAGCCGGACATGTGGGGCGTCCACGACTTCACGCTCGAAGGCGCCCTGTGAGGCGAGACGTTCAATAAGGCGATCGACGAGACGTTTGGACACGCGGACAGCCTGAGAGAGTGGCTCTGGTTCGCCGACTGGATGGACTACACCGGTTATCGCGCGATGTTCGAAGCACAGGCTAAGAACCGCATGGGTCTCCTTCTCTGGATGACCCACCCACCGTGGCCTTTAATGGTCTGGCAGACATACGATTACTATTGCGATCCGACCGCAGCTTACTTCGGCTGCAAGGAAGCTTGCCAGCCGCTCCACATACAATGGAACGCGTACACCGACAGCATGGAGGTCGTCAACTACAGCGTCCCCAACGGCTCAGGCCTCACAGCGGAGATGGAAATACTGAACCTGAACGGCGCAGTCAAGTTGAAGCGTGTCACCCGCGTGAGTGTGCCGGAAGACAGGATGGTGCCTGTATCTGCTGTTGGCCATCCTATGGGTTTGAGCAGCGTATATTTCATAAGCCTCAACCTTAAGCGGGGAAGCCGACTAATCTCCCGCAACTTCTACTGGCGCGGGCTACACAAAGGCTCTTCGCAGGAAGGCGGCGACATGAGAGCGATCAGAAGCGTGCCGAAGATCAAGCTTGCCGCAACAACAAGGATGTACCGGAGAGACGGACGCTGGTACTTGAAAACGACGCTCGTAAACCGGACGAAGTACCCGGCGCTTCTCGTGAAGCTCAAGGTTGTCGGGAGTAAGGACGGCAGGCGGATATTGCCCGCGATTTACAGCGACAATTTCATAACGATAATGCCGGGGCATCGACGGACGGTCGATATACAAGTCCAGAACGCCGACACCCGCGGCGAGAAGCCGGAGGTCGTCGTTGAAGGGCTTAAAATAAAATAGAGGCTTGTTTCGATTGCGACTCAGCTTATAGTTGAGTCGCAATTCCTTTTCCGTTTCACGACCAATTCGAAGATTAAATTCGGCTTCGACGGGATAATATACTGTGAAGTCCTGACCGTTGATCCACCGAAGCGGCTCTCATATTCATGGAAAGGCGGGCCGGGGAAGGGGAAGATCACGCTCGACTCCGTTGTGACCTGGACTCTCACCCCGAAGGATGCGGGAACCGAGCTCCTTCTCGGGCATACCGGCTTCAGCGGAATGAAGAATTACTTCGCTTACATCATGATGAAGAACGGCTGGGGTAGCATGATTAGGAAGAGACTGGAAACGCTGCTTGCAAAATCGAAAGCATGAGGTGTCACCATGGATGCGTTTCAGGCTATAGCCGATCCGAGCCGGCGCGAGATTCTCCGGCTCCTCTCGCGCGACACGATGACGATAAACGCGCTCGCCGATAACTTCGACATGAGCCGACCCGCCGTCTCGAAGCACGTCAAGGCGCTCGACTCCGCCGGACTCATCTCCATACAGAATATCGGCAAGGAAAGGTACTGCATCCTGAGGCAGGAGGGCTTCGACGCGCTCCAGGAATGGATCGACTACTTCGATGGGTTCTGGAAGTCGAAGCTGAAGAAGCTCAAGATGCTGCTGAACGAAAAGGCAGGGAAGTGAAGCCGAAGCGTGACTCCCTTCTGAGGTCGGCCGCAGCTTGAAAACTTCATGAAATCGTTTTTTTTCAGGCCCCATTCCATCTCGGAAAAAGCCTCAAATCAACCCGAATTCCCGTGTCGCCGCCGTCCGAACGACAGTCACCGCTGTCCGGGGAGCGGACACCACCCGCAGCTGAGCAAGCTCCCGCCCGTCCGGTAATGTCCCGGTGTTTCGGGCCGCCGGCGCTTGGCCTTATGCGCGTTTCGCCCTTGAGATTCCAACCTTTTTCCTTGGAACCCGATCATCGCCCTCAGATTTGAGCGGTTGATTTCATCGAATCGAATTTGTAAAATAGTACCGGATTGTCAGAGAGAATCCCACAAACATTTGCCATTAAATGCTGAAGACTAAGAAACGAAAAGCTGCTTCGAGAAAGAAACCAGCTCGCCCGTGGTTGTTACACGCAAGTGCGAATTCTTACTCGCTGTTTCCTGATGTACCTATCAAACCAAAGAAGACCAAGTGGGTGGCCAGAGGAGAAGCAACTAACAAGCTTGTCTTTTCGGCTTACCAAGGCACGAATTCGACTGTCTTTCCGAGAGTGCTCGAACTTTATGTGCCTGAAGGATCCCGGGTCGCTGACGTGACGTATGGTAAATGCGTGTTCTGGAAGGATGTGCCCAAGTCAGCTTACGAATTGTTGGCCACAGATATTCAAACTGGGACGGATTGTCGAAAGCTGCCGTACACTGAAGCTGAAATCGACTGTGTTGTATTTGATCCACCTATATGCACACCCCTGGCGGGACGGCTCACCAAAACCATCAGAACTTCGAGAATTACTATAGGAACAACGGTTCTGAGAATATTACCAAGAAGTACCACGAGGCGGTCCTCGATCTATACTTCAAGGGTTCCGGGGAGGCCCATCGTGTGCTCAAGCCCGGCGGCGTATTAATTGTAAAGTGTCAAGATGAAGTATGCGCGAATAGACAGAGGTTAACGCACGTGGAAATAATAGACGAACTCACGACGTACGGATTCATTGTTGAGGATCTCTTCGTAATCCTTCGGAACAATAAGCCCGGCGTGAGTCGCCTTCTCAAACAGGTCCACGCACGAAAAACCCATTCATACTTCCTTGTCTTTCGCAAACTTACTGAGCCAAAGCGTCGACCTCTCGGAAGAAATCACCGAAAGGTCTAACCGCTATCTTTGGAAATACTTCGTTGAGTTTATTGTACGCTGCAGGAACATCAAGATAGTAAATCCGCTTCAGTTGCGCGATGTGCATCTGGTATATTCTCCATTGATCTGGTAGGCAGATCTCGATCACTTCCTTCTTTCGTTTGTCGGATTTAGTCTCTCCGAGTATTACAGGGGTTCCTATGAATCGTCCGGTACCGTATACACCATCCAGAACACGCTGGTGAGCCCAAACTTGGATTACCCGCTCCCTGCTTGAGGTTTTTACTGGCAGGTGAAATTTTGGTTTCTCTTTTCCGAGATTAAAGATGAAATCTGTCGGTAGAGTGGCCTGAATATCTAGATCCAGCACATCGAGTTGTTTAGTCGGGTTTATGCCGAGGCGCTTGGCGAACAGGTGCCCGATGAGATACTCAAAGAATGTACCGGGTGTTTTTTGATCGCCGTCTTTGGTCAAATCGATATAGCAGCAAAAAGCAATTGCCGCCGAATAGATTAGCTTTGTGATTTTCGTGCTGTCAAGGTGCGGTTTTGCAACTTCACCGACAGAGTCGAGAAACTCCTTCCACCCTCTGATGTCCTCTACAAAAATATCTTCGTTCACAGTACGCTATGACTTCCTGTCCAGTTCAAAAGAAAAAGACCCCTTATTGGGGACCAAGGAATTTAGTTGAACTCTTCGAGTCTTCTTAAGGAAGTCCAGAGAGGCCGAAATGGTCTCTGTTAGGAGACGGCCGTTCTCCATGCTCTTTACATCTTGAGTGAACAGTTTCTGAAGTTCTTTGTAAACTGTAAGAGGTGACTTAGGCATTATTAGTTCTCATTTTCTCTTTACTGATATGCAGTGTCTGACGCACACATCCAACTGGTTGAAGTTGCTTTCTTCTATTTTCTTTTCCGCTTCCCCGTTCTCCCTTTCTCCTTGGCTCCTCGTCTTCCTTTCTCCTTCTCCCCGCTCATCTCTTTCAATCTCTTCTCCACCAAGTAAAACACCGAATCCTTCGCGTACTCGCCCTTCACTCCCAGTTTTGCCGCGGTCTTGCCCGTCAAAAGCTCGATCCCTTCCTCTATCTTCGCTACAGGATAAATGTGAAACTTCTTCTCCATCACCGCCTGTATGACTTCATCACGAAGCACGAGATCCTTCACATTCCTCGTCGGTATGATTACCCCCTGGCTTCCGGTGAGTCCCTTCGCCTTGCACACCTGGAAAAACCCTTCGATCTTCTGGTTCACTCCGCCGATTGGTTGTATGTCCCCTTTCTGGTTCACGCTTCCGGTCACGGCTATCCCTTGCTTGATGGGAAGATTACTGAGACTCGAAAGTATCGCGTAGAGCTCGGTGGATGAGGCGCTGTCTCCATCGACGCCGCTGTACGATTGCTCGAACGCTATGCTCGCGGATAGTGAAAGCGGCTTCTCCTGTGCAAACCTTTCCCGCAAATATCCCGACAGCGTCGCAACACCTTTGTCGTGTATCTTGCCCGAAAGATTTGAATCGCGCTCTATGCTCGTGATGCCTGCCTTTCCCGCCCCGACGGCCGCAGTTATTCTCGTCGGTCTCCCGAAAGAATAATAACCGATATCATAAACCGACAAGCCGTTGACCTGGCCGACGCGTTCTCCCGTCGTGTCGATCATCAGCACGTCCTGCTCGATCATCTCCTGCACCTTATCCTCGAACAGGTTGTTCCTCTCGATGAGCGAGTCGAGACTCTTCAGGACATCCTCGCGGTTGACGAACTTGTGGCTGTTCTTCGACGCCCAGAAACTCGCCTCGCGCAGAAGGTCCGCTATGTCGCTGAATCTCGTCCAGAGTTTATCCTGTCTTCCGGCGCGTCTCGCCGCATACTCGATCACCGCGGCCACTCCCGACCTGTCGAAGTGCATCAGGTTCTCTACCTTGCAAATGCGGGCGATGAACCTGGCGTACTCTTCGATTTTCTTTTCGTCGCGTTTCGCCTCGCGGTCGAAGTCGGCCTTCACCTTGAAAATCTTTTTGAAATCCTCCTCCGATTCGTAGAGGATATCGTATATGTACGGATCACCGATGAGTATGACTTTGACGTTTATGTCGATAGGCGCGGGCTTCAGAGCGATAGAGCTTATCTGGAAAAATGTATCGAGCGACTGTATCTCAAGTTTCCTGTAAATGAGCGTTCTCTTTAGAGCTTTCCAAACGCCCGGTTCTGTCAACGCATCGATAGCATTCATGACCAGGTATCCGCCGTCCGCGCGGAGGAGCGCACCGCCTTTTATCTTTGTGTGGTCGGTCTGGAAGAACCCCCTCACGTCGACTGTCCGCTCTATCGTGCCGAAGAGATTCGTGTATGTCGGGCTCGTCTCGATAACTACAGGGCAGGGCTCACGGTCTGTATTGTCCTGTATGACGTTGACGCGGTAGACGATAAACGGATCGATATTCGGCCTTGCTTGCGAGACGAGGGCACCTTCGGCATCCTGTTCCTCGGCCTTTTTGAAAATCTGGATATTGTTCAGCGTATATTCCTGGACCGATTTCAGATAATCGAGAACCTTCTCCAGATTTTTATATCTTCCTGCCAGCTCTTCGAAAATCAGGCTCACAACGCTGGAGACCGACTGGCGTTCCATCTCCTCGACCTTCTTCATCATTTCGTTGGCCAGCGCGGAGCCTTTCCGCGCGACCGACGTAAATTCCTTTCTCAATTCCTGAAGTTTCTGGTCGGCCTCCGCATATTGCTTTATCGGGACTTTGCCTTCGCTTGCGAGCTGTTCCAGCTCTTCGATCGGGATCGGCTTTCCATCGAAAACCGGGAAGACCTGCGGCTGGGTTATCGGCCCGATCTGTACTGGAACAAGCGCGAAGCCTTCGCTTTCTATCTTCTTCTGAAACTCCATCAGGAGTGCCTTCTCGCGCTTCTCGTAGGACTCCACAATCTTTCCCCTTGCTTCGGTGTAAGCCTCACCCGTAAGGAGCTCCGGGATCTTGCTTCTCAGGTAGCGCACCGTCGCATCGAGGTCTTCCTTGAACTTTCGTCCGTGACCGCGCTCGAATTCGAGAAGCCGCGGATTGTCGGGCTCTTTAATGCTGTAAACGTAGCAGCGGTCCGGGGAAGGGGTGCACTCCACGGTAATCTCTTCGAGGAGGCGTTTGATTGTGGTCAGCCTCCCGGTGCCGGCGATCCCGCTGACGAAAACGTTGTAGCCCGGGCTCTTGATCTCGACGCCGAACTGGAGCGCTTTCACTGCGCGTTCCTGTCCGATGATTGAATCTATGGGCTCGAGTTCCGCGGTGGAATTGAATTTCAGCTCGCTCTCGGGGCAGCTCCATGTAAGCTCGTCGGGGGTGAGTTCGCGGACCGGAGAGATTTTGCGAGAGGTCTTCCTTTGAGTCTTCAAGATTCGGCCTGCCTTTTTTCCCAATTTATCCGTGCCCAGGATGAAAGACAATGACGAAGAAGGGAATAGCGGATTGTTGGATTACGAGATTGATGGATCAGTGAAGCGGGCGAGGTGAAGGGACACTGCTTTTAACCACAGAGAGCACAATGGAAGCCGCAAAGAGGACAGAGACAATCCATCATGAGCGGTTGATTCTCCTGCCAGACCTTCCCTGCTCGGAGTTGGATTTTAAATGAACTTTTCGAAAGTTTCCTGGCAACTTCTGGCCTGCTCGCGGGTTATATACGCGTCGCCGGTGTGACGGCGGGTGAGTGCCGGAAATGAAGCGCCGTCGGCGTTGATTCGAACCAAACATTATCGAGGGAGTAGTGAGCGATCCTGAGAAGATCGGAGAGTTCGAAGCGGTTTACAATAAACACAAGGCCGGCATCTACAACTTCTGCCGGCGGATGCTCAGCGCCGGCGACGAAGGGAAAGATGTTGTACGGGAGGTTTTCTTGAAATTCTTTCAAAGCCCGGCGAGCTTTGACGGCGAGATGCCGGTAAAGGTGTGGCTGTACAGGTCCGCGAGGAACAGGTGCCTCAACATCATCCGTGACAACGGAAAGCTTGCCCGCGAGGGTGAAAATGGAGACGAAATTGCCGGCGCGAATTCCGCCGCCGACAATCTTCACGACGAAACACAAATTATCGGTCGCGTCCTCAAAAGGCTCCCCGCGGATTACAGGGGAATCCTGATCCTTCGCGAATGGGACGATCTGAGTTATGAAGAGATCGCCCGGACACTCGACACAACCATCAGTGCGGTGAAGTCGAAATTGTTCAAGGCAAGGAAGCAGGCGGGGGAGGTTTACAGAAAGCTATTTGGAGATTGAAGATATGAATTGCGATTACATTCAGGAGAAGCTTAGCGCTTTTCTCGATAGGGGAGAGAGCTTTGAAGATGCAGACGGAGTGCTCTCTCATCTTTACGGTTGCAATGAATGCAAGGCGTTTTTCACTTCCGCGATAAAGCTTCGTTCGTTGGCCGTCAGAGACAAGGTAACTGCTCCGCCGGAATTGGATGACTCTCTTCTCAGAGAGGTGAAGAAGAGACGAAAAGTAAATCCGCTGAGCTATCGTTTAAGGCTGCCGGTTTACGTCATATCCGCGGCGGCGGTATTCCTGCTCGTGCTTTCGTTCACGTTCGGATACTTGATGCAGGAGCGAGTTCATCAAAGGGAGCTGAAGGCCGTCCTTCAGGCTCCTCCGGCTCGCGTTGTCTATTCGATGCCGACCCAGGTCGTTTATCCTGCCGCGTTGAGACAACAGTAGGTAATGCTGTAATGAAACTGAAAAGCATGTGCATGTTGCTCCTTATCCTCGTGTTCCAGCTCGAGTCTGCGCCTGTCGCCTCGGCCATGGACACATCGTACACCCACTCCTCTTCCAATGTCGGCACTTCCGGCTCCCTGCCCGAGAATGATGAGGCCAAGACAATACCGGGGATCGTCAAGCGAGTCGTTCCCTCTTATCCTCCGATCGCCTTAGAGAAGCACCTCCAGGGACGTGTGACGGTGAAGGTGTTGGTATCTGCAACCGGGATCCCCGAGGAACCGGAAATAGTCGGCTCGAACAACAGTGCCTTCGACTCTGCAGCTATTGCGGCAGTGATGAAATACAAGTTCTCACCGTCGACGCTAAAGGGGAAGCCGACCTCTGACTGGGTGTTCCTGCCTTTCTCGTTCGAGCTTACATCGCACGGACCGGAAGTAAGTCAGTCGGAAATTGGATTTATTGGTGGCGTCTCCATAATAGTACCGCCACGCGGCGCGTCGATTCCGAGGGATTCATCGACGCCGCCGCCCGACTATGTTCCTGTCCGAAAGAATCCGCGGCTTATAAGGAAGGTGCTGCCTGTATATCCTGTGAGTCTGCTGAAGGACAGCATGAAGGCAGAGTTGTATGTGAAGATCTGGATCAGCGCGACCGGCACGCCGCACCGGGTTATCATCCTGAAGCAAATACTTGAATCCGAAGGGAGAAGCTTGCCGTTCCACGGGACCCTCAGGCATCCTTATGTCATGGCAAGAGGCAGGAAGGTGAACGCGGAAATTTTCGACCGGCCTGCAGAAGAGGCGGCGATGAAGTGCGGGTTTACTCCGGCGATCGGAGATAGTTCACCTGTTGCTGTCTGGGTAGTAATACGGTTCATGTTCTACGAAAACGGTACGTGTGCCATCCTGTTGCCGAGGGGAATCCCGAAGTCGGAAGCGGGTCAAATTCAAAGGTGATTTATGAGCCAATCGAACATTATTGTCTTATCGTTCGGAATCGTTCTCGCGTTTGTTCTTTCGTTCGTAGCAATACCTGAACTCTCGGCTGAGGGCACGCAACTGCGCGCAGCGCCCGGCCGTGTTTTCCCACCGCCTCAATTCGTGAATGTGCAGAGCGAGCCGACCGTGACCAGGAGCATCGTGCCGGTTTATCGCGAGCTCGCACGCAAAGCCGGAGTTTCGGGAGATGTGAGGGTGAAAGTCTGGGTCGGAAAAAACGGGAAGCCGCGCGAGGCATATGTCCTGGCGTTTGGCAGAAATACTGGTGACCCGAAGTCACACCTGGACAACGGCAATGGGAAAGACAGAATTGTGGTGAGTCGCGGTTTCAGGGTCCCGTTCTCTTCTTTCGAACAGCCTGCCATGAATGCGGCATTAAAGTACGGGTTCAGGCCGGCCATTGCCGGGGGAAGACCTGTGGGAGTCTGGGCGATTGTCTTGTTCACGTCTGCGGGGAAGGTGGCAGGTCCGCAGGTTGGGGACTCCGTAACTCAGGAGAAACCGGTTGCAGTCTCATATGCGCAGGGTTCGAGCGATACTTCCGCGCCGCCGCCTGACTTTGTCCCGATTGAGAAAGAGCCACAGATAATTAAACAGGCAGTGCCGAAATATCCCGAATCGGCAGTGAAGGACCATGTCGAGGGAAAAGTGATCGTGAAGCTGTGGATAGCCGTGAACGGCCGGCCCCACGAGGCCGTTGTTCTCAGAAGCACTAACGACATATTCAACCGACCCGCCATTGATGCAGCGATGCAGTACAGGTTTACTCCCGCGATTATGAACAACCGCCCCGTCGCGGTCTGGGTCGTCATTCCCTTCACATTCAAACTTCATCCGGACAGCGGGCCCGCGCCTGGCCGAAGCCATGGAATTGTCGATGCCGATGTCAGGGCGAAGATAATGAAATTGAGCTCGGAGATCTCAAGGCTTACGGAGCTGATCTTTCAATACAACAGGGGAATGTCTCACGAAAGAGCAAGGGAGTATCGAAAGGCCGCGGAAGATTACAGACTCTTCCTGGAAAAAGCAAAGGATATCAAGCTCAATATGGACGAAATGGTGCGGCACGCGAAGAATATCGTGAAGAAGTACTCCAAGATGCCAAACAGCGGGAAGTGAATGCGCATCATGGACAGGAGGCGCTAGTGTGCCCGGGTGCGACTTCTCGCCATGCTTGAATGGAGTTCTATATGGACAACGGAGGCATGAAATGTCCCTTATGTTGGCTGTGATCTTGCTGGCGCAGATGCACACTGATAATTGAGAAGGATAAACGATGAAAACGATTGCGATCCCGACTTTCCTGATCGCCGGAACCGCCGTGGGAGGCAATAATCCCAAAGTGCGCGTCACTCTGGCGCCTGACTCTTCGCTCCACACGGGCCGCGTAGAATTTGGGTTATGGCCTAACCCGCGCAGGCATGTTGAGCGCGATTGGCTCTTTGCCCGGCGGATCATGTTCCCGGTAATAATAGCGCCGGTGAACTCCAGCGTAGACCCCGGAATAATAATGAAATTCCGAAGTGGAAGCCGGGGAAAGGTGATCGGTCGTTGCCTGAATGATCGCGATAAACTGGAGTTCAGGTAATATCTCGCCCCGATATTCCCGATTGTTTCGACGAAAGACCGGTAAGAGTCTCCCGCAGATCGTGCAGACTTACGCTGAGACATTTTCAGTGGGAGTCGTCTAGAAAGCACGAAGCCTGCCGGAGGGGGTGGCAGGCTTCGCTTCTGCTGTTGTTTACCCGGAGTTGCCGGAAACATCTATTTGGAAATCGTCACTCAGTTGTCCTGGCCGTTTCGGTGCTGTTCCTGCTCGTGCTCGCAGCGTCCGTCGCCGAACGATGCGCGTATCGCCTGCTGTATCCTAAGCTGGTTCTGGAACGAGGTGTCGGTCGGATCAAGCGTCGCACCGGTGTTGGGATCTGTGAACCATGAACCCATGTTGAAGTTCAGCGCTACTTTTATCGAACTCGTGGAATTCGCTATCGTGATATTCCCGGGGACCTTGAACTCGAGGTTCTGATTGTCCTTGAACTCGAAAGGAACCCAGCTTGTGTCTTTGTAGATGGCGCCCCAGACGACTATGCTGTAGTTCTGGACTGACGTATCAGGGGGCATGATCCCTTTATTGAAGTGATCGCTGTCATGGTACGATTCTCCGCGGTCGAGTCTCTTAATCGCGAACTTGACCCCCGTGTATGTGCCTGCGGGAAGAGTCTGACTGGCAAAATTGATTGCAACCGTATCGCGAACGTGGATGACGAAAGGTCCGCGGAACATGACGCTCGGATCGCTCGCGTTGATATAGAGAAGCGGACTATCGCCGCTCGTATCTACCCGGGCCGAGTCGATGTTGCTTTCGAACTTAATTCCCGCGAGGACGACTACTGCACTGTCGATTCTTATCGGCGTGACGGCATCCACCGTGTTGAGTTGACTCGAACTCGTTGCCAGAAGCGGATTGGTGAAAGAGACCGACATCGTCACGTTGCCCGGCGTGGCGGAGGAAGAAAGCGGATTCGTGGACTTCGTGCACCCGGCCAGTAACAGCGAAAAGATCAACAAACCCAGACTTGTGCGCGCAAACATATTATCTCCTTTTTCTATGCTATCCTTCATCCGGCGTGCCGTAGTTTCCCTGACGAAATAGGCTCGTATTCATGCTCAAACCATATTCACAATGCACTGATTGCTCGCGAGTGCGCACCATTTGCACCCGACAGAAAGTAGAGTCACCGGTTTAGTGCGTTTGCGGGAACTGTCATCGAATGCAGTAATGTTTTCAAAAGTGAGGGATATGTTCCCCTTTCAATTCATGCAAGATCGATTTTGAAAGGCATGGAACCGAACGAGCGTTGAAACTATATTTCGGTTGCAATCGAGTGCTGCGTTTCAAGGGTACACCCTTCTAGTATTCGAAGTAACTTCAAATCTAAAAACCAGAAGTACGAACCCGTCATCATGCGTAAATTCATCTTTCTGTTCTTGATATTTTCCTTTTCATCCGATCTGTTTGCCTGTACCGATGCGCAGGTTGCAAAACCGGTAGTCGGAGAGCCCGATGTCTTCCTGGACTGCAATGTCTGCGACTTCAATTACATAAGAACTCATGTAAGGTTTGTCAATTATGTCAGGAACCGCGAGGAAGCGCAGGTCCAGGTGCTTGTGACCACCATGCCGACAGGCAGCGGGGGGACCCAATATACCTTGATCTTCCTCGGTCGAAGGTCATTCACGGGTATGGATGATACTCTCCATTATATATCCAAACCTTTGCAAAGCTGGGACAAAATAAGGAAGGGCATGGCGAACACGCTGAGCCTAGGCCTCGTGAGGTACGCCGATCAGACCCCTATCGGCAAGTACCTTTCGGTTAGCGTGTCGAAAGCGGATTCTAATTCAGTGGTCACCGATCCCTGG
Source organism: Bacteroidota bacterium (assembly GCA_021845665.1). Classification (GTDB taxonomy): domain Bacteria; phylum Bacteroidota; class Ignavibacteria; order Kryptoniales; family JAKASW01; genus JAKASW01. The sequence continues at coordinate 40,125 of JAJZVO010000020.1, read as the reverse complement.
AACCACTGGGTCTTCAGCGTCGCAGCCAACGGATACCTGAACGGACAGTCGCTCACCAGTCAGAATTCCTGGTCTGGAAACATATCGGCAAGCAGGACCACCGCCCAATCCAAGTTTCTTTTCTCAGCCGGGACCGGTTACAGCGAAAGCAGCTACATCGCCAACAGTCAGGACGTGATTGCTATCTCCCGGAATCAACACCTGCAGGCGATGGGAGCGCTGAGTCTGGGAGGCCATTGGTCGGCTGGAGGGATTATTTCTTCTTCTTCTTCTACATACAATAACGAAAGGGCCGCTATTTCGCTCTCTCCGGAAATAGAATATGACATCTTCCCATACTCTCAATCCACAATGAGGCAGCTTCGGTTCAGGTACCAGGTGGGTTATGACTACTACAGATACTACGCCGAGACTATTTTCGATAAATATTCCGACCAACTAACCAGCCAGGGCCTGTCGGTCATCCTCGATCTCACGCAACCCTGGGGCTCGATTAACGCGTCATTGTACGGCGCGAACTATTTCTACAACTTCACGAAGAATCATCTACAGTTCTATACGCAGCTCTCGCTTTCGCTGTCGCAGGGACTATCGTTGAATCTTTCCGGCGCAGTGTCGATCATACACGATCAACTGTCGCTGCCGCAGTCGGGCGCGACGACCGACCAGATATTACTGCAACAGACGGAGCTTGCTACGCAGTATTCCTACTGGACTGCTTTCGGTGTAAGGTATACGTTTGGGTCGATATATAACGATGTGGTGAATCCGAGATTGTGGTGAGAGGTTGTATTAGAAGTAGCATCGATTGAAATCGACGCCTCTCAAACCACCAAACCCAGAGCGCTTTGTGCTGATGGCAGCCTTCCGATTCATCGGGTGGCCACTTTTGGAATAGCCCCGCATAATTGCGGGGCTCAGCAGCAGCGCGGGCCTTCGCTGTGGTCGGAGAAAACACCTTTCAGGAAATCCCTGACTGCCTGAGCGAATCGCGTAAGTGCCGATGTAAGGGAAATAGTACTCATCTCGCCTCTACCCTCACGCCTTCCATCATCTCGATAAAATCATCGAAGAGATAATCGCTGTCGTGCGGACCTGGCGATGCCTCGGGATGGTACTGAACGCAAAACAGCGGAAGGCTCTTGTGCCGGAATCCTTCCAGTATATTGTCGTTCAAATCTATGTGGGTAATTTCGTAATCCGAGGGAAGGCTCCCGGGATCGACGGCAAAGCCGTGATTGTGAGAAGTGACCTCGACTGTTTCTCTAGCCAGATTCTTCACCGGGTGATTCGCACCACGGTGACCGAACTTCATCTTGAATGTCTTCGCGCCCGCCGCAAGTGCAAGGAGCTGATGGCCGAGACAAATACCGAAAATCGGTTTCTTTCCTATAAGCTTCCTCAGGTTCACGATGGCGTAGTCGACTGCCGCCGGATCGCCGGGACCGTTGGAGAGAAATATCCCGTCCGGGTTCGTCCTTAGTGCATCTTCGGCCGAATAGCTCGCAGGCACTACGGTAACGTCGCAGCCACGCTCATAAAGCTTGCGAAGTATGTTCGTCTTGATCCCGAAATCGTATGCGACGACCGTGTACTTGTAATCAGATTTTCCATTCGGCGAAAACTTATACGGGGCTTTCGTCGTGACGACTTTCGCGAGGTCGAGTCCCGACATCGAAGGGAAGGCCTTTGCCTTCTTTATCAGCGACGCGTCGTCGAGATCCGCCGTCGATATCACGGCGTTCATCGCGCCGACTTCGCGTATTATTCTCGTCAGTTTCCGTGTATCGATCGCTTCGATTCCGACTATGCCATTACGCTTTAAGTAGTCGCCCAGACTTTCAGTGGCCCGGAAGTTGCTGTAAACCTTACTATACTCCCTGACGACGAAACCGGCGACCTGCGGTTTCGATGACTCGACGTCCTCGGGATTGATCCCGTAATTGCCGATATGGGGATACGTCATCGTGACAATCTGTCCACAGTATGACGGATCGGTGAGGACTTCCTGGTAGCCTATCATGCTTGTATTGAAAACGACTTCGCCTGCCGTTTCACCTTCCGCTCCAAAAGATTCACCGGTAAAAATTGTTCCGTTAGCGAGCGCTAGTTTTGCTTTCAAATCTGCTCCAAGTTCTTTCATCTCAATTTAACAATGCCGTCACTCCGTTTCAATTGTGCGCTGACGTGTCGATTCCTCGACGATAATAAGTGAAAAGCCGAATGTGAATCTCGTTATTTTACGATGTCTCCCATGAATCCTTTGAGATTTAAGCGTACCATCTGTTCCATCGGGTGCTTTCTTGATTCTGTATGCAATTTGTGGCAATTTTGACATGCGAATTCATCACGTGAATAACCGCGAGAAAAAATCGAGGAGTTTGAAATGAAGAAGATCGAGGCTATCATCCGTCCGTTCAAGATCGATGATGTAAGGGAGGCGCTGATAGAAATTGGAATAAAAGGGATGACGATAACCGAAGTCAAGGGCTACGGCCGTCAAAAGGGGCATACGGAGATGTACCGCGGGTCTGAGTACCAGATCGATTTTCTCCCGAAGATGAAAATAGAAATCATTTCGCCGGACGATCAGGTGGATAAGATAGTCGGGACAATAATCAAAAGCGCGAAGACGGGTCAGGTGGGCGATGGAAAAATATTTATCTATCCCGTCGAGGAAGTAATCCGTGTGCGAACGGAAGAGAGCGGAGAAGCGGCACTTTAATGGTAAGCCCCAAAAAGAAAATCGCAACCTCCAAACAAGAATCAAGAATCGACAAATCAAGCCTGGAATCTTTGAGCTTATTACCGTTGACGGGTTGGAAATTAGTCCTTGTTTGGAGCTTGGTATTTGGAGCTTGGAACTTGGTTTCCGGGCAATGGCATGGGTAGTTCGGGCTTTCGCAGCGGCTATGTTGCTCTAATTGGCGAGCCGAACGTAGGCAAATCGACCCTCCTTAACGCAATACTCGGACAGAAACTGTCCATCGTAACCCCGAAGCCGCAGACGACACGGCACAAGATCGCGGGCATACTGACAGGGGAAAATCACCAGATAGTCTTTCTCGACACGCCCGGGCTCATCAAGCCGAAGTACACACTACAGGAAGTCATGATGCAGTTCGCCGGCGATGCGATAGAGGAAGCGGACATCGTTATGTTCCTGACTGAGGCTGGCGATCGCGGGGCTGTGGGTGCGGTTAGGAATTCCCGGGAGATCGCGAAGCTCTTCAAGTTGAAGAAGAAGCCGGTCTTCATGGTAATCAACAAGATAGATCTCATTAAGAAATCCGAGGTATTGCCGCTGATACAGGCCTTCAGTGAGTCGCATCCATTCGATGAGGTGATTCCGGTCTCCGCGCTGAAAGAGGAGAACCTCGACGACTTAAAGAAGACCATCGTAGAATATCTGCCGGAAGGAAACGCATACTATCCTGAAGACTATGTGAGCGACAGGGATGAACGCTTCTTCGTGAGCGAGCTTATACGCGAAGAAATCTTCAAAGTGTTCAAGGAAGAGGTCCCTTATGCTACGACCGTCGAAATAGAGGAGTTCAGGGAAAGCGATTCCGAACGGAAGACCTTCATACGTGCGGTCGTCTATGTCGAGCGCGATTCGCAAAAGGGAATAATTATCGGCAAGGGAGGGGCCGCACTCAAACAGATCGGCCAGAACGCGAGAAGGCAAATCGAAGAGCTTATCGGACACGAGGTCTTTCTGGAATTGTTCGTGAAGGTCGAAAAAGAATGGCGCGACGACAGGAGGAAGATCAATAGACTCGGGTACAGATAGTAAGTTATTATGATTCGAGAAAAGAGGAGTATTAAATGGCTGAAATCCAACCTTTCAAGGCAATTCATTACAATACCGAAGTAGTTAAGAATCTTTCGAAAGTCGTCGCGCCCCCTTACGATGTGATAAACAAGGTACAGCAAAAAGAACTGTTCGACAGGGATCCAAACAACATCATAAGACTCGACCTTAATCCCGCCGCCGATCCATACCCGGAAGCAGCGAAGGAGTTGCAGCGAATGCTGAAGGTAAAGGCGCTCGTCGTCGACAGCGAGCCGGCAATTTATCCCTGCCTGCAAACATCTCTGAAGGATTCTTCGGACAAGTCCCGGGACGGCAAGACGGTTACCCGACGCGGGTTCATCTCGTGGATAAAGCTCGAGCCTTTCGAAGCGGGCGTCGTTCTGCCGCACGAACATACTCTGTCCGGGCCGAAGATGGACAGGCTGAAACTAATGACGGCTACGAAGGCGTCGTTCAGCCAGATATTCAGTCTTTACGGCGATCCCGGCAAGAAGCTGGAGAAGGAATACGACAGGCTCGCGAAGACGAAGCCGTTCCTCGAAGCGGACCAGGACGGTGTGAACAACAAGATATATCGCATCACCGACGCCACGACGCTGAAACTGTTCCAGGATCTTTTCAAGAATATGCCTGTTTACATCGCAGACGGTCATCATAGATATGAGACTGCGCTCGAGTACCAGAAGCAAATGAAGGCGAAGAACCCGAAACACACGGGCAAAGAAGCTTACAATTATATAATGATGTACTTCACGAACATCTTCGATTCCGGACTCGTCGTTTACCCGACGCACAGGATACTTCATAGCATCGCGGGCTTCGACACAAATAAGATGATAAGCGAGGTGAAGACCCACTTTGATTTCGTGGGTAAGTCCGATGTCCATTCCCTGGCAGCGTCGCTGCTGACGGCGGGCGACCACGCGTACGGCTTGATACTCCCCGAAAAGAAGTACTATCTGATGAAGCTTAAGTCCGGCTCCGATGTGCTCTCGATCGTCAAGGAGAACGTTCCGGCGCCTGTTAAGAGGCTGGACGTCACGCTGCTCCACGATTACGTGTTGACGCAGACGCTTGGCATTTCGAAAGAGGCCCAGGAGAAGAAGTTGAACATCAATTATACCATCGACATGCACGAAGTCGATGCGGCAGTGCAAGCCGGGAAGGGACAGCTCGGTTTCATACTCAACCCGACTAAGGTGGAGCAGGTGAAGGAAGTCGCTGACGCGAAGGCTGTCATGCCGCAGAAGTCGACGTATTTTTATCCGAAGCTTCTCTCGGGTTTGCTCCTCAGCGGACTGGAATAACAACAGGCTCAGGCCTTGTCAAGGATTGAAACCTTGACAAGGTTACCTTCTTGCCATCCCCCCACAACAAGCCTCGACTCTTTTCACGGCTAACAGACCGCTCCCAACGGAGCTCATTGAATCAGTTACAGGGGTGTTTCCGCCAGCCAGAAGTGCAGAATACATGCTTACCCCTGAAACAAGCTTGCTTTGGAATGCAAAGGCCTTGCTTGCCAACGCGCAACGCATGCTTATGGCTGCATAATGTTTGCTTGCATTGCATAAATCCTTCCTGTATAGGAACCGGCGTAACTACCGGTCCCCCATGCAGGATATTGAGGCCAAAATTATCAAAACGAGGCCTCAAAGCTCTGGTTCTTATCTCACCACCAGCGTTAGCGAGCTGAATTTGGTCCAGTCGATTCCCTGGTTCACGCTGCTGTAGTACTTCGCGAACGAGTATTCCAGGTCGAGATGGTTCGTGAGAAATTCGATGACCGGCGTTCCCGGCGGAATGATCCTTCCGGTGGTAAGCAGCCTGAGCATCCCGTCAAGTTTAACGCTCCAGCCGGAAGTGGAATAAATCAGCTCACCGGGCCCGGTATCGGATCCCCAGCGCAGATAAAGCAAGTCGGCCGCGTCTATCTCCCATCCCCTGCCCAATGTTATCTGCCCGTTCGTTTTGCCCAGGACGAGATTTTCGAGCGGCTGTATTATCCCGAAACCCTTCTCGTAGCCGAACGAGTAAACTGCTGTCGTTCCCGCTGTCAAGACGGTCTGAGTCGCAAGAATGTCGCTTGCTTCTCTTGCCCGGGTAAGTGTAAGCAAATGCCAGTCATGTCCCTCCTGCAGCGTCTCCACTCCACCTCGAAGGCTCCACCCGAGCACCGATTGACGCGGAAGAGGTAGAGCCTGGTCCGCATTAGAGTAATTAACTTCATCGCCGATATTTTTATCCGATGCCCCGACCGTAATATCGAACATGGGACGAATGCCGTCCCCTATCTGTACCGACCGATTGTTTAACTTCGAGATCATGCCGACAACCGGAATCTCGAAGATCGCGCCCAAATTGTCCGCGGGCAATTTGGCATTGTGCATTACGGGAGGTGAGGATGGGCTCTGCGGATTTGCTCCAGGGACAGTGGAGGTCAACGACCTGAATGTATATCCGAACCCAAACCTGACGAAGTAATCGATACCGAGCCCGATAGCAACGTCCTTCGACCCCTGTTCGGAGGTCCCGTCACGAAGGCGGTAACCGGAATAACCTACTCCAATGCCAGCTTTAAATGGGAGATCGAGATAATTACTGAACTCCAAGCCGGCGTTGAATGCATTGCTGTTTAAGGTGAGAGCCGGTCAAGAAACTCCGGGCAGCCAGTTGACCCGCGGCGCGTAGGCTGAAGCCGAGAAGTAATTGTTCACGCTGAAGGCTCCGAGCTGTCCGGGATTGTCCATCACCGCAACGGGGTCGTCGGAAAGGATGGAGCCGGATATACCTCCCAATCCGTTCGCGGAGACGGACTTCGGCATCGTGAGCGAACCGGTGGCGGCTATTCGATCTCCATGCTCAATTCATACTTTCCGTGTTGGTGTGAGAATGTACTTGTAGCTAATGCCGCGTCGGTGGGACTGAGTACTCCCTTTCTCCCGTGATATCTTATGTTGTGTTTAACCAGCCGTCCGAACGTATGGGGATCGCGGACGTTTTCTGGGTATTGGTCTTCGCCATGTTCCTGTCAAGGCACCTGGTCGTGCATGCAGCAGACTGAGTAGACCGTCGCCCTAAAGACCGGCGCTATACTGTCATTCATTCCATTCCCGATGCAGCTGCGTTTACCTGAACACGATATTTAACGAACTGAATTTTGTTCCGCTGATTATGTTGGATTGACTCGTGTATTCGCTTGCACTGTATTGCAGGTCGATATGCTTCAGGACAAAAGCTCCCCATCCATGCCAGGGATGCCAGACACCGATCCATGCAAGCAACTTAAGAAAGCCGTTGAGATGAAAACTCTCGCCGTGAGTCTGGTATGGAAATCCCCCGAAAGGGCTGTCCGATCCTTCACGAAAGTACAGGCATTGGGCGATGTCGATCTGCCACCCTTTTTGTACCGTCATGCCTCCGGTTATCTTCCCAAGGAAAAGATTATCATACGGCCGCATGCTTCCGAGCCCGTCCTTATAAGAAAACTGATTGCTGTAGAGAGTGTCCCCTGAAGGCTGGGGAGTTGCGGTGGTTTGGACAGAAACGAGGATGTTCTCCGCCTCCCTGGCCCACGTGAAAGATACAATCTTCAACGGCTGATGGTTCACTTCGGTTTGCAGGCCGATTTCAAAATTCCACCCGAGGACACCCTGACGGGGGAGAGGATCGGACTGCTGTTGAAAAGGATAATAGAGATCGCCGCCGATATTCCGTTCAGCCCATCCGAATGTCAGGTTGAAAAGCGGGGAAACTCCGTTGCCGAACTCCAACGGTCTTTGCTGAATACGCGATACGATGTCGATGACGGGGACTTGAAGCAGCGCACCGAAATCGTGAGCCGGCGCCTTCGCTGCTCCACTGCCGATTTGCTGTCCGGGTCCGAATGGTGCAAGCTCCGAGTCAATCCATTTGTAGGTATAGCCGAGTCCGAGTCTGACTATGTAATTGATCCCTACTCCGAAGGTCAGCATATCGGCTCTCTCAAATGCATTGTAGGTCGAGACCGCAGACGGATTATTGGGAGTGAAGGTGTTAAATGTTCCCAGGTTGAAATAGACGGTCGAATATCCTATTCCAACACTGATCGGTGCAGGCAATTTCATGTACCTGTCGAGCCTCAGCCCCGCACTCACCGCCCTCGCATCGAGACTGAGTCCTCCTCCGAAGCTTGGAAGCCAATCTGTCTTCGGTGCGTAGGTGCTTGCGCTGAACGAATTTTCCAGACTGAATACTCCAAGTTGTGCGGGATTAGAAATGTTTGATATCGCGTCTTCGGTCACCATCGAAGCCGCAATCCCTCCCATACCGTTCCCTTCAACGGAAGTCGGTATTATGAGAAAAGGGACTGCAGTACTTTGAGCATAACATTCCGCACTAAGAAGCAGTAAGGATATTATCGCAGTCACACACCGAATACGTGTCACGGTCCGTTCTCCCATCAATTTCCTTGTTTGAACTTATCCACAATCAGACACAATGTCAAGAAAGTAAGACCGCGTGCATGAGTGTTACTGTATGATTGAAATGTATGTGACATCGAAGCTCACGATTCGCTTGATCCCTACGCATGATCGAATCGGGGAGAATCTACGTCTTTTTCCGCGAATTCTCTCTGAAATGAACTGGATATGCCGATAACCGAAATGTGGTAATTATCTCCCTGAAGTTGGTTATCTTGTTATATATGAGAGTATCGCCCGATAAGCTGGCTGAGTTCAGGGCGGAAGTACCGCTGGCAGACCTCACCACGATTCATCTGGGAGGAAATGCACAGTATTTCATCATTTGCAGGACACCTGATGAAATTATCTCCGCGTTGAGTTTCTTCCAGACCACAGGCTTTGCCCTCGTTGTTCTTGGCGGCGGCAGCAACATGGTCTTTCCTGACAATGGTTTCCGCGGACTCGTACTGAAGGTCGACTTGAGAGGCGTTCGCTTCGAAGACGCCGGCGATTCCACGATCGTATCGGCGGCAGGGGGCGAGACTTGGGACGAGCTGGTCAAAGTGTCCGTTGAAAAAGGTCTTGCCGGTATCGAATGCCTGTCGGGCATTCCCGGCTCGGTCGGGGCGACTCCGATTCAGAATGTCGGAGCGTACGGCCAGGAAGTGAAAGACACGATCGTATCGGTGAAAGCGATCGACAGAAGGTCGCTTGAAGTGGTCGAGTTCAGTGCTGCCGATTGCCGTTTCGGCTACCGACGAAGCAGGTTCAAGGAAGAAGACAAGAACCGCTTCGTTGTCGTGGAAGTCACTTACAGGTTGACCCGCGGCGGTGAGCCGTCATTGAAATATGCCGAACTCAAATCTTACATTGAGTCAAACAAGGAGTCCCGCGGCGACGAGAACGCGGAACGGAAGCTCTTTTCGGTAAGAGAAGCCGTTATTGCCCTGCGCAGGAAGAAATCCATGGTGATTGACCAGAAAGATCCGAATTCTCGCTCGGTAGGCTCGTTCTTCGTAAATCCGGTTTTGAACGAGCGCGAGCACCAGAAATTTCTTGAACGGGTCAGGCCGTACAGGCTTGGGCCGGTGCCGTCGTTCAGGAGCGCAGAGGGAATAAAAGTACCCGCTGCCTGGCTGGTTGAGAATGCCGGCTTTCACAAAGGGCACCGGGCTGGCGGCGTCGGAATATCATCCAATCATGCGCTTGCATTGGTGAATTATTCCGGAACAACAAAGGAGCTCCTTAAACTCGCTACTGGAATCGAGAAGACGGTCCTCGAAAGATTCGGGATCAAACTCGAAAGGGAAGCGGTTGTGGTTGAGTGACGCGGCGGCTCGTGCCCGCACGTCTTTCGGCGCGTAAAAACATATCACAAAGCAAGCAAGGAAATGGTGAAAGTAATTTGTTAAAAAACATACTACGAAAGATTTTCGGTCGGTCTGAGCCGAAGCCGGAAGTCAAGAAGGCCGAAGAAAAGGGGCAGAGACAGAATAATAACAGAGGGCAGCAACAGAGTGGCCAGGATCGAAAGCGACGGGACCAGCGTCAGCAAGGGGACCGTGGAAGAGACCGCTCGGACGGGCCCGGCCAAGGACGGAGTCAGAAACCGGAAGATGCACGGAGATTCGATAAAGGTCCCAGGCCCGAAAGAGGTCAGAGGCCCGGGAACGATCAGCGACCGCGACCCGCTCAGAACCCAGAAGACCGACAGAGGCGTGGGGGAAGGCCCGGCACCGGAGGTGCCCAGGAATCCGATAGAGCACAGAGACCCCAGAGGGAACAACGCCCGGAGAGCCGGCAGAGGCAGGAACATAGACCGCGCTCCGATAGCGGACGAACCGCCGAGAAACCAAAGGAAAACCCGATACAGGACGCGGCCTGGGATGTCTCACAGTATGTCGTTCCGCCCGTTCCCGAAAAGAACCGGTTCCACGACTTCGATATCCGGCCTGAAGTCATGCACGCGATCTACGACCTCGGCTTTCAGTACTGCACGCCGATACAGGCTGGTATACTGCCGAAGGCTCTCGAAGGTCTCGACTCCGCCGGACGTGCTCAAACCGGTACGGGAAAGACCGCAGCCTTCCTCATCGCAATCATAACGAGGCTCCTCAATAGTCCTTTGAAAGAGCCGCAAAGGAAATCTCCGCGCGCGCTCATCCTCGCCCCGACGAGGGAACTCGCTATGCAAATCAAGAAAGACGCGGACGCATTTCTGAAATACACAAAGCTGAAAGTTCTCGCAGTACTCGGTGGAATGGAATACCGCGAACAGAAGGAGGTCCTGGCCGAAGGCGAAGTAGATATCGTTGTCGCGACTCCGGGCCGATTGCTGGATTTCAAGAAACAAGGCAACATTCACCTGGACAAGATCGAGATACTCGTCATCGATGAAGCCGACCGCATGCTCGACATGGGCTTTATCCCCGACGTACGGAGGATAATCGAGAGTACGCCTCCGAAGACCCAGCGACAGACCATGCTCTTCAGCGCCACACTCACTCCTGAAGTCAACAGGCTGGCATCCAGATGGACTACCGAACCGAATATCGTCGAGATCGAACCTGAACGTGTCGTCGTCAAAACGATCAAGCAGGTCTTCTACCTCACTACCGATATCGAGAAATTCAAGATCCTGTACAATCTCATTACCAAGCGCGGTTTGGACAGAGTGATCGTGTTCGCCAACCGTAAAGACACGGCTCGAGATCTTAAAGACCATCTGTCCTCTCATGGGATCAACTGCTCACTGCTCTCGGGCGATGTGGAACAGTTGCGTCGGGTCAAACGCCTCGAAAGCTTCCGGTCCGGCGGCATCAATGTGCTGGTGGCAACTGATGTAGCCGCTCGTGGACTTCACGTCGAAGGAATAAGTCACGTCGTCAACTTTACTCTCCCGGAGAACCCCGAAGACTACGTCCATCGCATAGGTAGGACGGGAAGAGCCGGTGCGGAAGGGACATCCATAAGCTTCGCGACCGAGACGGATGCTTATTTCCTCCCGGCAATCAAGGAATACCTGGGCGAAGATATCCCGTCGACTTATCCGGAAGACGATCTTCTCACGCCGCTCCCCGAGCCGAAATTTCCTCTACCTCAGAAGTCGCATCAGAGAAGAAGATACCCGAGGCGTGGAGGACACGGTTCCCGCGGTCAGGGCGGTGGACATCAGGAAAGAAGGCCGAACCAGGGTCAATAGTCTCAGTGAAGCCGGGCGCAAGTCCGGCTTTATTCTTGTTCTTCTATCTCTTGCCTGATTGTGAGTGTTCGCGGGCTTCTCGGGTCGTTATGAATTCATTGGCAAGATTGTTAAAATGTACCAATGAGGCCTTCTCCGATTTGCAGAATCGGGGTTTGAAATTATAGAGTTTCTGAAGTCAGCATGAGATTGCAAGCACAATTCTTACCATCAATAATTCCGTTAATGCGGAATTCGATTGTTCCATTATTCCCGTGTATGAGATCGTTCGGTCGGAATTCCATCATTCTTTGTTGGAGCATCACCTGCATAAGACCGTTTCGACGTTAAGGAAATCCATTTGAAACAAAACCCAGGAGGAGAAATGCCCCGGATTCCCCGATCCAGTGGAGGTTATGCCGTAAATCCTCAAAGGCAATTAGGTCTTCCCGAGCTTCTTGTAATAATAGTTCTGCTGATGCTGATGAGCGCTCTTTTGCCGATTCAAGGTGTGCGCGCAGCAGTGAAAGAATCGTCGAGCCATGAGGCCGTGCTGAGATCCACGCTCAAGAACGGGCTTAGAGTGATAATCGTCAGGAATACTCTCGCTCCCGTCGTGACCACGGAGATAAATTATCTCGTCGGTTCTGATGAAGCCCCCGCCGGATTCCCGGGGACCGCCCATGCCATGGAACACATGATGTTCCGCGGAAGCCCCGGCCTGTCGGCGAACCAGCTCGCGGACATTACTGCGGCAATGGGCGGCGACTTCGACGCGGATACGCAGCAGATGGTCACGCAGTTTTTCTTTACCATCCCCGCCGAGGATCTGAACGTAGCACTTCATTTAGAATCGATCAGGATGAGAAGCGTTCTCTGCACCGATAGTCTGTGGGACAAAGAGCGAGGCGCGATAGAGCAGGAAGTCGCGTCGGATCTGTCCAATCCGGAGTACGTCTTCTACACGAAACTCCTTGCCGAAATGTTTAAAGGGACCCCGTACGCCCATGATGCGCTCGGAACCCGTCCGTCTTTCAATAAGACCAGCGGGACGATGCTCCACGATTTCCACAACACATGGTATGCTCCGAACAATGTTATCCTGGTCATCGTGGGAGACGTTGTGCCGGAGAAGGCGCTCGCGGAAGTGAAGAAACTCTTCGGACCGATTCCGCCGCATTCTTTGCCGAAGAGACCGGACTTTGTTTTTGATCCCGTTAAGACGGACACCATGCACCTGGAGACGGATCTTCCATACGGTCTGGCAGTCATTTCGTACAGGATGCCAGGCACAAACAGCCCGGACTACGCGGCGGCGCAAATACTTTCGGGCGTCCTGAGCAGCCAGAGAGGAAGTCTATATTCTCTCGTGCCGCAAGGCAAAGCGTTGGGTGTTGGTTTTGAATACGCCCCGCTGACAAAGTCGGGGCTTGGCTTCGCTCTCGCCGCTTTCCCGAAAGGGTATGATTCAGCGAAGCTGATGACCGAAATAAACGATACGCTCGCCGAAGAGCTGCGGACTGGAGTTCCGGCGGACCTTGTCGAAGCTGCCAAGCGGCACGAGATATCCGATGCCGAATTTCAGAAGAATTCTATTTCAGGGCTTGCGCAGGCATGGTCCAACGCCGTGGCGATCGAGCACCGTAACTCCCCGGACGACGACCTGAAGATGATGGAGAAGGTAACGGTTCAGGACGTCAACCGCGTCGCAAGAGAGTATATCAACCCCGAGCATGCGATATTTGCGATACTGACTCCTCAGGCATCAGGCAAGCCGATCACTTCGAAGGGCTTCGGTGGAGCGGAATCTTTCACGCCGACTCAAACTGTACCTGTTAAACTACCGGCATGGGCCGACAGGGCGATCAGGCAGCCCTCTGTTCCTCGTCCCACAATTAACCCGACAGTCGCGATTCTTCCCAATGGCATTAAGCTGATTATACAACCCGAATCGATCAGCAATACTGTAACCGTCATCGGCCAGGTGAAGAACAATCCGCAGCTTGAACAGCCTCATGGCCAGGATGGCGTGTCGAGCATTTTGGATCAGCTGTTCAGTTTCGGCACCACGACACTCAACCGCGTGGAGTTCCAAAAGGCTCTGGACGATATCGGTGCCGATGAATCGGCGGGCGCGAGCTTCTCGGTTCGTGTGCTCAAGGCGAACTTCAGGAGGGGGGTGGAACTCCTTGCCGATAATGAACTGCATCCGGCGCTTCCCGCAGTGGCGTTTCAAATCGTCAGACAGCAGACTGCCGCCACGGTTGCAGGACAACTCGAGAGCCCAGACTTCCTGACGAGAAGGGCGATGAACAAGGCGCTTCTCCCGAAAGGAGATCCTGTGCTGCGAAAGGCGACTCCCGCAACTGTCGACTCACTTACTTTGCAGGATGTCAAGGACTATTACAAAAAGGTTTTCCGTCCCGACATGACAACGATAGTGGTAATAGGAAATATCGATCCGGCAACTGCAAAGAAAGTTATATGGGCCTACTTCAAAGACTGGAAGGCTTCAGGTCCGAAGCCGCAAACAGAGCTGACTCCCGTTCCACTCAACAAGCCTTCGGTGGCGCAGGTGCCCGACGTGAGCCGCGTCCAGGATGTCGTCTATCTTTCTGAAGAACTTGGAATCACACGCTCTAATCCGGATTATTACGCACTGCAGTTGGGCAACCACGTGCTCGGCGGTGCGTTTTATGCGACGAGATTTTACCGCGACCTGAGGGAAAACAAGGGACTGGTCTATTACGTCGGTGGGAATCTCGATGTGTACAAGACACGCGGGCGCTACGACGTTGTCTATGGCTGCGACCCCGGCAACGTTTCAAAGGCACGCGTCATAATCATACGTGATCTGAAACAGATGCAGGACACAGAGGTGAGTCAGAAGGAGCTGACGCAGGCGAGGGCGCTTCTCCTGCGGGAGATCCCTCTTTCCGAATCGAGCGAGAACAGTATCGCCTACGGACTCATCGGCAGGGCGGTCGAAGGGCTTCCGCTTGATGAGCCCATATTGGCCGCGCGCCGCTATATGAAGTTGACTGCGAAAGAGGTCGAAGCGGCTTTCGCCAAGTGGATTCGTCCGAACGACTTCGTGCAGGTGACGGAAGGGCCTGCGCCTAAATAGTGTAACGATGATTGAGTAAGAGGCTGTCCCCAAAGTGGCATCGATTGAAATCGACGCCTCTCATAACACCAAACCCAGGGGGCTTTGCGCTTTTGGGACAGCCTCTCCCCTTGTTGGCTCCTCGTCTTATTGGGGAATAAATTCTACGGAAGGCTGGATATGTGAGAGTTCAGTATGCATAACAGAGAGGGCGAGGGCGGGAAATTTATGACGGGCAAATCACTCTTACCGATCGAGCGGATTGAGAAAAGCATCCTCTTGATCCGGGGCAAGAAAGTCATGATCGATGCAGATCTGGCTGTTCTGTTTGGCGTCACGACAACGAGGCTAAAAGAACAGGTTCGAAGGAACCCTGACAGGTTTCCACCGGATTTCATGTTCGAGTTGACGCCCGAAGAGACTTCAGAGGTGGTCAGAAATTGCGACCACCTCGATCGGCTGAATTTTTCACCCTATCGGCCTTTTGCGTTTACAGAGCACGGGGCTTTGATGCTTGCGAATGTTTTTAACAGCCCGCGGGCGATCCGGGCCAGTCTTCAAATCGTGCGAACCGATGTTCATCTCCGTGAACTTCTCTCTTCGAATGCTGAACTCGCCCGCAGGATAGATGCTTTGGAGGGGAAATACGACGTGCAGTTCAAGATGGTGTTCGACGCGATCCGTCGGCTCATAGAGCCGCCCGAAAAGCCGAAGAACCCTATTGGGTTCAGAGTCAGAGAGAGGGAAAGCCGGTATGGGCGACGTACCACCACGAACTGAATCTGCTAGTGCCATTCCAACTAATTTTACCAAACAACGTGCAGGTAAAATTATTGTTGGAATGAGCGTCCCGCCCGCTTTTGGCGGGACCAAGTTAGCAAATGATAGTTGGATGGGCACTAGGAATTTCATATCATTGAGTTTTTCTAAATGAGTACTACTACACCTCCAATTCTAAGGCGCAAGTTTCGTCTCCATTCGTGGGAGGTCGATCGAAAAGGGATCGCGAGGCCCGATATTCTGTTTTCCATTCTTCTCGACAGCGCCTGGGCACATGCAAACAACTCGAAGTTCAGTTACGATTCTCTCAAAGAAGAGGGGCAACTCTGGGTCCTTTCGCGCTTCCTCGCGGTCATTCAGGGATTGCCGAAATGGGATGATGAGATTACGGTCGAAACCTGGAGCAAAGGGACGGACAAGCTTTTCGGTCTCAGAGATTTTAGTGTATTTTCAGAGACCGGTGAGAAGCTCGTCTCGGCGACATCGGCGTGGCTCGTGATAGACAGAAAGACTTCGCGCATTCAAAGGATCAATCTGGAGAGCGGCGATTTTCCTGTCCAACTCGACAAACATGCGATCGACATCAAACTTGAAAAGATCGAGCAACGCGAAGCGGTCAGAACCGGCTTTGAACACGTCGTCACGTACAGGGATATCGATGTTAACAATCATGTCAATTCCTCGAGATACCTGGCATGGATTCTCGACAGCTTTCCGAAGTCCGTGATCGAAGAAAAGAGTCTCAGATCTTTCGATGTCAATTTTCTTGCCGAGGCCCAGTCGGGCGACAAAGTATATGTAAATTCCGCAGCCGATCCGGATTACCGGTACTGCGAAGTGGTCCGTGAAAGGGACAGCGTGGAATTATGCAGGGCGAAGGTGGTATGGGAGTGAGATCGTAACAGATATAGTCTGCACCTTTCCGGATAATCTCGCTTCCGTCGGAACCGGCGCTGCGCAGTGAATCGCGGCGTGTTCTATTCAGCACTCGGCTGAGTTACGGCTCCCATGAACATGATGGTGTTGTTGTGGTTTTCCTTGATAAGGAAGATGAACGGACGATCTGCATCGAAAGAGGGCGGTAGGGGCATTGCAATGGTGAATCTGATGCCAATCGAAGTGACGGCAGCCGCTTTAGTTCCAGCTTCATTGACATCGATGTATGTCTTATGTATCACGGAAGATATGAAGAGCCCTGACATAGAACTAATCCGGCTGAAATCAGCCTCGTATGGTTCAAATGCGTCGGGCATTCCAACAACGGACAGGACACTGTCGAGGTTAATTGAGTAACAGAGTTTGAACTTCGGAACTGTCACGTCCAGATCTTTCGGTTTGAAGCCCGCGAATATGCTGTTCAACTCGCCCTGGCTGAGGGATGGGATAGGATTGCCGGAAGTTATGGCTTTTGCCGGGAGCAGTACCACCATACTGTAGTCGCCGTTTCCGTAAGGAAGCTCGATGGCGGTGAAACTCTGATCTGAGTAGTAATTTAGCGTGTCATTCAGAGTCATCATCGAATCTGACTCGGTCTTCCCACCGGCAAGATAAAACGTCTCAACTTTTGTAGCCGCATACGGAAATTTGTATTCCCAGGTGCCATGGAAATATAGAGCGTTGATCAGGTACATCACGGCACTCGGTGGAATCGGGCCGGAAAGGATACCGGGGATCAACCCGTCCGTGTTGCTGTTAACCCAGCCATTCATGGTGTTGACAGCACTGGGGCTATCGAAATTTAGGGCGGTGACCTTTGCATTAAAGTAAGTAGAATTGGTCGTTACGAAGCTGTCCAGTACGGGGAAAGTGTTTCGGTACCAGATCGAGTTGGCAATATCGAATGTCACGTTCGGGTCTAGAGCCTTGAACATCGCGATAAGGTTGTGATACGACTGGTTTATCCCCCCATTGGATATCCCGGCGAGGCCAAGCGTATTCTGGATTTGTTTATATGTCTGGCCGGACGCGCCGTTCAACGTCATAGCAAGTGCCATGGAAACGCTAAGCGGCGAAATGAAAAAATTCTTCCCGTTATTTTGGGCCGAGACCTGGTTGAAGAGAGTTGTCGAGAATGAATTGCTTGCCGATTCGACAGCCTTGTCGGTCGAGCTCAATGGTGCTGTCGACGTTGGGTCGTTTGAATACGGGGCCGTCGCCTTGCTGCAACCGTAATTAATCAAAGCAACGCTGATCATCAGACCTGCCAATAAGAAACCGGACCCGCGCATAGTTTCTTCCCTTTCATATTGTCATTGAAGACTCAAGGTTGCCAGAGACTTCTTATCCGGTGGTACCCGTTTTCGGTAAAGTTATCCCAAGTTATGTTAATGTGCAAGCCCCTGATACGCCTCGCCGTCAGATGTAGCTTACGGGGAGTTAACCGTATCGGATCGACTTCGAAGTTCGCAAGCCAGACAATGGATTCGCAAAGGCGAACGGATCGCTGCCGCTCGAGCTTAAGTCAACTCTTGCGGAAAGTGCTGATCGTTTTATCTCAATTAATAATTCTATTAATTGACGGGGATGTAACATGTGCTTATCTTTTATCGTAAAGATACGATAAAGGAATTGAGCCAATGCCGATAATGAAGACAGAAGAGTTCAAGTCGAAAGAAGTGCGGTTGTCCGGGCTGGCGAAGGCGCTTGCGCATCCGGCACGCGTGGCAATTCTGAGGATCCTCGCGAAAAGAAATGCTTGTATCTGCGGGGAAATTGTCGATGTACTGCCGCTTGCCCAGTCCACCGTCTCGCAACACCTCAAGGAGCTGGAGAACGCAGGGCTCGTCACAGGGACCATCGAGGGTCCTTCGTCATGTTATTGCCTTAACAGGAAAGCCGTGAGCGATCTTGCCTTTCAGCTCGGCGAACTCTTCGACGAACTAAAGTCCGGATGCGAGGTGAACAGTTGTTCGCCGAAGGGAAAACAATGGATATAACGCTCAGAAAATCAGGTCCGGGCGACGGGAAACTCATATCGTCCATGCTTACGGCAGCGAATCTCCCGGTCGAGAGTCTCGACAATCGCATCACTACCTTCTACATGGCGGAAGAAGACGGCAAAGTAATCGGAATGGCGGGCATGGAAATCTATGGAGAGGAGGCGCTTCTCCGGTCGGTGACGGTCCTGTCGGGAATGAGGGACAAAGGCTACGGCTCAATGATCGTTGACCGGATGCTGGACGAAGCACGGAACGCGAACGTGCGCAGCGTCATCCTGCTCACCGAGACTGCCAGGGATTTCTTCCTCAAGAAGGGATTTTCCGTAGTAGAACGCTCAGGCATCGATAACGCGGAGATGAAACGCTCCTCCGAGTTTACGTTTGCCTGTCCTAAGTCGGCCGTCTGCATGAAGCTTGAACTTGCTTCACACTAGTTTCATTCTTATCACGATAATCTCAGGAGGCTGTTATGAAAAACGAGGAACAATTGAAATCCGAAGTGAAAGACAAATATTCTGCGATCTTGAACAAGCCGAAATTGCGGTGCGGCTGCGGTGGAAAAAAAGAAGTCGTCTTTGAAATCGATTACTCCGGCATCGACGGCTACAACCCTGAAGCCGACTACGGACTCGGCTGCGGGATACCGACGGATGGCGCGGGAGTCAAGCAAGGAGATACGGTCCTCGATCTCGGGAGCGGCGCTGGCAACGACGTGTTCGTCGCGCGGCGACTCGTAGGCGAATCGGGGAAAGTGATCGGAATAGACATGACCGAAGCGATGATTGCGAAAGGGAACTCGAACAACGCAAAGGCCGGCTACACCAACGTCGAGTTCCGTCTCGGCGAGATCGAGAACATGCCTGTCGATTCAAACAGCATCGATGTCGTACTAAGCAATTGCGTGCTTAACCTCGTGCCGAACAAGGAGCATGCCTTTTCCGAGATAATGCGTGTGCTCAAGCCGGGTGGACACTTCAGCATTTCCGATATAGTGACGCGTGGCTCGATTCCGGAAAGGCTCAGGGAAATCGGGGCACTGTATGCGGGGTGTGTCAGCGGCGCGCTCGTGAAGGAAGCTTATATTTCCATTATCGAGAAGTCAGGTTTCGCGGATATCGTCGTGAAAAATGAAAGGCCGATCTCAGTTCCAGACGATATTTTGGATGGAGTGAACGAGGAGGATCTTGACGCGCTCCGCTCTTCTGATACTGTAATCATCAGCATAACCGTCACCGGAAGAAAACCAGCCGCTTGAAAGTGAACGACTATTTCCCGGGCGTGCTCCGCGACCAGGCATCGCCCGGGTCGTGTATCACTATTTGAATTTCATGAACTAACGGGGTACTGTAACACAAGGAAAAAAGGCAAACATCCGCGGAAGCTCAGATCTCCGCGGCAGCCTGGGTCGGCTATTAGTCCATTCAATATAGATCGTCACGGAAGGCCGAAGACCTTCCAGTCACGCGAACGCGTGCGGAACGAGTCCCGGTCGTATAGGGGCTAACGGAATGAGAACCATTAGTCGTGAAAGGAGCTTCGCAAATGAAGCGCTCAAGAAGAAACTACGCGTTGCCACTGGCAGTCACCGCCATTTTAAGTCTTACAGGATTGACTCTGCATCCAGGTGGAAATGTCTCAACCGGGCTTTCCGGAAATTCATGTCTCCCCGTAAATCAGGATTCCGCAGGGAGGCGACTGGATTTCCATTCTCTTAATATTGCCCTGGTAAGTCATATCACCCACGCCATTACGAGGAAGATATCTGAAAGAACCGGCATGGTATATTATCTAAAGAGCCGCAACCCGTTTTACCAGCCCGCCATCTTTAGGCCGTTCGTGCGCATCATCGATCCCGTCAGGCAGGAGATCATAAAGAGTGTATGGATCGGCGGGCGGCCGATGGGCCTCGCGTTCACGCCCGATGGAAAGCTCGCGTACATACCGAATTATGCTCTCAGAACACGCTAACGGTCATCGGTCTCGACAGCGATTCAGTAGTGAAAGTAATTCCAGTGGACAACATGCCGAACGATGTTGCCGTCGGACATGACGGAAACTACGCGTACGTCACCAACCAGGGCTGGGGGTCAATTTCGGTTATCGATATGGCCGGGCTTTATGTCTCTTTCCATATCGAGGTTGCGGACGATCCGATTTCGATAACGATTCTTAATTGACATCGGAAATATCCGAAGGGATTTCGCTCGCAAAAACTTTCCCTTGATGTTGCACTTCAGCGCGGCTCGAAATAACTTCATCGAGCCGTTCAGGTGCAGACTGTTCTCTCCTGTCCGCCGAATTACAAATGCTTTGAATCATTCCAATTGAGAATTCAAAATTCATAATTTAGAATCGTAATATGACTTGGCAGGAAGCATACCGCATACTCGAATTGTCCAGCCCAAAAACGCTCGAAGAAGTTCGTGAAGCGTTCAGCATACAGGTCAAGGCGTGGCATCCCGACCGCTTCGAAGGGGACGCGAAGATGCAGCGTATTGGAACGGCGAAGATGAAACTTATCAACGAGGCATTCAGCTTCGTGAAGAAAAACTGGACGGAGCGGATCGCTTTTACCGTGCCTTACGAATTCCCGAAAGCCGCCGAGCCCGTGAATTACGTAAAGACTGGCCCTCGGGACATCATCACGGTGCTTGAAAAAGAGTCTTCAAAGGCAAGACGAAACAAGCTTATCATCGGTGCCAAGCGTGTCCACGAATATCTGGGCGATGCGACGCTGACAGTGACATACTCCGACCATCGGTCGCGAGAGGTCAAACTGAAGGTCGGGGAATCTGCGACTGTCGAGTTCGGACGGTTAGCCCGCTTCGAGATCAGGCTCCTCCAGGTCAGACAAGTTTATAAGTCCAGGCGGGGCATGCCGTTTCCACTTTTTTATTCGGCTGCGGATCTGGCCGTGACGCGGCTGAACGATTAGCGGAGCGAGCACAGTGCATGAAAAGAATATAAGATAAGGCGAGAAAATGAACGGCACGAAGCGCTCCGACATAAAGCCCGGTATAAAGGTCGCCATCGTCCTCAAACAAGACCAGCGAACGGGCAAGCTCACCGAGGGGATAGTGAAGGATATCCTTACAAATTCATCGACTCATCCCCACGGAATAAAGGTCCGTCTCGAGACCGGCGAAGTCGGCAGAGTCAAGAGGATCGACGGGTAATAGAACTTGGAGAAGCCTCAGCACGCAAAGCTCCGGGCAAATACTATGTCATTAGTTCGGGTCAGGGTCGAGTCTCCTTTGCTCCAGATGCCCGTTCCGGCTAATAGTCCATCAATCCATAGGTCCACTAATCCAATATTCCATTATCCCGGCATTCTCCCGTGGCTTCCGTTGCTTCTCTCGCCATGATAGCCTAGATTTCGACTGCATGTCCAGTCAGGAACATTTACAATTAGGGTTGCGGATCTGTCCGTATGATCTGCGGACGGATTCCAGAATCTCAAACAACTATTCACAACTCTCCAAAAAGGGGATTAATCTATGAACGAAGAAGCTATCCAGGGGCTGAAGCCGGAAAGAGTCTGGCGTTACTTCAAAGAGATCAGTGCTATCCCGCGTGGCTCCAAGAACGAGAAAGCGGTCCTTGAATATATCAAGAAGACCGTGACGGCGATGGGGCTGAAAGTGAAACAGGACAAGGTCGGGAATGTCGTTGCGACCAAACCCGCAAGTCCCGGAAAGGAAAACTCCACGACAGTTGTCCTGCAAGTTCACACCGACATGGTCTGCGAGAAGAACCGGGATGTGCAGCACGATTTCCTGAAGGATGGGATAAAATTTCACAGGGAAGGTAACTACATCAAAGCCGAAGGCACAACGTTAGGTTCCGACGACGGCATCGGCGTCGCCTCTCTCCTCTCGCTCCTGGAAGACAAGTCTCTGGTTCACGGACCGATCGAAGGACTCTTCACCATAGATGAGGAAACCGGTCTTACAGGCGCGAACCACATCGAGCCCGGGTTCATAACCGGAAAAGTCATGATGAACCTCGATTCCGAAGACGAGGGCGTCCTCTATATCGGATGCGCGGGTGGACTCGATACGACGATCTCCATTCCGGTGAAGAGAAAGGCCGTCACAGGAAAAGTTGCCGTTCTCAACGTCATGATCCGCGGTCTTAAAGGTGGACACTCCGGCGTCGACATCCATCTCGGACGTGCGAACGCGTTGAAGCTCCTGACGAGGACGCTTCTCGCCATTGATGCGAAGACCAAAATGAAGATGAGACTTGTATCGCTCGAAGGAGGGAGCAAGCATAACGCGATCCCCCGTGAAGCCGAGGCGGTGATCATTGTACCCGTCGCAGACGAGGCCAAGGTTGAAAAGGCCGCAGCGGAATGCGAGCAGGTGTTCAAGAACGCTTTCTCTTCCACCGACCCCGATGTCAGAGTCCTTGTCGAAAAAGGAAAGAAGCCAAAGCCGGCGTTCGACGACGAATCGAAGGCGGCTGTCCTCGACGCTTTGAACGCTATTCCTCACGGCGTCATCAGGATGAGCAGCGACATACCGGACCTGGTCGAGACGTCAACTAACCTTGCAGTATTGAAGACGTCGGCCGCCGGGGTTGCGATCGTGACGAGCCAGAGAAGCTCGATCGAATCGGAGAAGGACATGATCGCGGCGCACGTCGCCTCCGTCGGAAAACTCGCCGGCGGCAAGATCAAACCGAGCGACGGATATCCCGGCTGGCAGCCGAATGTCAGCTCTGCGGTGCTCGGCAAGGGAAAGGAAGTGTACAGAAATCTGTACGGGAAGGATCCCCAAGTAAAGGCGATTCACGCAGGCCTTGAATGTGGGATCATAAACGATCGCGTCGGCGGTGGAGTCGACACGATCTCCTTCGGTCCGACGATAATCGGCCCGCATTCGCCGGACGAGCGGGTCGCCGTCGACAGCGTCGAAAAGTTTTACAAATACTTGACGGAGATCGTGAAGTCGGTCGCCTAGGTGGTTTTGGCGAAGAGTCGCAGGGCGGATTCATTGCCCTGCGTCTCTCTTTGCCTTTCGTGCTTTATCAGGTTAATGTGCGGTCAGGAGGCATAGTCCCAGAAAAGAGCCTGCGGCTACCAGAGTATGACGCCGGCACAACCGTTTCTTATCGAGGAGAAGACAAACAGGGAGATGCTATGAGGTTTGCGGGAATTTACGGGATCGCCGTAGGGATCTTGATATTTGTCCAATGGGTTTATTTTCTTATGACGGCTCAAGTGCCTGAACTTGACGCCGCGCCTTTTGAAATGGTGTTTCATCTTGCGGCGGAATTTATCACGTCGATGATCATGGTCGCCGGCGGTGCCGCAGTCCTCAGGCGCGAGCCGTGGGCCGCCAGGCTGTACTATGTTGCCTCCGGAATGCTGCTCTACGCTGTTATAAACAGTGCTGGCTATTTCATCCAGCTCGGACAATGGCCGTTTGTAGCGATGCTGGCGCTGTTGTTCCTCTTGACTGTTGTCAGCGTCGGCAAAGTGGTTAGGGCGGCAAAGGCGTAATCATACTTCTTGCATTCCTGCAACAATATTCTCCCCCCACGCATTCAGATTTGTAGGGGCAATCGGCGACGGTGCACAGCTGGATCGATGAACAGAGCCTCTTAACACTTTTTATTTTGGATAATCGCTATGAAAAAGATAAAGAAAGAAATAAAACCAAAACGTGTTTATGAACTGGAACGGGTCGGCAATGCCAGAACTGTCCAGTTGTACGCGGACGGATTTCAATCTCTGACCAGGAAAGAGAAGATCTTCGCTTATTACATGGTCAGGGCGGCGATCGCCGGAAGGACGATCGCTATCGACCAGACGAACAGGTACGCTCTGCAGATATTGAACCTATGCGAGGAAGGACTGAGGAATCCGAGAGGAATTCCCGCGAAGACTCTGAAGGAGATCGGTGAGTACACGAAATTGTTTTGGATAAATAACGGGATGTACGACCATAACACGGCAAGGAAGTTTGTGCCCCGGTGTACTCCGGCGGAGTTTGAAAAATGCCTGCGCATCGCGGCTGGAAAGAAGCGGGGTTCGCTGGAATATCGAACAGAACTTGTAAGAACTTTCAGGCAACTCAAGCGAGCCATCTTTGACCCGAGCTATATGGCTGTCGTCACCGACAAGACTCCAGGTCATGACTTTATCGCGCAAAGTGCGAACAATTTCTACGAGGGCTTAACAACTGCCGAGGTAACAAGGTGGGCGACAAAAGGAAACGAGAAAAATCCTCTCAACTCTAAAGTAATCAAGAAGAACGGTAAGATAGAAGAACTTGTATGGCGTGCGGGGACCGATTCAATACCGGAAGGGATGTATGCCTCTCAGCTTAATGACGTAATATCGAACCTTGAAAAGGCAAAACGCTACGCGGCGAGCAAGCACCAGGCGAAGACTCTCGACCTCCTGATAAGGTTCTTCAGGACGGGGAAGCTTTCCGTTTGGGAAAAGTACAATATCAGCTGGGTGAAGGACTCTTCGAATGTCGACTTTATACTTGGATTCATTGAGGTTTATATGGATCCGCGGGGACAGAAAGCGAAGTTTGAAGCGGTGATCCATTTTACGAACAAAGAACAAACTAAGCTGATGCGCAAGCTTGCGGCCAACGCTCAGTATTTTGAAAAGCGCGCACCGTGGAACGACGAGTTCAAGAAGAGGAATGTCAAAGCACCGATCGCGAATGTCGTGGATGTGATTGTCGAAACGGGCGACGCCGGTCCGGTCAGCGCCATCGGCATCAATCTTCCGAATGAGCAGAACATAAGGCAGCGTTACGGTTCCAAGAGTGTGCTGCTTCATAATGTCGTCGCGGCTTATAAGGCATCGGAGCCGAATGGACTCCTCGAAGAGTTCTGCTTCGATCAGGCTGAGGTTAGGCGCGCGAAGAAGTACGGCCAGACAGCAGATGACCTCCATACCGGCATGCACGAAGTATTGGGACACGCGTCGGGAAAGGTCAGCGATAAGCTCAAGGGCGATCCGGCGGACCATCTGCCGGGCTATTACTCGACTCTCGAAGAAGCTCGCGCGGATCTCGTCGCGCTCTGGAACGTCTTCGACCCGAAACTAAAAGAGTTGGGAATGGTCGACTCGGACGACGTTGCGAAGGAGATGTACGACTCGTATGTCAGGAATGTTTTCCTTCAGTTGAGAAGAATATCGACGGGATACCAGCTCGAAGAAGATCACATGAAGAACCGTCAGATGGTGGTCGACTACATACTTCGGAATTCCAAAGCGATCGATACCGTGAAGAGACGGGGCAAGACGTATTTTCACGTGACCGATTACAACAAAATGCACGACATGGTTGGGCGCCTTCTCGCTGAGGTAATGCGTATAAAAGCCGAGGGCGATCTCCCGGCGGCTAGATCGCTGGTCGATACATACGGCTTGATGATCAACACCGCGTGGCGGGATGAGGTAATAAAGAGGATAAAGAAACTGAACGTGTCTGCTTACACCGGTTTTGTTATGCCAGATCTCAGCCCTGTTTACGACAAAAAGGGAAGCATCGCCGACATTAAAGTGGAATACCCGCTCGACCTTACGAAGCAGATGCTTGAATATTCCATGGCGGAAGAATAACCTCTCCCACCAGGAAATAAGGGGAGATCTTCCGTAGCACCTTCTTTTGGACAAAAGGAGGTATGTGGCGATGGAAGACGCCGTGATTTTGCTTGTCGTAGGCCTCTTGGCCGTAGCCGGATTAAGTTGCACGGACAATTCTTCCGGACCGGGAGTTCCACCGGTCAGCGCTAACCTGCGCCAGTTGAGCGGCTGCATTTCTAAAGTCTCTTCAAAATCCCAAGCAGGCGATTAATCAAGCCAGGTGCCAGGCTGTTTATCGAGAAACGGGCTTTACAAAAGTACCGCATCCTTCGCGGACTTCATTTTCGAATTCACGATCGGCAAGCTTTCTTTCGATTTCATACTCCCCGATAACTGCACTTCCGATTCGATCAGATTTGCTACGTCGTACATGTTTGAGGGCGACACTATATTCATAACCTCTGTCGACGCCTCGACTGAAAATGCAAGATGTCCGTGCAATTTTCTTATTCATGCGGAGCTTGAAGGACTTTCGCTCGACAGGTACTTCGTCGTCTGCAACAGGATCGATGACGGAGTGGAAACGGTGCCGTACAGCCTTGCGTGTATCGTAACGACGCGCGAGGAACAGCAGAAGAGATCGTCTACTCAAACGGGCGCGCGTCGGCTGCCGATACCGCGGGCTGAGTCGGTTATGGCTCGATTCAGTTGAAGATTGACGTGCAGCCCGATGGGGGAAAGTCTTCTTTGTTTGTTTTTGGGAGTTGTATCGTTCAACACGCGGCATGGAGAATCGGTCAAGTTTCTCAGGACAGCCGCTTCATACTCAGGTCCTGGGCGAAAAGGTTTTTCGGCGGTGGCGATGTCGGACTCGGATCAAGTCAGAGTCCGGTGAGCGGCATCGGAGTCAATGTTGGCGACTCAACCTGGTCCCATTGCGAATCTCAGGATATTCTCTATTGTCCCGTCGACTCGACACTTTGGCTCAATATTACTGCGGGTGGATTTGTCGCAGGTGCGACACTGGTAGACAATGTGCAGACTGTGAAAGTGAAATAACTGTGCCTTCCGGTTCCGTTTTGCTAAATTGACCTGACCAGATCGGAAGGGATGCATCATGGATTACACGAAACTGTCGTCATACGTCGACTCGCGCAAGCAGGAATATCTTAACGAACTGTCACGAATGATCAGGATAGAAAGCATCTCGGCCGACCTGTCGAAAAAGGTAGAGATGGTTCGATGCGCGGAGGCTGTTTCCGGCCTGATGCGTGAGGCCGGCATCGAAAACGTCAAACCTTTTGAGACTGAAGGCAACCCGCTGGTTTACGGCGAATATATTCACGCCGGCGACAACCCGACAGTTCTTGTCTATGGCCACTACGACGTGCAGCCGGTAGATCCGCTTTCGGAGTGGGAGACTCCGCCGTTCGAAGCGACTATGCGCGGTGATGATCTCTATGCGCGAGGTTCGAGTGACGACAAAGGGCAACTCTTCATGCACCTTAAGGCCTTCGAAGCTTTCGGGAAATTAAACGAGAAGATACCAGTCAATCTCAAGTATATATTCGAGGGAGAAGAAGAGATCGGAAGCATTCATCTGGAACCGTTTATCCGATCTCATAAGGACTTACTCAAGGCCGACGTCGTGGTCATATCGGATACGGCCATGTATGGCCGCGACATGCCCACTATTTGTTATGGTCTGCGTGGGATGGCATACCTTGAACTCTCTGTCAGCAACTCGACGATCGATCTTCACTCCGGCTCATTCGGCGGCGCAATCGAGAACCCTGTTCATGTCCTCGCCGATATTGTCTCGCGGCTCCATGACAGGTACGGCCGGGTAGCGATCCCGCATTTTTATGACGATGTTGTGGAGGTGTCGAAGGAAGAACGCGAAGAGATCGCGAGGCTTCCTTACAGCGACGGCGAATTCTTGAGACAGTCCGGCGCTTTGGCGACATACGGTGAGTACGGCTTTTCGACAAACGAGCGCTTGTGGATTAGGCCTACGCTAGATGTCAACGGGATTTACGGCGGCTTCACGGGGGAAGGAGCTAAAACGATCATCCCTTCGAAAGCGACCGCAAAGGTGAGCATGCGATTGGTACCGAATCAGAAATCTGAAAAGATCCTCGGGCTGTTTGAATCGTTCATCAATCAAATCGCTCCTCCAACCGTAAAGGTGACCGTAAAGAAAATGCACAGCGGCGAGCCGGCACTTACCCCGATTGATCATCCCGCTGTGAAAGCGGCATCGGCAGCACTCGAGCACGTCTTCGGAAGGAAGCCATACTTCATTCGTGAAGGAGGCTCGATCCCGGAGGTCCTGACATTCCAGCAGATACTTGGTGCCCCTGTTGTCCTTCTCGGATTCGGCTTACCTGATGAAAACAGCCATGCTCCAAACGAGCACATTTACCTTAGACACTTCTATGATGGGATTAAGACCCTCGCAATTTTCTATGAAAAGCTTTCGATGTGACAATTCGCCCGTGGTACTTAGGGGCTCCAATCACCAAGGGAAAGTGGCTGCCGCATCCCCGGCAGCCACTTCCTACTAATTACCGAATACCGCCACTTATTCTTTTTCTATCTTTCCGTCTTTGATTTCATTTACAATCCTGTCGTCATGGTAAATGTACTTCAGAGCTTCGATTATGGCGTCTGAGTTCACCGCAACACCCCGATTCACTGAAGGGATATAAATGAAATTTCCCGGAAGACTTTCGATGTTCCCGTCGAAAACAAGTCCGACAAGCTGCTGCTTCTCGTTAATCACAGGGCTGCCCGAGTTACCTCCGATAATGTCACATGTCATAACGAAATCCAGAGGTGTGCTGAGCTTGAAGTCTGCAGGCGGATTCTGCCAGACGGGCGGGAGACTCCATGGATACTCTTTCCCGAAGCTGTAGTACCGGTTGTACAAACCATAGAACGTGGTCATAGGTGGAGCGATTGTTCCGTTGTAAGGATATCCTTCCACGACCCCGTCGGCAATTCTGAGCGTGAACGTCGCGTCCGGAGGAATCGACGTGCCGTAGACGTCGTATAGTGCTCTCCCGAGCAGGAAATTTTCCGATGTTTCCTCGGCAATAAGCTTATCGTATTCCGACTCGTATCTAAACGCTTCGCGGCTCGTCTGCTCCACAAAGCGCATGAAAGGATCGCGGGAATTCAGGATGGCGTTCGGATTCCCCTCGACCAATGCGGCGACCTTCAGGCTGTCTCCAAGCTCGGTCGCACCTGCCAGATAGTCTGCCGCCTCTTTCGTGGTACGCCCACCTAACAGCTCGTTAAACGGTTTATTATCCTTCCCGAAGAACGCCTGCATGTTTTGAAGCTGAAGCTCGAGCAGCCTTTTATCCAGGCCGGGGTTGAAATCTGATGGGAAGAATTTGTTCTTGAAGGAGGCGAGATTGCTTCTTCTGAATTCCACAGTGCGACTGCTGTCAGGCTGCTGCATCTCGAAGGCGAAATTGAGAAGCAATGCAGCCATCCTGAAGTATGAGGAGCTTCCGTAACCTGAGAAGTCGAACGCAACGTGTTCCGCGTACAATTCCGATTTTTCACTTTCAATCCTCGCGAGATTCTTCCAGACTTTTCCATAAGACTCTTCAAGGGCCGGGTTCTTCTCCACTTCAGCCCTGAAGTCCCGCTCGAACGCCTCCTTCCTTGCCAAAAGATACGGATCACGAAGACCATTAAGCATACCGGCATACGCTTTAAGCGAATTCGATAGTATGAAAAGCCTGGTCCCATATCTCGATTTCATGTCGGGATGCTTTTCGAGATAAGAGGTATACAATGTCTGCAGGTGTTGAAGCAGGTCGACTATGTACGGATAGCTGTGATTCCTGAAGAACTTCAGCTGTGCTACCGAGACTAGCCTGCTTGTTCTGCCTGGGTTGCCCACTGCGAAAACCGGTTCACCCTTCCTTGCTCCGTCCGGGCTCCATTTGAAGTAATGCTCGGTGTGAAGCGGTTTGCCATCGTCGCCGTAAACCCTGAATAGCGCAAAATCCAAGTCGTACCTTGGGTACGTGAAGTTGTCATAGTCACCGCCGAAGTATGCCACCATCATTTGTGGAGCAAAGACGAGCCTGATGTCTGTGTACCGGTGATAACCGTATAAGGAATACCTGCCGCCGTTGTAGAAAGTCACAACCTGGAACACCATCGAATCAGCCGGGTTAGATTTCTTGTACTTTTCCCAGTATTCTTTCTGCAGCCGGGCGATTTCGGCGTTGCCGTTGGCAACTTTCTCCAGACTGGTTGTGCCGGTGTTGAACGCTTTCTGGACTTCGTGGGTAACGTCTTTGATTAGGACAAGCCGATCGGCGTACATGCCTGGAACCCGCCTCTCGTCGGAAAGTGTTGCGGCGCAGAAGCCGCTGTCGGTCAAGTCTTCACCCTCCCGGTTAACCTTATCGAGCGCATAGCGTGCACAATGATGGTTCGTGAGAATAAGGCCGTCTTGTGAGATGAACGAAGCAGAGCAACCGGGGAGACGGAGTGCGGACAGTCTTGCGTCGGCAAACCAAGCCGAATCCGGAGCAAAATTATATTCCTCCGCGAAATATTCAGACGGTGGAAAATCGAAAGTCCACATCTTGCCGTCATCGAACTTTCCGGCGGTTACAGTATCAGGATTGAAGTAGAGTCTCTGAGCCGTTTTGGTCGATTGATAAGAAGAACAGCCTGCCACGAAGAGGAATGCGAACCCGATGAACGGAGAAATCCAACGTACTGAGACTCGTTTCATTTCAGCCCCTTTATTTTTGTCGGGGGAAATTTAATGCAAAATTGTGAATCTTTCTCAAGAAATTGGAGCGAATGGCACGCAAGGCGGATGCGACTCCGTTTGTTTAATCTCCCGGAGCGTCATGGCCGTTTCAATTTGGGATAGCACTTTAAATGTTGTAATTTCCGCCTGTGGTTGATATATTTTCGCGTCCGAAGGATCTACAGTACGAAGCGCGATCTTCGGGATCAGAGTAAGGCATACCAAATTGAGGAGCGCAACAATGCATTCAAGAGTTGTTAAAGAGTTATTGATCGTCTCTATTCTGGCGGTCACATTTGCGGCGTGCCAGAAGAGCACACCGGTCAGTGTGCCTCCGCTGCAAAATTATAGAGATGGCATGAACCTGTTTGCCATCGATATCCCTTCAACATGGCAACAGACGAGCGAGCCGGGAAAGTTGAATCTTTTCAATTCCGAGGATGCGTATAACAGATTTGCGGATCCGACATCGAGCTCTAAACCTGCCGTCAGAATTTACATCCACGCGAAAAGCGTTGGCGGCCAAACACTTCAGGACGTCGTCGAGCAATTCAAGGACAACCTGAGACAGCAACAAGCCCAGATTGACCCCGATGTCCAGACATCACTCGCTGGAATGCCGGCGGTGAAAGTCCCTTACGCACTCAGGATCGACAGCAAGAATACGATTTTCGGATATGCGATATTGACGGTTTCGGACAGCACCGAATATGGATATGAATGCCAGGGATTCAATAAGGAATTTAAACGCTATGCGCCTGTTTTCGACACTGTTGCGACGACCTACCGTATCATCCCGAAGATTGTTGCGAAAGAACAGCTGCCCGATAACCTGATCCCATCGTCCACACTGGCAACGTATCAGACCCAGTATTACTCGATTGGGTACCCGTCGAATTTTAAGCCCTCTCCGCAAGGAGCTTCCGGAAGCGATGTGAAGAACACTGTCACATTCAAAGGCTACTTCCAGGATTGCACTATCGAAGTTGATGTCCTCGACGCTAAGAAGCTGGATGTCGAGAAGGTATTCAAACAGAATAAAGGAAACTATCCTAACTCAAAGAGCGAGAAAACAAAACTCGACGGTCTCGATGCCTATGTTATATCGTATTCGCCGGTAAGGGGTATCCAGCGCCGGGTCTACTTCGTGGTTAAGAACGACAATTGGATAAGAATTATTCTGACTTGGAATGAAGCGAGCCAACATAAGTACCATGCCAATTTTGAGCAGGCTTTTAAACAGGCCGCTACAAGCATAAAGTTGAAGTAAGTCTGAATGTGAGGCAATCGGTGGTCGGCGGTCAGCAGTCGGTCCAAAGGATGATAGCCGACCGCTGATATGCTTCATTCGCTATTTGGAGACGGGGTACACTTCCACAACGTTGCTCACCGCGGCTATTCCGCGAACGCTCCGGAAAATACATTAGCTTCTTTCGCTCTTGCCATCGGTGCAGGTGCTAATATGCTCGAGCTGGATGTCATGCTCACTGCCGATGGTCAGCCTATTGTGTTCCACGATTACAGGCTGGGAAGAACCACGAACGGTAGCGGCCTCGTGAGTCGGTTGACATCGTCACATATACGTTCACTCGATGCTGGAATCTGGTTCGACGACAGGTTCGGCGGGGAGAAGGTCCCTTTTTTGGACGAGGTACTTGACCTTTCAAAGGGGAAAGTGAGAGTTAACATCGAATTGAAGCACAGACGGCACGACGGAATCGCGCTTCTTGTCGAGAAGTGCGTGAAAGCAGTTGAACGTCACCGCATGAGTGACGATGTGATTTTCTCATCGTTCAATCTCAAAGCGCTGCGAATCCTGCATTACAATAAGCCTCATCTGCGTTTCGCGCCTCTTTACAGGCATAATCTTGTTCCGACCCCACGTTCGTTTCCTCTCCGGTATGGTGCCCAGGGGGTTGTGCTGAATCATCATTTCCTTAACAGTACCGCAGTCCGGCGATTCCACAATCTTGGATTGAACGTGTTTGTCTATACCGTTAACGGGAAACGGCGTATAGCAAGGATGATTGAAATGGGTGTCGATGGGGTGATCTCAGACAACCCATCCGATGTTGCCTCGATAGCAGCTGGTGCGCCCAACCTTACTTTCTTTTCGCGAAGTGCTGATAGGAAATGAAGTCGGAATACATTTCGGCCGGTCTTTCTTTCCGGTTCACGGTGACTCTCGGTGTGCCCACCTCTATCCTGCCGATAGGTCTGATGTATCCTTCGAGTGAAAAAAGTTTTGGGAAGTCGTTTTCTGCGATGGTGAATAGAAGTTCGTAATCTTCACCCCCGCGAAGCGCGTAGGTGAGCGGTTCCTCACCGAACTCTTCTGCTGTCCGCCGTGTGATTGGGTCGAGCGGTATGAATTCCTCGTCGAGCGATGCGGATACGCCACTTGATTTGCAGATGTGAAGCATATCCGAAACAAGTCCGTCACTTATATCTATCATCGAGTGCACGCGGATCTTCTCGCTGATACTTCTGGAAAGCTCGATGCGTGGCTCCGGCAGCAGGTGTTTCTGCAGGACGGAGTCGTAACCCTCAAAACTGGGAGTGAAGTCTGCAGGCTGACCAGCCTCAACATATCTCTTTTTTTCACGCTGAAGGACCATCAAGCCGGCGTGCGACCTTCCCAGATCACCGGTGACACAGACGATATCGCCAGCCATCGCGCCGCTTCGAGTTGCAAGCCTTTCAGGCTCTACCTCGCCGGTGACCGTTACGTTTACGACCAACCCGACAGGCGAAGCCGAAGTGTCACCTCCCGCGACCACACATCCGAATTTGCCGAGCTCCGCAGTAAATGAATCGTAAAATTCTTCGATCATTTCAACGCTCACATTGGAATGTATGCCGAGCGAAACGAAGGCGGCAGTCGGCAGGGCAGACATCGCTGCGATGTCGCTTAGATTAGCTGCCGCCGCTTTTTGGCCGAGGTGTCGCATCGAGGTATACGAAGAATCGAAGTGAACATTCTGGATCAGGATATCGGTCGTAACGACTGACAGGTCACCAGGGGTCGGCCTGAGAACGGCTGCGTCGTCGCCGATGGTTTGCAGTACCTTCGGATTCGCAAATCGTGAGGCAAGAGACTTGAATTTCTCTATGATTCCAAACTCGCCGACAGACGTGATAGGGGTAAAATTAATATCCAATTTAGCTCCACGAAGAAAATAGCGAATGAATTACGGAATAAAAACCCTTAAGATCAACGGAAGAGGTGAACCGGATTTGTGGCTCCGGATCCCTGTGGAAAATCTGAAACCCGATCTCCGGTCGACTTCCATGGTCAAGAGCCATCATCCGGTAATTTCCCTCCTTGAATATCTTTGATCTTCCTTTCGATGACATTTGATAGTTCCTGAAAGTCAAACGGCTTCGTCAGTATCAAACACCCTGTGTCGTTCAGAAATTGGGTGAGTTGAGAATCTATTCCGCTGCCGGTCATGAAAACAAATCTCTTCGCATACGAGGGAGTCGCTACGACTATTTTCCTGTAGAGCTCGTCCCCGTCGATTTCGGGCATGTGAATATCCGAGACGACTATATCCGGTTTGAAGGATTCTATGATCGTCAATGCTTCGCGACCGTCCTTCGCTGGCATGACATCGAATCCCATTTCTCCTATGAATACCGCGATCAGTCTGGCGATGTCCTCTTCGTCGTCCACTATAAGTACCCGCCATCTCTTGCCGGGCCCGGAATTTTTCATCATCCCACCTATGATCAATGTTCACTTAAGTGATTATCGCCGATATCCTATCGGCTTTACTGATCTATCTAAGAATTGTGTCCTTCGCGGCAAATGACAGCTACGTTAGGAACAATTGAGAATCCGAATGCATTCTTGGAAATCAAATTGATCCGATCTATCAATCGAAATGCGGTTCCATCAATACTTTGCCCAAAGCGAAAAAATATTCGGCAATCTCATACCTTTCGCCGAAGATAGTGCGACTTGCTCTCTTTAAATGTGAAACCCCTTGATGACCGAGATTACTCGCACGCCAAAGAAAATATACCTTCAAAATGCGTGTGATTGCAACATGTTCGTCCAAATGAGAGGAAATATTTCAGGGCTTCGGGCAGATCTTGGCCGGGTTTCTTTGGGGAGGAGGACATCCTGGTTGACGGTCGTCGGTTTGGCCTCGACTGCCTCAAACGTGGCTTTTTCGACGGGATTTTCACTGTTTTGAAGATTGGCCGTCCAGGAGTTATATTTATAAGCCTGCGAGACCCACGGCTTTTGCAGACAGACCCGCACGTACCAAAGCGGGTAGATGGCGAAATTGGCAGACGCGCTAGCCTTAGGAGCTAGTGGGGAAACCCGTGGGGGTTCGAGTCCCCCTCTACCCACATTTGTCGAGGTGCGATGCGGTTGCTGCATCTTACAAGCGGAACCCGATCTCCGCCGGAGCGGTAATGCACCGGGAGAATGTGGATTTGGTGTAACGAAGGCTTTGCGCCGGTTGTATTTCAGGACGCGCGGTGCGATAAGTCCCTCAGGCACGAAGATATGAAAACCGAAGAACCCATCCGGGAAAGGAAAGAAAGTGGATTATAAGATTACTGACCTCGGTGGTCTGAAGAAACAGCTCGAGGTTACTGCAGCGGTAGAAGATAATTTCGTCAAGGATAAATTTGATTCGGCTTATTCGGAATTTCAAAAGAAAGCGGCCGTTCCCGGTTTTAGGAAGGGGAAAACGCCTATTGAAATCGTGAAGAAACGTTATGGCGAGGAGATCGAGGCTGATTCCATTCCCGGTATCGTGAATGAGATTGTCAAAGGCATTTTTCAGAACGAAAACACAAAAATAGCAGGAGTTGTCGACTATAATCTAGACAACCGCACGATCGGTGAACCTCTTCATTTCCTTCTTACTTATGAAGTGGTCCCAGTAATAGAACCGAAAGACTATGTTGACATGAAACTCGAACGAGCGATGTACAAAATACTTCCCGAGACTGTCGATCATGAGCTCTTTCACATATACGAGTCAAATGCGGAGTTGGTTGAGACTGAGACTCTCGAGGATGAAAAAGGGGTTGTAACTGTCGATCTCCAGGTAGTGGACGCGCAAGGGGTGCCGATGATAGGACAGCGGCGTGAGAATTATAAAGTTGACCTGAGAAGCAAGGCCCCCGAATTGAGCGAGCTCCGTGAGCGCTTGTTGAAATCGAAAGCCGGCGACGAGTTCAATCTGGAACTCGATACCTTCGACAAATCGGGACAGGTTTCGGGGAAGAAGCCATTTAAAGTTCAGGTTAAAAAGCTTGAGAAGTTTGTTATGCCAGAGCTTTCCGACGAGTTCGCAAAGAAAGTTTCCGGCGGCAAAATGGAAACGCTGGATGCACTGAAGAAAGATATCGAGAGGGAACTCGAACATTACTACGAGGAGAAAGCTGAAGAAGAGCTCCGGGACAAGATCGCCGAGGAGCTTCTGAAGAAAAATGAGTTTGAAGTTCCGGAAAGCATGGTTGATGATTATCTGAACGATTTGATTGAGGAATTGAAGAAAGAATCGAACAACCGGGATGTCGACGAAGACTTCGTGAAGGAGAGATACAGGGAGCCTGCCGTAAGGGCGGTGAAGTGGAACCTCCTTGCTGCGGCCATAATTCAGAAGGAAAATCTGAAAGTCGATGAAGCCGTACTCGAAAGGACGGCGGACGATGAGTCGACAAAATACAGACTCGATAAATCGAAGCTTCTGGATTTTTACAGGAATTCAAACGACGTGAAGGATAAATTACTTTTCAACGAAATGTTTAACTTCATCGTCGACAAGGCGGACGTGAAAATAGTAGAAAAAACACCGGCTCACGAACATGAGGACTGAAAAATGTTAGTAGATAACCCAAACGTTAGCCTTCCCGAAGGCGGCATGGCCGAGAAACCGAGATTCGAAATCTATAACCAGCTGACGATACCATATGTCATCGAACAGACAGGCCGGGGGGAAAGAGCTTACGACATCTACTCCAGGCTGCTCAGAGAGAGGATTATTTTTATTGGAACCGCTATAGACGATACGGTTGCAAGTCTAGTGATCGCCCAGCTTTTGTTTCTCGAAAGCGAAGATCCAAACAAAGACATTAATATCTACATCAACACCCCTGGGGGTAGCGTCTCTGCTGGTCTTGCGGTCTACGATACGATGCAGTACGTCAGGCCCAACATTGCCACTACCTGTGTTGGACTCGCGGCAAGCATGGGCGCAGTCCTTCTGGCAGGCGGAGCCTCAGGCAAGAGGACTTCGCTCCCGAATGCAAGAATCATGATACATCAGCCCTGGGGCGGCTTTCAGGGAACCGCTGCCGACATTAGCATCCAGGCAGAGGAGGTAATTAAAACCAAGAAGCGATTGAACGAAATCCTGTCACACCATTCCGGTAAGGATCTCCTTCAAATTGAAAGAGACACGGACAGGGACTATTTTATGTCTGCTGAGGAGGCGGTAAAATACGGTGTGATTGATAACGTTCTCATAAAAAGAGAAGCTAAAAAGAAGTGAAACCAATTCGGAGTCTAAACGAACTATATGGGCAGTTTGCTATTGCTTGTTCTGCTCGTCTTCATTGTCTTGTTTGCGATTTCAATTCCCACAGTGATCGCAGACCTGAAAAATCAACGACAAAAGAATATCAAAAAGGAATATTAGAAGTTAATGAGTAAACAGCATCAAGAGGAGATGCGATGCTCCTTCTGCGGACGTGAAGCGAAGGAAGTCAAGAGTCTTGTGGCCGGACCGGGGGATGTCTACATCTGCGACATCTGTGTCGAACACTCGGTAGAAATTCTCAGAAGCAACATCCCGGCCTACAAACAGCATTCTGAGGACTATTCCGAGAAGGCGCCTTTGACACCCGTAGAGATCAAGTCCGCACTTGACGAATATGTGATCGGGCAGGAGCATGCAAAGAAGACCCTTTCGGTGGCGGTTTACAATCACTACAAGAGAATTTCGCTTCCGCACGGACTCGGCGCCGAAGATGAAACCGAGATTGAAAAGAGCAACATCCTCCTGATCGGTCCGACCGGCACCGGGAAGACGCTCCTCGCACAGACTCTCGCCAAGATACTCAACGTCCCTTTCGCTATTGCCGACGCCACAACTCTAACGGAGGCCGGCTACGTTGGGGATGACGTGGAGACTATACTGGTTCACCTTCTCCAGAACACCGATTACGACGTTGCGCGTGCCGAGAGGGGAATAGTCTATGTGGACGAGATCGACAAGATTGCGAGAAAGAGCGATACGCCTTCTATTACGCGCGATGTGTCGGGTGAGGGAGTCCAGCAAGCTCTTCTAAAGATACTTGAGGGAACAACGGCCGGAGTTCCTCCGCGCGGTGGAAGGAAGCACCCCGAGCAGCCTCTCATAAACGTGAACACGCGGAATATACTTTTTATCTGCGGGGGAGCGTTCGAGGGCATTGAGAAGATTATTTCGAGGCGGGTCAGCAAAAATCCGATCGGCTTCGGCGCGGAGATCCACTCCGTAAGGGATGAAGCGGTCAGCGAAATCCTCCCTCTTGTGCAGCCGGACGATCTCCTCAAGTTCGGTCTCATCCCGGAGTTCATTGGGAGACTTCCAGTTGTGGCGACGCTTCACACCTTAAGCGAAGAAGCGATGAAAGACATATTGACACTTCCCAAGAACGCGTTGGTGAAGCAGTATAAGAAACTCTTCAAGCTCGAGGAGGTCGAACTCGACTTCGATGACGAGGCGCTTAAGGCGATCGTTGGCAAGGCCGTTGAACGCGGAACCGGTGCCCGCGGTCTCAGATCCATCATCGAGGAGAAAATGCTCGATATCATGTACAACCTTCCCTCGCGTTCCGATATCTCGAAATGTGTGATAACCGAGGATGTTATCTCTTCCGGTGCAGAGCCCCTCTTCCTTACCAAGAGGAAGCAGGCTACGGCCTGAACTAGTTTCCTACCAGTCCCGCGAAAACCCTCAACTGAAGCTGAGGCTGCTTGTCGCTCGTCGTATGCACAACGATGTATCCGTCTATGTCTCGCGTGTTCGTTGGGTTGATGTAAATATCGAGATTCGCGAAATCCCCGGGCTTGAGTAGTCTCTTGTTCAGTCTGTAAGTCAATTCCTTAGACGGGAGATCTACTTTCGTGATGCGCATTTCCTCGTCGGATGTGTTCGACAGGTTTATTTCTGTGCTATCGAGTTTTCCAACCTGCGCATTGTTGAAGAGGACATAACTCGGTGTCGGTTGGAGCGCATACGCGACATACCCCGTCATCTTGACGGTGATAAGGGGAAATTTCTTGGCCGAGTTTGAGATGTATATGTATTTTGTGACGTCTCCGATGTAGCCGGTAGGATTGAACTGTATTCTCACGTCGGTCTCTTCTCCCGGCGCGAGTGCACTTGTTGCGACGATGGCCGCAGTGCAGCCGCAGCTGGTAGTCACGCTGTTTATCTTTATGCTATCGCTTCCGGTGTTTTTCACCGTGATGACCTTATATACCACCGCACCTGTCTGGAAGATTTTCCCGAAGCTGATCTCGTTTCCCTGAATTACGGAGAGTTGGGCCTTTGCGTTGCCTGCCCCCATCGCAACAATTGCAGCCGCTGCGAACTGACATAAAACTCTGTGTCTCATTTTCTTTTTCCTTTGAAAAGATACAATAATTCCTCATCGAGCTTCCCGGCCGATGCAGGCTTCTCATCATCGGAGACTGTATCCTTTCCTCTTGCATTCAAGGTGCGTACCATGGATAGAAATTCGCCACTTTTCATCGTTGCCGCCCCGCATTCCTTCGCGAATGCAAGGATCGAGAGATCATTGCTTACGACAGTAAGTGAGCGTCTCTTTGTTGAATTGCCAATTTCCCGCTTAATCCATTCATCGGCCGTCTCGCCACCCGAAGTGAAGCGGACC
The DNA here is from genome assembly GCA_021845665.1 of Bacteroidota bacterium. GTDB lineage: Bacteria > Bacteroidota > Ignavibacteria > Kryptoniales > JAKASW01 > JAKASW01. The sequence continues at coordinate 600 of JAJZVO010000020.1, read as the reverse complement.
ACAAGCCGTGGGCCCTCACGTGAAGCAGATGGAGCAAATCTGCCGTCAAAGACCAGGTTGATATCATCCTTTGACAATCGCGCTGAGCGCAAAATCTCCAACGCCAACTCATGCCGCGTCTGATTACTATCGATCTTCATTAGCCTAGACAATTTTTGGTCAGAAAGGGCAACGTTATAACCATCGATCAGCCAACGCATAGAAGAATATAAGCCGCTGAAAGAGATACTTCAACCAAAATGGCCAGTTCTGACGCTTTCCAGGGCTCCTTTTCGCGTTACGCAACTCTTCATCGCAGTTTGCGAATCAAAAGCGATCCACTTATGCGAAATTCACTCGTAAACGCGGAAAAGTTTTGGCACGCTTTTGGAATCATATAATTCAGTTGCACAAGAAAGTTTGTTCTTCAAAAAAGTTTGAAATTCACAGGGTGGCTGAAAGGGACCACAAGAGAGTTTGAGAGTTTTAAGAGTTGCATACCCGCAAACAGCCCCCTGACATGGGAAGAAGATCTTGCCGCTCAGTTATCCCACGCTGCCACAAATCGCGAAGCACGACTCGCATGCCCTAATGCAGCCTCCTAATTTAGCGGTCAAACCC
>JAJZVO010000019.1 GCA_021845665.1 Bacteroidota bacterium | reverse complement strand
GCTCCCGATGTTTGGTCACGGCCAGGTGGAAGGTCTGACGGAGAAATACGGGATGGAATTTAAACGAGCCTATCGTGACGAAAGAGAGGATGAGAGCCTCGTTGCCAGGCACGACAGAGAGATTTTTCCACTCTTGAGGATGAGGCAATACTTCAGCGAGGTCGACAATTTTTTCCTGTACGATTTCTTCGTGGGAAACGGCCAGGTGAACGAAGATGTCTTTGCGTATAGCAATCGCAGCGGCATTGAAAGCAATCTTGTGGTCTACAACAACCGATATACACATACCGCCGGATGGGTAAAGACATCGGTCGCATTCCGTGATCCATCCGGAAAACTGATCCAAAAAAACCTTGCCGAAGGTTTGTCGCTTACGGGTGGGCAGAGCAGCTTCGTTATCTTCCGCGACGTCATCAGCGGCGTTGAGTATATTAGATCTACAAAATCCGTTAAGCGCGACGGTTTATTCATTGAACTTGGAGCATATAAGTACAGTGTCTTTGAAGGCTTCAATGAGGTCCGCGCGACCAGGGACAAGCCCTACGACGAGCTATGCCGTTCTCTTAACGGAAGAGGTGTTGGCTCGGTAGCGGAAGAGCTTTGGTTGATGAAGCTGAGCGAGATTCACGCGGCATACTGCGAGGCACTGAACGGCGGAAGCCTTCGGTATCTTGTTGAAGGGATGAATGATGGCAAGTTGAAGCGCGACCGGGTAAAAATACTGGGGGAAAATGTGTCTCGCCTCGATTCGGCCGTCAAGAAGTACCATCGGTCCAACGATCCGTCGACCGTGGAATCGGAGCTCGATTTCTATAAGGCCGTTCCGGTTGCCGTTAATTTCTTTGCCGCAGCCAAGGCGGCGGTTTATATCAAGGGAATGGTTGAAACGGATTACCGTAGTTCATTGAAAGGCCTGCGTCTTGAGTTTCTTTATCTCTTCCTTAAGGTGTTGGCTAAGTCCGCAGGGAAACTGGATGGAGGGACATCCGAACTTGTCTCAGAATTCCGTCTCACGGGTAAGACCATGGAATGCTTTTCAGTGCTCGGCGTCGAGGGCGGCACCGCGGAGTATGAGCTGAATCTTGCGTGTGTGTTGGTCGATGTGTTTGAAAACGTCACGATAGCCGGGGAAGAGGTGATTCGCCTGCTCTTCTTGACTGCTTTGGGAAAGGCCTCTGTTCAGAGTTTTCTTGCCCTTCACGAGTATGATGGGGTTCGATGGTTCAATAAGGAGCGCTTCGACGATTTCATAGCGTATTATGTGATTACGGCAGGGGTCGAGTTTTTCTCCGCGCAACCAGGGGCTCGCGATGAGGATGCGAGTCGGTGTCTTGAAGAATTCGTAGAATGGGGAGCTGTTGCGAAACGAATCGCTTCAAAGGCTGGATACCGTTTCGATAAGTTTGTGAATGAATTGAGCGCACCCAATTGATTCCCGGGGGCGGCAGGTAAAACCAATCTCACCCACAGTGATGTCGGAGAAGTATATGAAACTTACTATAAAAGAGATAGAACAATTAAGAAGAGATTATACAGGTAAATGGCTGGATGAATCGGGGATTGATCGCGACCCGTTCAGGCTATTCCAAAGATGGATGGAGGATGCCTTAAATGCCGGAGTCCCGGATCCTCATGCGATGGCATTGGCAACGGTCTCTGCGGAAGGAAAACCATCCGTGCGAATCGTCCTGCTTCGGGGGGTCGACGCGGGCGGGTTCACGTTTTACACAAACTATCGCAGTCGAAAAGCGACTGAGGCTGATGCGAATCAGTATGTGGCGCTTACGTTCTTCTGGCATCAGCTGGATAGGCAGATTCGCGTCGAAGGAAAGGTTTCTGCCATCGAGAAAGCGGAGTCAGATAAGTATTTCGCTTCTCGTCCCAGGGGAAGCCAAATCGCAGCATGGGCTTCGCAACAAAGCGAGGTCATCTCTGGGCGTGAAGAACTTGAGAGGAAATTCCGCCGAATAGAAGAGCAGTTTTCCGGGGGATCGGTTCCAAGACCCGAATATTGGGGAGGGATGAAAGTAAAGGCAAATGCTATCGAGTTCTGGCAAGGAAGACCCAACAGGCTCCATGACAGGATACTCTTTACACTCCAACCTGATGGCGGCTGGGCCATCAAACGACTTGCACCGTAACTGGGGCAATATTCGTGGCGTCCTCTCTATTACATTCGCCTTTTACGCTGGAAATTCTCAATATTATCTGCAATCTTTAATTCACCGTGCTCACAAGTATTCTTGTTATGATATTCCTCCTCGCCCTGGCCTTTGTCCTCTCAGCTGCCGAAGTGGCCTTGTACACAATAACGAGCTCCGGGGAACCGCATAAAGGAAGAATAACGGCAAGACTATTCAAATCGCCGCAGCTGTTGTTATCGACGATCCTCGTATCGAACGCCGTTTCGGTCTTCATGTTTACACTCATCGGAGCAGCCGTTGCGGTGGATTTTGCCTCTTTGATTTCGATGAACAGATTGGTAGCGGTAGGGATCGAAGTAGTGACCGTCTCGGGTCTCCTGATATTTTTCGCGGACGCCGTACCCAAGATAGTGGCACTCCGTAACGCGAAGCTTGTTCTCGGTCTCAGCCTTCCTTTGCTGTTGATTTTGCTGGTGGTTGAAAGCCCGATCGTCTATCCTCTCAATGCCTTTCTCTCCCGTATAACTGCGAGAAGGAGAAGGTTGGCGTTGACAATCGACAACAGGAGATTGAAAACACTGTCTAAGATCGCGGGGACGACCGGAGTGATAGAGGAAAATGAAGCCCAGCTTCTGAGGAAGATCTCGTATCTCGGGGAAAGAACAGTGAAGGATACGATGACCAGCCGCGAAGAAGTAATTTCGATTTCCGACAAGGCAGGATTTGAGGAAGTGTCCGAGACGTTCAGGAAGAGTGAGCATTCGAGGTTGCCGGTTTATTCCGGCTCAAGTGAAAATGTTGTCGGTATCCTCTACGCCAGGGATTTCCTTCCGATGGTGAGAAAGAAAACGGGACGCAAGAAATTCAATGCAGGCTCACTGATGAGACCGCCGGTATTTGTGCCTGAGACGCAATCGCTCGAAAAATTGATCGAGACATACCGGGTAAACAAACGGCACATCGCCATCGTGGTGGATGAATTTGGAGGCCTCTCTGGGATCGTGACACTTTCCGATGTGGTGAGGGAAATCTTCGGTTCGAGTGCCGAGATGCCGAGGGAAGGGGCGAAGCTGATACAGCTTCAGGACGGGGCTTACCTCGTCAAAGGAAGCGCAAGGCTCGATGAACTCGGCACGCAGGTGGGCCCGCTTGATTTCGAGTACGAGGCCGGTAGCTCTGTCTCTTCGCTTCTCGTTAAAGTGCGCGGCACGGTTCCTCGAGTCGGGAGTAAGATTCGCATCGGCAATCTGGAGTTTGAAATAGTTCAAGCCACGCCGAAAGCAATTTTGCAAGTTAAGCTCAGGCAGTTATATTCATCATCTGTAGAGGACTATGACTGACCTTCAACATATCATCTTTCTTACCGGATTCATGGGAAGCGGGAAAAGTACTGTGGGCCCGCATCTTGCGAGACGGATTGGCTACGATTTCGCGGACATGGATAACAGAATCGAGCAGTCGGAAGGTGCTTCGATACCCGATATATTCAACAAACGCGGAGAAGCTTACTTTCGCCGGACCGAGGTGGAAATTTTAAGAGAGCTTTCCGGAGGCGATGGAAAAATTGTCGTCGCGCTCGGCGGTGGTACACTCACCAGCGAAGAATGTCGGAACATAGTCCGTGACCGGGGCGTGCTGGTTTATCTGCAGGTCAGTACACCGAAAGTTCTCGAACGAGTTGGAAGAAACCGGGAAAGGCCGATGCTCCTGAGTCCTAAGGGTGAAGTAATGAGTGACGTAGAACTTTCGGAACGGATCGAGTCATTAATCAATGAGAGGGAGAAGTACTATCTGAAGGCGAATTTAGTGATCAACGCTACTGAAATGACAGTCTTAGAGTGTGTTGAGGAAATTGCCTCCAAACTGAAGGGATTTGTTGAATGAAACCTTTGAGCTACCGGGTCAACTCATCGAGAATACCGGTTCTGATCGGCGACTCCGATTCGCCGCTTTTCGCCGAGCTGCGTTCAGCGCAGAAGGCGGCGGTCGTCATCGATTCAAGATTTGCGTCTATCTACCGGGATCTCGCGGATGGGATTAAGAATTTGAGCGGTGCCGTGGTCGCGGATTTCCATCCGAGCGAAGAGAACAAGAGCCTGGAGATGGTCGAGAAACTTCTCACCTATTTTCTCGAGAGAGATATCCGCAGAGACTCGGTTCTGTTCGCGATCGGCGGCGGAATAACGGGCGATCTGGCAGGCTTCGTTGCAGCCGTTTTCCAGAGAGGAATCAACTACGTCCATGTTCCGACTACTCTCCTTGCGATGGTGGACAGTTCGGTAGGAGGTAAGGTTGGAGTAAACCACGCGGCCGGTAAGAACATGATAGGTGCGTTTCATCAGCCGTACACGATCATCATGAATACAAATTTTCTCGGGACTCTCCCTAAAGAGGAGCTTATCTGCGGGCTTGGAGAAATCGTCAAGTATGCGGTACTTAATGGAGACCTGTTCTTCGATTTTCTCGAGAAGAACTATGTTCGGCTTCTTAACAAAGACAGGAAACTCCTGCAGCGGATCGTAAGGATGTCGGTAGAGACTAAGAAACGTTATGTCGAAAAGGACGCCAAGGAGTCCGGCGTGAGAGCCCATCTGAACCTCGGCCACACCATCGGCCACGCGGTGGAGGCCGCTACCAACTACGCGAAGTTCAAACATGGCGAAGCCGTCCTGGTCGGCCTTATTGCCGAGTCTCACATAGCAATGCACATGAAGCTTCTCCGTCCTTCGAGCTTCGAACGGATACTCGGCATCGTGCGCCAGATCGCAGTCCAGAGGAACGACAAGGTCCCGCTCGACGATGTCCTCGGCAGATTAAACTATGATAAGAAAGTTAAAGCGGGAAAGGTCCGTTTCGTCCTTCCGACCGGAATAGGAAGGGTAGTGGTACGCGACGACGTGACGACAAAGAACGTAGTTGATGCGATGAAGTTCGTCGCCGACGACGGAATGCTCAACCTCGCCTGACTAATATCTGACGGAGTAATTTTAAATGATGACTTACAAACAGAGTGGCGTGAATATCGACGAAGCAGAAAAACTTGTCAGGAAGATCAAGCCGCTCGCGAAGCAAACCTTCAATAAAAACGTGTTGTCCGAAATAGGATTCTTCGGCGGATTCTTTAACGCTAAATTCCCCGGTTACCGAAATCCGGTGCTCGTTTCCAGCGTCGATGGCGTCGGGACTAAAGTGAAGGTCGCGATAGAGATGGACAAGCACGACACGATCGGACAGGACCTTGTTAACCATTGCGTGAACGATATCGGTGTAGGCGGTGCGGCACCGCTCTTTTTCCTGGACTACTATGCCTGTGGGAAATTAAATGCCACAGTAGCAGGCGACGTGGTGAAAGGTCTCTCTAAGGCGTGTAAAGAAAATGGCGTGGCCCTGATCGGCGGAGAGACCGCTGAAATGCCGGGCATCTATTCCGACAATGATTATGACCTTGCCGGAACAATTGTGGGCGTTGTCGACAAGGCAAAGGTTATCGACGGCAAGAAGGCCAGGAAGGGCGATGTACTTATCGGCATCGCTTCCGCAGGCCTGCACACGAACGGCTATTCGCTCGCGAGGAAGACAATCCTGTCGGAATACAGCGTCGACAGCTATGTGCCCGAGCTGCGCACCACTGCGGGCGAAGCACTGCTCAGGACGCATCGGTCGTATTTGAAAGTCATGCAATCCGCGTCGAAGAATTTCAGCGTACACGGTATGGTCCACATCACGGGCGGCGGAATCGAAGGAAACACCGTCAGGGTCATACGCGAGCCGAGAAAATTCAAAGTGTTCTGGGGAAATTGGGAAGTGCCTCCTATCTTCCGGTTGATTCAGAAGATTGGCGATGTCCCGGACAACGATGCCAGAAGGGCATTGAACATGGGAGTAGGGTTGATAGTGATAGTCCCGTCAAATGAGGGGGACGCGCTCCTGAAATATCTTAAGAAGATGCACGAGAATGCGTTCGTTGTTGGGGAAGTTGTAAAATAGCTGCCGCAGCTGTGGCCGTCACCGACGCCGCCGAAAGCCGGGCCAGTGACGGTCGCATGCTCCGGATCTTACCAGATCTTTGCCCTGACGCTGTCAGCTCTGTACATGGAATCGCCCTGCTTGACGCCGAACGCCTCGTAGAACGGAGGGAAATCGGACAGGGGGCCGTTGCACCTGAACTCGTTGGGCGAGTGCGGATCGACTATCAACCGCTGACGCAACGCCTGCGGCCTGTCGTTCTCGCGCCACATCTGTGCCCATGCCATGAAGAAACGCTGTTCCGGTGTGAAACCGTCTATCTTTCCCGGGCGAGGCTTTCCCTTTAAGGTATTCTCGAATGCCTGGAACGCGATCGATACTCCACCGAGATCTGCAATGTTCTCGCCCTCGGTAAGATTACCGTTTACATGAAGGGAATCGAGAACGGTGTAAGAGTCGAATTGCTTTACCAGGACTTCGGCTTTCTTCTTGAAATTGGCAGCGTCTGCTTTGCTCCACCAGTTCTTAAGATTCCCATCGGCGTCGAACTGGCTACCCTGGTCGTCGAAGCCGTGTGTCATTTCGTGGCCTATGACCGCCCCCATTCCGCCGTAGTTTACCGCGTCATCGGCGTCAGGGTTGAAAAAGGGAGGCTGGAGTATCCCTGCCGGGAAAACGATCTCGTTCATTGACGGATCGTAATAAGCGTTAACCGTCGGGGGAGTCATCTGCCATTCCGTCCGGTCGACTTTCTTACCTACCTTGTTTATTTCGTAATCGAAGTTGAATTCGTTCGCGCGCATGACATTCAAAACGTACGGCCCGCGGTCAATATCCAGTCCTTCGTAGCTTTTCCATTTGTCAGGATAACCGATCTTGTTCACAATCGCCTTGAGTTTGATCAGCGCCTGCTTCTTGGTCTTCTCACTCATCCAGTCCAGGCTCCTGATGCGTTGAGCGAATGCGGTCTCGAGGTTGTGAACCATCTCCTCCGCCCTTGCCTTTGCCTTGGGCGAAAAATGTTCGGCCACGTAAAGTCTGCCGAGCGCGAAGCCTACCTGCTGATCGACCCTCTGCAGAACTCTCTTCCACCTTGGCTGGAGCTCTTTCGCCCCTGTCAATACCGTCCCGTAGAAATGGAAATGCTCATCTACGAATTTCCCACTGAGATACGGTGCCATCGAATTTACCAGGTGCCACTTGAGGTAGACCTTCCAGTCCTTGAGCGAAACTGATTTGAGCATGCGCCCGACTTCTCGTATGAACTTCGGCTGCGCGACGTTGACACTTTTTACGCCGGACAGGTCGAAATACCTGAGGTAGGATTTCCACGAGAATCCGGGAGCCAGGGCACCGAGTTTTGCTATGGACATCATGTTATAGGTTGCTTTGGGATCCCGCATCTCTACCCGCGTCATCGAGGCTTTCGCGAGACGGGTCTCCATCCTTGAGACTATGTCTGCATTCTCCGATGCGGTCTTCTTATTCTCGCCCAATAACGAGAACATCTTCTTCATGTAGGTGTCGTATTCGCTAAGGATTTCTTTTGACTGCTTGTCGGTCTTTGTATAATAATCCCGATCCGGCAGACTCAGCCCTCCCTGAAACACGGTTGCTATTATCATTTCACTGTTCTTTAGGTCTTGCTGCGAAGTGAAATAGAACAGGAGGCTTACACCTTTTCGTTGAAGCTTCTCCAGGGTGGACTGGAGTTCGGCCTTATTCTTAATCGCATCGATCTCTCGAATGTACGGCTCAACCGGACCAATTCCGTCCTTGTCGATAGCCGAAGTATTCATACCGCTAAAATAAAAATCGCCCACAAGTTGCGTGTCGCTCCCTTTAGCTGCGTTACTTTCTTCTGACGATTTTTCGGCTACCGAGTGGAGTATGTCGAGATTGCGGTCGTAAAGCTCGGAGAAGCTTCCCCATCTGCTGTAAGCCGCCGGAATCGGGTTCTTTCTTAGCCACCCGCCGTTGGCATACTCGTAGAAGTTCTCCGCCGGGTTAACCGATGTGTCCATGTTTACCGGGTCGAGCGGTGGAATCGATGAGTCGGTTGACTTATTCTGCGCCATGATTTGAGAGCCTTTCGTTGGTAGAATGAGGAATAAGCTCATCATCAGGAGTAGCAGTGCTGCACGAATTGTGTTCATGCGTTGTCCTTCCATTGTTTGTTGTATATAGAGTTGAGGTGTTTCCTCGGGGAAGACTGCCGAAGTGTTTGGCGAAAAAGACTGATGTTTGCCAAACGTAAGCCTTGAGCTTGATTCGAATTTTGCTACTCAAAGATGCGATTGAATACTACTCGGATGTTTGCTTGTATTCTAAATTTACTAAACCGGAAGTTAATAACAATTGTTTGGCCCGGTGGCATCTTGTTTGACAAAAACTAGCGATCTGGCACCGCGGATTCCATGGACCAAAAATGGATTGTACAAGCAGTGCAGTTCGTTGACTTCTTGATTTCTTGAAGGGAGGGCGCCCTTCTGCTCGCGGTGGTGCGCAGCAGTGGACTTCACGATGGAAAAAAACATCCTCCTTCGAAGAAGAAGTGAACAGTTTCCTACCCGTTAGCGTCCCGGGTTTTATTGCGTTTAATCAGCGAAGTAACCGTATATTCTCAAAGTGGTCCACCGCGCGGCCTGGGTGTCTTTGCTTTTTAACCGGTCTGAAAATAAATTCAGCATATGGTAAGTCTAGCCGGTAAAGTAGCTTTGGTCACCGGGGGATCTGTCGGAAAGGAGCTCGCCCGAGGATTCCTCAGAGCGGGTGCGAACGTAGCTTTCATTTACAGAAATCCCGATAGAAAAGCAGAACTGGATAAGACATTCTCTGACTTTTCTGCCGTTTATGAATCCTTTCAGGCCGATCTCGCCGATGCCTCCCAGGCAAGGAAAGCAGTGATGTCCGTTGAAGAGAGATTTGGAGGAGTGGATTTTCTCCTCAATTCACTCGGCGGCTGGGTAGGTGGTAGGAAGCTCCACGAACATTCTCCCGCCGATCTGGGAAAAATGCTTTCAATCGATCTGGTTCCAACGTTCAACATCATGTCGGCGGTGATTCCGGCCATGGTTGAAGAAAAATTCGGAAGGATAATCAACTTCGTTTCCATGCAGGTGTTCGGATCGGGCGCAGGGAGTTCCGTTTATGCGGCTTCGAAGTCCGCTGTCCTCGCCCTCTCAAGGGCCGCGGCCGAAGAGTACAAAGATTCGGGCATCTCGGTGTTCGCAATTGCTCCTTCGACCATTGACACCGAAAACAACAGGAAGTGGATAAAAGGCGCCGATGCCGCAAGATGGGTCGGAACTGACGAGATAGTCGAGGCTGCACTCTATCTGTGTAGCGCCGGACATTCAATTAACGATACTGTATTAAAATTCCCGGGAAAAATGTGATGAGTCTGAAAGAGACAATTAGCAACGATATCAAGAACGCCATGTTGAAGAGGGAGACGCAACGTCTCGAGACCCTGAGGATGGTGAAAGCGAAGCTCCTCGAGAAAGAAGTGGAGAAACGTGTTACTACCGAGGGAATGACTGCGGATGACGAGATGCAGGTACTTCTCAGCTCTGCAAAGATGCGAAAAGAAGCGATAGAGGAATTCGAAAAAGCGGGGAGGAAGGACCTCGCAGACAAAGAGCGCGGTGAGCTGGAAATCATCCAGGAATACCTGCCTAAGCAGGTGAGCAGGGACGACATCGTGAAGGTTGTCGATGACCTGGCTTCGAATCTTGGTGTGCAGGGACAGAAGGACTTTGGAAAGCTCATGGGGGCCGCGATGAAAGAATTGCGGGGAAAGGCCGATGGTAAGATGGTACAGGACATTGTTAAGGCAAAACTCGGATGACCGGAATAGACGTTATTCTGATAGTAGCACTCGTCGCATTTACCGTAAATGGGTTTGCGAAGGGTCTCTTCGCGAAAGTGCTTTCGCTGGCTGCACTCCTCGGTGGAATAGTTCTATCGGCTAAATACGGCGGGGAAGCAGCGGGGTTTTTGGCAAGACTTATCGGTTTCGGAACTACCATCTGCGGTGTCATCGTGATAGCGGCAATATTTGTTATTCTCTTTGTGATAAGCGGGGCGATCGCCAAGGGGCTGAAAAAGGTCTCAATACTTCAGATGGTCGACAAATTAGGAGGAGCGTTGTTCGGCTTTCTCGAAGGTGCCCTCATCCTCAGCCTGCTTCTCGTGGTGCTGGGTTTCTTCAAAATACCTTCGCCAGGTCCGACACTGAACAAGTCATTCATGTACGGCCCCATCAGAGGATTTGCCCCTAACGTCTACAAGACATTCATCTCGAAGAAGACTTCAGAACATTATCTCGATAAGTTCTTCTTTTCCAAGCACTCGTAGATGATAGAACGCGACCCTGAGCTCGCCCGCTCCATCGAGAAACTTGAATTTCTCCGGTTGATTTCCTACCTGAAAGGTCTATGTCAGACAGAGCTGGGTGAGAAGTATCTCGATTCTATTCCGCTCTTTAGCTCGAAGGTCGGACTGGAGAAGGAGTACCGGCTCGTCGACCAGGCCCACTCGCTCACCGTGCGCAATATTTTCCCTGACTTGACCGGGGCAAAAGACGCGAGACCGTCCCTCGCGCATGCCGCGAAAGGAGGGAGTTTCCTCCAGGGTAAAGAACTCCGTCTGGTATCCGTGCTGCTGCACGTCGTCGACGGGGTCAGGAAATCTCTTCTCAGGCAGAAGAACGATTTACCGGAGATTTCGCAGCTCGCATTTCAACTGTACCCCGATACGGTTCTCGAATTCAACTTGAATAGGGGTGTTGATGAAGAGGGAAACATACGTGACGATGCGAGCAAAGAACTTCTCAAGATCCGGATAGGCCTCAACCGGACCAGGGGGACGCTTCGGAAGAAGATAATGACCATTGCCCGTTCGTATTCCGATATGGAATATTCCGAGGACGATATCTTTACGCAGCGCGACGGAAGGCTCGTCCTGCCCGTGAAGGCAGAATATAAACGTCAACTTTCCGGTTTGATTCACGGCGCAAGTGCAACCGGGCAAACGGTCTTCATCGAGCCGTCGGAGGCGGTAGATCTGAATAACGAGGTGATATCTCTGCAATTCGAGGAACAGCGCGAGATCGAGAAGATCCTGCACGAGCTTACAGGTAGAATTCGGGAAGTAGTCCCGAAGCTTGTGCAGGACGTGGAGGTCCTTTCGCATCTCGATAGCCTTTATGCACGAGGCGGTTTTGCGATGAGGTTCGGTGCGATTGTCCCGGAAGTCGGCGCCGTTGCTGTGCCGAGGCTTGTAAAGGCAAGACACCCGCTCCTCACAATCAAATTGGGAAGGGAAAAGGTTACTCCGGTCGATATGTTCCTCGACGACTCGACTCGCGTTGTCGTCATAAGCGGGCCGAACTCCGGCGGGAAAACAGTCACCCTTAAGACGCTCGGCCTTTTCGTCCTCTGCAACCTCGCGGCGATCCCGCTTACCGCCGATCCCGGTACCGAGCTCCCTCTTTACGAGAAGATCTTTACCGAGATCGGAGATGAGCAATCGATCGAGAACGATCTGAGCAGTTTCACTTCGCGTATCAAACACTTCGTCGGTATACTCGAAAGAGTCGACGATAGATGTCTTGCTCTCGTCGATGAGCTCGGCGAGGAGACCGAGCCGGCTGAAGGCGCCGCGCTCGCTTCGGCGATGCTCGAAGAATTGAGAGACGCTGGGACGATGACGGTCGTGACTACTCATAATTCCGGACTCAAGGTCTTTGCAAGTGAAGCTCCTGGGATGCAAAATGCCGCCATGGAGTTCGACCAGAACACGCTTACGCCGACCTATAAGCTTGTACTCGGAAGACCAGGTTCGAGTTATGCTTTCGAGATCGCTCAGCGTACCGGCATATCGGCATCGATAGTGGATAGGGCGCGAAAGTACGTCGGCGAAGGGAGAGATAAGCTTGAGAAGCTTCTTCTAAGGGTCGAACGCCTGGAGATTGAGCTGCGCGACAGAGTCGCCGAAATCAAAAAGGAGCAGGAACTCGCCGAGACCATGCGCCAGGAATATGAGAAGAAACTGCACTCGGCGAAAAAGGAAGCGGTAGAGATAAAGAGGAAGGCCGTCGAAGACTCCGAGAACCTGGTCGGAGATCTGAACAGGAAGATTGAAGGCCTTGTCCGTGAGATTCGCGAAACCCGGGCTTCAAAGGAATCGATAAAGGGCGCGCAGGCCGAAGTTGACGAACTGAAAACGCGCATTTCCAAGCTCAAGGAAAACGAAAAGGAAGAGCAGAAAGAGTTCGACGTCGGTGATACCGTAATGATCAAAGGAACTCTCCTCGCCGGTGAAGTCCGCGAGAAATCGAACGAGAAGGGGGAACTTCTGGTGGAAGTGAACGGTCTGAAGATGCGCGTTCACAAGAGCGAGCTGCAGAGTGCCGGAAAAAGGACGGTGAGGGCGACATCGGTAAACATCGAAGTTCACTCGGGTACACAGACGAAGCTCGATATCCGAGGGATGAGGCCTTATGAAATCCAGGTTTCTGTGGAAAAGTTCCTCGACGAGGCTTACCTTGGCGGCTTGAAACAGGTCGAGATTGTTCACGGCACGGGTACCGGTTCGCTCCGGCGGGCCGTTGCGGAGCTGTTGAAGACTCACCCGTTTGCTACCTCTTTCAGGTCAGGCGAACTTGGCGAAGGCGGCCAGGGTGTGACGATCGTCGAGCTTAAGCCTGATTAACACTTGCTGAAGGTTTAGTATTTAAAGGTATCTAAACGACGACCATACCTATGACAAGCAGGAAGATCAAAAAGGTACTTGTGGCCAATCGCGGGGAGATCGCTTTGAGAATAATGCGAACTCTCAGAGAAATGGATATCCGTTCCGTCGCAGTATACTCCGACGTCGACATCGCGATGCCTTTCGTGCGCTACGCCGACGAGGCATACCCTTTGAGCGGAAAGGAAGCGCGTGAAACGTACCTGGAAATAGAGAAGATCATTTCTGCTGCGAAGAAGTCGGGCGCTGACGCAATTCATCCTGGTTACGGTTTTCTCTCCGAAAACTCCGACTTCGCGCGTGAGTCTGAGAAGGCCGGGATAATTTTCATAGGCCCGGGTGCCGAGACCATCAGGCTGATGGGAGACAAGACTGAAGCTAGAAAGATTGTGGCGGGCTACGGCGTACCGGTCGTTCCGGGAACTGCGGAAGTCGTAACGAATCTGAAAGAGGCTGCCGACATCGCGCGGCAAATCGGTTATCCGGTCCTCGTGAAAGCTGCTGCCGGCGGCGGCGGAAAAGGGATGCGGTTGGTCGCTGAAGAAAGTGAACTTGAATCGAGCCTTCGCGGTGCACAATCGGAAGCCGCGTCGGCCTTCGGAGACGGAAGGATTTTCATCGAGAAGTATGTCCTCGGCCCGCGCCACATCGAGTTTCAAATCCTCGCAGACTTTCATGGCAACGTGGTACATCTGTTTGAGAGGGAATGTTCCATCCAGAGGCGTCACCAGAAGGTCGTGGAGGAAACTCCTTCGCTGGCGCTTTCTCCTGCCATGCGTGAGGAAATGGGGAAAGCCGCCGTCGGCGCTGCAAGGGCGTGCGGTTACGTGAACGCCGGCACGGTCGAATTCATTTTAGATGAAGATGGAAATTACTATTTCCTGGAGATGAACACCCGGCTGCAGGTGGAGCATCCGATAACCGAACTTACGACCGGCCTGGACATCGTCCGCGAGCAGATCAAGATCGCAGAGGGCGAAACAATTTCCATGAATCAGGAATCGATAACAAGAAGAGGTCACGCAATAGAATGTCGCATCTATGCGGAGGATGTTTACGGTAATTTCCTACCCGATACCGGAACGCTAAAATCACTCCACGAGCCGGTTGGGAACGGCATCCGGGTCGACTCGGGCGTCGAATCGGGAAGCGAGATATCGGTTTACTATGACCCTATGATAGCCAAACTCGGCGTCTGGGATAGTACTCGGGAAAATGCAATCGGGAAAATGATAAGAGCGCTCGACGACTACGTCATCACCGGCGTCAAGACCACAATCCCGTTTTGCACTTTTGTCATGAAAAGTGGACCGTTTCGATCAGGCAAATATTCGACTCACTTCGTCCAGGAAAACTGGAAAGTGGATGAGATGAATCTTACTTCACTGAGCCAGGAAGCGCTTGACAGGGCGGTGATTGTCGCGGCCACACGGTTGCGCGGGAGAAATCGTTCCTCCCTGCAAACAAAGAACGAAGGTGAGAAGCCTTCCCGATGGACAAATGGGAGGTTTGAAGGCTGATGCCAGCAGTTTTGATCGACGGCCAGACCGTGAGCTTCAAGATGGAGGGACAGAAGATCCTGGTAGATGGCAGGGAAGTGAATTATGAGGTGATTCGCGAGGAAGAGGACAGGCTTCTGGTGAAGATCGGTGATTCGGTCGAAGAGATTATCTATTCGGAGAAGGGCGAGGAAATCGAATTACTCCTTTCGAACGAGACAGTGCGGATGGAAGTGCTTAGCGACCGCGATATTTTACTCAGGAGACTTGAGTCCGGCGGCCCGGCGGGGCACGCTCACTCGGAGATCAAAGCGCCAATGCCGGGACTCGTTGTGAAAATACTGGTTGCTGACGGGGAGAGAGTCAAGAAGGGGGCAAAGCTCATTATCCTGGAAGCGATGAAGATGGAGAATGAGATACGGATAGCCTCGGACTCGGAAGTTGCGGAAGTGCTGGTCCATGAAGGGGAGATCGTCGATAAAGATCAAACAATCATGAAACTCAGGTAAAAATTTCTATCGTCTCATTTCTCGGGAACTTTTTAGGATTTCCTGCATTGTAAAGGATGACGTATGAAATTATATTAATGTCGAGGTTTCGAAGGAGACTACAGAGAGGTGGCTTCCCGCCGCACGCGATTAATCTAAGGCGGTACGAGGAGTCATCATCCAGCCAAAGTCGAGACCCGGCATCGAGTACAATGGAAAGACTCAGGGACTTATTTGCTTTTTCAGTTCCAGTGATTCTGTGTTTCAGAAAGATCTTTGAACCTTTTGCCGACATTTAACGATTCATTTTGCATTGCAGTCTGTGTCTCGACCGGGAATGGAGAGAAAGCCGTTTGCCGAGGTGCGTTATAGTGTCTTGTCACGGCTGGTATTCCTGCCAAGGTAATATTCACTATGGTCGACAAGTCAAATACGAGTCCGATTGGACCCGCAGTACCTTTGTCCTGAACGAAGGCAAATTGCAGGCGGCTCGAACCGTCCAGGGCTGTGTGCCGCCCCGAACTCAACGGGACCGGCGGTTCTCTGTCAGCATCCTGGTTGCCTGATGATCCTCAGTTGCTCGATGTCTGTCTCGACTGATGAGCATTTATATATAGAGTAAGTAAGAGACCACGACCCGTCTTTAATGAACGTCGTGGCAGCGACTGAACAAATTATCTCTAACAATCAGGTAAGCAGCTGATGGAACCGAATCTACAGAATGAGAACCTGGAAAAAAGTGCCACGTTCTTTTTGAAGCGGAGATGGTGGCGCCCTCTGTATTATTTGTACTTCGCCGGAATCGCAGCGGCCGTGATCTTTCTCTATTCTTCGCGGCAAAACGGCAAGAACGGCAAATCTCAAGTCACCACGACGACCCAAACCTCTTCCACCACAATCCCTGGAGAGACTCCGACGGAAGCGAATGAATTGTCCGAATCTTCCCCCGAAGCTTCTTTGATGAAACCCTCGACTTCCGGGTCACATGCTGAGGAGACGAAGGAAATGGCCTCACACGAAAAGTCCAAGGTATCCTCCTTGCCGGCGGCCGATTCTAAATTTGCAGATCTTATCTCCCCTCCTGCCGCAATGATCGCA
Organism: Bacteroidota bacterium; assembly: GCA_021845665.1. GTDB lineage: Bacteria > Bacteroidota > Ignavibacteria > Kryptoniales > JAKASW01 > JAKASW01. The sequence continues at coordinate 54,842 of JAJZVO010000019.1, read as the reverse complement.
AAAGGCAAGAGTCTTTTCATAGACGATTGCGTTGCCTGCCACGGTGCAAACGGTGAAGGCGACGGCCCCGCCGCCGCGGCATTCAAACCAAAACCTCGCAACTTCCACTCGGCAAAGGGTTGGATTAACGGGCGCATGGCCTCCGGAATGTATAAGACCTTGACAGACGGCATCCCGGGAAGTCCGATGCCTCCCTTCAGCTCAATATCCGTCAATGACCGGCTTGCCATCATAAGCTATATACGAAGCTTCAAAGGTTTCCCAAAGGAAACTGACTCCGATATCGAGACGCTTGCCGAGATGGCAGGCAATTAGGGAGGTCATTGTCAGGGAAATGACCAGGCGTTTTGCTGGGGCATTGAATATGGATACCATGAACAGCTTCCGTATAGCGATTCATTTAACGAACCCATATACGATAACTCAAAAGCTAAGAGACCGATTAATCAAGAATATTTTTTGAGAGGGCGAAGATGACTAAGATTTTCAAATCTTTCTATATAGCTGCAGCGCTGAGCTCGCTTATCTTTCCGGTGAAAGCCCTGTTCGCCGAAGATGCGTCGCATCCTAATGTGGGAATAGTCCAGCAGCTCGGGAAGACGATCGACATGAATTTGACTTTCAAGGATGAATACGGCAAACCGATAACTCTGGCGCAAATATCTGATGGGAAACCGCTGATTATCGACCTAGGGTATTACACATGCCCGGGCATCTGCGATAGGGTGTTCGGCGGTATCCAGCAGGTCGTCGAAAAAATGAAAGAAATGCCTGGAAAGGACTACAGGATAGCGACGATAAGTTTCGACCCGAACGACACTCCTGCGCGTGCACTCGAAAAAAAACAACAGTACGTGAAAATGGCGAGACGCCCGATACCGGACAATGCATGGAGATTCCTGACTGGCGACAGCGTCACCATCCACAAGCTTACCAACGAAGTCGGTTTCTATTTCATGCGGGACAAGCACGACATGTTCACGCATCCCACCGCTCTTATCTTCGTAAGCAAGGAAGGGAAGATAGCCAGGTATATCTATGGGATGACTTTCACGCCGATCGACGTGCAGATGGCGATTATGGAAGCGGCAAACAACACGTTCGCTCCGATAATAGGAAACGTCTTGAAGTTGTGTTTTAGCTACGATGCCGCCGGGACCGGTTATTCTTTCGATGCCATTTCGGTCGTTGGCTGGGGAACAACTATCTTCATGCTCGCATTCATCTTATTCCTTATGACTACAAAGAGACTCAAGAAAGCAAAGGCCAAGGGAGGGAACTGAGATATGGCTGACATTGCATTGCCCCCGCAGGACATTTCTGTCGTGGAGGGAAGTTACCTGGAAAACATCGGGAAGCACAAGGGGCTTGCTGCCTGGCTCCTTTCAACTGATCATAAGCGAATAGGCATAATGTACACAGTAATGCTGTTCAGCTTTTTTTCCGTCGGCGTCTTGTTAGGCATCCTGCTCCGTTTGGAAATGATCTCACCCGGCGGCAAGCTTTTTGGCCCGGAAGTCTATAATGCCCTCTTCACGCTCCACGGCGTCATAATGATTTTCCTGTTCGTCATTCCCGGAATCCCCGTGACGCTCGGCAATTTCTTCCTACCGCTTCAGATCGGCGCAAAGGATGTTGCCTTTCCAAGATTGAACCTCTTTTCCTTTTACCTGTACGTTATAGGATCTGCGGTGATTTTGACGGCTCTTTTCGTCAACGGTCTTCCGGACACGGGTTGGACTTTCTATGTACCTTATAGCCTTAGGACGACAACAGGTGTGACCGTGGCAGTCTTCGGTGTCTTCATCGTCGGGTTCTCGTCAATTCTCACCGGGATCAATTTCCTCACAACCATTCACCGCTTAAGGGCTCCCGGTATGACGTGGTTCAAAATGCCGCTTTTTGTCTGGGCCCTTTACGCTACGTCCTGGGTGCAAATCATCGCTACACCTGTCCTTGCGATCACCCTCCTCCTGATAATTATTTCCAGGGTATTCGGTATCGGTATATTCAACGCGGCGGCCGGTGGTGATCCCGTCTTGTACCAGCATTTGTTCTGGATCTATTCGCATCCGGCCGTATACATAATGATACTTCCGCCAATGGGCATAGTCTCAGAAATAATCGCCACGTTTACCCGAAGGACGATCTTTGGATACAAAGCCATAGCGATGTCCAGTCTCGCCATTGCCTTCATCGGATATCTGGTATGGGGACACCATATGTTCGTTGCCGGAATGTCGCAGCAGGCGGATATGGTCTTTTCATTCCTGACTTTCATCGTTGCCATTCCGAGCGGAATAAAAGTGTTCAACTGGGTTGCGTCGATGTATAAAGGGTCCATCGACCCTCAGCCACCTTTCCTTTTCGTGATGGCCTTCATGGTCTTGTTTTCAATCGGCGGTTTGAGCGGCCTTGTGCTGGGATCACTGGCGACAGATGTCCACCTCACCGCAACTTATTTTGTGGTGGCCCATTTCCATTACATAATCTTCGGGGGCGGCGTCTTCATATTCTTCGGAGCATTGCACTACTGGCTCCCGAAAATGTTCGGCAGGATGTACGACAAAAAGATCGCAAGCTGGGATTTACTTGTGATGTTCATCGGATTCAACCTCCTCTATTTCCCGATGTTCATCATGGGATATGAAGGGATGCCGCGACGCTATTTTACTTACCTGCCGCAATTTGAAACCCTTCAGCATATCTCTATAGCGGGGTCATGGATCCTGGTTGCAGGATTGATAGTCATGTTTGTCAATCTAATTCACGGTGCCATAAAAGGACCGCGCGTGGGCCCGAACCCCTGGGGAGGCACCACCCTCGAATGGAAGACGGCTTCTCCGCCGATACATGAGAATTTTGAAGAAGAACCAGTAGTCATCCACGAGCCATATTACCACGAGGAGGCGTTCACAAGTTGAGTGAAATTTCCTTGCCTGAATCCGCAAAACATACTGGACACGCCGGTCACCCGAAGAAGGACGTTCATGGAATAAAGATGGGGATGTGGCTTTTCCTCATGACGGAGCTTCTTTTGTTCAGCGGCATGTTCCTCCTGTACTCGGCGTACAGATACTTCTATACGAAGGAGTTCCACGAAGCCGCTATGTACACGCATACGTTGTTCGGCACGGTCAACACCATGGTCCTTCTTACAAGCAGTCTGACCATGGCGCTTTCGATTACTGCCCTGGAAAGAGGAAAGAAGTGGCTCTCGGTGACTTTCCTTTCTTCAACCATTGCCCTCGGACTCGGATTCCTGGTCATAAAATATGTCGAGTGGTCAACTGAAATCCACGAAGGGATCTACCCGGGGTCTCCGATGTTGTTCAAACACCCTCGCGGCTTTGAACTATTCTTTGCGATGTATTACCTGATGACCGGCCTTCACGGTCTGCATGTGCTGGTCGGATGCGGGCTACTTACCGTCATGTTGATTTTCATAATCAAGGGTAAAATCACGCAGGAAGATTCAGTGAGGCTGGAGGCAGCAGGGCTCTATTGGCACCTGATCGACATTATTTGGATATTCTTGTTCCCGCTATTTTACCTGGTTAACTGATGGAGAGAATGATGGAACAGCAAACTTTGACGGAACACAAAGGCGCGCCTACCAGCTACGGAATATATGTCCTCATTTGGCTGGCCTTGATGGCGCTTACCGCGATCACGGCGGTCGTCGCAGGAATTAACCTCGCTGCTTTCACTCTGGTGATAGCGCTTCTCATAGCACTCGTTAAATCCTCGCTCGTAGTGAATGTCTTCATGCACGTGAAGTATGAGGACAAAATTTTCAAAATCTTCGTGGCAATCGCGGGTGGAGTACTTTCGGTGATTTTCCTCCTGACATTTGCCGATGTCTATTTCAGGAGATAGGGCGCAAAAAATGAGATTATTGCCGTACGCACTGAATCACGCACAGGCCGTAGATGACGTGATGAGATTCATTGTAATCTGCAGCCTGATCCTGTTCACGATAGTTGTCGCAACAATGGTGTTCTTTGTCTTTAAGTACAATCATAAGCGGAACCCACGGGCCACAAGTATTCCGGGAAACGTCCCCCTAGAGATTTTCTGGACGGTTATTCCGACAGTTCTGGTTCTCGCGATGTTCTATGTGGGATGGGAAGCATATCTGCAGATACGCATCGTCCCGAAGAATGCCATGCCGGTCAAGGTCTTCGCCCGACAATGGAGTTTTTCGTTTGAATATATGAACGGGAAGCGATGCGATACCCTGTATGTTCCTAAGGGAAGGCCGATCGATTGCCTCATCACATCACTTGACGTGATCCACAGCTTCTATCTCCCCGCGTTCAGGGAAAAGCAGGACGCGCTGCCCGACAGGATTCGACATATGGTGGTGTACCCGGAGCATCTCGGCGTCTTTGACGTGGTCTGCACTCAATACTGCGGGCTTGACCACTCACTGATGAAAACGAAAATGATCGTCTTGCCTGATACGACCTTCGACAGTTGGATCAAATCGAGCAGCACTGCCGAACCGAAAGTGGCGCTCGGTGATTCAACGATCTATTTTTGAGTGACTCCAGTAAGACTCGGAACTTCCAGACAATAAGTTGTACGCAAATTTAACAGTGATGATAAGCAATGAGCAGAACTGACCAAAATGAAAATCGGCCGATGAGAACCGTGGATGGTTTACACTCGCCCGGAATCAGCAGGGAGGGCACGGCCGTCCTCAGCTTACCTGAGGTGGGACGTCTTGCCCACCTGAAGGAAATCGCAAATGCCGTCGCGGAGCTTGTCAAGATAAAGATTACATTCTTCGTCGGGATGTCGGCTCTTTTCGGTTACGTCCTTGCATCCGGGGAAATCTCCTTCGGCATGGTCATGTCTTCATTAGGAATTTTCCTCGTTGCCTGCGGATCGGCAGTACTTAATCATTACCAGGAGCGATATAGCGACGCTCTTATGCACCGTACGCAAAGGCGTCCGCTCCCTTCCGGAACTGTCTCTCCCCGCGCGGCACTTCTCATGCTTATCGGTCTTGTCATTGCCGGCTCCGCTGTGACTCTCACCTGGGGGAACCTCCCGGCACTGGTGCTTTCATTGCTTGCAATGTTTTGGTACAATGCCATTTACACACCTCTCAAGAAGAAAACGGCCTACGCGGTAGTGCCCGGCTCTTTCGTCGGCTCTCTACCGGTGATGGCGGGCTGGGCGGCTGCCGGCGGAAGCCTGGTGGATCCGAAGCTCCTGGTCGTGTCTTCGTTCTTCTTCGTCTGGCAGATCCCGCATTTCTGGCTCTTGATGGATATATACAGCAGTGATTACGAGAGAGCCGGTTTTCCAACGATGCGAAGTCACCTGTCCGAAAAGAAATTTGCCGTTTTCACTTATGCATGGATGCTGGCTCTTGTTGCCATTTCTGTCCTTTTTATAACGACGGGTGTAGTCGAGGGCGAGGTAACGGGAATACTACTTCTCGTCCTCGGCGCCTGGCTGAGCATGGGGGCTTGGCCGGTAGTGAAACACTTCGGCGACAAACGAACGTATAAATCCGCTTTCATGAAAATAAATATTTATGTGTTGGCCGTTACTGTTTTGGTCCTAGTGGACATCCTTTTCAAATTGATCTCACCATGGAGGCTTTAGCCAGATGCATTTCCTAAACAACCTTGTTAATCCCGAATCGGGTGAACGCCTTACGCTTCTTTACTATTTGTTGTCCTTTGTCTCGACCATGCTTGTCACATACATGGCGATAGCGGCGACCGGCTCTACCTTGTCGCTTTACTTCAATCGCAAAGGATTGAAAAAAGGGAATAAGATATACCGCCGATTTGCCAGGAATCTTATCGATGTGGCATTGCCGGGTAAGGGTGCCGTCGCGGCTTTGGCGGGACTTCCGATCGTGACTATAATTCTTATCTACGCCGAGCTCCTTTATAATACAAAGGCAGATGTCACGAACTTCATAACGGGTTCGGCAATTCTCATCATCATCGGCTTCATGTTCCTGATTGCCTATAGGTACAGTTTCAGGCTCGAAGGATTCATTGAATCTTATAAGAAACTGACGTCGTCCCAGAAATCTGAGATCGGCGACGCGAGCCTCGTTGATGTCGACGCTATGGAAATCTCCGCTCACCAGACGCGGCGAAGGGCGGGATTGTTTGGTACTGTTATGCTCTGGATCGGAATGTGGGCGTTCATGGGCGGTTCTAACCTGGCTCTGGACAGCCAGGACTGGATGAAAGACGCCGGCGCGTTTGCCGTACTCTTTTCCTGGACAACGATCTGGAGTTTCATCCATTTCGTCACTGCCGCCGTTGTGATCGAGAGTGCCGCCATCCTTTTCTTCTTCTATATTTGGGACGGCGGACTGGGCGTCTCAAATGACGAGGCATACTCTTCGTTTGTAAAGAGGTTTGCGACGAATGCAGGGCTCCTTTTCGCAATCGTCCAACCTCTAATCATCTTTATCGATCTCACCTTCGTCCCTTCGGCTGCCGAAGACGGCGCCGTCTTCGGACTTGCCGGGCTGGGCCTCTTGATCGTGTTCATACTCGTGCATTTCTTCTTCCAAATGTTGAAGCAAAGAAAAGTCCAACTCGGCAGCTATGCCTTTATCGGTGTTGTCGTAATGGTCGGGGTCTGGATGACAGCCAAGGGCGTCTCATTCAGCCAATCTAACCGGGCGCACTACCAGCTCATGGCCAATAATTACGACAAAATGCTCTCAGAGCTCCCTGAAGTACAAACGGCCAAGATCAATGGCGAAGATATTTACAAGCAAACTTGCAGCGCCTGCCACAGATTCGATCGCAGGCTTGTGGGACCTGCCTACAATATGGTGCTTGGCAATTACGAAGGAAGAATGGATGACCTGGAGAACTTCATAATGAACCCGCGGCAAGTCTTGCAAGGATATCCGCCCATGCCGAAGCAAGGTTTAAATGAGGCCCAGGTAAAAGCCGTGGCGCAATACATTATGAATGTTTATCAGACGGAAGAGCAGAACGGCACCGCTACCTACATGAAGTAGGTCAGCTTTGGCTGGAGTTGAAAAAGGGCAGCGATGTCGCCGACAATCGCTGGAGGCTGTATCAAAAGCAGCCATCCGATAAATCGGACGGCAGTCAACAGCGTAAAACCCTTTGGATAGTTGTTATCGGGTCTGATCTAGGGAAGGAAGAGTATCGGGAGTGTTCCTCGCTGTCACATGCCTGGCTGTCAACCAGGCATGTGAGTTCGCGGGGATTGAAGAAAGGACTATTTCTTCTCGGAGTCGGCCGACGTATCGGTCTTTCCTTGCGAGGAAACTAATCGCAAGGTGCCGAGGATAAGCCAAAGTACAATGAATATTCCTAAAGCCAGAAAGAAAAATGTTTTCGGGGCAATCCCGGGGTGCAGAATCTTGGCCCTGTTGACGCCGTTAAGACTCATTACGTATGCAATTATGTTCGATATCTCCTGCTGGGTAAGAGACTGAGTCTTGCCGTAGCCCACCATGCTCATGGGGGCCATAGCCTTCTGCGGACTCGGTCCAGGGGGTGCCGCGCCATTTTCGATAAAACGGTCCAGATTGTCCGCGAATACTGCCGGATCTTTACTGAACAACTCAGGTCTCACAGGATTAAGTGCGGGGACCGTTCCTAGATAAGAACCGGGATTGGGTACTCCACCTTTTCCTTCAACACCGTGACAGCTTGCGCAGTTCGCATCGAACAATTTCTTACCATGCTCGACGTTGCCGATCATGCTGGCCGCAAGCCCAGGCTCGCCTACATCTGACGGCAGCTGAACGACCCTGACGTTTGCGGGCCGTGCCTGTGGTGTCTTAGCAGCAACGGACGTGGAAGGAGCGGCTGCCGGTACTGGCTTGCTACGAAGGCTGGTCAAATAATCCACGAGTTCGCCGACCTGGACGTTACTCAGCATCGTGAATGGCGGCATAACCGTCTTCGGATCATGAGATTTCGGATTGCGAATCTGGGCCATCAGCCATGCAATCGAGTGGGCTTTCAGACCTTCTCCGGATAGATCGGGCCCTACATGTCCGCCGACACCGTTAACGGTGTGGCAGGCTGTGCATCCCATCGTCGCGAAAACTTTTGCTCCCTTTTCAGCTCCTGCCTTTTGAGCTGGAGAGAGCGGGGGAAGTTCGGGCTGTTTCGCTACGACGGTCTCGACGCTTGCTGTCTTTCCAGGCTTTGATGACGCTGCCGCTACCGTCGCGCCATTCTGCTTAGCACCCGGGTGGCTATAGTACCCGGATATGGTCAGCGTCGTTATTCCGCCGGCGATGACCAATCCAATCAACATTGCGATAGGTCGTTTTCGGGGACTGCGCTCGGGATTCTTGTCGAAGAACGGAAGCAAGAAGAGGAACGCGAAAAGAACCGTCGGGATACCAATTGTGCCGACAGGCTCCCACGGACCTTGGAATGCCTTTATCGCCTGGTAGAGAAACAGGAAGTTCCACTCAGGCTTGGGCTGGAAAGTCGTGTCGATCGGGTCGGCTGGTCCGGAGAATGGCGGTGCAAGGAATGCCGCCAGCGCGATCAAAGCAAGCAGTATTATCGTGAAAAAGAAGGCGTCCTTGAAGACCTGATCGGGCCAGAACGATCCGCTGCGCTTCCGTTTCGACTCCTCCCATGGTCCCACGCTCCCTTTCTTTCGAAAGGCTACGAGATGAAGCGCAATGAATGCGAGAAGAATCGCCGGGATTATTGCGACGTGCAGGATGAAGAATCGCGACAATGTAAGCTGTCCCATTTTCGCACCGCCGCGTAAAAGGCTCTCGGCTATATTCCCGAGCATCGGAGTCGTACCTGCTATGCTCGTACCTACCTCTGAGGCCCAGTAGCCAGTCTCATCCCAGGGAAGGGCTGCTCCCGTGAAGCTCATCGCCATCGTGAAGAGCAACAGAAACACACCGAGGAGCCAGGTGAGCTCTCTTGGCTTCTTGTAACCTCCCCAGATGTACACTCGCGAAAGATGAACGGCAACGAGAATAACCATCACCGTTGCTCCCCAGTAGTGAAGACCGTGTATCAGCCACCCGAACGGGACTGATATCCTCAGATACGAAAGCGACTGATATGCATGGTCAGTCGTTGGAACGTAGTAAAAAATTTGCCAGACGCCTGTGACAATCTGGAGCAAGAACAGAAATAGTGTGGCACTTCCAAAAACATATGCGTAGCTGGAACCCCCGGGAATTTCCTCCTCGGTGGCGGCCTTCCACACTTCTTTCACAGGCCACCGATCGTTGATCCACTCTTGAATATTTGATAGCATCTGCAGTTCTCCTCCTATACCACTATCTTCTTAGGAACACCGAGCTTGAAACGTTCCCACTTAACGTACAATTCGCCGTTCTCAATTTTTGTCGGGAGAGTGTCCAGTGAGCGTGGGGCCGGACCGTGGAGAACCTTTCCGTCCTTGGCGAAAACACTGCCGTGACAAGGGCAGATGAATTCATCGCGTTCGGGGTGCCAGTTGTAGCGGCATCCCAGATGGGGACAAATCGGTGAGAACACGGTAACGTTGTTTTCGCCGTGCTTGAGTGCCCATACGTCCCGCCTTTCTACCTCTTCAATATATGCATCCCGGTCGCGCTCGTCGAAGAAGACCTTCTGAGGATTATTGCCGGAGATTGAAGAAACGGGACCTGCATTTACAAACTTTCCAATCTTTATTCGCAAAGATTGACTTAAGAGAGCGTCCAAAAATGGAACTGCGAGGATGAGCGTCGCAAATCCTCCGATGACCCCCGTCCCGATCTTGAGAAAAGACCTGCGGGATGGGTCGTGCTGTTCCGGGATTTTGGGTTCTTCTGAGTTTTCCATAACCCTTCCTTAGGATTTGTTTCAGACTTCAATTGCTACCGCCCGATTCGTGCATCTCGTCAGCAATCATGGCGGTTGCAGGTTGGTTCGTTATCTATGTTAATGATCCGGTGTGTACTCTATCTCTTGAGATCGCTAAATGCGGGGCTCGTCGGGTAGAGGACGAAGGTGCGCAGGCTTTCCAGTACCTTTGTTCTGCTTCTATGTGCAAATCAAACATTTCAATGGCTCTGGCAACTCGTCAGCGCTTCTTCAGGATCTTTGATTGGGATTTAAAAGGACAAGAAGTTCAAACAGAACTTACACTGTCGGTCGTGATGAAGCACGCGGGGGGGACCGTTTCATTCAATGTTGGTAGTGCAAGCAAGCTCGCGTCGTTTTCATAAAGAGGCACTTCATGACACCTCTCTTGCTCCGAGCCTATCTTTCTTCTACCCTGGGTTCCTCTCAGACGGTTTCACTCCTCACATCCCTATTTAATCATTTAGGGCGAATTAAACAACACCTTGCTGTGTCAAAATAATCCAAAACATCTCTAATCGACCCAATATTGTGTAGCTTTCAGATGAGATACTTCTGTTTGAAGCAAAAGCGAGTACCAAGTCCTTCCGGATGAATGGAACTGAACCACAGCCCATTCGAATGATCCGATGCGTAAATCCCAATTCCATAGCTCCTCTTTCTTGAGGGAGCACAACTGAACGGTTCTTTCCCTTTCTGTCATTCGTTATTCGCATCTCCCAAGTGTGTAATTGTCTTAGACATTCAGTAGGGGCAATTAGTCGCGTTTGCCCCGAAGTCTTGACTCTCCCGTGAGGATTTTGTACTATTTCATATCAGTTTGGGTGCTTTCTATGGCACAGCTATTGATTATCTTAGGGCGGCATCGGAAGGTGACATGGAATCATGCGGGCCTTTCTTTGAGCTGGTAATTTGCTAATTCCAACCATGTCTTCATGATGTCGACGAATGCTGACGTTAATCTTGATGAGATAAAACTAAGCAGGAGGAGAACCAATGATTAGTGTTTCAACAAATTCAAGGACCAATTCAATGTTTCAATTTTTCGGAAGAAAAACGGCCCTTCTGATAGTGGGGGCCTTGACTCTCGTTGTATTGAGTGGAAACGCGTACGCCATACCAAGTTATGCCCGCCAGACCGGGCTTGCCTGCAGTTCATGCCACTATTCCTTCCCGGAACTGACCCCCTTCGGAAGAAGTTTCAAACTGAACGGCTATACGATGGTGGGACGCCAGACTATAGATGCGAAGGCAAAGGGGGACCAGGGAGCACTGAAACTTCTCAGGAACTTCCTTCTTTCAGCAATGGTGCAGGCATCTTACAATGATGTCGCGAAACCGGTTCCAGGAACGAAGACCGGCAATATGGAATTCCCTCAGCAGCTCAGCCTCTTCCTCGGCGGTGAAATCACTCCTCACATCGGAGCCTTCACCCAGATTACTTATGACGACCAAGGCGCAGCCTTCGGCTGGGACAATACCGATATCCGGTACTCGAACCAGGGACTCATCGCAGATCATCCGATCACATATGGACTCACGCTCAACAATAATCCGACAGTCGAGGATCTCTGGAACAGCACTCCTGCCTGGGGTTATCCGTACGCTTCCTCGAGCAGCGCACCCACTCCCGGCGCAAGCACACTCGTCGACGGCGCCTTCGGAGGAAACGTCGCCGGACTCGGCGCTTTCGCTATGTACGATAATCTTATTTATGCCGACCTCTCCGGATACAAATCTACACCCCAGGGCGGCCCTTTTCCTCCGGATTCTCACGCAAACTTTACGATAAGCGGAGTAACACCCTATTGGAGAGTCGCTCTTCAAAGACAATTCTCTAATACATACGTTGAAATTGGAACGTACGGATTGTCGACGAACATCTATCCGAGTGGAATAAGTGGCGCGACGGATAATTACACTGATATCGCCTTCGATTTCCAGGTCGAGCATTCAATCGGCCAAAATGAACTTGTGTTCCACTCCACATGGATTCATGAGAATCAGGATCTGAAGGCCACTTTCGCCGCGGGAGGATCTGCTAACCCGACTAACAACCTGAACACATTCCGGATTGACGGTTCCTACATGTTCTGTAACGGTCTTGCGGTTATGGCGCAGTACTTCAACACGTATGGTTCAGCTGACGGAAGCCTTTATGCACCCTCCTCCGTGGACGGGAGCCTTACCGGCAGCCCGAACAGCAGCGGCGTCATGGCAGAATTCGATTTCAACCCGTGGCAAAATACGAGACTCGGCATTCAGTATGTGCTATACACCAAGTTCAACGGCGGCAGCACGAATTATGACGGGTTTGGGAGAAGCGCCGCCAACAACAATACGCTGTATATCTCGACCTGGATCGTTCTCTAAGCTGTACCAGCGAAAGTATTCAAACCCACTGAAAATGTACCGACGGCCGGGGTCTTTGAAAAAGATCCCGGCCGCTTCGTTGAAGCGGGATGCGAACAGGAATCATACCTTGTCGTGAACAAAATTCACTAAATGTTTATATTTGTAAACCAATGCCTCCGACAGTCGAGTCACCATCTCGATTTCCCGGCGGCAGGTGCAGCGTCTTGTGTGATTTTCGGACTAAGATCACAAGTGCGTGAAGTTTGGAAGAAGTCATAGACGCTGCCTAATGTAATATTAAATTGGAGAATGACCAGATGAAACGACTCGCGCTTCTTGCGTTTGTTCTGTCGATAGGAGTTGCTGTCTGTACTAATCCCTCAAATCTTGCCGCAGCCCAAAATTCTCAAAAAGCGAAAGGAGCTGACAAGACGGCGGTTGATACCAAACAGGACAAGGGAATAGGTCCGATAAAATCTGTGACCCTTGGTCCAATCGACAAGAAGCTTGCTGAAAAGGGGAAGTCACAATTCGAAGAAAAATGTATGTCCTGTCATCAGCTTGATTCCAGGTTGGTCGGTCCGCCACTCGAATACTCTACTCGGGATTATTCACCCGAATTCATAATGAACATGATACTGAACAGCACAGTGATGGAATCAAAAGACCCGGTGGCGAAAGCGCTCCTCGATAAATATCATGTCCCGATGATCGTTCCGGGCGTGACGAAGGAGCAAGCACGTGCTATACTGGAGTTCTTGCGGACAAAGGCTCCGAAGAAGTAGTAGTAGGTAGCAAATTCTTTTCTCGCTGGCGGAAGTGTGGGGAGTAATTTGGTCTTACTTTCTCTTCCGCCATTTTCTTAAGTGGGTTTATAAGGCCTGCCATCGCAAATTGCACACCGACTCTGATGGGCAATTCTATTTCGAGTTAGTCAAGCTATGAAGTGAGACCCGATCCGTATGTTAGGCAGGACCGGCGGAGAAAATCAAGAGGAGCTTTCCCGGTAATAATCGGTGTGAATCAGAGCGAGCCTATGAAAGCGGTCAGCAATCCTGAGAACTTCGTATCGACTCGCGCTCCGATTTCCGTCACCTCGGCGTGCGAGAGCTTTCCCGATGTAATACCAGTACTGTAGTTAGTCAGACAACTTATACCCACGACATCCATGCCCGCCGCGCGTGCGTACAGTGCTTCATGTACGGTTGACATTCCAACCGCGTCTCCGCCGAGCGCCCGGTACATCCTTACCTCGGCAGGAGTTTCATAGGAAGGCCCCGTCAGCCCAACATAAGTCCCGCCCTTAAGGTTTACCCCGGCCCTTTCAGACGCTTCGTACATTAGGCCGGCCATTGGCTCGCTGTAAATAGGATTCACGTTTCCGACAGGGAAGTGCAGATCTGCCAGAACGTTTCTGGATGTTAGATTAAGCTGGTCCTTGACCAGCATCAGATCACCAGGATAGAAAGTCTCATTTAATATTCCCGCCGCATTTGTCAGGACGATCACCTTGATGCCCAGGAAATGGGAAACGATCGCAGTGACGGCTGCATGAAGCGTGGACGCAGACTCATAGTAATGAACCCTTCCGCTGAAGACGAGAACTCTTCTACCCGCCACTCGGGCACTCATGATCCGTCCGCTATGTCCGATCACCGTGGAACGAGGATAGCCTGGAATGTCTGTAGTGGAAAGACTTTCCTTTTCGTCAAGGTGTCTTGTGAAGCCTCCAAGCCCGCTCCCGAGCACGACCGCGATCTCATGGGCTTTTCCCGCGAAATTCTCGCGGAGATACCCGATGGACTCCTCAAACGGTATTTCGATGCTCCTGTCGATTTTCATCTCCATTGGGGCTGACTATTTTTCTTTCTCATAAGGGATTCCGTCGGCACCCGGGGCAACCGATTTACCAATGAATCCCGCAAGCACCACTATGGTCGCAAGGTAAGGGATCATCTGTATGAATTGCGTAGGAAGCGTGCCTCCCTGTAATTGTATCTGAAGGCTTTCCGCGAAACCGAAAAGAAGGCAGGCTGCCGCAGCACCGAGCGGATTCCACTTTCCGACAATCATGGCGGCAAGGGCAATGTATCCGCGGCCTGCGGACATCCCGTCCGTGAACGAATGCTGGTCGAATGCCAGCCATGCCCCGGCGAGTCCGGCAAGCACACCGCTTATCAGAACACCGTAATAGCGGTACGATGTCACATTGATGCCGACGGTATCGGCCGCCTCCGGATTTTCACCTACGGACCGGAGCCGCAACCCGAACCGGGTTTTGAAGATTATGAAATGACTCGCGACCACTATCAAAACTGTGAGGAGAACGAGTGGGTTTCCGAGCAGATGGGCAACGTCCGGTTGGTCCTTGATGAATCCAAGTTTGATATAGGGAAGCCCGGCGATCCTCGGAGAATTACTCGAGCTCTGGAAGAGTATTTCGAGGACAAACTTCGTTATCCCGACGGCGAATAGGTTCAGCGCGATCCCGGAAATTATCTGGTCCGCCTTGACGTGAATCGATATCGCGGCATGTATTGCCGCGACAAGAAGTCCGCCCGCGATCCCACACAGAAGCCCGAACCATGGACTGCCGGTATAATATGTTCCCACCGTCGCGCAGAATGCACCATTGAGAATGATCCCTTCGAGTGCGATGTTCACTACTCCGCCTCGCTCGCTGTACACGCCGCCCAGCGATGCGAGAGAATAGGGTACAGTAATCCTGATTGTCTGCGCGAGGAACGCGAGCGAGAATATCTGGCTAATCATTTACCCTCAATGTCCTCTTCTTCAGAAAATTCACAACTATCTTTCTGAATATTTTGTTCGACGATATGACAAATATTATCACTATCGCCTGCAGTATGCTCACGAGTTCCTTAGGAACCATGGTGTTGATGACAAGGCCTCCGTATTCGAGCATCCCGAAAAGGAGCGCCGCGAGTATTACTCCGAACGGATTGTTGTTTCCAAGAAGCGCTACGGCAATTCCCATGAAGCCTGTCCCGGTAGAAAACCCCTCCTCGAAATAGTATTTGTAGCCCATCACGTAGTTCGTGCCGACCAGACCTGCGATGGCGCCTCCGATGGTCATACTCAGTATTATGTTCTTTGAAACGCTGATGCCGCTGTACTCGGCAGCTTTGGAATTGAGTCCTGCCACTCGCAGCTCATAACCGTATCTCGTTTTATCCACATAGTACCACACGGCGAATGCGGCAAGAACCGCTATCAGTATGGAGAAATTCACGGGCGAACCGGAGAAGCTTGAAAAGATCGTGTCGAAACGAGGTATCCTTCCCGTCGGGGCGATGTCCGGCGTGTGAACGGTTGCCGGCACGTTGAAAAGGTTGGTCACGAAGAAGCTGACGAGGGCGGCTGCGATGAAGTTCAGCATTATCGTGTTGATAACTTCATGTGCTCCGGTCTTCGCTTTCAGGTAGCCGGGAATGAATCCCCAGATACCTCCGCCTACCATTCCTGCCAAAATCAGGAGAGGAATTTCAAGGAACGCAGGCACGCCGACGGTGTACATCCCCACGAGCGCCGTCATGAACGCTCCGAGCTGCAGCTGTCCCTCGGCGCCAATGTTGAACAATCCTGCCTTGAAACATATCGCGACGGACAACCCCGCGAAGATGAGAGGCGTCGTTTTGAAAAGAAGCTGGCCCACACCGTAAGAAGTACCAAGTGTCTGCGAAAAAAGAACCGAGTAGACCTGGAACGGGTTTTGGCCCACAATCAGTATGAATATCGCACCGACCCCAAAAGACAGTATCACCGCAAGAATCGGTATGAGGAAATTCTGTGTAGCCGGATGTTCGAGCCAATGCTTCCTGCTTTTTACCGGATCAGCCATCTGATGCCCTCTGGGCGGAATTCCCTCTCGAACCCGTCATATAAAGCCCCAGTTCGCTTTCTTTTACCTTGTTGTCCGGAAAAACTTTCACGATCTGCCCCCCATACATGACCGCGATGCGGTCAGAGAGACTAAGTATTTCGTTGAGATCCGCGGAAATCATGAGGATCGCTTTCCCGGCATCCCGCGCCTGGACCAGTGTCCTGTGTATGAACTCTATCCCGCCGATGTCCACGCCGCGTGTCGGCTGGCTCGCCACAATAATCTGCGCGTTTCGCGAGAGCTCTCTCGCTAAGATCACTTTTTGTTGATTACCCCCCGAAAGGCCGCGGGCGAGTGCCTCCGGGTTCATGGGACGGATGTCGTATTTTGTGATGAGCAGGTGGGCATTTTGGGCAATCGCTTTTCGGTTCATCGAAAGCCTCGAACCGAACTCCTTCTGCATGTGCAATCCAAGTATGAGGTTCTCGGCCACATCCATTTCTACGACGAGCCCTCGCTTGATGCGGTCTTCAGGGACGTGTGCCAGCCCACGAGCAAAGACTTCCTTCGGGCTCAACCCGGCGATCTGCATCCCGTCGATGGTTATTGATCCGGAAGTTGGCTTCAACAATCCGGTGATACACTCGATCAGTTGAGACTGACCGTTACCTTCTACGCCCGCGATTCCGAGTATTTCACCCGAAGATACTTCGAGCGAAATGTTGTTCAGAACGTTGACGCCGCGTTTGTCAATGCAGGACAATTTATTTACTGCAAGTACGGGATCGCCCGATTTCTTCTCGGTCTTTTCGACCCTGAGTAGTATTCGCCTGCCGACCATCATCTCGGCAAGCTGCTCGGGTGTTGTCAATGAGGTCTCCACCTCTCCGGCTATTTTTCCCTTTCGCATGACGGACACGTGATCGCTTACTGCCATTACTTCGCTGAGCTTATGCGTGATCAGAACGATGGTCTTTCCTTCCTCTTTCAGTTCAAAGAGTATCCTGAAAAGCTGGGTGGCCTCCTGCGGAGTAAGGACTGCCGTCGGTTCGTCGAGGACGAGGATGTCGGCTTTCCTGTAGATCGCTTTGAGTATCTCTACCCGTTGCTGAACGCCTACACCGATACTTTCGACTTTCTCGCTCAGGGGGACAGTGAGTGAAAACCGTCCGGCAAGCTCCGATATCTCGGCAGTGGTCTTCTTAAAGTCGAGCAGGGAATAGCGAGTGGTCTCGGCCCCAAGGATGATGTTCTCCAATACCGTCATCGGCCCTACCAGCATGAAGTGCTGGTGGACCATGCCGATCCCATGGCGTATCGAATCGTGGGGGGATCTTATGGAGACTTCTTTCTCGTGAATCCTTATCGTTCCCTCGTCGGGCTGGTAAAGTCCGTACAGCGTCTCCATAAGGGTTGTCTTGCCGGCGCCGTTCTCACCTACGAGTGCATGGATCGAACCGGATTGTACTCTCAATGTGACTTTATCGTTAGCGACCGTCCGGGCAAATCGCTTCGTGATGTTGAGAAGTTCTACCGCGTAGAGCATTGGGCGTCGCGCTTAGTCATTCGGAACGTTGATCTTTCTCTCGATGATGTCTTCCCGCAACTGTTCCACCTTCTTATAAACCTTCTCCGGGATCAAAGGTTTGTTTTCTTTGTCGTATACAAAATCGACGCCATTGTCCTTCAGTCCGAATACCCTCGGTCTCCCGCCGTCGAATTTCCCTTCCTTCCACTCTTTTATGATATCGTACACTGCGACGTCCCCTTTCTTTACCATGCTCGTAAGCACGTACCCGGGAGCTTCGTTCCACTGATCCATGTCCACTCCGATGGCATACTTCTTCATCTCGCGCGCCGCATCAAAAACCCCAAGCCCGGTTACGCCCGCAGCGTGAAATATTATGTCGGCACCTTGTGAGTACTGGGCTAGTGCGAGTTCCTTTCCCTTTGCCGGATTCTTGAACGCGTCTCCGGTTACTCCTGCGTAGGCAACCAGGACTTTACACTTCGGATTTACATACTTGACACCTGCCTGATAGCCGACCTGGAATTTTCTAATCAATGGTGACTCCATACCGCCGATGAAGCCTACCATGTTAGTCTTCGTCATCATTCCCGCGATTGCGCCGACGAGAAACGAGCCTTCGTTTTCCCTGAATTCGATGGGGATCACGTTCTTCGGAACCGCCTTCGTCGAGTCATAAGTATAATCTATGCATGCGAACTTTTTGTCCGGGAAAGCTCTTGCGACTTGATTAATGTCGTCCGTGAAGATGAATCCGACGCCGAAGATGAGACCGATGCTTTTTTGATTCGCAAGCTGCCTGAGTGCCGATTCCCGGTCGGAGCCGCCGCCTGGCTCGATGTACTGATACTTGATCCCGAGACTGTCCTTGGCCATCATCAAACCCCGATACGCCTGATCGTTGAACGACTTATCGCCTCGTCCACCGACATCGAATACGAGTCCTACTTCGCTGTTCGGAGGGGCGCTCGGCTGGCTCTTCCCGCATGATTCAAATAGAAGAGTAGAGCCTGTCAGGACGAGTATCGAGAGGAAAGCGGATATGAATTTTTTCATACTTAACTCCTGTGATAAGAATAGTCTCGAATCCGTTGGTGGCGGTCTGGTTCTTCCGTCTAATTTCAATCGGGAGGGGGGACGAAGCACTTCCGGCAACGGGCTTCGTAAATGTCCTTCGCGCCCACAAGGACTCGCTCACCTTGGTGCGTCTTGCGCTGTGTCCTGTCAGCCGGATTTCCGCAAACCACACATATGGCGAGAGTCTTCGTTATATACTCGGCCACAGCCAGGAGCTGAGGAATCGGCTCAAATGGTTTTCCGCGAAAGTCCTGATCGAGTCCCGCTACGATCACCCTCTTTCCTGCGGTCGCGAGCGACTCGCAAACATCGACGAGCTCTGGCCCGAAGAATTGGCCCTCGTCTATGCCGACAACCTGCGCCCCGGCTGAGAGAGATAAAATCTCGGCGGCAGAATCGACCACTATCGACTTCAGTCTCTCGTCGCTGTGTGATACTATGTGGTCGTCGCTGTATCTCTTATCAATTCTGGGTTTGAATATCGCGAGGTTCTGTCTCGCGATCTCGGCGCGCCTCAGCCGCCGGATCAACTCTTCGGTCTTTCCGCTGAACATGCATCCGCAGATGATTTCTATCCAGCCCGTTTCGCGCGGCGCGTAATGTAAACTAATCTCTTCCATTAAGCAGTGTCTTTGATGTAAAAGCTTCCGGGATAAGCGAGGAAAGTCGGTAGCTCCTGACTTCTCCCTTCTTGTTGGTCAAGAATATTTCGATATCGCCGGCCAGCTCATACACGACTTGACGGCATGCCCCGCAAGGTGTACAAAAATCATTTGCGTCTGAAACGATCGCGATGCGAGTGAATTGTGATACGCCGTCGTTTATCGCCGACCAGACTGCGATTCGCTCGGCACACATCGACAAACCGTAGCTGCTCGACTCGATGTTGAAGGCTGAGTAGATTTTCCCGGATTCTGTCTGTATCGCCGCCCCGACTCTGAAATGTGAAAACCTGGCTCCCGATTTCTTTCTGGCTTCATCAGCAGCTGATATCAAATCGGTTAAAGAAGGAGTGGTTTTCTGTGACATTTAAGAAAATATATCAGCAGATGTGAAGAAAATCAAGGTTTCTGAGCCGTTTTGCGGGTCGCACCACCGAATGGTACCCGAGTATCGCCGATGGCAGGGATTGACAGTATCAAATGCAGCCATCCTGGCTCGCTCGACTTATGTCCCGTCGATGTAATCTGTCGCTGCCGGTCGCCTTATGAAGTCGAGCATAACCTCGCCGCGATTTAATCCCGCTGTGTCAGCGGGCGGGAAGGACACGGTTTCTCAAATACCTGTAGACCGTCGGGTTCTCAATTCCCCTTTCGTAATCCGAAGACAGGTAGATCGCGCCGTTCAAACATGTTACGTCGTAAATGTTGCCATGGATGGCAAAAAGGGGCCGAGGAGATTCGTTCTCGATTATCTGCCAGAATGCCGTGGAGTCCGCCACAATTTGAGTAGCATACACCGTATCACCGACGATACAGAAACGGCTTGGCCTGAACGGAATGGGATATATTGATGTATTACGGTTGAACAAATTGTAAGCCGCCAATGCGTATGACTCGTTCAAGGAGTCGATGATGAAGTCGATCTCATTGTTCTTGTCGGCATTGAACGAACATGCTATGATCTTGTAAGGAAGAACCGATATGGAATCCAATCTGGCTATGTATCGGGGATCAAGGTCAAGCACGAAGATTTTACCTTGCCTGATATAAGCCCCATAATCTTCGTCGGCGCTGATCCGCGGCTCGTACCCCGGGTAAATCGCCCGGGCCGAGCGAGCCTTGAAGTAAACGACCGCGCGGCCGTTCCTCGCCGTCTCCATCGCATAATTATCACCGATCTCGCCGGAGTTATAACTGAAAAAATTCTCCGAAGGCAACTGTTCAGGATCGATACCCGCCGGTCTGAAAGTCTCCGTCGATGAATCTACGGTTATATATGTCAGCCTGCCCGAGTAGAGACCAGGGCTGAAGGATGTTACCTCGAGGGCAGATGCCGATAGCGCGGGCACGAGTGCTGGATTCACGGGACGCTGGACGAAACGGTCTCCGAGATATAGTGTAGTAGCTACGGCACAGACGATGACGCCGGTCAGGATCATTCGGAAATAGCGGAGGTGCCGCGGAACGACGCGGCTCTGAAAAACGAGATAGAGAAAGTAAATGGCGAATAGGAGAATGAAACATTCGTAGTTTAGAAATATGCTCCACACCCCTCCGAATTTGCCTTCGAACAAGTAAAAAGGAATACACGCTAGAGCGTAGAGAACCAGGAATATACCGGCAATCCTTGTTCGTCCCTCTTCCGTCGCGGACTGAACGATTGCCACGATCGCCGGCGCCAGCATCACGAGCTCTGCGGGGGTGAACACAGGGAGGAGGAGAAGTACCGGGAACGTGGCGGCGACAAGAGCCTCGCGCGGCTTGGCCATCGATACGCCCTTGTAAAAGAAATATGCTCCTGGAACTACCACCGAAGCCTTGAAGAACGAACTGGCCATGAGAAAAGCAGGAGCGGATTTCAAAAGAGGATTGGGATTCAAAGTCTCGTTGAACAAGAACATTCTTCTTAGAAAAGACCATGCCGTTTGAAATGTGTCCGAAAATGGATCGAGCACTCTTCCATTGAGATATGCAGTAACTATCCGCTGATAGTAGAAAACGAATGTCGAATTCCCGACCACCAGGTACGTGACAGCAAGCAATAAGATTGCGGTCATTAAGAAATAAGTGAAAACCCTCCATTTGGCCGCTAGGAGAAAAAGAAGTGCAGGCAAAACAAAAATCATATTGAAAGGGAAAGCGAGCCCGATAAAAACTCCGCAGGCGGCTATCCTTCCGAGGGAGAACGCATAAAATGCGAGAACGAACAGGAGAGTCAGAATTATGAAAGGCTCGCCCGCCTGAAAATTCGACGCAAGTGCAAATGAAGTGCTTAAGAAAACCAGGTACGTGGTCTTGTTCGAAGTACCCACGACCTTCGCAGTGGCGTGAACCAGCATGACGAATGCGACGATATTTGCCGCCGTCAAAAGAATCCGGGCCATCATTACCGGAGGGAAGGCAAGGAACGCGTCCGCAGCGATGGAAGATGGAGTCGCTCCCACAAACGAAATGATTTTCTCAGTGAGGCCGCTTACGCCTATCAGTTTCTGAAAGAAAGGAAACTGATAGAGCAGGACCGGGTTCAATCCTTGAAGCAGGTTCCTTCCGGCTACGTAGCTCGCAATGAATGTCCCTTCGACTTTGAAAAATCCGGACAGAACCCCGTAGAGTATTATGAACAGCGATGAAGCAAATACAAACAGCTTGGATATCAGGCGCATTTAGAAATATCTCTTCATCTGTGTTTCGACTCCGAGCGGAGCGTGAAGAGCGTTACCTCCGGCGGACAATTCACCCTGATCGGAAGTCCGACGGTTCCAATCCCGCGGCTCACGTACATATGAGTCTTTCCCATCCTGTATTTGCCGGACACATAAGGTGAAACCAGCGCAGCAGGGGTAATCTTCTCGCCGAAGAGATCGAGAAACACTATTTGACCGCCATGAGTATGTCCGCTCAACATAAGATCGAATCCTCCCGCCACTGCGTTCTCCAGATAGTACGGCTTGTGACAGAGGAGAATCCTTGTCGTATCCAGTGAATCAGCTTCGTATGAGACTTTCGGGAAGTTGGCATGCCGTCCGTCGTCGACCCCGGACAACATCAGTCTTACACCTTCGATTTCCAGTTCATCGGTTTCGTTTCTCAATACATTCATCCCGTGCTCCCGGAGCTTCTCGGTAATGTAAGCGGGGTTCGCGAAGAAATCATGATTGCCGAGACAGGCATATGTACCATATTTCGATTTCAATCCCGAGAACGCTTTGGCCAGTGGGAGAACTTCGTTGTTCTTGCTCGTGACAAAGTCACCGGGGATGAAGATCATGTCAGCCTTAAGCTGGTTCACCGCGTCGGCGTACTTTAGCATGTCGTCCTCAAGCATGTAAAGCCCAGAGTGGATATCGCTTATCATCGATATTGTAAGCCCGTCCAGTTTTGCAGGAAGATTTTTCAGGGTGATCGTCACTCGGTCGATCTTATAGTCGCCCCTGTCATAGATGCTGTGGAGTGAACCGACGAACGCGTACGCGCCGAGACCGACCGCGCCTTTCCTGATGAACGAGCGGCGTGACTTCAAAATCGGATCGGGCGATATCTCGCCGGCAGATTCCTTTACCGATCGCTTCCAGATCCTTAGCACTATTCGGACGATGTAAACGACAACTGTAGTCAGAACTACTGCGAGACTCATTGTCTGGTAGGCAAAGAACGGCATCATGATGAACGTTCTCACGAAACCGGGATAATAAAATAAGTCTGGATCGATACGAGTGAGAAAGAGCGGCGTGTTTATTACGACGAATATGATAGGAAGGTACGTCTTTATGAATTGTTTTCCCACTCCTTTGCCGGAAAGGAATCGTGATGCAAGAAGGTACATCAAGACTTGCCCTCCGACGATCAGAAGGAATAACAAGATGAAATATAGATGGAACGGGACATGAGGCATTTATCTAAAAAGCTCCTTACGTAGATTTTCGACAATTTAACAGGTAATCATCTCTTTTTACAGGAAGAAATGACAAACAAAATGAGAGGGACCGCCAATCGCACCAAACTATGATCCTGTTTCTGCAACTTTGGGGCAACCGCTCAGCGATGGCTCTTGGCGAACTGCGCCCCCATCCTTTCAGGCCATCCCGACAGTGGTATCGATTGAAATCGACACCTCTCAAAACATGTTCAGGGGTCTGCGACAAATTTGTGAAACTATCGCCATTCATTAAAATGAACGGCTCAAAAAGTCTCAAAACCCCATTCGTGGTTTCGGGCACCTTCACAGGCGTCCATTTCTAATGGATGCCGATGGTGCGTTATATTTTTGTCGCACACCCCATGTTCAGGTAAGCCAGGTTCAACTTATTGGGACACGCTGTTGGCATCCGTCCGATTCATCGGATGGCTACTTTGGAGATAACCTCTTCTTAAGGAAAGGGATGAGTTTTGAAAAAGTCCTTAACTGAGCAGTTACGCTTGAGGGTGCACGGTTTTGTATTATATTGGACAAATATTGCTAACTTTTGCTCCAATCCCATGGAACTGTCTCGCAGGACATCACAACAACTAATTCCAGGACTGACAAAATGACCTCTCGCCTCAAGCAGCTGTTTCGAAATTTCCATCGCTCTTTCTGGGTCGCTAACACGTTGGAGCTTTTTGAGCGTCTCGCCTACTACGCGCAACAGGTCGTAATGATAATTTTCCTCCGCAACCACCTTAAGTTCAGCGAGATCGATTCCGGTGCCCTCTCCTCGATATTCGGCGGATTCGTTTATCTCCTTCCAATTTTCGCCGGGACGTTCGCGGACAAGTATGGTTTCCGAAAGGCCTTTTCTTTTGCATTTCTCGTCATGATGGTGGGCTACTTCCTGATCGGTTCCGTCGGGACGCCGCTGCTTGCCGGGGTCGCGCACATCATTCCTCTATTCTGGCTCCTTGCGATCCTTCTCATATTCACAGCCATCGGGGAATCCTTCATCAAGCCGTCCGTGCTTGGTACGATCGCGCTCTCGACAACTCCGCAAAATAAATCTCTCGGCTACGCAATCTACTACATGCTCGTAAATGTCGGAGGCGCCATCGGACCTCTCATCGCATATTTCTTCCGGGAGCGCATAGGCATCGAATCAGTGTACATGGTCTCCGCTACTTCTTGCGGACTCATGTTTCTGGGAACTATAGTTTTTTATAAAACACCGGAAGCTCAGCTCGCGATGGATCAACCGGGGCTCGGCAAGAAGCTCGCGGACATGGCCAGGGTCCTCGTCAACGGGAGGTTCATGGTTTTCCTTTTGATATTTTCACTCTATTGGATAATGTTCTGGCAGACTTTCGTAATCATACCGATGTATGTGACCGATTTCATTTCCAAGAGCGCTCCGTTCGAGCTGATAGAATCGGTCGACGCATGGGCGATAATTGTCTTGCAGGTTCTCGTGAACAGGATTACGCGCAAACTGCCGCCGGTGACCTCCATCGTGGTCGGCTTCGCTGTCTCAACCTTGACGTGGCTTGTTATCGCCATTCATCCAACCATCTGGATGATAGTGGCGGCTCTTGTGGTTTGGTCTATCGGCGAAATGACTCAGGCGCCGAGATATTATGAATACATTGCCGATCACGCCCCGAAAGGCCAGGAAGCCCTGTTCCAGGGTTATGCGTTCCTTCCGATTGCGATCGCATGGTTCATCGGAGGGACTTTCGGGGCATGGCTTTATGCGACGACGACAAAAGGGCTGCTTGTCAGAACCGCCGGCGAAGTTCGCGTCCTTGGACAACCAACCGCCATATGGCTCGTCCTTACCGCCATAGGAGTCGTAGCAACGATACTGATGATCGGTTATAACTCGTACGTCTCGAAGAAAGACAGGGAAGCACTCGCGCAATAGGAGAATGTCCGAAAGAGGATTGGAAGTGATTTGCAGCACACTGCGCAAACGACCAGTCGGAAGGTTTTTGAAAGTTCACCGGCGATTTCCTAAATTGACTTGAGTTCTGAAATACTTTCGCGTCGGCTACCAGGAGGGAAAACAAGGGTCGGTAGTGAGCGGACCCTGAAATTGAGTCGACACTGATATATGGAGTTATTCATGGGAACTCAGCAGTTGTTGTTGATTGTACTCGGAGTCGTTATAGTCGGCGTTGCCATCGCAGTCGGCATAACGCTATTCAAGAGCAATGCGGAAGCTACAAATCGCGATCAGGTGGTAAGTGATCTCGAGAACCTCGGGTCCGTCGCGCAGCAGTACTATCGAAAGCCCATTTCGTTCGGTGGCGGCGAAGGTAACTTCCAAAATTTCAGCCTTCCACCGCTTGATACCGCAAACGGCAACGGAAGTTTTTCGTTGTCAACTTCCTTACCGAGTGGTGCTGGCTATGTCGCGGGAAGTGTGGCTCCTATTTCCAGTTCGCAGCAGGTAATCTACATTATCGGATGCGGCAACGAATTGGGCGATAATGCGATCGATCCCGTCAAGGCTATGTTGAAAGTGACGGCAGATTCACTCCAGGTTACCGTGCTGAATTGAAATTTGGTTTATCGGATGGCTAATTCTTGGACAGCCTCATACAGGTCTTAAAATTATTCCAAGTATCGGAGCCGCAAGCGCTGATATGAACGACACCCACATGCCTATGCCATCCGTCCATTTCCGGGGTGAGCGATCCAATCTTCATAACGATTAGTGATCCCTTATGAGGTAGAAAGCTAAAGCGAAGAGAAAGCCGCGTACGGGCTGTAAGAGCGGTCCGGCAGCGACCAGAGCATCGCTTAAAGGTCATAGATGCGCATATCAACATCCGCAAATCGGAATCCGAAAGGGCATTATATCAGGGAACAGTTTAAGTGGGAGTGACCGATGGCGATTGATTATCAGTCCGATGTGATAATTGTCGGGGCCGGACTTGCCGGACTTGCAGCGGCATACGATCTTCTCGGCTATAACAAGAGCGTCCTTCTGATTGAAAGAGATTTGCCGGAGAATATCGGTGGCCTTGCAAGGAGATCGTTTGGGGGGATCATGTTCGTCGGTTCTCCGGAACAACGAAGGTCAGGTATCAAGGATTCAGCTGATCTCGCCTGGTCGGATTGGCAGAGTTATGCCGAGTATGAGCGGGAGGATCTTTTGCCGATTGAGTGGGCGAAATTCTATGTCGGTAACTCGATCGAATACATCTACGAGTGGCTCAAGGGAAAAGGAGTCACTTTCCTTCCGGTAGTCAATTGGACGGAGCGGGGAATGAACCGCCGCGGCAATTCCGTCCCTCGATGGCACATAACCTGGGGAACAGGATTCGCAATAATCGAAATGGTCCTGAGGAGTCTGCAAGCGCATCCTTCATTTAAGCACTTGACGGTGCTGTTCTCGCACAGGGTAGAGGAACTCGACCGGAGCGGCGGAGTGGTTGTCGGCGTTTCGGGACGGCGGGAGGATTCCGGCAAGACCTTTTCAGCACGAGGCGATGCGGTGATACTTGCGTCCGGCGGCATTTGCGGCGGCGATCTGAACAAGGTGCGACAGCATTGGAATATCGAGCTGGGCAAGCCGCCCGAGATTCTCCTTAACGGATCCCATCGGTATGCCGACGGGCTTGTCCAGGATGCCGTCGCGAGGATGGGAGGCCGTCTCACTCATCTCGATCAGCATTGGCACTACGCAGCGGGGGTTCATCACCCTGACCCGCACCAACCTAACGACGGACTCAGTCTTGTACCGCCGCGTTCCGCGCTGTGGCTCGATGCGTCCGGAAGGAGATTCAAAGATCCTCCGCTCGTCAGTTATACCGACACTCGGGTTCTTGTGGAGAGGATATGCAAAACGCCTGCTCAGTATTCGTGGCAGGTACTCAACTGGAAAATCGCGGTCAAGGAACTGGCAGTATCGGGTTCAGATTACATGACTTCGATCAGGAACAGACAAAGGCTGAAGTTTTATACGGAGATTCTTTTCGGCAACAAGAGTCTTGTCAAACGGCTTCTCCAGGAATCGCGTGATTTCATCGCTGCCGGTTCGCTTTCCGAACTGGCTGGCAGGATGCAGGCGGCAAGCCTCCCCGGAGTCCAGGTTGACGGTTCTGTATGCGGCAGGAGAGTCGGCGGGATTCGGCGGCGGCGGCATACACGGGAAGCGTTCGCTCGAGGGAACCTTCCTCGGCTCTTGTATACTGACCGGCCGGGTAGCTGCTAAAGCGATCACCAAATATTGAGGAGATGATGATGAAGATTACCGGCGCAGCCCTTGCCGTTTATGCACTGGAACAACTTCCGGTGAGTCACACTTTCGGAATTCCCGGGGTGCATAACACGGAACTTTACGACGAACTGGCAAACTCCAGGAAGATCATACCTATCCTTGTTACTCACGAAGCTGGCGGAGCATTCATCGCCGACGCAGTCAGCCGGACATCCGGTGAGATCGGCACGCTCGTCATTGTGCCGGCGGCAGGAATGACAAATGCGCTGAGCGGAATCGGGGAAGCGTTTCTGGATGGAGTTCCACTGCTGGTTATCTCCGGCGGCATTCGCACGGATACCGGAAAGAGTTTTCAACTTCACGAGATCGACCAGCTCGCGGTCCTTTCGGCGATTACCAAGAAATGCTATCGGATACGTTCCCATGATGAGATTGTCCCTGCGATTCTTGAAGCTTATCGGGTTGCGATCTCGGGGAAACCCGGCCCGGTTTTTATTGAGATACCGGCAAACATACAGCTGTTTCCCGGGGATGGCGGGGACTTTAAATCGTGCAGGGTCCCGCCTGCTGTAATCCCGGAAGCGAACCACGATAAGTTGAAAAAAGCGGCAGGATTCCTGAGAGATGCACGACATCCGGGTATTTTTGCAGGCTGGGGTGCCAGGAATTCAACCGAACTGCTGATTCAGATTGCCGAATCGCTCCCGGCTCCCGTTGCTACGACACTTCAGGGTTTGTCCGTTTTCCCGGGCGACCATCCGTTGTTCGCAGGGATGGGCTTCAGCCGCGCTGCGGTACCGGCAGCCTTTAATGCATTCAAGAATTGCGATTGTCTCCTCGCTGTCGGCACGCGATTCGCCGAGATCCCTACCGGCAGCTTCGGCATGAAAGTCCCGGCCAACCTCATTCATGTAGACATCGATCCCGACGTATTCAACAAGAACTATCCGGCGAGTGTTGCGATAGAAGGGGACGCTCGTGAAGTCCTCGCCGGGATATCAAATGAACTGGGCACTTCGAGGAAAGCTCCCTCCCGGACGACCGTTGCAGCCCGGATTGAGAAAGACCGTAAGGCCTACTCCAAAGAGTGGTTACAGCTGAAGACGCCGCGGGTCAACCCTGCGAAATTTTTCTCCGAGCTCCGCGCACAGCTCACCAGCCCTGCGGTGATCGCAGTAGACGACGGCAACCATACATATCTGACCGCAGAGCTGTTCACATCTCTAAAGTCGGATCTCGTCATTTCTCCGACCGATTTTAACTGCATGGGGTATGCCGTCCCGGCTGCAATCGGAGCAAAGCTCGCCAATCCGGAAAGGCAAGTCGTGGGAATTGTCGGCGACGGTTCTTTCCTGATGACTTGCATGGAGCTCGTCACTGCAGTCCGCGAGAAACTCGGGATCGTTTACTTTGTCTTCGACGACGGCGAGCTGTCTCAGATTTCGCAGAGCCAGGCGATCACGTACAATAGAAAAACGTGCACCGTCATCAGCAAATTTAACTGGGAAGGACTTGCGCGCACGGTCGGTGCGGAGTACTTCGAAATAACCTCGGATAATGACCTGAAACCGGTAATTCAAAACTCCCTTAACTTGAGCGCCGGCGGTATGACGGTAATTGTCGGCGTTGATGTCGATTACTCAAAACGAACAAGGTTCACGAAGGGAGTAGTAAAGACTGTCTCCGCGAAATTCCCTGCGACGGCCAAGCTACACTTTGCTAAGCGAATCGTGAAACGCAAAATTACGGGTTGAAAACTCCCTCGATTCGAGTCGCAAGATCCCGTCACTTGCCGTCCTCGTTTGCACTTTGAATCTCGCTATCCATTTTGCGGATCAGAAGAACGCTTGGCCAGCACACTTATCGAGTTGATAAAAAATTCGCATCTTTGTAAGTTCATAAGAAGCAATTATGAAATTTCCCTTGTGACGTGCCAAGCACATTTTCGCTTATTTGATGGATAGTCGTAAGAGTACCATTCACACGAACTCATTTAACGGGATACTTCCATGAAACCAATCAGCCGTTTCCTCTTGGCCGCGGCGTTCTCCCTGGTAACCGCCTCCGCGATCGCTCAACCCGCCCACGAACCTTTCCGGCTCAAAGATCTCAGGAAGATAGTCGACATCTCGAACCCGGCAATTTCTCCGAACGGAAAGGAGATCGCATTCATTATCTCTCGTGCCGATTGGGAGAAAGACAAGCGCGTTCCGGAGATCGAACTCGTCGACGTCGGGACCGGTTCGATTCGAAGCCTGAGTTATCGCCGGGATGATATTTCGAATCTCCGCTGGTCGCCCGACGGGAAAAGTCTTGCCTTCATCGCATGGGATTCGCGGTCGAAGAAAGCGCAGATATTCGTCATGCCTATGGACGGAGGGGATCCGGTGAGGATAACGGATTCCAGGACGAGTGTGTCGGAGTTCTCGTGGAATCCTGACGGACACGAGATTGCCTTCGTTGCCCAGGATACCGTGCCGAATCCTGAAGCTATCAGTCATCACGAAGATGCGTTCAAGGTTACCGAGAATGATTACACCGTGAGAGCAGCGGTAGAGCCCTGGCATATCTGGATCGTACCGGCTAAAGGTGGTACACCTAAGCGTCTTACCGAAGGAGCGTGGAGTCTCAATACCGACAAAGGGATGATGACCCCGCTCTCATGGACCCCTGACGGACGCGCGATCGCCTTCGCTCGTTTCCCAGACGTTTGGTACGGCGATGTCTGGGGATCTACGATCGCCCGGGTGAACACACTTGGCGGAAAAGTGGAAACTATCGTCCCGGATACAGCATCGGTTGAACCGGTATACGCACCAAGTAGCGGTTTACTCGCCTTCATGCGCCCTCGCGAAGGTGATCTGAACAACGGCAATGCGGTGTATGTGGAAGAGAACGGCAAAATCTTCAATCCAACGAAAGGTCTCGACAGGAACATCGATCAATTCGCGTGGCTCCCAGGAGGTAAGAAGCTCCTTCTCACTGGAAAGAAGGGGACCAGATCGATAATGTGGGTCCAACCGTTGAATGGACCAGCCTCGGAGTTGAATCTCGGGGATGTAATGCCCGGGGGCATCCTGAGCGTTTCGGACAGCGGCGCCATAGCCTTCGTCGGAAACACACCGAATCATCCCGGCGAACTATATTTCATGAAATCGGTCGAGTCGATGCCCCATAGGCTTACCGACTTCAACTCGTTTGTCGATTCACTGTCGCTCGGGAAAGTGGAGAGTGTGAATTGGACCGGCCCAGGCGGGTTCAAGGAAGACGGAGTATTGAACTTTCCAGTGGGCTATCAGAGCGGAAAGAAATATCCGATGGTGCTTGTCATTCATGGTGGACCGGAAGGCGCCTCGACGGTTAATTTCTCTTCGCTCGTACAACTTCTTTGTGCGCGTGGATTCTTCGTGTTCCAGCCAAACTACCGCGGAAGTACGAACCTCGGAAATGCATATCAGCATGCGCTCTACAGGGACACAGGGAAGGGACCTGGAGAAGACGTGATGGCGGGGCTCGCAAAGATCGAGGCGACCGGGATGATAAATAGGAAACTCATAGGCATATCAGGCTGGTCGTACGGCGGATATATGACTTCCTGGCTGAACGGCTATTATCCGGACAAATGGAAAGCGGCAGTCGAAGGCGCTGCGCTCAACGATTGGGTTATGGATTATACCATTTCTTTCTACCAGGCAGGGGATACTTATTTCTTTGGAGGTTCACCATGGGTGAAAAAGTATTGGAATATCTGGCGCGATCAATCCCCGATAATTTTCGCACCGAAGGTAAAGGCGCCGACCTTGATTATGGGCGATGCCGGCGACTCTAACGTTCCAATTGTAAATAGCTACGAAATGTTTCACGCACTTCAGGATAATGGCGTGCACACTGAGTTCTATGTGTACCCGGCCAATTCACATTTCCCCGGCGATATCGTCCACACAACTGACGTTTACAGGCGATGGGTCGACTGGATGGTCAAGTATCTGAAGTAAGCAGTCAGCGTATCACGATTCACAAAAAGGCAACCAGGAAAAAGGCGAGACATTTTGATGCTATCGTTGGAAATGAATAACGTTTCATGGAAGCGGGGCGGGAAGTATATACTTCGAAATATCGACTGGAAGGTAAATCGAGGGGAGCATTGGGCCGTCATTGGGTTGAATGGGTCGGGCAAGACATCTCTTCTCGGAATTATCAGTGGCTACATTTTCCCATCTGAAGGCGAAGTTACCGTCCTCGGAAAGAAATTCGGAAGCTGCGATCTGAGGCAACTGCGCAAGTCGATCGGCTGGGTGAGTTCTTCTTTGCAGGAGAACCTTATGGTCGAGGAGAAAGTCGAGAACATTGTCCTTAGCGGACGTTTTGCCAGCATCGGGCTATACGACGTATCGTCGACGCGAGACCGCCGAAGAGCATCGGAGTTAATGGAGCAATTCGGCTGCGTCGAGTTAAGGGCCCGGCCGTACTCAACTCTATCGCAGGGAGAAAGGCAGCGTGTCATCCTCGCAAGATCCATGATGAACAATCCGAAAGTACTTATTCTGGACGAACCGTGCACTGGACTTGATATCTTCGCAAGGGAACACTTCCTCGATGGAATTGACGTGGTTGCCAGGTCGGGAAACTCGCCTACAATGCTCTATGTCGCTCACCATGTGGAGGAAATTCTCCCCGTTTTCAATCGGACATTGCTGCTGAAGAAGGGGGAAGTGCATTCCCTTGGAGAGACCAAGCAGGTCCTCAGGGAATCAAACCTGACCGATTTCTTTGAGAGCCCGCTGGAAATTAACTGGAGAAACGGAAGGCCGAGCATCCATCTCCAATTTACCGGCGCTTTGAGGAGCAAAAAGTGATCGACTCGTCCTCGGGTGAGCTGGCTTAACGCCCGGAATGACGATTGGTTGAATCGCTCTACCGGTAGTCGATTCCCCGATGCGTGTGCGGTTTAGCGAGCTACCCGGGCTGTGTTATACATCCCGGCCGCAAAGAAGACGATGTTGGCAAGCCACGCAGTCAGCAGCGGGTTCACAAAGCCATCGTATCCCAGGACCTCGCTGACTTTTATGACGAGCAGGTAGATAAATGAAACAAGTATGCTTATTCCGAACTCCAGCGCCAATCCGCTCCTCTTCTTTCTTGCGGCGAGAGGCACGCCGAAAAATACGACAATTATCGCCGCAAACGGAAAGGAGACCTTCGAGTAGTAGTCGACTTCATATCGCGCAACGTCGTTACCACTTTTCTTTTGCAGCTCAATGAACCTCTTGAGCTGCCGGAAGTTCATGTCCTTGGGATTAAGCTCCTTCTCCTTTAAGTCGCTCGGCTTGAAACTGATCTCCTTTAATGGCAAGCGGGCGAATGTCTGAAACGTCTGTTTGTTGCCGTCGAACGTCCGCTCGATAACGTTGTGCAAAATCCATTCGTGCTTGGATGAGTCGTATCTCATGTTCGCGGCATCAAAGCGGCGAACGAGATAAGTCAGGTTCGTGTCGGCGAATTCCTGTACGGAGACTCGTTCGGCCGTGTTTGTGTAGTCGTTATAATAGCCGATCGACACAATCCTGTCACGGCTATCGAGCATGAAGATGTTGTACTTCCACCATCCTTCCCGGTGTTCCTGAAGGTAGATTTTCTCAATCCTGTACTTCTCATGGTTAGCCATCGGGACGATCCATTCGTTGAAGTAAATCATAATCACGCAAATGATGCTCGTAACTAATAGAAATGGGAGAAGGAGCCTGTAAATGTTGATGCCGGAACTCTTTATGATGACGATCTCGTTCTGGTTCGACATTCTCCCCGTTGTGAAAAGGCATGCGAGCAAGACCGCGACCGGCGTAATGAGCGTAAGTATTTCTGGGGTAAACACCAAGTAGTATCTGGCAATCAAAAGGAGGCCGACGCCATGATCGAGAAAATTTTCGAGGTGGTCCATTATGTCGACGAGTATGAATATCGCCGCGAAAGCGAGAAGCGAAAAGAGGATTACGCTCACGAATTGCTTGATGATGTAAATGTCGAGTTTCTTCAAGCTATCGTTCCAGTCTCGATATTTCGGACAGCGTTTCGTCAGATACCCACCTCTTTGGAATGAAACGCATGAATCGATCCCAGTTGATGATCATCGATTCCTTCGAAACCTTATAGGTCATGGCGACGCCCATTCCCCCCAGCACAATGTTGGCAAGCCACATCGCCATGAAGGGGCTCAGCATTTCGCGGTCGGCAAGTTTCTCGCCGGCTATTAGAAAAGCCCAATACACCAGAAAGAAGAGGAGGCTTAAGCCTGCGGAGACTCCGAAATTACCGCGGCGCGACATCATCCCGAGCGGCGCACCGAGGAAAACAAACACGATAGCAGCGAATGGGATGGAATACTTCTTTTGGATCTCTACCTCGTAAGCGTAAATCTCGGCCTGCGTCGTGTTGACGCTTGAATAAAGGCTGCGGGCTATGTTGCCCGCCGATTTTATCCTCGACTCGGCGAGCTCGAAGATCCCTTCCCGGGTTCTCGGCCTCGCCGCGTGAATTCCATCTGGCGAGGGGGACAACAGACTCCGGAAATTCGATTGCACATAGTTATTGACCTGCCCGGTTAGAATATTCCGTTGCTTTACCATTCCAGCAACTATCGATTCCATCGAATCGGCGCTAAGCTCGCGGTCACCTCGCTGGAATGCGTTTTCAGAAGATTGTTCGTATGCAAAACCCTCCGCCCTCAAAACTATCTGCTGGTGCTTGAACCTTACCCTTTGATATATCCCGACCTGGTTGTTATTGTACTCGTCAACTTCACCGTCGTACAGGACCATAATCAAGTGTTTCAGGTCGGGAGAAAAACCGACCTTGCCACGTTCCGCTGTGATGGTCGTGAATTTCTGCGGATCTGAAAAATCAAATATGGTTACTCCATAAAGCTCCGTCGAGTTCGGCACCGTCTTCCTAACGAGAATCGCATGTCCGTCAATTTCCTGTGAGAATTGTCCGGGCTCGATCGTGAATGTCGGTTTTTTTCTCCTGATGTCGATCATTATTGTCTTAGCTTCGTGATTTGCATTCGGAAGGACGTCGTTGTCGAAGAGCACGAGCAAATAAAATACCCCGACGGATGCGATCAGCACCGGGAGCATCATCCTGACCAGGCTTATGCCAGATCCCTTGATCGCAGTTACCTCATTGCTCGCCGATAGTCCGCCGAAGGCCATGAGAACCGCGACCAGAACCGACATAGGAACGGCAAGGACGACGATCCATGCGAGATTGAATACGATCAATTGTGTGATAACGGTCAGGCTGAGTCCCTTTCCTACGATTTGATCCATCGATTGCATAAGGAACTGCAGGAGAAAGATAAATGTGATGACGATGTTCGAGAATATGAACGGTCCAATGTGGCGCTTAAGTATGTACCAGGCGAGCTTCACTCAATCAATATAGCACGAAGCCTCTGCGTACTCAATGATACTCGTCCGTGTTTGCTGGACTTACGCAGGGTAGAGATAGTTGGACTAGGTTTGAAGCTTTTCACATGCGTATTATATTTACACCTGATATACAGCAGTAACGGGCGCAAGATCCGGGAGTTCGAGCCTACCCCGGTGGTCCGCCGAACCGGAACTCGATGGCGGGTCAAAATAGAGTCTTCCAAATTATCAACTCAACGGAGGTAACGTGAAACCGGTAATCTCTCTGAACTTTGTGGATTACATGATCTTGAGCGCATATGTCCTCATCACGATAATTGTGGGCTACTCGCTCAAGAAGTACATGAAAACCAGCGAAGACTTTTTTCTCTCCGGGCGCTCGCTTCCAAGCTGGATAACAAGCCTCGCTTTCCTGTCTGCGAACCTGGGTGCGCTCGAGGTTATCGGCATGGTGGCGAATTCTGCCAAGTACGGAATACTCACCGTCCACTTTTACTGGATCGGTGCCATACCCGCCATGATTTTCCTCGGTCTGTTCATGATGCCTTTTTACTACAGCACAAGGGTCAGGAGCGTGCCTGAATACCTCAAGCACCGGTACAATGAAGCGACCCGCGGCCTCAACGCGCTTTCGTTCGCCATTATGACTCTCCTGATGAGCGGCATCAGCATGTACGCGATGGCACTCCTCTTCGAGCTTATGCTCGGATGGTCCCTGACCTCCAGTATACTCCTTTCTGCCTTGGTGGTCTTGATTTACGTCTTCTTTGGAGGGCTCTCCTCTTCTATCTACAACGAAGTCATACAGTTCTTTCTGATATGGCTTGGACTCCTTCCGGTCGTCTACATAGGTCTGCACGCCGTCGGCGGTTTCCAGGGACTCGTGGCGAAGATTCCTCCGGACTTTCTCCATGCGTGGAGACAAATGGGATCGGCCTCAAAAAACCCGATGGGTGTTGACTGGTTGGGATTGGTCCTGGGCCTCGGGTTCGTTTTGTCGTTCGGGTATTGGACCACAGACTTCCTTGTGGTCCAGCGGGCAATGGCGTCCGAGAACCTTTCAGCCGCGCGCCGGACTCCTCTGATTGCATCGTTCCCTAAGATGCTCGTTCCCATCATCGTGGTCATTCCCGGTTTACTCGCCGTCGCTCTTCTTCCGCAGTTCAAAGTAGTCCACGGTGGCCCGACTCCGGATTACAACTCGGCCCTCATACTTATGTTTGCCCATTATCTTCCGAATGGGATACTCGGCCTGGCCATCACGGGGCTCCTCGCAAGCTTCATGTCGGGCATGGCGGGCAATGTTACGGCGTTCAACACCGTCTGGACCTACGACATATACGGCAGCTACATCAAGAAAAATATGCCCGACGAACATTACTTGAAGATGGGGAAGTACGCGACCATTTTCGGAGTATTGTTCAGCATTGGAACGGCTTATATCGTAAGGTCCTTCCCTAATCTCATGGATTACATGCAGCTTATTTTCACGTTCTTCAATGCGCCGCTCTTTGCCACTTTTCTCCTGGGAATGTTTTGGAAGAAGACCACTCCATGGGCGGGCTTCTGGGGACTCCTTCTCGGAATCCTCGCCGCGGCGACTCACTACCTGCTGTACCAGTTTCACATCCTCCACTACTCCAGCGAAATGGCCGCAAACTTGTACCAGGCCTGGTGGGCCTGGTGTGTCGATTTCGTCATGACGATCATTATCTCTCTCTTCACGGCCAGGAAGGACGAAAAGGAACTGGTCGGCCTTGTCTATGGCCTCACGCCTAAAGTCCATTCGGACGAGCGATTCTTTAAGAAGCCGGCGTTCTGGGGCGGGCTGTCTATCGCTGTGATGATCGTACTTAATATTATCTTCTGGTAAAAAAGGCATTGGAGAAAATCAAATGGAAAACACAGAACAACGCCGACACTTCTTCGATCTTAAGATACCTCTCGGGAGCCTGCTCGGCTTTTATGGAATAGTGCTTTTCGCTTACGGAATCTTCGGCCCTAAAGATATTTATGACAAATCTTTTCACATGGATATAAACGTCGTATGGGGAATCCTTTTGATTGTAATCTCCGGAGCTTTCTTCCTGAGCGCCTACTTAGGCAGAAGGGTCAGGAAGTGAAACAAGCCTGGCGAGGAGTTGTCGCGAAGAGATTCCTTTGTGGAAATCCGAAAATTTTGTATTCGGCCTTTTCGTGAGCTAATTTTCAGTGAACAGGTGGCATTGATGAATATGTCCGTTAAACGGTTCGACTTGCCGGGTGATATCCATTTGACCCGGTAACGTATGGTAAGAGTGGAATTTACTTTCATAGACAAACTGCTTCGAAGAGTGGCGATAGGTTATTGGGAGGTTTGATGGGCGCTGCCGTAGAATTTGAAACTCTCACCGAGATGTTCGACCGGCTCTGCAAAAAATACGCGGGAACCGGAAGGTACGTCTACAAGTATAAGCTCGAAGGCAAGTATGTCGGCATCACTTACGACGAGTTTTACCGGAAAGTCGAGCTTCTGGCCCACGGCCTTCGTGCCATGGGAATCAAACAGGGTGAGAAGGTGGCAATTATTTCTGAGAACAGGCCGGAATGGCCGATCGCGGATTTGGCATGCCTCTCGCTCGGCCTCGTTGACGTCCCGCTGTTTCCCACACTTACCGCCAAACAGGTCGAGTACATTCTCGCTCACGCCGACGTGTCAACCGTATTCGTCTCCAATACATATCAGCTGAACAAGATCCTCCGCGTGAAGGATAACCTCGCTTCGCTGCGTCGCGTGATTATCATGAATCGGAAGGAAGGGGCAGACGACGGATTCGTCTTTGAGTTGTCAGCTGTTTATCAATCCGGGATGAGCCCGCGCGAAAAGAAACCTTCTCAGTTTTCCGAATGGCTGAACAGGGCCAGGCCTTCGGATGTGGCGACCATCATCTACACGAGCGGAACAACCGGTGAACCGAAGGGAGTCATACTGACGCATGCCAATTTTGTGGCTAACATCAAAGGAGCTCTGGACCACATCCCGATAACGGATGAGGATTCCCTCCTTTCGTTTCTTCCGATCTCTCACAGCTTCGAGAGGATGGCAGGGTACTATACCGCACTGTGTACCGGAGCCACCGTGTCGTATGCAGAGAGTATCGAGACTGTCGCGCAGAATCTGCTGGAGGTTAAGCCTACGATCGTCACTACGGTGCCGAGACTTTTCGAACGGATACACATGCTGATTCTGAAGAATGTCGATTCAGGATCTGCTGCAAAGAAGGGAATCTTCTACTGGGCACTCTCGGTCGGGCGCAAGTACGTTGCGGCCAGGAAACGCGGGGACGTCGGTCCATTGCTTAGGTCGCAGTATGCATTGGCCGATCAGCTCGTCCTTTCGAAATTGAAGGAGCGAACTGGAGGAAGAATTAAGTTCTTCGTCAGCGGGGGCGCAGCCCTGGCGCGTGAGCTTGGAGAATTTTTTGAATCCGTCGGCATCCTTATTGTTGAAGGCTACGGCATGACCGAAGCCTCCCCCGTGATAGCCGCCAACCGAGTGGATGATTATAAATTTGGAACAGTCGGAAAGCCGCTGAGGAACGTACAGGTGAAAATTGCCGAGGACGGTGAGATCCTTACCCGCGGGCCGCACGTCATGACCGGCTACTACAAGAACAAGGCTGCAACTCAGGAGGCCATCGATAAAGATGGCTGGCTTCACACCGGTGACATAGGACATTTCGATACTGACGGCTTTGTGGTAATTACAGACCGTAAGAAGCATCTCTTTGTGAATTCAGGAGGCAAGAATATCGCCCCTCAACCGATTGAGAACCTCCTTCAACAAAGCAAGTTTGTAGATCAGATGATCTTAATTGGCGACAAACGCCGGTTCAATACCGCCCTTATTGTCCCTGATTTTGAAAACCTGGAAGCGTTTGCCAGCGAACACCGTATTCAATATTCGAGCAAAGAGGACCTGTTGGAAAACGAAAAGGTCAACGAGGCCGTGAGAAAGGATATAAACGAGCTTCAGAAGGACCTGGCAAAATATGAGCAGGTGAGACGTTTCAAGATGCTCCCCACTCCTTTCACTATCGAGAGCGGTGATCTGACCCCGACGCTCAAAGTGAAGAGGAAAATCGTGGAAGAAAGATACGCCGATTTGATCGAATCAATGTACAAATGACGGAATACGAAAATGGAAATGAAAGAAAAAGAAAATAAATACATCCTTCACACCTATAAACGCTTGCCGATCGAAATGGACCGCGCCGACGGAGTATACATTTACTCGAAGGACGGCAGGAAATATCTCGATTTCTTCGGAGGCATCGCGGTAAACGCATTGGGTTACAATAATCCACGCGTCAATGCGGCAATCATGGACCAGGTCAAACGATACATGCATGTCTCCAACCTGTTCTACATTGACTCGCAAATAGATCTTGCGGAAACTCTCTGCAATTTATCGGGATATTCGAAATTGTTCCTCGCCAACTCCGGGGCGGAAGCCATCGAGGCCGCGATAAAGATCTCAAGAAAATGGGGGAGCGCACAAGAGAAGGCCGGCCTGATTGCACTATCGAATTCTTTCCACGGCAGAACAATGGGGGCTCTATCGCTTACCGATAGGCCCAAATACAGGAACGGGTTCGGGCCTTTCCTTCCGAACGTCGATCATGTGGAGTTCAACAACCTCTCCGACCTGAAGACCAAAGTGACGGCGACGACGGCGGCAGTGTTCGTTGAATTTGTGCAGGGTGAAGGTGGAGTTAACGTCCTGTCGGATGAATTTGTCGAAGAGCTCTTCGCAATGAAACGAAAGTACGGCTTTCTTGTCGTCGCGGACGAGATCCAGGCGGGAATTTACCGGACAGGAAAACTCTTTTCTTTCGAACATTATGGCGTTCACCCCGATCTTGTCGCTGTAGCGAAGCCGCTGGGTGGAGGGCTTCCACTCGGCGGTGTGCTCGTGGATGCTCCCGTCGAGGATGTCCTCGGTTATGGCATGCATGGCACAACGTTTGGCGGCAATCCTGTCGCTTGCGCGGCCGGCCTTGCGACGCTCCTGGAACTGACCGATAAGAAAATTTACCTCCATGTCGCCAAAGTGGGGGGCTATCTCAAACTTAAACTTCTCGACCTTCAGAAAGAGTTCCCTGACTCCATTTCCGAAGTGCGTGGGCTCGGTCTGATGATCGGCGTCGAGTGTCGTACGGAGTGTTCTGAAATTGTATCCGCTCTTATGTCTAAAGGCGTCCTCGCGAATTGCACTAACGGTAATGTCATTCGTCTCTTGCCTCCGCTTATAATACAGGAGGAGCATGTCGACATGCTAATTTCTGAACTTAGAGAGGTCATAGAGGAAAGGGTGAAAATCGCAACAAAATAGGAGCGGTGTGTATGTATATCGTTCTTTCTGCGGAACATATGTCCGTTCCCGTCTGTGAAAGTGTTATGAACTCTGTCCGGAACGACATCATGAAGCGATTTCCGGTTGCCGCAGTTAATTCGGGTGTTATTAACAGGGGGCTGATATGGGTACGCAGCAGGTCCTTCTAATAGTGCTCGTCGCGATCATGGTGGCCATTGCCATTTCTCTGGCTATCGTGTATTTCAAATCACAACAGCAGGAGACCGAGATCAATGAAGTAATCAACGAGATGAATCACACCGCAGCTACTGCTCAAGGATGGTATCGAAAACCTGCGGCTTACTCCGGCGGTGATCGCTCATTCGCGGGCTTCACTTTCAAGAGTATAGGCGAACCGGATTCGGACGATGTGGCAAGATACGAAGTGGTCTCGGCAAGCGGGCAATTGCTTCAATTGAAGGCAACTGGCCGTGAGAACTTCACAGTAGCGGTCGATGTTTATCCGGATTCGATTAGTTCATATAGTGTGCTGAGATGGTGAATACGATAATAGAGCCCTTCAAGATCAAATCTGTCGAGCCGATTAACTTCACGACCCGGGATTACAGGGAACGGGCGATGAGAGAAGCGTTCTTCAACCTCTTCCTCCTAAGGGCCGATGACGTCCTCATCGACTTGCTTACAGATTCCGGGACTGCCGCGATGAGCTCGAAGCAATGGGCTGCCATCATGGACGGTGACGAGTCTTATGCCGGATCGAGGAGCTTCTTCAAGTTCGAAAAAGTCATAAAAGACCTTACAGGGTTTAAACACGTAATACCAACTCACCAGGGAAGAGCTGCAGAGAAGATACTGTTCACCGTTGTCGGCGGGCCCGGGAAAGTCATACCGAACAACACCCACTTCGATACTACGAGGGCGAACGTCGAGTTCACCGGAGCCGAAGCGGTCGATCTCCCCGTTCCGGCCGCCGTTGAGACTGCAAAACGGGCAGACTTCAAAGGCAACATCGATCTCGACGAACTCGAAGCACTTATAACTAAGATCGGTCGCGGGAATATTCCTCTTTGCTTTCTGACGGTCACCAATAATTCTGTGGGCGGCCAGCCGGTAAGCATGAAGAATATTCGAGAAACAAGAGCGCTTCTGAATAAATACGGCATTCCGCTCTTTATCGACGCCTGCCGGTTCGCCGAGAATGCATTCTTCATCAAGCTCAGGGAACCTGGCTATAGGGACAAAAGCAT
Source organism: Bacteroidota bacterium (assembly GCA_021845665.1). Lineage (GTDB taxonomy): Bacteria > Bacteroidota > Ignavibacteria > Kryptoniales > JAKASW01 > JAKASW01. The sequence continues at coordinate 13,366 of JAJZVO010000019.1, read as the reverse complement.
ACGCGACATCGCGCGCGAAATGTTCAGCTATGCAGACGGATGTACCATGAGTGCAAAGAAAGATGCACTCGTAAACATCGGGGGGTTCCTCGCATTGAATGATTCCTCTCTTGCGGAAAAAGCGAGAAGCCTCCTGATAATGACAGAGGGATTCCCGACTTACGGAGGACTCGCCGGCCGCGACCTGGACGCCATCGCGCAAGGCCTTTCGGAGGTCCTCGATGAGGACTATTTGAAATACAGGATCAGGTCCGTAGAATATTTCGGTGACAAGCTCGAGAAAGCAGGCGTGCCGGTACTGGTTCCTACCGGCGGTCATGCCGTTTTCCTCGACGCAGGCCGCTTCCTGCCGGGAATTCCCCCTGAACTGTTTCCCGGACAGTCGCTTTCTGTTGAGCTCTATCTCGAGGGCGGCATCAGAAGCGTCGAGATAGGATCAGTAATGTTCGGCAAAGAAGTGGACGGGAAGTTCGTCGGTGCGAAGCTCGAACTCGTGCGGCTTGCGATACCCAGGAGAGTCTATACGCAGAGCCACATCGATTATGCTGCCGAAGTTGTCATCGAAGTATTCAGGAAAAGAGATTCCATCCCGGGATACAAAATAACTTATGAACCGGCCTATCTGAGACACTTCACCGCTCATTTTGAACCCGTGCCGATCGGAGGCAGACATTGAAACTTACCGCCGACGCGCACAACCACTTTTGCGAGGAGTCTTTTGACTTTGACTAAATGCCAGGTGTGTGATACCGACAATTTGAATTTGGCAGTCCGCTGTTCGTCGTGCGGGAGTATTCTCCAGGATAGCGTGAAGGCCCTCGACCTATTCACTACCATATTCAATATCTGGCGATACCCTGACCAGACGCTTAGGAAGATCATTCTCGCCTCTCATCGCAACTACTCTCTCGTGCTTGCGGCTCTCGAAGGTATCGGCCTGAGCTTCCTGACCCTCTACCTGGTCAAAGCGGCCGATATCTACTCGATTCAGTTTGGGCGCCTCCTTATCGCCGGCTCCATTCTCGGCCTTGTTGTTTTCCTTCCTGCGGTGTATGCCTTTGGCGGCGTAAGCTTCGTGACTTTGAGAGTCTGGCGGTCGGGCGCTTCCTTGAAAGGTTTTTTGTCAAGTGTCATCTACGCTCTCCACCCCTTTGCACTCGCGGCAGTTCTGCTGGTCCCAATGCAGGTTGCGGTGTTCGGCAGTTTCCTTTTCTCGAATAACCCGTCTCCACAGGTGATCAACCCTGTCTCGTTTTATTTCCTCGCATTCCTCGACATTGTCTTCGTCGTCGGCGTTTTCTACCTTTTGCAGCGCCTCGCGAAGGTCGTCTTCGGAACACGTGTTCTCCTCATCAGCTTTGTTGTGCTCCTGTCGGGCGTGTTTGCAGTTGCATTGGAGATTGCAAAGCGAATCATGTTGGGCAAGTGAATTTATTACGTTATTGAGACAACACTAATTGAAAGGTGAAATGGAATATCTTAACTCTATAGCAAATGTCAAGAAAGGTCTGATTGTCTCGTGCCAGTTCGATGAGACGGATCCGTTTAATAGTCCGGAGTATATCTCGATTTTCGCCTTGTCGGCTCAGCTTGGCGGAGCAGCCGGGATCAGGACGGAAGGCAAAGATAACATCACGGCGACAAAGGGAAGAGTACAAATCCCGGTCATCGGTTTGATACAATCAGGTTACGACGACGGATCCGTTCTCATTACTCGCGACTTCAAGGACGTGAACGACGTTATAGAAGCGGGAGCCGATATCATTGCGCTGGATGTGACGGAGAGAGTCCGGCCAAACGGTTTGACCGGCTTCGAGTTTCTTAAGCGCGTGAGGACCGATCATCCCGGCACGCTCCTCCTTGCAGACGTATCCACATTTGAGGAGGGCGTCCAGGCAGCCGAATTGGGAGCGGATCTCGTCTCGACAACTCTCTCTGGCTACACGCCGGCAACCTTCTCGAAAGCGAGGGAAGGCGTAGACTTTGATTTAATCGAAAGGCTCTCGGAATCTCTCGTGGTACCGGTAATTGCCGAGGGGAGAATTCTTCTTCCCGCAGAAGCTGCCCACGCGCTCGAACTCGGTGCCTATTCGGTCGTCGTCGGCGCTGCTATTACCAGGCCTACCGTGATTACCCAAATGTTCGTGCATGAGATTCAAACCAGAACGAAGACGGATGAAAAGGAAAATTAAAGTCATACAATTCGGTCTCGGCGAGATAGGAACGAATATCGCAAGGGCTCTTCTCAAAAACGGCGACCGATTCGAACTGATCGGATGTGTCGATAATTCGCCTGAGAAGGCAAATGTCGATATCGGTGAGCTTGTGGAACCAAAAGAGGTTTATGATCTTCAGGTAGCCGAATCGATTTCCTCCCTCAGACGCAGGAAAGCCGATGTCGTCATTCATGCGGCAGGGTCCTTCCTGCCGGAGGCCGGCGAACAGGTGGCTCGCTTGATGGAGCTCGGTTACAACGTGATGACCACTGCAGAGGAACTCTTCTTTCTTCGGAGGCGTGATCCCGCGCTTTTCAAAAGACTCGACGCGCTCGCAAAGCGAAAGAGGGTGAGGCTCCTTGCCACGGGCATCAATCCAGGCTTCGTGATGGACAGCCTTGTCTTGATGCTCACCGCTCCGTGCATTTCAGTGTCCGGCATCAGGGCTGAAAGAATGGTCAACCTCAGCCGCCGCAGATTAGCCCTGCAAAGGAAGCTCGGAGTCGGGTTGGCATCGCAGGAATTTCTCGAGAGAGCTGGATCAGGTCGCTTCGGGCCGATTGGGCTCACAGATTCTGCGGAGTTTGTCGCTCACTACCTCGGTATCAATTACGACGACATACATTCGACACTGCAACCTGTCCTGGCCGATCATGATTACAACGGCGACGATCTGTTCGTCGCGAGAAACCATGTCGTCGGCGTGAGACATGAGGTCGTCGTGGAAAAAGGGGGGCGGGAAGTCGTCAACTTCAAGCTGACGATGCGGGTCGACGCCTCGATCGAATACGATGCTGTCTTCGTCGAAGGAGAGCCTCCCGTCAACGTCGTCATCAACAATGGTATTATGGGAGATGTCGCTTCTGTCGGAATGATACTAAACCAGATCGGCGACTTCCTCGAGTCTCCCCCCGGATACCACGATATGGCTCAGGTGAGAATCCCGCATTTTGCGATGGACCATATTTCGTGACGGGATCACGATATACCTACTATTTCATCTTTATGTTGCTCTACAGCGTGGTCGTCTCCGTGTGGCTGCATATGTTTCCGAGCGATACCGCGGGGTTTGTCGCTTTCCTCTGTTTCAGTAACGTCGTAGTCTCAGCCCTTATCATCAGCTGGGCGGCAGAGGCGGCCGAGTTCAGCATAAGCCAGGGACTGGCCGTCGCCCTAGTTGCGCTTCTCCAGGTTGTCCCTGAATTCATGGTCGAGGCCGTCATCGCCTGGCGAAAAGATATCAATCTCATGATGGCCAACTTCACCGGATCCAACAGGCTGCTTATGGGCGTCGGTTGGCCGCTGATCTTCATCACTGCGGACCTGTACTCGAGGTGGAAGAACGGGAAAAAAATAGACGCGATACGCCTGAGGCCTGAGAATATAGTCGAGGTCCTTGCCTTGTTCGTTTCTTCTCTCTATTTCATCGTCATCCTTTTGAAACGCGATCTCCAGGTTTATGACGGGATTTTTCTAGGTGCTCTGTTTATTTTCTATATGTATATCCTGCGTGTCCTTCCTGAAGAAGAAGAGGAAAAGAAGGAAGACCTTCTGGCTATGTCGCGCTCACTGGTCTCAATCCGGAACGGAAAGAAAAGAGGCCTCGTGATCTTCATACTCTTTCTTGTGGGAGGACTGGCGATGTGGGCCGTGGCCGATCCCTTCCTCAACAGCATGAAAGAAGTCTCGGTCGCATTTGGCATAAGCACGTTTGTCTTTGTGCAGTGGGTTGCACCCTTCCTTTCAGAGTTTCCTGAAAAAGTCACCGCGTTCTATTGGGCGAGGACGATTAGACTGGCACCGATGGCGCTATTGAATATGATAAGCAGCAAGGTAAACCAGTGGACACTTCTGGTATCTATGATTCCGATCGTCTACTCGGTATCCATGGGAAGAGTGTCCACGATCCCTTTGGATGTACATCATAGGGAGGAAATACTGCTTTCCATGATGATGACTTTCTACGGATGTGCCACGCTTGCTAAACTGAAATTCACGCGCGCGAATGCAATCGTCCTTTTCTTGTTGTGGCTGGCACAATTCCTTTACCCCGTCAATTTTACTTTCATGCCGCCACTTCCGATTGTCGGAGACAACTCGAGGATCATAGTATCGATCGTCTTCGGCGTTTTAACTGCATTCGAAATCCTGAAACATCGCAGAGAATTCAGGATAAGGCACGGTATCGCAGAAACGATACGTCTCGCCAAAGAAAGAAGGGCAACACTGGGCGTATGAGACCAGCGGGCGAGAGATTGGTGAAATTCATAGTCAACCCAGTATCCGGGAATGGAAGGACAAGGCGGATCCTTCCTCATGTGGTTCGGCTGGCGAAAACATTAGGAATGAACTTCGACGTGGAAATTACCCAGGCTCCCCAGCATGCAACTGAACTTGCCAGGGAGCATTCCTCCGAGTTCGACATTATCGTGGCAGTGGGAGGAGATGGAACTGTGAACGAGGTCGCCGCCGGAACCCTGCGTTCTGGTGCGGCGATGGGCGTCATACCTACAGGCACCGGGAACGACTTCATACGGGCGGTGGGCAGGTTGAAGAATCTTCATGACTATTTTCAGCGCCTCATCGCCGGAAAAGTAAAGGCCCTGGACGTCGGGGTCCTCACGATAAGCAACGACGATCTGATCTTCGTGAACGGGATAGGCATCGGCTTCGATGCGGAAGTTGCGAGAGAAAGCCTCCGGGTACACAGACTGAGAGGGCTGTCGCGGTATTTTTATTCGGTCGTCAGAACTCTTTACAGATACAAGGCTGCTCAGATGCGGATAAGGCTTGACGAACGCATCGTCGAGGGGAAAACGTACCTGGCCGCGATCGGGAATGGAATTTCTGCCGGCGGAGGTTTCCTGCTCACTCCCGATGCCCTTTTGGACGATGGCCTGCTCGATGCCTGCATCGTCTCCGATGTATCAATCCCACGTGTCATACAGGTGATCCCGAGCGTGCTTGCTGGTACACACGCCAAATATCCGGAAGTGACTATGACAAGGGCGAAGCTTATAAGTGTACAGAGCGAGATCCCCGTCTCCATTCATCGCGACGGCGAAGTCCCTCCGGAGAGAGTGGAGTCCTTCGAAATGAGCATTCGACCGCGCTGCCTGAATATTGTAGTCTGAACGAGGAGCGGCAAGTTTTGCGTCGCCCGCGGAACTTTTCCCGCACTTTAAACGCAAAAGCCGGAACGATAACCACGTGGTTTCTTGTTAGTGAATCTGTATGGCGACATCCAGAAGACAATTTTTGAATCGCGTCCTCACGTCGGGAGTAGCAGTGATCGCTGCTTATATCGTTTATCCTGTCCTTCGATTCTTTACACCTCCCGCAGTTGCTTTGGGTGAAGTAGACAAGGTTTTCGTCACCACCCTGGATAAGATGGGACTCAACACGGCAAAGTTTTTCAAATTCCTGGACAAACCTGCGGTGCTGGTTCACCTTCCCGACGGAAAGTATACCTCTCTCTCCGCCAAGTGTACACACATGGGATGCACCGTGGCCTTCCAGTCGAAGGATGACAATTTCATTTGTGAATGCCACGGGAGTATTTTCAATATCGACGGCAAAGTGCTGAAGGGGCCCGCCACCAGACCGCTTCCGGTGTATTACGTCGACATCGAGGGGAATAAGATCTACGTGACGGTAAAGAAACAACTGGCTTGATCCGGATGACGAGCCGAGCTGCCGATTTTCTAAAAGACCGGATCGATTTTTCTCCTGTCCAAGCCTGGGTTGCACAAAGAAAAATCCCGCAGCATAAACACTCATTCTGGTATTACTTCGGCGGGCTCGCCCTCTTTGTCCTGACAATACAAATTATTACCGGCATCATGCTGGCGTTTTACTATTCGCCCACGCCGGTGAAAGCCAATGAGTCGGTCCGTTACATCATGGAAAAAGTCCATTACGGATGGCTCATCAGATCTATCCATTTCTGGGGCGCTAATTTCCTGATCGCCGTCGTCCTGGTCCACATGTTCTCGACTTACTTCACGAAGGCGTATAGGAAGCCAAGGGAAATAATGTGGGTGCTCGGAGTCATAATACTTGCGCTGATTTTGACGTCGGCGTTTACCGGATATCTTCTCCCATGGACCACTCTGTCGTATTTCGCCACGAAAATCGGGACCAGCATGCCGCTCTACGTACCCTTCGTCGGCCATTTCATTTCCAGGCTCATGGTCGGCGGTGCTGACGTCGGCGCCGCTACGCTCACAAGAATGTTCACGCTCCATACAATCGTGCTGCCGATATTGTGGCTCACCATCATAGCGATTCATGTTTTCCTCAGCCAAGTGCTCGGCCTGAGCACTCCATTGTCTCAGCGGTCGACGAGAGACGAAACCAAACTCTTCCCGAACTTCATGATGCGCCAGGCGGCGGTTTGGTCCGGTGCGCTTGCCGTGCTTATTTCATTCGTCGCGCTCTTCCCCGAAGGACTCGCCGCAAAGGTCAACCCTGTCCTCCCGGCGCCAGCCGGTATTAAACCGGAATGGTATTTCCTATTCGTGTTCCAAACGCTGCGGACCTTCCCGGATGTAATCGGCCTCGGTGGCATAACTCTCGGCGCAATCATCTGGATGCTCGTACCGTTCTTAGATCGGAAAGCCTCGAACGGGGAAAAGAGTACGTTCTTTACTCTGTTCGGCGTTGCGATTATTGTTTACCTCGTCACCATGACCGTAATGGCGTACATCACAACGGAAGTTCACTGATGTTTGCATTAGTCCTCGATGCAGCTGCCGATTCGCTTGCTTCGGCAATCCCTTCTTTCACAGATAGATTCAACTTCGCTCTCCCTCTTATCGTCGTTCTCCTTATAGTCATGTTCTTCCTCCTTATCAAAGTTTACGCACTTGAAAATCAGCCTCATGACCGATTAGTGAAGAAATCTCAAACAAGAAAGAGGACCGGGCCATAATTGACCGGTATTTCCCTGCACCTCTATCAGACTTAACTCTCCATTCGTCCCCATCAAGCTATCCTAAGACCGGCAACTCTCCCATGATTTCGTCGATTACCGGCGCTTTACCTGGATGTGAAGCCGGTTGAATCGGAAGATAAGTATAATACAGGCGTCTTGAGGACCTGGATGAAGCGCGACTAACTTACGAATAAGCACCTTGTTGAATGGGATGGCATTTCAGTCTCTCTCTCCGTGTGCGATCAAATTGGAAATGCCGGCGGCTCCGGTAAATGCATTCCTTGAAAAGTTTTCGTCGTGACCATATATTCTAAAAAATCAATGAAGCAGCAATGTGTCCGCCTAAATAACGCGACGTTCTATGCGTACCATGGTGTCCTGACCAATGAGCAGGCATCGGGCGGAAAATTCGAAGTTGACGTCGACATGTTCGGAGATTTCTCAAAAGCTTCCGCATCGGATCGCCTCAAGGACACCGTCGACTATGAAAAGGTCTACCAATCGATAAAGGGGCTCGTGGTCGAAAAGAGATTTTACCTTATCGAGTCCCTTGGAGCGCAGATCGCAAGCACTATCCTTCAGAAATTTGAATGCCTGGACCACGTTGTAGTCAAAGTCCGCAAGCGTTCTCCTCAGGTAGGAGGTGTCGTGGACTTTGTCGAGTTCGTCACCGAAGAGTCGCGCGCCGGGAAAGGGCCAGGTGAAAGAGTCTGAGGCTTATCTGTCCCTCGGTTCCAACCTGGGTGATAGGATCGGTTACCTGAACAAAAGCATCGACTCGATTGCTGGAATTGCGCGGGTGAGATTGCTAAAGAAATCACATGTGTATGAGACAGACCCGGTGGGCGAACTCGATCAACCATCGTTCCTAAACATGGCTGCGGGCATCGTCACTTTACTCGAGCCGGAGGAGCTTCTTTCGGCTCTAAAGAATGTCGAAACCGGCGTGGGGCGGATCCATCGCGGCCGCTGGCGCGAGAGAGAAATTGACATAGATATTGTATTCTATGACGGCCTCAGCATTTCCTCGGACAAGCTCACTATTCCTCACGAACGGGCCCACCTGCGTCGTTTCGTGTTGAAGCCACTGGCCGATATCGCACCGGAATTCGAACACCCGATCTTTCATGAGACGGTCGCCCGGCTTCTCGCGGAATGTCCCGATAATTCCGGCGTACGCAGGTTCCGGGATGAATATCCGGCGATGAACCGATGAGCGACCTCGCAGTTCTTACGAGCGACCTGAAGCACATCGCGATTGAAGGAGTGATCGGCGCCGGGAAAACTACCCTTACACTTAAACTGGCAAAACTCCTCAGGGGAAGGGCAGTGATCGAGAAGTTCGAGGAGAACCCGTTCCTTGAGAAATTTTATGACGACATCGAGCATTATGCCTTCCAGACTCAGATGTTCTTTCTGCTGAGCAGGTACAAGCAGCAGCAGGAGCTTGCCCAAATGGACCTTTTCGAGCAGACTGTCGTCAGCGATTACATGTTCGAGAAGGACAAGATCTTCGCGTACCTCAATCTGCAGGACGATGAGTTGAGACTCTACGAAACGTTGGTCGGTTTACTCGAAAGAACCATTCCAAAACCCGACCTTGTCGTCTATTTGCAATGCAACGTGGAACATCTGATGGCCAACATCAGGAAGCGCGGACGCAAGTTCGAGCTCGGTATTTCCGCCGAATATATACAGGGGTTGAACGAAGCGTATAACTATTTCTTCTTCCGATACAAATCGTCCCCGTTGCTCATAGTGAATGCCGATCAGCTCGATTTTGTAAACAATGAAAAAGATTTCGAAGATCTTGCGTCGGAGATCCTGAGGCCGCGCAAGGTAGCTGAATATTATAACCCGATACTGAAATAATGTTTGAAGCACTGGTCTGGATTTTCTTTTTCTATGCTCTCTACCGATTCATTCGATCTGCCATCCAAGGCGCGGTCCAGAGGGGCATACGTGACTACGAAAAACGTCAGGAAAAACAGCGACATAGCGAGAAGGAAGTAAAGATTGACCGCAAGAACATTGAGGATGCGAAGTACGAAGACCTCAAGTAGGAGTCGCTGGACTTGAAAGGCGACGGTAGTAAAAGGGAAGGATACGGAAAGCGGGCCGAGCGCTTGGTGAAACGGCTTGCAAGGAGGATCCTTGCCGATCTCTCTGCCGGACGCAACCGCTCTTCCTCGCTCCACCTCGATCCTGCTTCCATAAAGAAAGTGATCGTCATCCGCCAGCACAACCAGTTCGGCGATGTCTTATGCACCGTCCCTCTACTGCGCACGCTGAGGAAGAAGTTCAGCCTCGATGAACTGGCGGTCGTCGTTTCGCCGCAGAATATTTCGGCGCTAGCCGGATGTGCTTATGTCACCGATCTCCTGAATTATGACAAGCTGGCGTTCTACAAACATCCTTCGGTGTTTTTCCAGTTTGTCAGGAGGTTGAGGCGAAAGTACGATCTCCTTATTGTCCCTTCGAACGTGTCTATTTCTCTGACGAACGATATCATGGCATCTTTTGTCAACGCGAACCACAAGCTTGGCCCGGGATCGCTCGATAGTAAGGCCAACCGTACCTCATCGGTTTACGACGTCGCCGTAAACCTCGACTGGGAAAATTCACCCGCGCACCAGTACTACAGGAACATGAAAGTGGCCGAGCCGCTTGGAATTACTCGCACCGACGATGAAGGCGGTTTGGAATACCCTGTTGATCCCGTAACAGCCGCTGATGTGCACTCGATGATTGAGCGGGTGAGCAGATTGGGCGTGAGGAGAGTAGCGCTTCATGCGGGAGCGGGCAAACCGCCCAACAGGTGGGGTGTCGCCGGGTTTGCTGCACTTTCCGAACTGTTACACGATAGACTTAATGCTGATATATTCATTACCGAGGGTCCTATGGATCACGAAGCGATAGACCAGCTTGCCGGGATCATGACCGTACCTTTCGTGAGAGTCAGAAACAGGGCCATCACTTTCGTGGCAGCCCTGCTCAAGCAGATGGACATTGTGGTCACGAACGATACGGGAATCATGCACCTCGCCGCCGCCGTCGGAACGTCAACCCTGTCTCTTTTCGGACCGACCGATCCGCTGCAGTGGGCTCCTTTGGGTAAGAACCACCGGTTCATTCTTGGGAGGGGCGGTGACATTAACACGATCGAAGTCTCCAAAGTTCTTGATTCTGTAATAAAGTTGATGAAAGTAAGCAAGGACTGAGATGGATTTTTTTTACAGGATAAAGGAAAAGCTCTTAGAATGGTTTTCCAAGTCGGAGATTTCCCAGGAGCCTTTACATCTACTGCTCGCCGTCGTAACCGGCATCTTCGCGGCTTTTGGAGCTATCGTCTTCTACAAGATGATCGTCGTTGTAGAGGAACTTTTGTTTCATGCGCCGGCCGGTCTCTTCGGAGTCTCGAACCTTGTTGATCTCAGCGGTTGGCAAAGGTACATGATTATTCCTCTTGTCCCCGCCCTCGGCGGCCTGGTAGTCGGATGGATAACAATCAAGCTTGCCGCTGACGTCAGAGGGGAAGGAGTTCCGATGGTGATCGACGGCGTGGCAAAGAAAGGGGGCATCTTAAGTCCTGTCGTTGGAATCAAACAACTGATAACCAGCGCGATTTCCATCGGAAGCGGGGGCGCAGGCGGACGCGAAGGTCCGTCTATCGCAATCGGCGGAACTGCGGGCTCCATTGTCGGACAGGTGTTCAGACTTAATGAGGAGCAGACAAAATCGCTCGTCGGATGCGGAGCGGCGGCCGGTCTTGCCGCAGTCTTCAATGCCCCAATCGGCGGGGCTCTCTTTGCAATGGAGGTCGTACTCGGCAGTCTCAACATGCAGTCATTCTCGCCGATCATCATCAGCTCCGTCTTCGGTACCTTCCTGACGCGGAGCATACTGGGTAACAAGCCGATATTCGTAATTCCCATGTTCTCCTTGAAGAGCGCCTGGGAACTCATCTTCTATGTCATCCTTGGCATCGGTGCAGGCTTCGTCGGTGTCTTCTTCGTGAAATTGTTTTACGCAACTGAGGAATTCTTCGACCACAAGAAATTTCCGATCAAGAGTCATGTCTGGAAACCTGCTCTTGGTGGATTGATCGTAGGCATTATCGGGATTTATCTCCCGGGAGTCTTCGGGTACACATATCAGGCGGTAAGCCAGTCCCTTTACAGCCGCGACTCGCTGCTTCTTCTCGCAGCGCTGCTCCTTTTCAAACCGATCGCTACTTCCGTCACACTTGGAAGCGGAGGAGCGGGCGGTACGCTTGCGCCGTCGCTGTTCATCGGGGCAATGGCCGGGGGCGTGTTCGGCAGCATAGTCAATTTCATCGCTCCCCATATATCCGCACCTCCCGGCGCATATGCTCTGGTCGGAATGGCTGCGGTTACGAGCGCAGTCGTGCAGGCCCCTCTCGCCTCAGCCATACTCGTGTTCGAAATGACCGATAATTATCAGGCTATCCTGCCGATCCTGATTACTGTCGTGATGGCTACCTACGTATCGAGGAAATACATGGCCGGTTCGATATATTCGGTACGGCTTAAACTCAGGGGCGAAGTGCTTGATGTGTACGGAAGAGACGTCAATATCCTTCGCTCGATCCATGTCTACGAAGTAATGAAACCGCAGCTGATGGCCGCCTCCGAATCGACTCGTCTATCGGACCTTATTGACATGATACCGGAGAGCAGTACAACAGTGTTTCCGGTGATCAGACATGATGGCACACTTTCAGGTACGATTTCATATGGAGACATCAGGCAGGCGTTGACCGACGAAGCTGTGAAGGAACTACTTGACATTCTCGTGGTGAAGGATATTCTGAACCCTACAAAACTGAGCGTCCAGGATGACCAGGATCTCTCTTCGGCGATGAAACTGATGCTCGATGCCGGCGTCCCTTCTGTACCGGTCGTGAGAGACGGCAACCAGCTCGCAGGCATGCTGTACCTCAACGACGCAACGCAGGTGTACGAGAAGAAGCTTCTGCTGAGTCAAATACCCACGAATTGATATGACAACTAACTCGGACACAAAGCGGCTCGCGGAGCTGAAGGAACGGTCGGGCAGGAAAGAGCAGGGGCTCTTCTTCATCGAAGGGAAAAGGGCGGTACTCGAAGCGCTGACCGGGAGCGCGGCGATCAGGTGGATCATCGTCAGTCTTGCAGCAAATCAGACGCTCATGACCGAAATTCACACGCTCGCCGAAGAAAAGGGAATCGAAATTGAGGAGCTGCCCGATACAAAATTCAGAAAACTGTCATCTACAGAGGCGAGCCAGGGAGTCATTGGTGTCGCGGCTATCCGCGAACTCTCTTCAGATACCCTCCATGCCGGACTCCGGCCAAAGCGAAATGCGACCGTTATTCTCCTCGACAGGATATCGGATCCGGGGAATCTAGGAACGGTGCTCAGGTCGGCGGCGTGGTTCGGCGTCAACGGAGTCCTCATCTCCGAAAAAAGCGTCGACGCTTACAACCCGAAGGTTGTCAGGTCCGCGATGGCCGCTATCACCGAGCTCGATGTTGTTCAGGATGTGAAGCTTTCCGACGAAATAGCCGCGCTCAAGTCGATAGGGTTCTCCGTCGTTGCCGCAACACAAGACTCTGATCGTAGCTATACCGACCTTGAATACCCGCGGCGGTGTGCGGTCCTCTTCGGATCTGAAGCCGCAGGGATTCCCCCGGAACTCCTCGCGGTATGTGACGCGAGTGTTGCGATACCGAGGATCGGGAAAATGGAGTCGCTGAATGTGGGGGTGGCAGCGTCGATAATACTGTCGGAAATGAACCGCCGAAAGACTTCAGCGGATCGAAAGAGCTGATGACGGAAGACTGTTCCCGTTGTGAGCTTGTTGAATAGGGAATGAGGGTCCAATTCGAAAAGGGAGGAGTTGAGATGCGACGGAGTGTATTGAGACTCTATATCATGGCCTTTGTGACGCTTTACTTCGCTGCGCCGGTCACCCGCGCGCAGGAAGTAAATGTTTCCGCTTACTTCACCGTAGATCCTGAAATGTCCGATTCGCTACAGGCTATCGTTAAATCGGTCGGTCTCGACAGCACTTTCACAACCAGCGACGGCCCGGAAACTATCTCGCTCGCCGTTGTGGACCTTGCCGGAAAGCAGCCAGTCTTCGGCGGCGTTCATTACAGCGAGTTTATCTATCCCGCGAGCGTCTACAAGATGTACGTAGCGATGCAGG
>JAJZVO010000084.1 GCA_021845665.1 Bacteroidota bacterium | reverse complement strand
TTGCCGCCACAACATCCCTGAGCTCCACAGCAAGTCAATGGCGCTTGAGCCTACGGACTCCACCGGTACAACCCACGGCTGCCGCCTTCGCCTTCACAAACACGGGTTTTCGGCCCGGCTTCTAGAGAGGAAATTCCCTGGTATCCGACGATCAACGCCGACCTGTGTCTAAACGACAACGTCTGCATAGAGTTTTGCAGCAACGATGTTTTCAAAATCGACGACATTCACACCGTAGTTGCTAATCCATACAACTGTGTGGTCGGTTGTTCATCCTGCGGGACACAGTGTCCATCGGACGCAATCACTTTTCCTGAGAAGCGTGATCTTATCGAGAAGCTCAGAGAATTAAGAGCGAAGTATGCGCCTCAGAAAACTGCCACGCCTGCGCCACGCTGACTTACCGGGGCCGCGCCATCTGACGTTAGGGAGCGGCCCACGGCACTACACACGATTAGCAAAAAATATGACTACCGAAGATGAAGTTAGAGCTGCGTTAGCCACCGTCGTTGACCCTGAGATTGGTGCCAACCTTATCGAGCTTAACATGATCAGACGCATCGATATTTCGGACGAGCGCGTTGCGGTCGATTTAGTCCTTACAGCACCGGGCTGCCCTTTGGCAAACTGGATAGTCGAAGGCGCCCGCCAATCCATCGCAGCAATTCCGGGTGTGAAGAACGTTGAAGTGAAAGTCCTGGACGAGCCGTGGACTCCTCCCGATAGCGCCGATGGTGCATGGTGATGTGAAAAGTCAAAACCTTGTGAGAACATTATGTTGAACTTAACCAACATAGAACTGACGATAAACTGCAAGAAGATACTTCACGATCTTAACCTCGAAGTACGGAAGGGCGAAATACATAGTATTCTGGGGGCGAACGGCACTGGTAAATCTACCCTCTCATCCGTGATCATGGGGCTGAACGGATACCAGGTAAAAGGCGGCCAAATATTATTGGACGGTGAGGACATCACCAATTTACCTATCCATGAACGCGCGAAGCGCGGCATCACTCTTGGTTGGCAGGAACCCGCTCGCTTTGAGGGACTCACCGTTGGAGAGTATCTCAGGATAAGCAATAAGTTCTCGCGAGATGGTTTCCTTAGCCCGCGCGAGTGTCTCCTCAAGGTTGGACTCGCTCCCGAGCTTTACATCGGCCGTGCGGTCGATGGAACACTCAGCGGCGGGGAGCGAAAACGCATCGAGCTGGCATCGGTACTCGCCATGAAACCCAAATTGGCAATCCTCGACGAGCCTGACTCCGGCATCGATTCGCTCTCAATCGACCACATCGTCGACGTCATTAAAACATTCTCCAGAACCGGCAGCGCAGTACTTCTGATTACCCACCATGAGGAGGTTGCTGCAATCGCAGACAGGGCTTCCTCTCTCTGCGACGGAACAGTCGTTAAAACAGGCGAGCCTGTGGCAGTCGCCAAGTTCTTCCGCAACCATTGCGAAGAATGTCCGCATGTAAACAAGCCTGCTGAGGAGGTTATTCACAATGGTTGATTACTCCAAGGAATTCGAGGCTATCGCAAAAGCCTACGAAGCGAGCGGAGGCAATCCAAATGACCTGTTCGACAAAAAGACTGCCAGTCTCGTGGTGAGCCATCATAAGATTTTATTTCAGAACAGCATACCCGGTGTCAACATCTCAGGAGAAGAAATCGAAAACGGTGTGAAGGCGAAGATCGTCGTCAAGCCGGGGACAATGGTCAAATATCCTGTGCACCTCTGCTTCGGTGTTATCCCGGCAGAAGGGGTTCAGAAAATCGTTTCGGAATTCGACATCGGTGAAGGCGCCAAGGTCAACTTCATCGCGCATTGCTCGTTTCCCAACGCCATTAAGCTCAGGCATATCATGGATTCGAAGATCCGCGTCGGCAGGAACGCCGAGATGAATTATGCGGAGACTCACTATCATGGCAAGGACGGCGGGATTGAAGTGTTGCCGGTGACTAAAGCCATCGTGGAAGAGGGAGGGAAGCTGCGCAGCGAGTTTAAGCTCATAAAGGGCGCCGTTGGGAAATTGGATCTTGATTACGAGGGGACACTTGAAAAAAACGCCGTGTGCGAGTTCGACACGAAGGTTTATGGCAAAGGCGATGACAGGGTGCTCGTGAAAGAGTCGCTGTTCCTGAACGGAGAGAATTCCCGTGGGCTCGCGAAGAGCCGCATCGTTGCCACGGACCGGTGTGTCAGCGAAGTTATCGGCGAAGCTGTCGGCAATGCGCCCAACGCGAGAGGGCATGTCGATTGCGTGGAAATTATAAAAGGGAAGGAAGCGCGTGTGAGCGCGGTACCCAAACTCCTTGTCGTTGACGATCGCGCGAAGCTTACGCATGAAGCTGCAATCGGAAGTGTCGATAAGAAGCAGGTCGAAACCCTGATGGCCCGCGGACTCGACGAAGATGAAGCTGTCGATGTGGTAGTGAAGGGGATGCTGAGATGACTCAGGAAATTGACAAACAGACCCGTGCTGAAGAGATTCTGAGAACAAAGAAGACCTTCGCTTTAATCGGCGCTACTCAGGACATGCTCAAGTACAGCTATGAGCTAATGTTTACAATGCTGGATGCCGGGTACAAAGTCTATCCGATAAACCCGAAGTACGATAAAATTGAAGATCAGAAATGCTATTCCTCACTTACAGAGCTGCCGGAGAAACCGGACGTCGTGCTGGTCGTGCTGTCGCCGCAGAATGCCGAACAAATGATTGGGGAGATCTTGAACCAACACCCGAATCTTGTCTGGCTTCCTCCTGGATCGTGGTCCAAAGCAACAATTGAAAAGGCGGAGTCGTTGGGCATGGAAGCACTCTACGACATTTGTCCAGTAGGCACTCTACGAAAGATGGAACAGCACCAATAGTCAAGCTGCTACCGGAATCAAGGCACATACTATTGTAACGGAGAACAAATATGACTGTTGCAGAAGAACAATCCGATTTAATGAAAAACATCCTCGGACTTTCGCACAAACCGGTGGGTGTAAAATTTCATAAAGATTTACCTGCGGAGATAGAACAGGCTGGCGACTTCCGCGCCTGTCAAGCGGTAATGGAGGCCCGGCGAGGAAGGCGGATTTTCATTACACGAGAAAATATCTCATGCCCTGCAGCGGCTGCCGCGCTTGGGCTGAGACTGCTTCCGAAAAATCTGCAGGATGGTTCAATGCTTTGCGGCTACGGCATTTTCAAAGATAACAGCTCCGCCATCAGGGTAATGGAGAATATGCCGAGACTCGAAGCGAATAAATTCCGCGCCTTCGAATTCAAGCCACTCGCTGCGTTCTCAGAAACCCCTGACATTGTTACGGTTGAAGATGATGTCGAGAAACTGATGTGGCTTGCCCTCGCGTATCTTAACGACGGAGGCGGCAGGCTGGACTTCAGCACAAGTATTCTTCAAGCGGTCTGTGCAGATGCGATTGTCCTTCCTCATCTATCGCAAAGAATTAACATGAGTTACGGCTGTTACGGCTGCAGAGATGCTACCGATGTTCGAGCCGGCGAAGCGGTACTTGGTTTTCCCGGCACCATGCTCGATATGGTTGTCGCGAACCTTCAATATCTTGATCGTCAGGCCATTCACCGTTCGAGAGCGAAGAATGTTTTCAAAGCATATTCGAAGAGGGCGGTAAGACTCAATGATGCCGTTAAAAGTGCCACGGCTAAACAACCGGGACCGTGAGTCGATATGACGAAAAAGGTGGTCGGGAGTTCTCGCGTTTCATGGTCTTTCCAGATTTAAGAAGAGTAAATATATATAATGTTATCAGTGACCCTTCCTCAGGGCAAGGTATGCAACTCTAAATTCGCAAGAGAAGGAGAAACACCATGACTGAACAATTAACACGTAAACAATTTCTCACCAAGTCTGCGAAGTATGCGGCAGGAATCGCCGTCGGCGGTGCGGGCATCAACCTGCTCCTGCGTAACAAGGGCGTTGCCAGCCCTGCCGATGCAACGTGGCCTTGGCCGTACAAACAGCTCGATGTTGAGCATGTCAGAATTCTCGGCCACGATCTTTTCTACGACAGTACAAACGGAGGCGGCTGTGGTTACGGTGCGTTCGGCGCTATAGTGCAGGCTCTCAAAGAGGCGGTCGGAGATCCATACACCTCCATTCCGCCACAGCTGATGTACTTCGGACATGGCGGCGGGGCAGAATGGGGAACACTCTGCGGGGCGCCTAACGGTGCTTCCGCTGCCATATCTCTGGTTTGCGACAAGCCCACGACAGACACTCTCGTTTCTGAGCTCATAGGCTGGTATACACAGACGAAACTCCCGACTGACATCAGTAACTATTACGGGATAGAGAAAAAGTACGGCGTCAACAAGATAAGTGCCTCGCTTGCTCAAAACGCAAGCGGCTCCCCATTGTGCCACGTTTCCGTAAGCCTGTGGTCTGCCGCTTCAGGTTTCGCAGTAGGTGACCCTAACCGCGCGGAGAGATGCGCGCGTCTGGTCGGAGATACAGCAGCCTATGCTGTTCAGATATTGAACGACCACTACAATAACAGGTTCATGGCGCTCTATGTCCCGCCAGCCGATATTGCCGCCTGCGAGTACTGCCACACTCAGT
Source organism: Bacteroidota bacterium (assembly GCA_021845665.1). Lineage (GTDB taxonomy): Bacteria > Bacteroidota > Ignavibacteria > Kryptoniales > JAKASW01 > JAKASW01. Next base: position 12,360 of record JAJZVO010000084.1, on the reverse strand, counting down.
CGTCGGCGGACAAACCGAGCACCAAAGGGAAAATGGAATGCCGTCAATGTCATGAGACAACGCATCAGGAGACCTCGGTAGCGCAGACAGGCGGATTGCCCTCCAATTACAAGCTTGACCAAAATTATCCGAACCCATTCAACCCGTCAACAAATATTCAATTCTCTATGCCGAGCCAGCAGACGGTCAGTCTTTCGATATACGATGTGCACGGCAGACTCGTCTCGACACTCGTCAACGGACAGACTTATTCGCCAGGCAACTATCGGGTAAACTGGGACGGAGTCAACAACCTTGGCGAAAAAGTCGCCAGCGGGGTCTACTTCGCGAGGATACAGGCAGGCACCTTTGCGAAGACTATTAAGATGAGCCTTGTGAAATAAGATGGATGCGAACTACGCGAAGATATTGAAGGACTCGCGTGAGTCATTCTGGCGAGTACCCTGGTTTGGGCTGCCATATTACTGGTGGCCCAAGCCGCGATTTCCAAAGAACAACGCTTGGGGGAGATAAGGAAAAACCTATGTGGTTGACAGATTTCGGGCAAGCGCGTTCCGAATCGATGAAATCGCGCAAACCCATTATGCTCCAGTTTGAAAGGGAAGGCTGCGGAGGTTGCAAGAGGCTTTATGAGTCAACTTACAAAGACAACGAAGTGGACAAAGAACTCACCGAGTGGTTCATACTGCTCCGGCTCGATATTCTTAAGGATAGAGAAGCGAGGAAAGAATATTCTGCGTACTGGACTCCATCATTCTATTTTACAGATTACAGCGGCAAATTGTTTTACAAGTTCAACGGCTACCTGCCACCTGTGGAATTTGGAGCCATGCTGCGCCTTGCTTTGTGCGAGTATCTGATTCCCAAAGGAAGATACGACGATGCCCTAAGTGCTCTTGAGTCAGATGCGGACGGACTCACCCGGAGTACCCTCTTTCCAAAGCTCGAACTTCAAAAAGGAATTGTCTTGTACCTGAAGCATCGAGACAACAAGGAATTCAAAAATATCATGGGCGACATTAGAAAGAAATACCCCGGAAGTCTCGAATCATATATGTATTTCTGGGGGGACGGGATATAGAATGGATGCTCCTGCTCCACCGAAAATCCCTTCCGCCGATAGCGACCCGGCCATTGTTGTCTCGGGCAGATCAGTATGTCCTACTGTTCCTCTCTACAGGATTTTCTGGGAGTATTTTCTCGTCGGCCTCACTGCATTCAGTATGGCTATCCTCCAGAAGTTGAAGTCGGTGGTAGCCGAGAACAAATGGATGAGCGAAGAGGAAATGAACGATGGGCTTGCGTTAGTGCAGCTTTATCCCGGGCCAATCATGGTCGACTTCACAGCTTACGTCGGCTACAAACTTCGTGGAGTCCCGGGAGCAGTCATGGCGACCGGCGGTTTCATTCTACCTTCATTTTTGATGATGCTTGTGCTTTCGGCTCTTTATTTCGCGGCCGCAAGCTTAGCGTGGATACACATTCTTTTGGCAGGATTAGAGGCATTGGTGATAGGAGTTATCTTCAATGTCACACTCGACCTTGGCAAGCGCGCGGTGAAAGGAAGGCTGGAATCAATCGTCGCGTTGTTCGCGTTTGCCGCATTGTTATTGAGGTTGAATGCCATATGGATCGTGCTGGCATCGCTTGTACTTGGTGCTCTCTTCATCCGCCCGGCTGCCCCAAAGACACAGCTCTCAGAATCTGGTCCCGGCACTGCTGCGCCCCGTTGGTTTGGGATAGCGCTCGTTTCGGGAGTGGTCATAGCTGGTGTTGTGTTTGCAGCCTTACTCAGAGGTGAGGTCGGAGCGCTTGCATTGTCGCTGTTCAAGATAGGCTCCGTCGCGTTTGGAAACGGCACGACTATCATACCACTTATTCAGTCGGATGTAGTGGATGGCCATCACTGGCTGACGATGAGCCAGTTTGTCGACGGAATCGCGCTCGGTCAGATTACCCCCGGCCCCTTTCTAATAACCGCCGTCTTCATTTGTTATAAGATGGGTGGCGTATTCGGTGCCACGCTTGCGACGTTCGCAATGTTTGCCCCTTCTTTCGTGATGACTCTTATCTTCTCAGAAGTTTTCATTCGAATAAGAAATTTCAAGTTCGTTCGGGGTGCCTTAGGAGGCGTGCTCGCTTCGTTCGTAGGGATGTTAGCTTTTGTGATACTCCAGCTATCCGGAGCGACGTTGAGAGTTCCGGTGGCGTTTGTCTTTGCGGCGATGGCTTTTGTTGCGGTAAGGTGGTTCCACCTGGATATACTTGCGGTGTTTGGCGGAGGACTTTCTATTTGGGCTCTCTTAATGGCGTTTCACGTTGTGTAAAGAATGCCTGCCTCGTCTTCCAATTGGTAGAACTTAGCAACTCTTGACAACCGCTGTTGCATCTCTTATCTTGTATGCCCGTATGAGCATATAGACATAAAAAAGAAAGATACAATCATGGCGAAGGATTTAAGCAACCAGTTATGGCATGGAGTGGCAAGAAAAGAAATCCCATGGTTCCCTACGATCGACAGCGACTCCTGCATCGGATGCGACCTGTGTTATCTAAGCTGCGGCAGGGAGGTGTTCGAAAAGGACGAGGAGAACCGGATCGAGATAGTCGAACGCCCGTACAACTGCATGGTCGGTTGTTCGACTTGCAAGACGGTCTGCCCCGTGGAATCGATATCCTTCCCCGGCAGGGATACAATATGGAAAGTGGAGAAAGAGCACCGGATTTTCGGGATCGTCAGGAAAGAAGCGAAGGAAAAGCGGGAGAAAATTCAGATGCAGCGTGCGAGGGCTGAAGCTGAAGCGAAGATCGCGAAACTTGAGACCAGGATGAAAGTGGAGGTTGCTGGACAGTTCGGGGAAAAGCTCTTCCTGAGCAAACTGAACAAATTACTTGAGGCTAAGCCTTTCGACATCGTGAATTTCAAAATGGAAGTTCCAACGCTCAAGGGACATCTCGAAGGTGCTCCTGGCTTCATGAGCTTTGAGGTTACTTCCGAGAAATTCGAGGAGGTTACGAAGTTTATGAGTACTCTCAGGACGCTCATTAAAGAAAACGAACTCGTGCTGGTCAATGAGTCCAGAATCTCGTAGATAATCGTGCAAAAGGACTTGACAAAAGGGAGTGGCCTCTATATATTATATGCAAATATGAGCATATAGACATGGAAGCGAATTTGAAGGCAGAAACACTCAAGATACTTGGCGACCAGACGCGGCTGCGTGTCGCATATCTGCTCGTCGCATCGAAAAGGTCGCTTTGCGTCTGCGAAATCGTGGATGCGTTGAATCTCCCGCAGTACCAGGTCTCCAAAAGTCTTGTCATGCTTCGCCGGGCAGGTCTGGTAGAAGTAGATAGAAACGGGACGTGGGGATACTACCACCCAAAAGTGGAGGACCAGGTCAACGAAGTCCTCTTCGGTTTCGTAAATGATTTTTGCTCGGGAGAGCCTTTTGGTTCAGACCTGGACAATTTACAGAAGCGTCTTGCACTACGGGAAGCCGGGAAGTGTGTTGTCGGCTTCGTGCCTCAAAAGGAATTGCAGAAACTCATGCGCAAAAAGGGAGTCACCGTGTGAACGAGGAGTTCAAATTTGACGACCAGACGCGCGAGCTGATCTCGGTGGCCGCTTCCGTCGCCGCGAACTGCATGCCGTGTCTCCGTTATCATTTCGCGGAAGCTCGAAAGTTCGGGTGTCCCATCGAAGCTATTCAGGAGGCGGGGACAATCGGGCTGACCATAAAAGAACGACCAAGGAGCGACATGGCGAAGCTTTTCACAGATCTCGTGTCGCGAGAAATGGAAACCACTAATTCTAACGAACCACAAAATAAGTGAGGAGGAACAAGAATGCCTACGTATGAATATCACTGCAAAGACTGCGGATATACATTCGAGCTAAACTCGAGTATTTCAGAAAAGGAAAAGAAGGAGAAAGAAGGGACCCTCGCTTGTGAGAGCTGTGGGAGCCCGAAAGTCGAGCAGCTCTTCGGCGGCTTCTCGATTGTGACTGGTGAGTCTCTAAAACAATCAGGTACGTCCGGCGGCGGGTGCTGCGGCGGAGGAAACTGCTGCTGAGTAATCAAAGGAGAATGAAGATGCAAACCACCGAAGATGTTAAAACGACAAAAATAGAAATCTTCGATCCGCCTATGTGCTGTCCAACCGGACTTTGCGGCCCGAATATAGATCCCGCACTTCTCAATGTGAATGAGGCGATCTTGAAGCTTCAAAAAGAATATGACGGACAGTTGAAAATAGAAAGGTACCTTCTAAGTCAGCAGGGACCAAAATTCATGCAGAATAAAGATATCATGGAACTGCTTAAGAAGAACGGAGTCGAGGTGCTTCCCATCACGATAGCAAATGGGAAGGTCGTCAAGGAGAAAGCTTATCCGACGTATGAAGAGATGAAATCATATGCGGAAGCCAAAAGATGATTCACTGTAAAACTTTAATACTGGGTTAGCCAATGTCAATCGACCTCGATCATCGCATCGTAATCATCAGAAACAGGAAATGCCGCAAAAGTGACGTCGTGGTCCGATTCCTTGGACAGCAGCAGATGTCATTTGAAGTGTTTTATCTCGGAGAGGACAAAGAAGCTGACGAGCTCGCGAAGAAATATGGGATACTTGCGTCTCCCGGAATCATCGTGAACGGTGTTGCGGTGAACCCTTACCAGCTTGTCGAGCATTGCAAGGTCAAGGACGCGGAAGGAACAAAGAAAATGTTTCTACAGCTTCTTGAAGAAGCCGAGGCCGCCTCTCAAAGCGAGACTTCGTAATTCATCTGCGCCCGCACTTTGCGATAAATCTTTTTAATAAAAGGAAAAATGAGATGTCGAATACGAAATATCTCTTCTTCTCGGGAAAAGGCGGAGTGGGCAAGACCACCATGGCGTGTGCCACGGCTCTCCACCACGCCCGTGAAGGAAAGAAAACATTAATCGTTACAACCGATCCAGCTTCAAATCTCGCCGACGTTTTCGAGACCGAGATCGGCCACAGGATAACCCCAATTATCGAGAACCTGTGGGCGATGGAAATCGATCCTGACAAGTCAACTGAAGAATATCGTGAACGCATACTCGCTCCTATGCGCGTCGTCATGCCCGATTCTGTCATGTCAGTTCTCGAAGAGCAATTCAATTCCCCGTGCACAACGGAGATCGCCTCGTTCGACCGCTTCGTAGATTTCATGACAATTGAGAAGGACGGTGACAGCGCGGTATACGATGTCGTGATATTCGATACTGCACCGACAGGCCACACGATCCGCCTCCTTGAGTTGCCCGTCGATTGGAGCAAACATATTGAAGACTCAGCAAAAGGGAGCGGCAACACCTGCATAGGTCCTGTCGCTTCAATACAGGAAAACAAGGCGAAGTACGATGAGGCAACGCGTCTCCTGGCCGACCCTGAGAGCACTACATTCGTATTTGTTCTCCAGCCAGAAGAAACATCAGTTTATGAGACGCTCCGTTCCACACACGAGATCAGGGAAATCGGCGTCAAAAACATTGAACTCATCATCAACGGTATTCTTCCCGAAGAAGTATGTGAGCATCCTTTCTTCAAAAGCCGTTTTGAGATGCAGAAGAAGTATATAGAGCAGATCGGGCGCAAGCTCGCACTGAAGACACGGAAGATGTACCAGCGCGACGGCGAGATCAAGGGCATCGGAAGACTCTTGAATATAGAAAAAGACCTGTTTGACAATTCCGGGAAGCAGAGTTATTCGATCGGAAGCGGTGTCGCGTCAGCCGCAACATTTAGCCGGTTCAATTCTGACTCCATCTCGGAAATAATCAAGCCTAACGGAAAGACGAAAGCGATTTTCTTTACGGGGAAGGGGGGCGTCGGAAAGACCGTTGTCTCTGTCGCCACTGCGTACCACCTTGCATCGGAAGGGTTTAAGACGCTCCTTCTGACGACCGACCCGGCATCGCATATCGGCCAGGTACTTGAGCGCGAGATCACCGATCAGATAAAACCCGTTGAAGGTATCAAGAACCTGTGGTCGGTGATCGTGGATCAGGAAAAAGCCACCGAAGAATACAAGCACAGAATCCTTGAAGAGTCGAGGTCGAAGTATTCCGAAGATATGCTTGTCGCCATAAAGGAAGAGCTGGAGTCTCCATGTACCGAAGAGATGGCCGCGTTTGACAAATTCATGACCTACGTCGAAAGCGATGAATATGACTTCGTCGTTTTCGATACCGCCCCGACCGGCCATACGCTGAGACTTCTCGAACTACCGTTCGATTACGGCGACCAGGTAAGTCTCATGGTTACAACGAACCAACAGAGTGCAGAGGCAAAATCGGTCACACAGAAGAGATTCGACAGAATAATAGCGAGGATGAAGGACCCGGACAGGTCGGTTTTCTCCTTCGTGGTTTACCCGGAATCAACACCGGTAATTGAAGCTTACAGAGCCATGCTTGATTTGAAAGAAGCAGGGATCCGGACTCAGTTCGTAGTTGCTAATCAGGTTCTCCAGCCGGAATACTGCACGAACGAATTCTTCATCAGGCGAAGGACGATGCAGGAAAAATATCTTGGAGAGATTAAAAAGAGATTTCAACTGCCGGTTACGGTAATGCCGCTTCTTGAATCTGAAATCATGGGACTTCAAATGATCAGGCGAGCCGCGGACGAGATGTTCGGTTCAGCAAGTATGCGGGTCGACGAATGAATCCCCGGGGCGAAATGGGCAGAGATGAAGCTGAGCTGACTTCGGTCATCACTTGCCCAGGCTGTGGTTATAAGAAGGCCGAGACGATGCCGACGGACGCATGTCAACATTTATATGTTTGCGAAAACTGCCACACACTTCTCAAGCCATTGCCGGGCGATTGTTGTGTTTTCTGCTCCTATGGAAGCGTGAAATGTCCACCAAAACAGTTAGAATCTAACTAGCGATAAGGATAGATAGCTCTGATGAAAATACTCGTTCTTTGCACAGGTAATTCCTGCCGGTCTCAGATGGTGGAAGCATTTCTGAAATCACTCGATAAGAACCTCGAAGTATACTCCGCCGGTACGAAGCCCGCGGACAGGGTTCACCCGAAGGCAGTCCAGGTAATGAAGGAAGTCGGGATCGATATTTCTGCAAACAACACAAAAACCGTGCAGCAATTCCTGTCGCAGTCTTTCGATTATGTCATTACGGTCTGCGATAACGCAAAGGAGACATGTCCATTCTTCACGGGGAAGGTCGAGCACCGTTTACACATGGGCTTTGAAGACCCCGCTGAAGCCACCGGAACCGAAGAGGAGGTGCTGTCAGTTTTCCGAAAGATCCGTGATCAGATCGAGACCGAATTTCACGAGTTCTATTCCAAGGAGCTGAAACAGGGAGCTCGAAGGATTTCCGGGTAACCACAACTTGTCCGCAAAGGCAGCTGATATGAATAAGATAAAAGTACTATTTGTATGCGTCCACAACAGCGCCAGAAGCCAGATGGCTGAGGCATACCTGAAACAATTTGCAGGCGACTTATTTGACGTCGAGAGCGCAGGCCTTGAGCCGGGAGTACTCAACCTCTTCGTCGTAAGGGCGATGCGAGAGGATGGGATTGACATCGCCGGAAACAAAACCAAAAGCGTTTTCGACCTTTTCAAAGAGGGAAGGATCTACAACTACGTAATCGCTGTCTGCGACAAGGAAGCCGCGGAACGATGTCCGATATTTCCCGGCATTTGCACGAGACTCAACTGGAGCTTCGCGGACCCATCAGCCCTGACCGGCACAAATGAAGAAATACTGGCTGGCACAAGGAGGGTTCGTGACGCGATAAAGAAAGCAATTATTGAGTGGGCAGGCGACTTTAAGGCCGAGTCCGTAGCTGGAAATGGAGAAAAACAGTAATGTCAACCGTATCTAAGAGATTATCATTCTTCGACCGTTACTTAACCCTGTGGATTTTCTTAACGATGTTTCTCGGCGTTGGAGCGGGATCCGTTTTCCCACGCATTGCCGCTTTTTGGGATTCGATGAGCAGCGGAACCACGAACATTCCCATCGCCATCGGACTCATATTGATGATGTATCCTCCTCTCGCGAAAGTGAAATATGAGGAGCTTCCTATTGTATTCAAGAATGTCAAACTACTGAGCATATCTTTGGTTCAGAATTGGATCGTGGGTCCATTGGTAATGTTCCTCCTTGCAATCATTCTTCTGCCTGACAAGCCTGAGATGGCCGTCGGGGTCATTCTCGTTGGTCTGGCGAGGTGCATTGCGATGGTTTTGGTCTGGAATGACCTGGCAGGTGGAGATTCCGAGCTCGCCGCGGGGCTTGTCGCCTTTAACGCTATTTTTCAGATACTCCTATACTCGGTTTACGTTTACGTATTCATTACGGTGCTCCCTCCGGTTTTTGGCTTCAAAGGAACTCTCGTTAAAGTTTCTATTTGGGAGATAGCTGCAACAGTTCTTATATACCTGGGGATACCATTTGCGGGCGGGATAATAACTCGGTTCACACTTGTTAAGGCCAGTGGAAAAGAGTGGTATCACAAAAAGTTTATCCCAAGAATTTCCGTTCTCACTCCAGTCGCTTTGCTCTTCACTATATTTGTAATGTTTTCGCTCAAGGGCCAGAAGATAGTCGACCTACCGATTGACGTGATCCGCGTTGCAATACCGTTCGGGATTTATTTCAGCATAATGTTCTTTGTCACTTTCTTCTTCGTGAAGAGACAGGGAATATCATACGAGAAGACCACAACGGTTGCATTTACTGCCGGAAGCAATGACTTCGAGCTAGCGATTGCAGTAGCCGTTGCAGTGTTTGGAATAAACTCAGCGGCTGCATTTGCAACTGTAATAGGACCTTTAGTTGAAGTGCCGGTATTGATCGGACTTGTGAACGTAGCGCTCTATTTTAAGAAGAAATATTTCCCGGAGGCACAGGTTGGGGCTGATGCCAAAACCATAGAATTGACAAAACAGACTATAAGTAATTAGGAGTGTTTTATATGGCACGGTTATCAACAAAAGATAAAGAAAAACCTTTCATACTAATTGGAGCTGCTGTATTAGGGGTTATTATTCAGAACATCTTAAATACAGATTTTCCGTGGATGACCTATGTAGTTGAAATAGGTGTATTCTTTGTTATACTTGCTGTAATGCTGCCGGTTGAGATAAAAGATGTAGGGAGCGCCTTCAAAAAAGTTAAACCTACAACAATTGTTATAATAGTAAATTTCATTGTGATTCCACTTTTCTCTTGGTCAATGGGCTGGCTTATTTTGAAAAATTATCCAGACTTCTGGGTTGGAGCTATTCTTTATACTCTTACGCCTTGCATTGGCTGGTATCTTATATTTACCGATATAGCCAAAGGAGACGTGGCTTGGGGTATTTCTCTTCTCCCTTGGAATATTACACTGCAAATAATCTTAATGCCGCTCTACTTATACTTTCTTATCGGAAAAGTTATTCCGGTTGATTTTTCTGCGCTCATAAGAAGCGTTCTATTGTTTCTTGTGGCTCCATTCGTACTTGGTTTTATTATTCAAAAATATATGATTAAGAAAAAAGGAAAAGACTATTTCTTCAATAACTTTAAATCGGCATTAGGTGAAGTTAAACTCTGGGCGTTGGTTGTGGTTATTCTCAGTATGTTTATTTCGCAAAAATCACTAACACTTTCCGAAATAAATAAAGTGGGACTGTTAGTAATATTTCTGATAATCTTTTTCTTTGTGCTTTTCTTACTTGCAGTTCTGATAGGGAAAATATTTAATCTTGGATATGCGGATACAGTAACAATGGCTTTTACAACAACAGCACGAAATTCCGAAGCAGTGATTGGGGTAGCAGTTGCTGCTTTCCCCGGGCGTCCATTGGTTTATATGGCTATTATTTTAGGACCTATTGTTGAATTACCATTACTGTTAATTATTGCTAAGATTATAATGCAATTCAGAAATTTTTTAGAAAGTAATAGAAAAATTTTGCCTTTGGCTGATTCTGAAAATTAAATCATAGGAGGAAGAAAAAATGTTTAAAAAAATTTTGATAGCATCGGATTTATCGCCGGTCTCCGATAGTGTTATAACTTGTATGAAAGGATTCAAGTCGCTGGGCGTCGAAGAAGTAATCTTGTTCTATGCGTTAGGCTTGAAATACCTGGACTCATTGAAATACGTCATCGCGAATCAGGTCGAGCCTGCCTTGATGAAGCAGAAAAGCATACTCGAAACAGAAGGCTTCAACACTAAGATCGAGATAGCCCCTGGCATCCCGTCCGAAGAGGTGAAGCGGGTTTCTAAGGAGAAGGATGTGTCACTAATCGTGATTGGTTCGCAAGGCCAAACTGCGGCAAGCCATCTGTTGTTCAGGGTTGGCGGAACAGCCTCAGAAATCCTGCATAGCCATGAAAAGCCGCTGCTCCTAATCAGGACTAAAGTGACGGAGACAAGGGGCGAGAAGTGCGTGGAGCCCTTTTGTGAGACCTTCAAAGAAAGAATCCTGTATCCGACCGATTTTTCAGACACGGCTCAGAGGGCTTTCGATTACGTCGAGCATATTGTGGACGACGGCTGCAAGAATGTAACTCTTATGCACGTGCAGGATAAGAGTAAGATCGAGAAACATCTTGAGCACAAGCTCGATGAGTTCAATAAAATCGATACCGAACGCTTGGAGATGTTGAAAGAGAAGCTGGTCAAAAAAGGGGCCGTCGTCGAGATCAAAATTCCGTATGGAAATCCGACGCAAGAAATATTGAATGAATCGAAAAAGAATTACTGCTTAGTTGTGATGGGGAGTCAAGGACGCGGTTTCATCAACGAGCTATTCCTGGGGAGTGTCAGCCACAATATTTCGAGAAGCGCCGACGTATCAGTGCTCCTTGTTCCAGCAATTAGATAGACTTGTAATGATGACGGAGAAAAGAATTGACATAAAAGTATTTGTTATGCCGGTCGGTGCATGCAGCTATGAAAAGGGGTGGCAGTATGCTGTTGATTTGATTTCGAAAAAGCTAAAAGATAGGTTCGGCGACATATTCACAATGAAATTGATAGAGGTGTTTTCGCCGGAATCATTTGAGTATAAAGAGATACTGGATGCAATCCAGCGCGAAGCGATTCGGGTGCCCGTTGTGACGCTTAATGGGAGGGTTATCCAATCGGGCGGAAAATTGTCCGAGCGATCAATTAAGCGGGGGATAGAAGAAGTAAGATTGCTGGCAGTGGCAGAATGAACCAGCAACAAAGTCCATATTTGTACGTGGTTGTTGCTGGCGCGGGATTTACGTGACAGCAGCCTTTCGCGGAATAAACTCACAGGCGGCGTTTGCTACCGTGATCGGTCCACTCGTCGAAGTACCAGTTCTGATCACTCTCGTAAACGTCGCACTCCGGTTCAGGAAAAAATACTTCAGTCAAGAACTTAGCTACGATGAGGCTCATTTGTAAATACTATGAAGACTTTCATTGCCTTCATTTGGCATCGAGCCAAATCAAACATGGTTCATTCCTTAAGCCCATATCCTTGGGGTGGTTCCTTTGTCGAGATGATATAGAATTCTGCTCATTGTTCACAAGACATTCGACCACCGTGCTCAAGTTCGCTCACATGCTCAGTGCTCACCTCAGTTTTATCCCTATCCACCACATCATCACACATGGCATCCTTCCTGCCGACTATTCCCAGAGATTCCGAGAAGAAGGACTGCCGATCAAAGAATTCGTCAGCCTGCTTTTATATCCCCACCCACCCACTCGAACAAGCTCACTTGATCGCTGCCGGCCCACCGAGAAATAATCTCCCTCTCTCGATAAGATCTTGATTCACCCCGTCCATGATGTGAAGGCATTCCACTCCTAAACAAACTTTTCCCCATGCACCATGCTCCATGCTGTCCTTTGGAAGAAGGGGTATTTCTCGGATTGGCTGCCAGCGTCTGCGTTCGCAAGAAAAAGAATCATACACGATGCCCGCAACAGGTTCAGTCATGCCGATTGTAATTCGATAAAGCCATAGCTTCGTCTCTCGATTCTCTCGTTACTCAGCAAAGGCTTTTATCGTTCGCTCCTTGCCAGAAAGACGCCTCCACGGAAGCCGTCTCGACGTCTTACAGGCATCCCGACAAGTCGGGAACGGAGCTCCAAACAAATCGTCATGCCTTCGGATGATGCCCCTTTCTCCGTTGAAATTCCCAAGGCAGAGTATCTCTGAGGCATAAATCTATGCTGCTAATTGTTTGGTGTGAAGTGTTCTTCGTCTGTATTCTTCGTCGAGCGCAGCAACCAGTACACTCATCGATTTATATCCTGTTATCTTTCTGAACTTTCTCTCTGCTTCCAACAACGCCGTAGCCGTCCACCTCTGGATCTGA
>JAJZVO010000083.1 GCA_021845665.1 Bacteroidota bacterium | reverse complement strand
GAAGGTCGGCACTACATCGACTTTTCCAGCCTCATCCGCTTATCCAAATCAAATTGCCACAAAAAATATTTCTTCTGTACCACTACCGTCGAACTTGGGTTAGCTGCGGAATTTTCATGTGAGCGGCCAATAGTGTATTCTGCCTTTGCCTATCGTTCGTCGGAATGGCTACTCAATCTGCTGGGTCAAAGCGCGGCTTATTCTCTTTAGAAGTTCGGAGGCCATGTACGGTTTAGGCAGAAAATCAATCGCACCCTGGTCGAATATTTCAGCTTTGAGCTCGGGTTCGAGGTAGCCGCTCGCGGCAATAACCTTTAGGTCGGGGGCAAGCCTTTTCAAAATTGATAAGAGTTCGGCGCCGCTCATTTTGGGAAGTCCCATATCGAGGAGAACTAAGTCTATATCGGATTCATGCCGGGCAAACACTTCCGCAGCTTCGAGTCCGTCAGAAGACGAAAGCACGTTGTAGCCTGAATATCTAAGCGTATTTTCCACGAAGTCCCTGATTTGGGCTTCGTCTTCCACTACCAGAATGGTCTCCCCGGAGCCACCGATGGTTTCGAGTATTTCGGGAGAAACGTCCGTTACCTCTATCCGTTGAAGAGGGATGGGAAGGTAAATTGAAAAAGTGGTACCCTGGTGCGGCTTGCTTTTTACACCGATGAAGCCATGATGGGATTTTATTATGCCGTATACGACGGAAAGTCCCAGTCCGGTACCTTGTCCATGTTTCTTGGTTGTGAAGAAGGGTTCAAATATGTGGCTCATGGTCTCGTTGTCCATACCCATACCCACACCCGTGTCGGTAACCTTTATCTGGATATATTCCTGCGATTCGACGTCGTCGAAGTCATCGTTGAGTGCGTTTTGACTGATCCTGGAAACGGAGATATTAATCGTTCCTCCTGCAGGCATCGCATCGCGGGCATTCACGCAGAGGTTCAATAGGACCTGGTGCAACTGGTTTGGATCCGCATGGATTGTAGGGAGTCCTTTTTGAATTTCGATCGAGAATGTGATTTTTTCACTGAACGTCTCCCTACAGAGGGTGACAATCTCATCGACGATTTCTCCGGTGTTCACCGATTCGGTAACCAGATCGACCTTCCTGGCGAACGTGAGAAGTTGCCTCACCACATGAGCTCCTCGCTTCGTCGCTTTCTTGATCGCTTCTACGCTCGCTTCGAATCTTTCCTGGTCGAACTGAGCCCTGCTGATTACACTTGTGTGCCCCGATATTATTGCGAGAAGGTTGTTGAAGTCATGCCCGATCCCGCCGACAAGGGTGCCGAGGTTTTCCAGCTTCTGAGATTGGTACAGTTGTCCCTCGACCTTTCTTCGGGCTGTGTCATCAAGCAAATACCCGCGAATGGTTTTCAGGTTTCCGTCCAGGTCTATTTCTGCAAATGCGTTTTCAACGACATACACTCTGGTGCCATCCTGCTTCACATATTCCGCTTCGTGGTTAAGCACGCATTTTTTCTCACGGAGGATCTGCAGAAAGTTGTCTATGAGGCTGACGGCAGGAAAGAGTGAGGAGAACGGACGTCCGACGGCCTCCATCTTAGATGGAAAACCAAAAAGCCTGAGAAACGATTCATTACAGTCGCTGATTGTTCCGTGGTTGTCTGTGACGTAGTATGCTGCAATATCTTCGCTCAGGAGCCGCTGGAACCGGTATTCCTCCTCAGCTATATGGGTCCTATCCATGGTGGTGCCGATAATCATCCGTCGCTGGCGGTGCTTTACTATGTTAACTCGAAAAACGATCTCAAGTTTCTCTCCGTCTTTTCTGAAAGCGTGCATGACCCTTTCCGATTCTTTGAACCTACCTTTGGCAGAATAGTTAAGTAGCTTCGTGATGAGACCTCTATCTTCAGGCGCCGTCAGCTCAATTGGGCTGAGTTTGTCGATTATCTCGTGAGGATCGTATCCGAACATGTTAGCGAAGGTCCGGTTTACATACCGGAACAAATTATTCTGGATAATGAAAAAACCGGAAAGTGACGATTCCAGGAAAAGGGAGCAATGGTCTTCCGCGCATACATTTTCGCGGGTCGTTTCAGCTGATTTGTTTTTCAACATTCTGTCTTGCCCTCCGACTTTCTAAGAAGTGGCTCCACATCGCCATGCTGGCCCAGGTGCTTACGTAGAGGGAATGCCTTCTTCCCAGATTCGGGCCTTACTACATTGCGTGAGGCTCCGAAAAGTAGCCATCCGAAGGATCGGACGGCCACAAACAGCGCATCCTCATAAGTTGAAGCTAAATTACCGGGATGTGTTATGAGAGGCTTAGATCTAAATAGATGCCTCTTTTGAGACAGCCTCACGTCCTACGACAAAACACTCCACTACATGCAACGCTCTGGTGTTTCGATCATTGGCGAGAACAACCCGCGTTCTTGAGTCGCCCTGCTTGCCTTCCGTGGATTGCGAATTCCGCGAATGGCCATATGCCTTTGTGCATCACTTAGCTGAAAAGAAAGACGGTAAGCCCGTCGTAACTGTTTTTCCATAGAATATTTCCGGGAAAACTATTCTCGCAGTGGGGATGGATCAACAGATGTGCCGGGCATATCGAATTATTTGCAGAAATCAAAGGGGATTTTACAGAAGCGAGTTCCAGACATTACACACGTGTATCGTGAGATCCGCGAAATGTAATGTTGCATTGCAGAACCGGATATCCGTGAGATTAACTATGTGCCGGCCGGTGTCATGGGGGGAGTCAGACGTAAGAGCTGGAGTTGTCCAGCAATGCCATAGCCTCTTCGCTCAGTCGTAAAGTTACGCCTGCAATCAGGGAATCCAGCTGCGAAATGCTTGTCGCGCTCGCGATGGGAGCCGTTATGGCCAGTTTTGCGGTGAGCCACGCTAGAGAGATTGCGGCTTGCGGCAAACCGTATTGACTCGATACCTCGTCTAACGCGGCGAGAATTCTGAACCCTCGTTCATTCAAGTATTTCTTGATTCCGCTTCCGCGGGGGCTCTTTCCGAGATCCGATTCAGCGCGATACTTCCCTGCGAGAAAACCGCTGGCGAGAGAATAGTAGTTAATCACGCCGAGGCCTTCTTCCAGGCAGAGTTTTTGGAGCGACGTCTCGAACTCCTGACGGTCGTACAGATTATAGGACGGCTGAAGAGACTCGTAGCGGGGAAATCCATGTATCCTGCTCGCGTCGAGAGCTGCACGCAGCCTCTCTTTAGAAAAATTGGACGCGCCGATGAAGCGGACCTTCCCCTCATTCACGAGTTGCGCGTGGGCCTCAAGGGTTTCCTCCACCGGGACAGATTCGACATCCCAGTGTGTCTGGTACAAGTCGATATAATCGGTCTGAAGCCGGCGCAGAGAATCTTCAACGGCAGATAGAATATGTTTCTTTGAAATGTCCCTGTATCCTTGTCCCATGTCGGAACCGACCTTTGTCGCAACGATCACTTTGTCGCGGTTGTGACGACTCTTCATCCAGTTTCCAATTATAGTTTCGGATTCTCCTCCTTTGTTGCCCGGTACCCAACGCGAGTAGGAATTAGCCGTATCAATTAATTCGAAACCAGCTGCCGTGAACGCATCCAGAAGTTCGAATGATCTATTTTGATCCACTGTCCATCCGAATACATTTCCGCCGAAAGCGAGTGGTGCCACACGAATAGAACTTTTTCCGAGTTGTCTTTTTTCCATATCAGCTGCCCTTTCAACTTTCCTTGGATTACGTACGAAAGGAAACGACGATAGATTAGCGAGACCCGTCAGGCTCCGACGATTTCCTTTAATGCGGCCACAAACTGTTCCGGATTGTCAGGCGTGACAACCACAGTCTTGTCCGGAAATCTCAATATCACCGCGAGCTTCGGATCTGTCGCGTACGCGCGGTAGTTCCCGAGTCTGTCATTGTGGAAGAAACCGACAATGCAGAACAACCCGCCGTTCCCGAAACGAACTGAGCCGGACATCGCTTCGGGGTCGATTTCGCAAGATGTCAGGCCGGTCAGGTCGACTCTTGAATGCCAGAAAAAACGCTGGATGAAGAGGGTTTCATGGGTTATGATGTATCCTCTTATTACGAAGAGGGAAGAACCACTTGCGAGGATCAACGGTACTCCGGTTACCATGAACGTTTCGAGGAAGCCTGCCCGGTGAAGTCCACTACGCCCGATTGTGGAAACCACGAAGAGGACTACGATGAACCCGAGCGTCGAAAAACTCAATCTCCGGCTCCAGGGCGACCGGAATGCCATATATCTTTCCATAGTTTCTTCCGCTTGTACTTCAAAAATATAAAGGTACTCTCTTGAAAACACAAAGGGATCGAATTTTGTCGGGTGCAACTTAACTCCGAATCACTTATAATATTTTAAGAAGGTTTAAGTATCCGGGTCCCGACCGGAATTAAAAATAAAGTTGGATGTGAATGCGTATCTGCATATTTGAAGACGAGTATTACCGGCGTCTGTTTCCGTTGTGCTACGTCCGTCCTGTGTACGACTTGAGGTGTGGGCAGTTGACGCTCAGGGAGAAGATTGCGAGGGTGTACCCTGATGACGTATTCATTTTAAAGACACGCGATTATCTCCGGAACGTCGTCAAAGAGAAGCACCCCGGTTCATATGTAAACGAGATACCGGCGGATACGGACCGTCTTCTAATTATCAACGGTAGGATTCTATACAGTGGGGAGGTCGCACGTTTGTTTGTCGATCCGATGCGAGATGTCGTTTATCTTCGCGGCGAAGTGGTGGTCGGCGGGTGGTTGTCGGGTGAGAATCTTGAGAAATTCAGGAAACGTGCCGGCAACGGAGTCGTTACAAAGGACGACTTCTCCGATATGGAGAAGGTGGAACTTTCGGGAGTTGAACTTGTCGACTATCCGTGGGAACTGGTGCAGAGGAACGGTGAGCAGCTTGTCCTTGATTTCCGTCTTGCAGCGGTAGGGAAACCCGGAATGCACGGTAAGGTGTACGAAGGTGCGCACCTTCTTAACCCCGATAACATTCACATCGGCAAGGCATCGAAGATTAAGCCGGGAGCTGTATTGGACGCGGAAAACGGTCCGGTTTACGTTGCCCGGAATGTGGAGGTGATGCCCAACGCGGTGATTCGAGGGCCTGCCTTCATAGGAGAGGGGAGTGTTATTCGGGCAGGGGCAAAAATATATGAGAATACTTCGATTGGGGAAAACTGTAAAGTCGGCGGGGAAGTCGACGGCTCCATTATTCACGGACATTCGAACAAGCAGCACGATGGGTTCCTCGGTCATTCGTACATCGGAGAATGGGTGAACATCGGCGCGGGTTCAAACAACAGCGATCTTAAGAACGACTACGGCAGTGTGAGGGTTTATAGTGGCGAGACGATGATGGATACAGGCCTGCAGCATGCGGGACTGACCATGGGTGATCATTCGAAATGTGGCATCAACTTCTCGTTCAATACCGGGACGGTAGTCGGCGTGTTCTCCAATCTTTTCGGAACCGCGATCCCGCCAAGATATGTACCATCTTTTACGTGGGGGGAACGGCCCGAAGCGTTTACAACCTACAGACTTGAAAAAGCTATAGAGGTGGCCCGCACCGTGATGAGGCGGAGAAATGTCGAGCTCAGCCCCGCGGAAGAGGAATTGATTAAGCGGGTTTTTGAATTGACCGCTGAGGAAAGAGATGCGGGCGGGCTTAAGAATTAGTCCGGGCATTTCCCCGACTAACTGAGAATCGAACCGGCTTCATATTTGGATCCGGTGCCGCAAATACCACGGCCCACAAGGTCGCGTGGCCGCTACTCTCCTTCTTTCATAAGAATTAGGAGGTCCATTGAAACAGAAAGAACAAATCCGCATCGCATCCGGGCAGGGCTATTGGGGGGATCTCCCGCAGGCACCTTACTGGCAGGCAAGCAAAGGATCAATCGATTACCTCGTGATGGACTATCTCGCTGAGGTAACGATGTCTATACTTCAGAAGCAGAAATCACGCGATCCGAAGCTCGGCTACGCCAAAGATCTGCTTCCCGTTATGGAACAGGTGCTTCCGTTTATTGTCGAGAAGAACGTAAGGGTGATAACCAACGGAGGCGGGGTGAACCCTCAGGCATGTCGAGATGCGATCTTCGAGATCGCAAGGAGGGCGGGCATTAAGAAGCTCAGAATCGGCGTTGTGTATGGCGACGATATTTACGGGCAAATAGATGACCTTCTGAAGCGCGGTCACGAGCTCAGGAATTTGGACACGAGTGCAGGGCTGACGACCGTGCGTGACCGGCTCCAGAGCGCGAACGTATATTTCGGCGCTTTCCCGATCGCAGAGGCGCTGGAAGAGGGTGCACAGGTTGTCCTGACGGGCAGGGCTACCGATACGGGGCTCACGCTTGCACCCATGATTCACGATTTCGGATGGACGGAGAATGACTTCGATAGACTGGCGGCAGGGATTGTTGCAGGACACATTCTCGAATGCGGTGGCCAGTCGACCGGCGGGAATTTTTTAAAAGACTGGAGGAGTGTCCCGGATCTTGCAAACATCGGCTTCCCGATTGCTGAGGCACAAGAAGATGGTACAGTTTACATCACGAAGCATAAAGGCACCGGAGGTCTCGTTTCCGTAGACACGATCAAGGAGCAGCTCCTTTACGAAATCGGCGATCCGAGAGAATATATCACTCCTGAAGTGATTGCCGACTTCACGAGCATTAAGCTGGAACAGGAGGGGGAAGACAAAGTAAGGGTATTTGACGTAAAAGGGCGTCCACCTACAAACTCCTACAAAGTGTCGGCGGCATATTCGGACGGCTATTTCGCGGCAGGGACACTCACCTACGGCTGGCCGGACGCTCTTGAGAAGGCACAGGCGGCGGACAGAATCATGAGACGGAGGCTTTCCGACCTCGGCTACCGCTACGATGAGTTTCACACGGAGTATCTCGGCTATAACTCATGTCACGGGCCTTTGAGCCCGATGCCGGTTGAATTTAACGAGGTTGTCCTTAGAGTTGCGGTGAGGGGGAAAGACAGGGATGCGGTGGACGCATTCGGCAGGCAGCTTGTCCCGCTTGTTCTGACAGGTCCTCCCACGGTGACCGGCTTCGGAGCGGGTCGTCCGAAGCCACAGGAAGTTGTAGCCTACTGGCCTGCTCTTATCTCGAAGGCTGCAGTTAAGCCGATCGTGGAAGTCACGGAATTAAGTTGAGTATATCGAATCCTTCCGGAAAGGGAAACTGAAATGAAGAGAGTGCAGCTCGTTAAGTTGGCCCATGCGCGGAGCGGCGATAAGGGGGATGCGTCCAATATAGGTCTAATCGCTCTGAGGCCCGAGTATTACGCAATCCTAAGAGAGAAGGTAACTACGGAAGCCGTGAAGAAGCATTTCACGGGAATATGCAACGGGGCGGTGGAGAGGTATGAGCTTCCGAATCTTCATGCGTTGAACTTTATCCTCCATGGCGCGCTGGGCGGCGGTGGAACCGTCTCGCTCAGGAACGATGCCCAAGGGAAGACAATGAGTACAGCCCTCCTCAGGATGGAAATAGAAATTCCCGACAACATTGAGGTGTAATAGTCCGGCGGCACCATAGATTTTCCACTCGATGTGAAAGGAGAGGGAAATGAATACCGCTATTGAGGGGTGACTCGTCTCTTCTGAATGAAGGCAGTCGTGAGCAGGGCGCCGAAGATTGTGAATACAGAGTATACAATCACGATAAGGAAGAAGCTCAGAAGCGAGTCGGCGAGACCGGGCCTCTTAGCAGCGGTGATTGCCTGGCTCAACTGATCCATAAGCCCGGCAGGCATCTGCTGACCCGCGAGAAGCCTATGGAGTAGATTCTTGATCATCTGGAATTTTATGTCGGCGACGTACGGTCCTATTGTGATATTCAGGACCGTCTCAAATCCAGCTCCGAAAATTCCTGTCCAGAGGCCGAGGTAGAAGCCATCGATGTTCATTATGGTGTAATCCTTCGGCACATCCATTCGGAAGAAGAATACGGCGAGGACACCGCCTACGAAGAGTCCTGCGCAGCAAAAACAATTGACCAGATCCAGTCCTGGTGCGAAGTTGACAATTGCAAGAATTAACCCTGCGAAAAGTGCGGGGCGGAAGTATAGGGAGCTATTTCTCATGCTGTGGGAGCCTCTTAGTTTTGGATTCCCTTATGAGTGAAATCCAGACGGGGACGATGAAGAACGAGAGCGAGATTCCGAATAACCCGCCCGTGATCGACCTTGACAGGAATGTGTTGTGTCCGATGCCGAGATAGTTAAGGCTGAAGTCAGCGATCATTGCGGCCAGCGGGATCGCTGCGAAAGCGGGGTGCGGTATCCGGATGTTTTCCAGCGAGCGGAAGAAGGGATACGCGATAATGCCGAGCGTAGCGCCGTAATATATCGACGCGCACCTGGAGCATACGGCAAGTTTGTAGCCGAATATGTGAAAGCTTCTCGCATCAAGCTGGTCGCATATCGGTTGGAAAAAACGGTAGAATATGTCGGCATTAATTCCGAAATGGAGAAGGATGGGCGGAAACGTGAATAACGTGTCCCAGACAAGGGCAAGGACAAGAAGTACTGCGTAGCTCTTTTGTTCTATCTTCAAACCGTCACCTGAGTACCGGCGATTTCTCCGGATGAAATTCTTCCCGCTCCCTCTGCATCGGTGATGAACGCGATCCTTGCTCCACCTTTAACGGCCCTCAGACCGCTTTCGACCTTCGGGATCATTCCACCCGTTATCACGCCGTTCTTTTTCAATTCTTCGAATTCTCTTTCTTGTATTCTCGGAAGAACGGATCCGGCATTTATAACGCCGGGCACGTTCGAGAGGAATATAACCAATTCGGCTTTAAGGAAAGAAGCCATGGCAGCCGCGGCATGATCGGCATTCACATTGAGGGATGCGCCCGAATTTTTGTCGAGACTGACCGGGGAGAGGACGAGCACGAATTGCCGGATGAGGTCTTCCACCACCCGCACATTGATGGCTGAGATTTCGCCGACGAGCCCGAGGTCTTCTCCGGAGCGAGTTATCCTTTCCGCGACCATGATGCTCGCGTCAACTCCGCTTGCCCCGAGCGCGCTAACGCCTGCGAGCTGGAGAGTCTTAACAAGCCGCTTATTGATTCCTCCTGAAAGGATCATCTCCGTGGCGTCGAGACTTTGGGCGTCGGTATATCTGATGCCGTCAACGAAGCGGGTCTCGATGCCGAGCTTTTTGAGGAGCCCGGTAATCTCCTTGCCGCCGCCGTGGACCAGGACGATTTCGTGGTTCGCCTTCCGGAGTTTTCCCACAAGAGAGGTAACCTGCGTGAGGAACGCGGCCTCGTCTATCTCGTTGCCGCCGATCTTCAAGACTATTTTCAAAGGAGTCCCTCGGTCTCTTCTATCCCGGCCATCACGTTGAAGTTTTGGAGAGCTTGCCCGGCAGCGCCCTTACCGAGATTATCGATGGAAGAAACTACGATCGCGTAAGGCGAGTTTTCGACTTTCTTCACAGATATTACAGACAGATTCGTGTTGACGGTATGTTGGAATGTGGCGATCGAGTTCCCCGGAAGGACCTTGACTAGACTCTCATTGTGATAAGCCGCTTCGAAAATTCTCGTAAGTTGCTCGGTGGACATGTCGCGCGCGAGTTTCACATAGATCGTGCTTAACATTCCCCGCGTAGCCGGCATGAGGTGCGGTGAAAAGATGATCTTCATGTTTGATTCAGCGACCTTTTTAAGTTCCTGCTCAATTTCACCTGTGTGCCTGTGAACGTAGCCGATATTATAGGGCGACACGTTTTCGTTAACTTCCGCAAAGAGGAGCCGGACTTCGGGCTTCCGTCCCGCGCCGGTGACGCCCGACTTGGCATCGATGATCACCGGCTCGCCGAGATCAATCAGCCGCTCCTTAAGAAGAGGGTAGACTCCGAGAATAGCAGCAGTTGGATAACAGCCGGGATTGGCAACGAACCGTGCTTTCTTTATTGCCTCACGGTTGATCTCGGTAAGGCCGTAGACGAAGTCATCGAGGAAATCCGGGCTAGTATGCTTCTTCCCATACCATTTTTCGTACTCTTCGGCGTCGTCGAAGCGGTAATCCGCGCTCAGGTCTATTATCTTCATTTCTTTCGACGAGCCGGCTATTTGCTCTACGACGCTCTTTGCCGCACCATGCGGCAGGGAGAGGAACACCGCGTCAAGTTTGGCGGAGTCGACATCGTCGTTCTTGACTATCCGGAGATCGTCGGTGGTGGCGAAAATGTCGCTGAGTTTCTTACCCGCCGAAGTTTCGGCAGTGACGTACTTAAGCTCGATTCCGCGATGCCGCTTGATCAGGCGATACAATTCGTAACCGGCATAACCAGAGACGCCGTAAATGGCAACGTTGAATTTCTTATTCATCGTTTAGTCCGAATCCCTTGTGAAGGACGGCAACAGCCTTCTTCATGTCCTTTTCGCTCACGACGACCGAAATCTTTATCTCGCTCGTGGATATCATCTGTATATTGATACCGGCTTCCGAGAGGTATTTGAACATCCTGGAGGCCACGCCGGAGTGTGTGCGCATTCCAACGCCGACGAGCGAGACCTTGGAAACCTTGTCATCCCCGACCACATATGTTGCTTTCTTCTCTTTGACGAGTTTATTCAAGATTTGTATCGCCTTATCGTAATCGCCACGCGGAATAGTGAAGCTCATGTCGGTGTAGCCGTCGCTGCTGGCGCTTTGTATGATCATATCGACGACGATCTCCGCTTCAGCCAGGGGAGAGAAGATGCCGTATGCTATGCCGGGCTGATCCGACACATGGAGGACCGTAATCTTTGCTTCATTCTTGTCATAAGAGATTCCTGTTACCACAACGCTTTCCATATCCAGCGTTTCATTGACTACCATTGTACCCTCACTGTCATTAAAACTGCTTCTTACATGAATTGGGATATCGAATTTCATTCCGAACAAGACGGACCGCGTCTGCAGGACTTTTGCACCTGAGCTCGCGAGTTCGAACATTTCTTCAAAGCTTATCTTTTTGATCTTCCTGGCCGTCGGGACGATGTTGGGGTCAGTAGTGTAGACGCCGTCCACATCGGTGTATATCTCGCAAACGAGGCCGTTCTTTGCGTGCGATTTCATGGCGGCGGCAATCGCCACGGCGGTAGTATCGGACCCGCCGCGGCCGAGAGTCGTAATGTCGCCCTGTTCATCGATTCCCTGAAAGCCGGCGACTATTGCAATAGCTCCTTCTTTCAGTACGTTCGCAAGTTTCTGAGCGTCGATTCGTTTGATGTGTGCCTTGGTATAGGCTGAATCGGTCACGAGCCTGACCTGGTGGTTCTGCAGGGAGCGCGCTTTGTATCCCATTGAAATCAAAGTCATGGACAGAAGTGCAGTCGAGACCTGCTCTCCGGTCGACACAAGGACATCCATCTCTCTGGGGTCGGGTGACGGGACCGCTGACTTTGCAAGGTCGATCAGGCGGTTCGTTTCGCCAGCCATGGCGCTTACGACCACAACGACATCGTGGCCCGCGTCCTTGGCCCTGGCCACGCGGTTTGCCACGTTGCGGATTCTTTCAATCGTGCCGACCGAGGTCCCGCCGAATTTTTGTACTATCAACATTTTTTCTATGCCTGAGTTAATTCAAATCCATCAGTTTCAGAACGTCAGCTAAAACAGGTTTAGCGGAAAGAGGGGGAGTGATACCCCGGGCCGCTGTGTCCGGATCTTTCAAACCGTTGCCGGTAAGTGTACAGACGACGGTATCCTTTCCGGTGAAATAGCTCTCCGCGACGAGCTTCCTCAGCCCGGCCACCGAAGAAGCTGAAGCGGGTTCGCAGAATATTCCTTCGGTCGATGCTATTAGCCGTTGTGCGGCAATGATTTCGCTGTCCGATGTCATTTCAATCCTTCCCCCGGAATCGTCGCGTGCCTGGACCGCTTGTTTCCAGCTGGCGGGATTTCCGATCCTGATTGCAGTTGCGACGGTTTCAGGATGCTCGAAAATCCTGTTGTGGACGATCGGTGCAGCTCCTTCGGCTTGGAAACCCAGCATCCTGGGTAAAGTGGTGCCGTGCTTTTCCTTCCACTCCACATAACCTTTCCAGTAAGCGGTTATGTTTCCGGCGTTGCCAACAGGAAGGGAATGGTGGGTCGGAGCGACGCCGAGGTTTTCGATGATCTCGAACGAGGCGGTTTTTTGGCCCTCGATCCTGTAAGGGTTGATGGAGTTTACGATAACGACTTTTGTCTTCGCGCCCACTTCGCGAACGATGGTGAGGGCTTCATCGAAGTTGCCGTCTATCTCTATGACCTTCGCGCCGTAAATCAGTGCCTGGGCAAGCTTGCCGATGGCGATCTTTCCTTTAGGAAGGACGACAAACGCTTTGATCCCGGCCTTCGCGGCATAAGCGGCGGCAGATGCAGAAGTGTTTCCGGTTGATGCGCAGATGACAGCTTCTGCTTTATCAAGAACGGCCTTCGTTATCGCCACAGTCATCCCGCGATCTTTGAACGATCCTGTCGGGTTCGCCCCCTCGAACTTCAGAAAGATCTTGCAGGGGGCCTTGAGCTCTCTTCTCAGATTATCTGCTTCTATGAGCGGTGTGTTCCCCTCAAGAAGCGTTACGGGTTCAACATCTTTCGGCAAAGGCAGGTGTTCCAGATATCTTGTTATTACTCCTGAGTACTTCATTTCATCTCTGTTTTCTGTCTGATAAAATATATGAATTAATTGATATAATTTGGTTCGTGATTGCTTGGCAATTAGCTCCGCGAGAGGATCAAAAAGTCAGCACTATCTTACCGAACTGCCGCCGCTCCTCGATGATTTCATGGGCCTTCCGCACGTCGGTGTACGGCAACTTCCTATCGATAACCGCATGGAATCTACCGCTACTCATGAGATCAAGCATAGTGAACAGTAACTTTTTGCTCCCCATCGTGCTTCCGAGGATGGAGAGCTGTCTCGAGAAAACGTACCGGAGATCGGTGACGGCGTCCGGGCCCGTGGTCGCGCCGCACGTAACAATTCGTCCGCCCCTCTTCGTCGAAAGGATGCTCTCGCTCCATGTGGTCTTGCCCGTATGTTCGAATACCACGTCAACGCCGCGTTTGGAAGTCAGCCGTCGAACACCGTCGGATATTCTCTCGGAATTATAATTTATGACATCGTCCGCGCCGATGAGTTTAGCTCTATCCAATTTTTCGTCAGAACCGGATACTGCAATGACCCGCGCATTGAATAGCTTTGCAATTTGAATCGCTGCTGTACCTACGCCGCTTCCGGCACCCAAGATGAGCACGTCTTCAACGGGTTGAACCCGTGCCTTCTCGGCAAGCATCTGGTAGGCGGTTATGAAGACCAGGGAGGAGGCGGCCGCGTCATCGAACGTGATGTTGTCAGGAAGCTTCAACACATTGTCACGCTTGACCGCGACGATCTCCGCGTCAGTTCCGTCGCAGTGTTCACCGAGGATCCTGTAGTTCCTGCAGAGATTATCATGACCGCCGAGGCATTGTTCGCACGTACCGCAGGAGGTCCCCGGAGAAATGAGCACGCGATCGCCGGGGCGCAGGTCGTATATTTCTCGTCCGACTTGAAGTATGGTACCCGCTCCGTCCGAGCCGAGTATCATGGGCAGAGGGAGGCGGAGATTTCTCATTCCATCGCGCACCCAGAGGTCGAGGTGATTTATGGAAGTTGCCGCAATCTTGACCAGGGCTTCGTCAGAATTCGGGGAAGGCTCGGGGATATCGTCTATCAGTATCCTGTCCGATCCACCATGTTCGTGGATGCGTATCGCTTTCACTTCAGCCTACTAAGACGGACCCGCCGTTTACATTGAGGATTTCACCTGTGATGTGGCCCGAGAGTTCAGACGCGAGGAATAATATCGGACCCGCTATGTCTTCCGGGGTTGGGATTTTTCCAAGAGGAATCGATTTGAGCACCTCTTCACGAAGAGGCTCCCGTTGGAGAGTATCGGCGCTCATATCGGTATCTACCCACCCTGGGGCCACACAGTTTACTCTAATGTTATTTTTGCCGAGTTCGCTTGAAAGGCTTTTCGTGAAAGATATTACTCCGCCCTTCGCTGCCGCGTAATGGGAATGAAAAGCTTCGCCACGCTGGCCGGCGGTCGACGAAATGTTAATGATGGATCCGCCGCCCTGCTTTTTCATGATAGGCACGACGTAGTGACAGCAGAGGAAAGTGCCTTTCAGGTTAACTTCCATCGTCTGGTCCCAGACGTTCTCCTTCATCGTTTCGATCTGACCGTAAGTCCAGATCCCCGCGTTATTTACCAGGATATCAATCCCTCCGAATTCCTCATTCACGCCGTGTACAATCGTTTTCACGACATCATTTTTGCTGATGTCGCCTTTGTATGATTGAGATTTCTTTCCGAGATCACGAATCTCGTTTCTGACTTCCTTAGCTCTCGAGTCGTTTCCCTGATAGGTGATCGCCACATCGGATCCCGCTTTTGCGAAAAGGATTGCGGTCGCTGCGCCGATGCCTCTTGAGCCTCCGGTGATTAGAACAACTTTGCCGGTTAAATCTATCATTCACTTTTCCAAATCGATTAATTTCCTGATTGAAATTAAGGAAGCGCCGCTATTGTTTCAATAATTCTCGTCCGATTCAATCGGACCGTAGTCGGATTAGTGTTGCGCTTGTATTGCTCTCAAGCCTAATCTTATTCCGGATTTTGGTCGAAATTTTGCTAAGCTGTTCAGGATCGAAATGGATGTGGTGTGGTGGCCGGGAATTCGTTGGATATGACTCGAATCTGCGTTAAATTCAATGAAAAATGATACAAAGTAGGTTCCCGACAACCAATCTTCCGCAAAGCCAGTTCAGGATTCTTGTTCAGCAGTTCGAAAGTTCAATGAGTTTTGCCAGCGGCACAACGCGGCATGTCTACATGAAAGCGTTGGAACAGCTCCTCCTTTTTGCTGAGGGGAACCAGTTCAAGTTTACGCCCGAAGATTTCACGCAATTTAGATTGTGGATGCTTAATGGCAGGAAGCTTTCCAACAACACGGTGAACACTTACATGACCGCGTCGAGGCGATTCTGCGAGTTCCTCGTGGATCTCGGGGTGTTGCATCAAAATCCAGCATGGAACGTCCACGGGTCGGCACAGAGTTTTAATGTAACAAAGGTTTCGCTCACGGAAGTGACACATGCAATATCAAGAATCGACAGAAGTCCGCTTCTAGGCAAGCGCGATTACGCATTCCTTTCGGTTATGTTCGAGTGCGGCGCGACGATATCTGAGCTTATCAATGCCGACATAGGAGATTTGAAGCGAAGCGGTGAAGTTGTCGAGTTGCGAGTGAAACCGAAAGGGACGCGTGGAAAGTACGAGGTGATCAAGCTAACGAAGGCATCTAGTTCGGCGGTTTGCTCCTATATTGATGCGCGCGGCGCGGTCGCTTCAGATTTTCCTCTTTTCAGCACGGTGAATGCAGGGAGGGCCACTTCGAAGAGGCTTTCCTTCCGCGGGGCGAGGGCGGCGATGCGGAAGCGCCTAACGATTGACGAAAAGAGGGCGCTTAGACTCGATTCCCTCCGCACATACTGCGCGGTTAGGCTGATGAAGCAGGGAAAGACATCCGAGGAGATCAGATCGCTCATGAGATTCAAAAGCAACATGCCCTTCAGAAAAATCATGATAAATTCTAAAGCTATGGCAGAAAAAAGATGAAATACGACTTCTTATCGATTGAAAAGAAATGGCAAAAGTACTGGGAAGAGAACAAAGTTTACAGCGTCGATTTCCAAAACGCCGATCGTAAACTCTATTGCCTTGTAATGTTCCTGTATCCAAGCGCGGACAAGCTTCATATAGGGCACTGGTATAATTTTGCGCCGACGGACACGTGGGCGAGATTCAAGCGGATGAACGGCTTTAACGTGTTCGAGCCGATCGGGTATGACGCTTTCGGTCTTCCGGCGGAGAACTTCGCCATAAAGACAGGGGTTCATCCTCAAGACAGCACGCAAAATAATGTGAACGTAATTCGGGAACAGCTCCGTGATATGGGGGCGATGTACAACTTCGATTATGAAGTGGACACTTCAAAGCCGGAGTATTACAGATGGACTCAATGGGTATTCCTGCAATTGTATAAGATGGGCCTAGCATACCGGAAGAATGCGCCTGTCAACTGGTGTCCACAGGACCAGACGGTTCTCGCGAACGAGCAGGTTGTCGACGGAGTTTGCGAGCGGTGCGGGACCGCTGTCGTTCGGAAGGATATGACGCAGTGGTTCTTCAAAATTACCGATTATGCCGACAAGCTTCTTGAAGGGTTGGACAGGATCGACTGGCCTGAACGCACGAAGCTGATGCAGCGAAATTGGATCGGCAGGAGTGAGGGTGTCGAGATTGTTTTCAGGATTGAAGCCTCCGACGAACTTATACGAGTCTTTACGACGCGGCCAGACACGCTGTTCGGTGCAACATACGTGGTCCTTGCCCCCGAACATGATCTCGTCCGTAAGGGGACGCGGCCCGAGTACAGGGCGAACGTCGATGAATACGTCGAACTCGTCGCGCACGAAAATGAAATCGAAAGGACGTCGACCTCGAAAGAGAAGACCGGTGTGCCGACAGGCGCTTTCGCGATAAACCCTATCAACGGAGAAAGGATACCGATCTGGATCGCCGACTACGTCTTGTCGACATACGGAACGGGAGCGGTCATGGCTGTACCCGCTCATGATGAGAGAGATTTTGACTTCGCTGTCAGGTACGCGCTCCCGATAAGGGTTGTGGTACAGCCTGTGAACGGGAAGCTGGACGAGCCTCTTGCCGCGGCGTTTGTCGAGGACGGTGTGGCCGTCAACAGCGGGCGATTCACCGGACTTAAATCGGAAAAGGTGTGGGATGGAATTGCAGACGAGCTTCAGAAGATCGGTGCCGGAAGCCGCAAGGTGAACTACAGGATTCGCGACTGGCTTCTTTCTCGGCAGAGGTACTGGGGCGCTCCCATACCGATAGTCTATTGCGACTCGTGCGGCGAAGTCCCTGTCCCCGAAAAGGAGCTGCCGGTTCTCCTTCCTTACGATGTCGAGTTCAAGCCGACAGGGGAGTCTCCGCTGGCCCGGTCGGAGAGCTTCGTGAATACGAAATGCCCGAAGTGTGGGCATCCTGC
>JAJZVO010000018.1 GCA_021845665.1 Bacteroidota bacterium | reverse complement strand
CCCAAAAGTCAAGCGGTATTTTCACCCTTTTTCCCCACTCATAAAATCTCCGAAAATCAGCAAAATTTCGAGGTATTTTTAACATAGAATGCCGTTATAATATCTTTAGTAAACAATCAAACAAAAGTTTGGGTAAATTCTTGACACCTAAACTTGTGTTGTGTAATTTAAGTAGCGATGGCAAGAGGGTTAACTAAACGGCAGGGTGAAGCGCTCGAACACATCAGACGCTTCATGAGAGATCACTCGAAGCCGCCGACGTTCAGAGAACTCGGCGAACAGATGGGAATCAGCTCCACGAGAGCGGTAAGCGATCTCCTCAAGGCCCTCGAAAAGAAAGGCTTCATCGAGCGGGAAGCCGGACGCTCACGCGGAATCAACCTCCCAAGAACTGAGCTACAAAACCCCGATCTCCCTCCGTCAGTCCGTACGATACCCGTCGTCTCCCGAATCGAATCCCGCGAAATCATTTTCTCGAACATCGTCGACGTATTTCATTTTGACCAGAAACTTCTTCCAGACGGAGAACTCTTTGCGGTCAAGGTGAGCGATGACGCGATGAACTTTGTCGGCCTCTTTAAAGGAGATTACGTCATCTGCCGGCGCGTGGCCGAGCCGGAACCGAATTCGCTCGTACTCGGTAGCGCGGCCGGAGTCCTCATCGTCCGCTTCTACGAATTCGCAAATGAGAAAATTCACCTTAAACCATCGAACAAGTCCTACCAGATACTGAGCTTCGATCCTGAAGACAGACAGTTCTTCGTCGCAGGCGAAGTGGTGTTGACATTCCGAAAAACAAAATAACCACCGTGCCTTGATTGCCAGGAGCGTTATTCCTTGCTGA
Organism: Bacteroidota bacterium; assembly: GCA_021845665.1. Lineage (GTDB taxonomy): Bacteria > Bacteroidota > Ignavibacteria > Kryptoniales > JAKASW01 > JAKASW01. The sequence goes on along the minus strand of JAJZVO010000018.1, from coordinate 71,442 downwards.
GCAAGCGGCGATCGTGCATCAAATCATCGATGGTGCTTCAAATTGCTCAATCGTTCCCTCACCTCCGGCAAACTCTCCCCACTTGCAAGAACCAGTAGAGTATCTCCCTCCTGGAGCACGGTGCCACCGCTCGGCACGATGTACTCCTCGTCCCTTCCGATCAACACCACCAGCGTATCCGGCGGCAGACCTGGTTCGACTATAGTTTTTCCCGTTACCGCCGAGCCGAAAGGCACTATGAAATCTATTAGATCGGCATTCATCCTTCCTGTGGGCGAGAATTCTAGCGGATGACGCTTCTTTTGTTTGATTGGCGAATCCACCTTGAAGAACTTCGCGACAAACGGCACCGACCATCCCTGCAGCAATGCCGACGTCAGAACGATGAAAAATACAAGGTTGAAAAGCATCTTCGCCCCCGGAAGCCCCGCGATCAATGGGAACGTCCCGAGTATTATCGGGACTGCACCCCTTAATCCAACCCACGAAACAAACACCCTTTCGCTCCATCTCGCCTCTGACAAGCTCATCGTTAGAAACACACTTACCGGACGCGCGACAAACATGAGAAAGGCCGAGACGAGCAACCCGATCCCTGCTACGGAAATAATCTCGGAAGGAAAAACAAGAAGCCCCAGCGTCAGGAACATTCCTATCTGACTCAGCCACGCAAACCCGTCGAAGAATCTCAACAAGCTCTTCTTCTGAACAAATTCATGGCTCTCTGCGACCAGGCCGGCCACGTACACAGCCAGGTATCCGCTTCCGCCGACTATCGCCGCTGCACCGTAAGTAAATGCGAAGAACGCCAGTACCATTACCGGATATATTCCCTCGAACCATATTTTCAGCTTGTTCAGCGCGACCACCATGATCTTTCCGATCACGAGCCCGAAGGCCAATCCGATCCCCATCTGGAGAATGAATTGGATTGCGATATTAACTATTGACCCGTTGCGTGCCGTCAGTAGCTCGATCTCACCCATAGTCAGGAACACCGCCATAGGGTCATTGCTTCCCGACTCGAGTTCCAGCAAAGATGTCAGATTTTCTTTCAGGCTGATTTCTCTCGACCTCAGCACCGCGAAGACCGCTGCAGCATCGGTCGAGGAAACGACTGCGCCGAGGAGAAAACCGTCGAGCATCGACAATCCGAGGAGCCTTGCGGCAAAAACGGCGACAAAGAAAGCTGTGAGGAAAACGCCGAGAGTTGAGAGACTCGCTGCCTGCCAGAACACACCTTTGACGCTCGACCACTTTGTATCGAATCCGCCGGCGAAGAGAATGAAGAATTCTCAAACGGACAATCCAGCGGACCGAGGATGAGATCGGACCTGGAACGCCCCTGCGTTGGCCCTGAATCTTCCTCCATACCCAACTTAATTCGGAGGGGACGGCCATGCAAATCCTAAGGGCATTAGTCTCTCTCGGACTGCACCAGAACACCCCTGCTCAATTCATTGACTACTCCAACACAAATTCCCGACAATCGAACCGAATACCCGCAGTATATTCTTGCAAATGAATTTCACCGGCCGAAGAAGTTGATCTTTTTCAACCTAATCGTCCCCGTGATCCTCACACTAAATGGGGAGGAGGTTTTCTTTGGAAGTAAAGTCATAGACCGCGAAACGGTGATGATAGAAACCATGACCATAGGATACAGGTGTCAACCATCGGACGATGGGCTCGTATTTCGAATCGCGTTTACCTCTTTGCTGTCCTTCGACAAGGTCCTGCCTTTCGGGGGATCTCGATAGGCGCCGCCCTTTAATCAACGAGGGAAAGGAGGTTCCCTTCTCCGTGTTTCAGGCATAGCGAGGAAGGAAACCTCCGGCTCAAGTCTTACTCGACCTTTCCAAAATGCTTGATGTCGTCCGGGGCATCGGTGACTTCAGCACGCTTGGTCTGAGACTGTACCATGACCTTTATGCTTTCAACGATGTCGGGATTGGCAAGTGTCGTTACGTCTCCGACCGGCATGTTGTTCGATACCGCGGCAAGGACACGGCGCATAATCTTGCCTGAACGCGTCTTCGGCATGTCGTCAGCTACCCAGACATGTGAGGGTCTGGCGATTTTACCTATCATGTTTTCGATGGCATTCACAACTTTCCTCTGCACTTCACCGTGGTCGGCGCTCACTCCAGGCTTGAGAGCGATGTAGACTTCGGGGACTCTCCCTTTGACAGGGTCGACGACCGGCACTACAGCGGCCTCGGCCACTTCGGGGATCGTGAGACATGCAGACTCGAGCTCTTTCGTTCCGAGCCTGTGCCCGGCGACGTTGATGACATCGTCGACGCGACCGAGTATCCTGATGTATCCGTCCGCGGCAAACAGGGCTCCGTCTCCGGCAAAGTAGGGCCAATCTCTCCAGTCTTTGCTTTTGGGATTTCTGCAATACTTGGAATAGTAAGTTTTGACGAACCGGTCGGGATCTCCCCATATAGTCTGCATTATGCCGGGCCACGGGTTTCTTATACATATATTGCCTGCCTTGTTCGACCCGGGCGGAAGTTCCTTTGCATCTTCATCGTATATCACCGGATGAATACCGGGGACTCCGGGGCCGGCGCTTCCCGGTTTCATGGGGTCGAGCGCGGGCTTGGTGCTACAGAGGAATCCGCCAGTTTCTGTTTGCCACCAGGTATCGACTATAGAGGCCTCTCGCTTCCCTACTTCATCGTAATACCATCTCCATACATCGGGCTCTATCGGCTCCCCGACGGTCACCATTAGCTTGAAATGAAAATTATATTTCTTCGGAAGATCCGGACCGACTTTCCGTAACTGCCGTATCGATGTAGGTGCGGTGTGGAAAATGTTCACGTCCAACCGTTCAGCGATGCGCCACGGCCTTCCGGCATCCGGATACGTTGGTACACCCTCATACATGACGCTCGTCGTGCCGAGCGCGAGTGGACCGTAGACAATGTATGAATGTCCGGTGATCCAGCCTATATCTGCCATGCACCAGTAAACATCGTCAGGGTGGATATCGAGTATATTCCTGGCCGTTCCGGCGGCGTAAGCGAGATAACCGCCCGAACTGTGCTGGATGCCCTTTGGTTTTCCCGTCGTTCCGCTAGTGTACATGAGGAACAGTGGGTCCTCCGAGAGCATTGGTACGGGTTCCACTCTTTTGCCGTTGAAATCCTTCATGACATCGTCGACGAAGAAATCTCTTCCCTTCACCATCGGTGTTTCGGAGATATATTTTCCAGGATAGCGGCGCCACACGAGAACCTTGTCCACTTGGGCTCCCAGTTCTTTCGCCCGGGCCACAGCGACATCCGCCTTCTCTTTGTGGTTCTGAATCTTGCCATTCCGGAAATAGCCGTCGGAAGTAATCAGGACACGGCTTCCCGAGTCGGCAATCCTGTCTCCGCATGCAGCGCCGCTGAATCCTCCGAAGACAACGGAATGTATGACACCTAATCTCGCGCACGCCAGCATCGTCACGGGGAGATCCGGCACCATCGGCATATGAATCGTGACCCTGTCGCCTTTTTTCAAGCCCCCGAAGTCGCGGAGCATGGCCGCCGTCTCATTGACTCTTACGAACAGCTCCTGGTACGTGATCACGATGTGCTGCTCATCTTCAAGTTCGGGTACAAATATGAGCGCGGCTTTTCCCTTCTTATTGGAGAGATGTCTGTCGACGCAATTGTAGCTGACGTTCAACAGGCCGCCTGCATACCATTTCCAAAACGGCGGGTTGCTTGTGTCGAGTGTTGTGTGCCAGTACTTATACCAGTCGAGAAGATCGCCGTATTCCTTGAAACACTCCGGGAAATTGTCCAGCCCGAATCTCTTCATCACTTCGGTGTCGACAAGATTCGCTTGCGAGATGAACTTCGCCGTCGGATAATAGTACTCTTCTTCTTTCCAGTGAGCAGCTATTTGTGCCTCGTTGACTTCAATGGAATTGCTCTTGGCATCCGCCATGGTTCTTTCCTCCTTGATGTTGTGCCGTTAGGCGATAGAAGACTCCGGCCCCGATTGACTTGGTGCGCATCACTCGGAACACCTCACGTACATATAAACCTATTCATTGTCAATAAAGTTTTCAAGTGTCGGTTCAAAAATGCCGCAAGAGATCAAGTCGCAGGTATGATGCCCATCCCGAAAATTGACGCAGATTTGAGGAATTTCGATAGACCGAGATTGAGCATGATTCTCATGAAGCCTCATTTACCATTCACTTTCATTAAGATAGCCTGGGAGTTAAATTGCACGCAGGAAAAGGTCGCGGCATGTTCAGAATAATAAGAGAATGGTCGGAAGGGTCCGGCGGTCAGGGTTATCACGAATATGTCCTGCTTCGTGACGGATCGGGTATAACGCTGAGACTGGCGGGTCCGAAGGACGCGACGGCAATCGAGGAATTCTTCGGAGGCGTGTCGGATGAGAGCAGGTATTTCCGATTTATGGCGGGTGTGAATTACGTGTCGAAGTCCGTGATAAACGGCATGTGCATAAACAACCCATCGGAAAGAGCAAGCCTCCTCGCCTTTCTTGGCGGAGATGAACATGGCAAGTTGATCGGCATCGGCAACTACACCAGCCTCGCCGTGAGAAATGCCGCAGAAGTTTCGTTCCTCGTCGACGATAAGTACCACGGCAAAGGGATCGGTACTTTGTTGCTCGAAAGATTGGCCGGTATCGCCGCTGCTAACGGTTTCGTGGAGTTCGAAGCGGAGATGTTAACTGCCAATGACAAAATGATGACGGTTTTCCGCGATGTCGGATTCGAGGTGATACAGGCGATCGGCGGATCCACTGTGCATATCGAATTCCCCGTAAGCGGTAACGCAGCAGTTCGCGAGCGCGCCGAATTGCGAGACCGCATTGCGACCGTGAACTCTCTTACGCCGCTCCTGAACCCGTCCTCAATCGCGGTCGTCGGAGCATCCAGAGATTCCTCCGCTGCAGGAAGCATGGTCTTCAGGCATATCCTTGAGTCGAATTTCAGGGGGACGGCTTATCCTGTCAATAACCAGACGACATCCATAAGGGGCGTGCGAGCCTATCCTTCTCTGTCCGATCTTCCCGAGCATCCTGAGCTCGTAATTGTCGCGGTTCCTGCTCAAAATGTCACCGGTGTAGTTGGTAAGGCCGCCTCGGTCGGCGCGAAAGCAATTATCGTGTTGAGCGCAGGGTTCGCCGAGTCCGGCGAAGAAGGTGCACGGCTTCAAAACGAACTTGTGAAGACTGTAAGGTCGAACGGTATGCGGCTTGTCGGCCCAAACTGCCTTGGAATACTGAACACTCACGTCGAATTAGGCGTCAACGCGAGTCTTGCCGAAGTGATGCCGCCCCCCGGGAAGGTCGGTTTCTTCTCGCATACCGGAGCGCTCGGCGTTGTAATCCTGGATTACGCGGCGGAAAGAGGAATCGGCTTTTCTACATTCGTCTCGGGCGGCAATCGCGGTGACGTTTCAGGCAACGATCTGCTTGAATATTGGGAAGAAGATCCGGCTACCGACGTAGTCATACTCTATCTGGAAGGTTTTGGAAATCCGCGCAGGTTTGCGAGGGTGGCAAGAAGAGTCTCATCGAAGAAACCGGTCCTGTGTGTCAAGAGTGCCCGGAGCAAAGTCGGCCGCGAGACTGCCCAAGTAAGAACATCATCGATGGAAACGGATATCCAAGTTGATGCACTCTTTCAACAGGCAGGAGTGATAAGGACAGAAACTCTCGAAGAAATGTTTGATGCCGCAATGCTGCTGACAAGTCAGCCCCTTCCGGCGGGTAACAGGGTCGCAATCACAAGCAATGCTGGCGGGGCCCTTACTATCTGCGCCGATGCCTGCGAATCTAACGATCTTTCTGTCGACCGGAATAACGCAGTCAACCTCGGCCCGCTTGCAACCGCTGAAGATTACGAGCGATCCGTCAAACTGCTCCTCGAAAATGATGAAGTGGACTCGCTAATAGCAATCTTTGCCTGTATTGGGGGCTGCGATCCCGACCCCGTTGGTAGGGCAATACGCCGCGGCGTGGTCTTCGCCGAAAGATCTTCTCACGCAAAGAAGCCCGTCGTCTTGTGCCTTATGGGAAGTGCAAATGCGGTTCAGATAGCTTCCTCGGCGGCGTTTCAGTCGAATAGCACCGACGGACACTCTGTCTTCCCATCGTACAGATTCCCGGAGTCCGCTGCGCGCGCGCTTGCCCGCGTGACTGAGTACGCAGAAAACAGGCGACAGCCGCAAGGGCGGATGCTCTGGTACGAAGATGTGGATTTCGGGGCGGCAAGAGCCAGGCTGGCGGATATCATGGAACACTCTTACCAGTCACCGCTTCAATCTGCGGCGCAAAAATTCTCAAAAATCGGCGGCAAAGAAGCTGCCGATATCCTCTCATGCTTCGGACTGAAGACCGAACCGGCAAAGGCCGACCAAGGAGCTTACCCGGCCGCGGAAATAAGAATAGAATATGATCCTCATTTCGGACCGCTCATTTTGCTGAGCGTTTCCGGCCGACCGCCGTCGAGAAGAATTACACCTTTGACGGACAGAGATGCTCGAAGCATGATGGAAAATGTTGACATACCTCGTTCTGACAGCTTCGTAGAAATCCTCGGAAGGATATCCCAACTTGTCGAAGAACTTCCGTGGCTTTGGGAAATGGAGGCGAAGGTAGCAGTCAAAGGCGATGGTACGCCAATACTCCAGGATGCAGGGTTCACTTTCAAACTCTAAGGCGGTACTCACCGGACATTTCAAAGAGACTTCGTGGCGATACGGCTTTCCCCCATCACCTTCTACTCGCCCCATTTTGCAGGCACTCGACGTCGATAGTTTGTAGAGACTCCCTACTTTGATGCCACGCTACGTGTAAGGAAAGACAACGGCCGTGAATATGGACTTTGTGCCCCTTTTGTCCCAATTTTTTTGAGATTCTATCCTTCCTACCCTTTTTTTGTAAGGTTTCCTCCGCACACGTTGGCACAATCCTTGAACTTCAAGGCGGTGAGAAGGGAGAAGATGATTCAAACATGAATAATCCTTTCCGATTGACTATCGAAGGCCTTGAGCGTGTCATCATGTCACTTCAACAGAAGGGTTACGATGTGATCGGACCGCGATATTCGGACGGCGTCATCGTGTACGATAGAATTCATTCAATCGATGATCTGCCGGCAGGTTTTGTGGATGAACTCACTCCAGGGATGTACCGCCTCACAAAAAGCGGAAACAGGCAGTTTTTCGGATACACACTTCCTCCTCAATCCTGGAAACGGTTCCTTTATCCCCCTTGTAGAGAGCTGTTCACCCTTAGGAAGGATGGAAGGTCATTTGGACTTACCCCGAAAGAAGATCGGTCACCCGCCTACGCATTTGTTGGCGTAAGGGCGTGTGAACTCAGCGCAATTTCAATACAAGACAGAGTATTTTCCTCCGGCGACTACAGAGATGAAGCTTACCTGTCGGTAAGAAGACGCAATTTCATAATAGCAGTCAATTGCAGTCAACCCGCAGAGACTTGCTTCTGCACATCAATGGGGACCGGTCCGAAGGCGGGGGCGGGGTTCGATATCGTTCTTACGGAAATCATAAATGGAGAAAGTCATTATTTCGTAGCTGAAGCGGGAAGCGACGCAGGCACGTCGTTGATGGAAGGTATAGGCGCAGGAGGAGCCGATGAAAGTGACGTTGGTGCGGCGGACGAAACCATCAGGAAGGCCTCGGCCGCCGTTACAAGAATCATGGATACTTCAGACTTGCCGGAGCTCCTTGCAGAAAATACAGACCATCCTCAGTGGGACGACGTGGCAAAGCGATGTCTGACTTGCGGGAATTGCACGATGGTTTGTCCGACGTGCTTCTGCTCAACGGTAGAAGACAGGACAGATCTTGCAGGCCGGATCGCAGGGCGCACCAGGACATGGGATTCCTGTTTCACGATGGACTTCGCAAGAGTGTCCGGAGGGAACTTCCGTATATCGGGGAAGTCTAGATACAGACAGTGGTTGACTCACAAGTTATCCTCGTGGGTAGAGCAGTTCGGAGTCTCGGGCTGCGTCGGGTGCGGGCGATGCATAACATGGTGCCCCGTAGGAATCGACCTGACCGCCGAAGTCGGCGCGATCAAGAGAGGATCAACCAAACAAGAAAGTGGAGGTTCGCGATGAAACCACAGGACTTGACGGAATCGTTACACAAGCATCCGTTCCTCAGCAATATGAACGAGGAACTTTTGAGAACGCTGACCTCATGCGCTTCAAATGTGATATTCAATGAAGGGACTTACCTGTTCCACGAAGGTGAGGACGCAAAGACCTTCTATCTTCTTCGCAGTGGGAGGGTTGTACTGGAAGTCCGCGGCGGCGAACGCGGACAAATAAGGATTCAGACCGTTGGAGCGGGCGAGGTGCTCGGGTGGTCGTGGCTGATTTCACCCTACAAATGGCACTTCGACGCGTTCGCTCTCGAGCAAGTCCACGCCTTCGCGATCGACGCCTCCTGCCTTGTCAGCAAGTGTGAAACCGATTGTCACTTCGGCTATGAAATGCTGCGGCGTTTCTCCGAAGTGCTGGAACGCAGGCTTGAAGCAACGCGCCTGCAACTCCTCGATGTCTATGGTTCGGCTATAGGTGAAAGAGGTGAGAACTATTAGGAACTCACTCCTTCTTACATACTGGAGCAACGTTAAATGACCGGCACAAGCAACATCGAAATGAGAATTGGATCCTCCCCATCCATGGTCCCCTCAGTCGCGATTGTCCGCCGTGTGATCTGGGAAACCGACGACACGTACACGCTGCTTATCGACCCACCACGGGGAGACGGTCGAACCTTTGCCTTCAACGCGGGACAGTTCAATATGGTTTACGCGTTCGGAACCGGAGAATCCGCAATATCGATCAGCTCAGATCCATTCAGGATGAACATCCTTGCGCACACTATCCACAGGGTCGGCACCGTGACGTCGGCACTTTCGCGGCTGCGGCGTGGCGACACGATCGGGCTACGCGGCCCATTCGGTACCTCGTGGCCAATAGAAGAAGCAGTCGGGAAGGATATTTGCATTGCTGCCGGAGGTATCGGATTGGCTCCATTGCGACCGGTGATTTATACTCTCCTGCGCAGGAGAGAGAAATTCGGACGCATCATGATTCTGTACGGTTCCCGCAGCCCTCTTGACATTCTTTACCGGGTAGAGCTCGAAGAATGGAGCAAGGCTCCGAATACCGAAGTCATAATAACAGTGGACAGGGGCGACTCAAGCTGGAAGGGCCATATAGGTGTCGTTACCAGTCTGTTTTCCTACTTGAAAATGGATACACCATCGACGCTGGCGATGGTCTGCGGCCCGGAAGTGATGATGAAATATACATGCGAAGAGCTGGAACGTCGCGGACTGTCGGCGGCACAGATTTACCTCTCTATGGAAAGGAATATGAAGTGCGGTATCGGACTCTGCGGGCACTGCCAGTTCGGACCGAAATTCATCTGTAAAGACGGTCCCGTCTTCAGGCTCCCGCAAATCAAAAATTTGCTTGATAAGAAGGAAATCTAATATGCCGCAAAGAAGGAATGCCGGCAAGCCAAAAGTTGCGGTCTTTAAATTTGCATCGTGCGACGGTTGTCAGCTTTCTCTCCTGGACGCGGAAGAAGAGCTTCTCGACGTAGCAGGTGCGATAAATATCGCCTTCTTCCCGGAGGCGAGCAGGCGCATGCTTAGGGGACCGTATGACATCGGGATCGTTGAGGGGAGCATCACGACTCCGCACGATGTGGAACACATCCGCGCGATTAGAAAATCGTGCGGTGCGCTTATCACAATCGGCGCCTGCGCCACCGCAGGAGGAATACAGGCGCTGCGGAATTGGAAAGATATCAGAAATTTCGTCCATGTCGTCTACGCATCGCCGGAATATATCTCGACTCTCGACAGGTCGCTTCCCGTCGGCTCGTTCGTACATGTCGATTTCGAGCTCCGCGGCTGTCCCATAAACAAGTTTCAATTGCTGGAAATTATCAATGCCTTCCTCAACAAGAGGAAGCCGAATATTCATACATACAGCGTCTGCATGGAATGCAAGATAAAGGGAAACAACTGTATCATGGTCGCACGCGGCGAGCCTTGCCTCGGCCCGGTGACCCAATCCGGCTGCGGCGCGATCTGCCCCTCCTTTAACCGCGGCTGTTACGGCTGTTTCGGTCCCATGGAATCGCCCAACGCTCCCGCGCTCTCTGCACGCCTCCACGAGCTCGGCCAGACTAAACACGACATCAAGCTGGCGTTCCGCACATTCAATGCTTACGCCGATGCTTTCAGAAAAGAGAGCGAATCGAATGAACAATAGAGTGATCAAGGTCGATTACATCGCTCGTGTCGAGGGAGAAGGAGCCTTAACCGTGAAGACAAAGGACGGTCAGGTAAGCGATGTCAGGTTCAGAATTTTCGAGCCGCCCCGGTTCTTTGAAGCATTTCTGCGTGGAAGAAAATTCTCTGAAGCTCCGGATATCACAGCACGTATTTGTGGCATCTGCCCGGTCGCTTACCAGATGAGCTCGGTGCACGCGATGGAGAGTCTTTTCCGGGCAAAAGTCGAAGGGCAGCTGCGGGAGCTGAGGCGTCTTCTCTACTGCGGTGAGTGGATAGAAAGCCATGCCCTCCACATCTATATGCTCCATGCTCCCGATTTCTTGGGATACGACGATGCAATTCAGCTGGCAGGCGACCATCCCGACGCCGTGCAGCGGGGACTTCGCCTCAAGAAGACTGGAAATGACCTGGTGGCGGTTCTTGCCGGCAGGGAAATTCATCCGATAAACGTCAAGGTCGGCGGTTTTTATAGACTGCCCGACAAGAGCGACTTTGATGAAGTCCTCGAGAGCCTGAAGCGCGCAAGGGATGAGGCCTACGAGACCGTACTCTGGACCAGCAAGCTCAACTTCCCGGATTTCGTTTCAGATTACGAATTCGTCTCGTTGAGCCATCCAGACGAATATCCCTTCAACGAGGGAAAGCTCGTCTCCAACAAAGGATTGAATATCGACGTACGAGACTACGAGCTTGTGTTCCATGAAAGCCATATCCCGTATTCTAACGCTCTCCAATCGACTCTCAGGAACCCGAGGAGCTCCGACCAAAGAACACCCGCACAACATAACCGTGGGGCTTACCTCACGGGGCCGCTCGCAAGACTCAATCTTAATTTCGAGAAATTGTCTCCGCTCGCCCGGAAAGCGGCCGAGGAAGCAAACATGCGCCCTCCTATTCTGAATCCTTTCAAGAGTATTGTTGTGCGAGCAATAGAGACACTCTATGCCTGTGATGAAGCGATCAGGATAATCAAGTCCTACAAACCTCCTCTGGAATCCGCCGTGGATTACCAGGTAAGGCCCGGCTTCGGATTCGGATGCACCGAAGCCCCGAGAGGCATACTCTATCACAGATATCTTATCGGCGAAGACGGATTAATCAAAGACGCCAAGATTGTTCCTCCCACGGCACAAAATCAGAGGATGATCGAGTCCGATCTCAGAAACTTTGTCTCTTCAAACATCAAGATGTCGAAGCAGGATCTGACGCTTAGGTGTGAGCAAGTAGTGAGAAATTATGATCCGTGCATTTCGTGCGCGACACATTTCCTGAGACTTGACATATCCGAGGAACGGTGAGCTGAAGATAAATATGAAAAAGGATGCAGCAAATTTCGGCTATTCATCCAGCACGATTGTTGATGGTAGCCTGGTCACAATAGTCGGGATTGGGAACGAGTTTCGTGGCGACGATGCTGTCGGACTAAAGGTCGTGCGTAGGCTTGAAATCAGCAAGCCGGCCGGCGTGAGAACGATCGAGCTTACGGGCGATCAATCTCATCTCCTTGAGTTAATGTGTTCCACAGACGCATTGATCATCGTCGACGCGGTTCAATCGTCCGCACCTGCCGGTACCATATTCAGGATGGACGCCGGCAAGGAGCGTGTGCCGGAAAACCTCATGTTTTTCTCGACTCACTCTTTCGGCTCACTGGATGCAATCGAAACGGCTAGAACGCTCCGACATCTTCCCCGTTGCATGCTTCTATACGGAATAGTGGGAAAAGATTTCTCACACAAGATTGGATTGGCAGAGGAAGTCGAAAACGCAATAGATGTAATCGAGGAGAAAATTATCGAAGAGCTCGATTCCGTCCGCGCACATCAAAACGTCTGGAAGTGACAGGCTCAATCTCGTGGCAGTCGAATCCACGGTCCACAATCTTAAGATCCTAATTTCGTATCCGCGCTTGATCATACCCGCCTATGCCGAGACATCGCCTCGGCAACTAAGCCGCAGAATAGTCCAGCTCGAATGTTGAAACGGATAGAATGCGACCGAATGAAGGGCGATTCACCGTAGCCGGTGGGCGACGGGCTGCCAACCGCGATCAAGCTGCGAAATTTACCCCGACTGTTTTTCAGAGAGTAGAAGCTTCGCCTTCGCCATTAAAAAGTCGACATTGTCGGCATATTGAGAATTTGGAAAATCCTTCTTGACTCTGGTGAGAAGGGCGACAGCTTTTTCGTTATGGCCGGTCATCATGTAATTCCTTGCCGCACCCACAAGGTATTGGGGCGCCATGAAATTCTTAGAGTCGCTTGCAGCTGCACGCTCGTAGTATTCGGCAGCCTTTGAATAATCTTTCCGTATCGCGTAAACTTCGGCCACGCCTGCATACGCGCTCGCTTGCAAGAACCTGTCGCTTCCGTCGTAGTCTTTGAAATACTTCATCGCATCCGCATAATCACCGAGGTAGTAATAGCAATCGGCGAGATACACTTTTGCCTGCTCACCGGTCTCAGAGCCGCCGTAGTTTTCTACAATATACTTAAGCCCACGAATGTTGTGAGTGGGATCTCCGTTTATGGCGACCTGGTACGCGCCGCCGTTGAAGGCGTCCAGAACCTGGGACAGCTCCGTGGCCGCCTTGTTGTTATTCGAACGAACATTGTTCATATAAGCAACCGCTACGATTGCCGCTATTACCAAGCCGGTTACCACACCGCTTACTATCTTCCTATTGTTCCGCAAATACTCTGTCACGGCGAAATACCACGTGACAAGTTTATCCTGCTTGAGTTCCTTCTTGGTAATCCTTTTTCTCGGCTTGAGCATGCGGTATTCCTTATTAGTACGTTCTTAGCATTAGGGCGAAATCGGACTAAAATTTAGACAAAAAACACGTGCGATAAAAGGCAATTTTTGGGCAACCACTCGAGCGCGAAGAAACGTAGCATGGGAACCACGAACGCGGTCTCTATGACCCTGTGGATAGAGTGCGTTCTCAACGGTTGACTGCTTTTTGCCGTGGTCAGCCCGATAATGGTCACTGTTCTTACCTGTTGGAATCCGTGTTTCTTCCGCGTTATCCCGGCGCATTTATTCATAAACTGCTCGCCACCGCCAGCCTTACATTTTCTCCGGGGCGGAGATGCCTAGTATCCGGAACCCGTTTGCCAGCACGGTCTTGGCGGCCAGGCAGATTGCAAGTCTTGAGGCCGCGAGCTTTCGGTCAGGGATCACGACGCGCTGGACATGGTAGAAACGATGGAAAGACTCCGCCACTTCCTGAAGATAACTGATTATCCGGTGAGGTTCGTAAGTCGATGCGGCTGCTTCTACGATCTCCGGGAAATTCCCGAGAGTCTTGGAAAGCTCTATCTCTTCCTTCTCCTTGAGGAGCGAAATGTCGAATTCGCTTCTATCGCCCTGCCGTATCCTGCCGACCGGGATTCCTTCCTCTTCCGCGAATCTCAAAATACTCGCTATCCTCGCGTGGGCATACTGGAGATAGAATACGGGATTTTCCTCACTCTGCTTTTTTGCGAGGTCGATATCGAAATTCAAATGTGTCCCGATGTTTCTCATGAGGAAAAAGAACCTGACCGCGTCGGCACCCACCCAATCGATGAGCTCGTCGAGAGTAATGAAGTTGGCCTTCCGAGTCGACATCTTTACGATTTCGCCGTTCTGGAAAATCGTGACGAACTGGTGTATCAGCACCTTGACCCTCTCTGTATCGTGGCCAAGCGATCTGAGCGCAAGGAGTACGTCCGGGTATGTGGCAATATGATCCGACCCGAAGATATCGATAATGAGTTCGAAGCCGCGCCGGAATTTCTCTATATGATAGGCGATGTCGGGCAAACGATAAGTCGGTTCGCCGGTACTCTTGACGATTACCTTGTCCTGCTCACCGCCGACGGCAGTCGTCTTGAACCATTTCGCTCCATCCTTTTCATACGTAAGTCCGGCCTTGTCGAGCGCGGCGATAACTTCCTTGATCTTCCCCGTCTCGTACAGCGAATTCTCGTTGTAGAAAACATCGAAGGCAATTCCCAGCCTGCCCAGCGATTTTTTTATGTCCTCGAAAATTTCCTTTTCGGCCCTGTCTTTGAAAATTCCTTCCGCGGGAACGTCCGCGAGAGATGAACCAAGCTCATCGTAGAGATGTTGGGCTATCTCGCGTATGTATTCTCCCTGGTAATGGTCATCGGGGAAATCGATCTTCTCTCCAAGGATCTCTTTGTATCTCAGCCTAACCGAATCCCCCAGAACACGCATTTGTCGTCCGGCATTATTGAAGTAATACTCCCTTGTAACGTCGTGGCCGGTCCACTGAAGAACATTCGCTATCGTATCGCCGAAGACGGCATTCCTCCCGTGTCCGACGGTCAGAGGGCCTGTCGGGTTCGCGCTGACGAACTCCACCTGGGTCTTCTTCCGTCCGCCGACTTCCGATCTTCCGAAATTCTCTCCAGCTTCAAGGACCTGTTCGATGAAAGAGAGGAAGTAACCGTCGGTGAATTTGAAATTGATGAATCCAGGCCCGGCGACCTCGGCTTTCTCGACAAGCTTTGAATCGAGATCAAGGGAATCCGAAATCTTCTGAGCGACGTCGCGAGGCTTCATCTTCAACACTTTTGCGGCAAGGAGGGCAACATTGGTGGAGAGATCGCCGTGCGACTCGATCTTCGGCTTTTCAAAGGTTATATCGATCCCGGTCTCCGCTAAAGACGGGGCGGAGAGTCCGCTCTTATTCAACGCTGAAATTATTTGTGACTTGAGATAGTCCTTCATACTTCTGTCTGTTTCCTGTCCCGGCGAGCCCCGCCGTCTTTCGATGCGGTCTTTACTCCCCTGGGCTTCCTGTCAGCCACTTTCTGTATCTTCGCGTCGCCCCACAGTTTTTCGAGCCCGTAAAAAGCTCTGGCTTCCTTGTGAAATACGTGTACCACGACATCGACATAATCCAACAGAACCCACTGCAGGTTCTGCAACCCCTCGGAATGCCACGGCTTCTCTCCTACTTTCGACATTCCCTCCATTACCGCGTCGGCTATAGCGCGCACCTGCGTCTCAGATTCCCCCGTGCACACCACGAAGTAATCCGCCATCGTCGTGACCTTCCTGAGGTCCATGATTACGACATCCTTGGCTTTCCTGGACAATGTTAATTCGGCTATCTGACGCTGGAGAGTTTTTGTTTGTGCCATATTATTCTATGCCCATTCTTGGTTTTAGATTCTGATAGTCCTGTCCGACAAGCACTTCCACATCCACGTAACTTTTGGGGTCGATGCGTGTGATGACGTACTCTTTATTGACTCCCAATGCCTCGGCGACCCTCAAAGCGTTCTCGTAATTGCCTGAGGTGTTCACCACCGCAGTGTGCTTCCTGTCGAACCTGTCCCCGTTTGTGGTCTCGACCACGTCAAAGCCCCTCCTCCGGAGGTAGTATGTGAAATCCATGGCCACATCATTTTTGCCACACTCGTTCTTGACAGTGATCTGAATTATCTTTTCGACTTTTGTGGGAGAATCGGCGTCTGCTCTTAGAGGACTTACCGGCGGGTTTATAAGAAAACGATCTGCCAGTGAATAAAGAAGGACGGCAGCAAAAACAATTACACCCGCCAGCGCGAATGCTGACAACAACTTTCGGGCGATGGAAGAAGACTCGCTTTTGTCCCTTGACCTCTTCATCAACTACGGGGAAAACCAAAATATATTGTTCGGCAAATGGAAGATATTCCGTCAGGCCGGAAACTACGTGGAACAGGTGAAACGGGAGTGCTTTTCAACTTAAGGTGATAAGCCCCTACCATCCCATAGGACCATAGTACATGTACGGATTAAAGTACCTGTACAACGGGTTCTGGTTGAACTGAACGTCGACCGAGAAGTCCTTCGTCGGACGGTAGTTGAGCTCAGCGCGCGTGAGATAGATGCCGCTGATGCTCTTAGAGAAACTGTTGCCTAAGGTGTTGTACGGAGAACTCATCACGCTGACATCCGCGCTGAGCGTCAGCGGCTGGCTTATCCTGTAGGACATGCTGTTTGTATACGTTGCCAACGACAGCGACTGGTTACCCATCGTCATATAATTCATCGATATCGATTGATGCATGGAGAAATTCGCCGGATTGAAAAAGCTGAAAAGTGAACCGCCGCCATTGTCGTTCGAGCGAAAGAGGGAGTTGTCAACGCTCGAACCATCCGACAACTGACTCTTGAATTGGGCAAAGCTGGCCGAACTAAAAACCAGCATCAACGTCAACAAAACGGCTACTTTTTTCATCGTTTCCTCCGCATTCTGAAGAAATTTTAAACAAAACCCGAGTAAATGTCAAATCACAAACTTGGACGCTCATTACAACTAACGGTTCAACTGCACGTCATCGTTCCGGATCCAAAACCGTCAGCTCAGACGCGTTTCTCGAGGAACGATGACCAATCATTGACAAATGACTCACCCATAACTCCTTTTTGTGATTGGCGCGTCGACACGGATGTTCGGGGAGGACCGATGGCATTAGGAGTTTTCAAAAGAAGAATTATCTTCAATAGACATAAAACGGAGGGTTTATGATGGAAGACAAGAGTAAGACTCTCGGTATTTTTCATCGTGCTTTTCCGGTTCAACTGCCCGAAGAACCTATAACGTTCATGACGGCAGACGTCAAGAAGGTTGCAGATATAGATCGTTTGAAGTATCAGAAGTGGGTTTCAAAATCGGAAAGCTCGGTATTCACGTTCGGAGGTCGCGCTTTCGGTTATGGAAACGGCATGGAGAAGTTCGCCGACGACGGATTTTCCGAAACCAAGCTGGTGCTGAGAGATTCCCCCGAACTTGCGGAAGGCCTGATAATTGAGGGGCTGGTTGACGAAGCGAGGACAAGGGAGCGGCATTACTTCGGGATCTACAGAAATTGCTGTAAGATGATTCCCGATTCGGGATTTGCGCTTCGTAACGGGTACATCGTGAGGATCGGTCATTACGTCAAGGCTGTGCATTGGGACTTTGAGGACGAAACCATGTTCGGTTTGATAATAGAACCCGCATGGACCGTCGAGCGTAGCACAACACCGCACAAGAGGGCCGACGGGCTCACGCAGGTATCCGATTCTGATCTCATGAAAGTACACGGCGTCAACAACCCAGACGACCTGGTCTTCTCGTTCGTATACACGCACTCTGAGTTTGTTCTACCCTGCGGCGGGAAAGCGAGCATCGAAGACGAGCCGATAACGGTGTTCGGCGAGATTGCCGACTGAGACTTTTCGGTAACCATCGAACCGGTTTTATCTTGGCTGTGAGCCGGAAACGGGCTTAATGCCTGCCTTTCGGTTTATGGCCGAGCTCCACGGGCTGAGGGGAATTTATCCCGTTGACCACCCTGCACGCAGCGTACGCCGCTGAGAACCCGCCGTTGATATTCATCACCGCGATTCCAGGGGCGCATGACGATAGCATGCTGAGGAGTGCGGTAATCCCTTTCAGGTTTGCGCCGTACCCCACATCCGTCGGTACTGCAAAAATTGGTTTTGATATCAGGCCGCCTATCACGCTTGGAAGAGCGCCCTCCATACCTGCAATCACCACAAGCGCCGAAGCATTCTCCATTATCTCCACATGCTTCATGACGCGGTGAATTCCAGAAACGCCAATGTCATTCAGCTTGACGAAAGCTACCCCCATGGCGGTGCAAACTTCCGCCGCTTCTTCCGCGACAGGAATGTCGCTCGTTCCCGCCGTTATGATGCAAACGTACGGCTCATCCTTTCCACCATCTTTCGGCTGGATCGGATTTACAGTGAATGTCCTTGAAACGACATTCGCCCTTCCTTTCCGGAAGCGGTTCTTGAGCGCCTTTAGCTTGTCGTCGGAGAGACGCGTGATCAATATCGGCCCCTTGGACGCGGAAAGCTTCTCTGCAATTCCAATAATCTGCCTAGTGGTTTTGTTCTCACCATAAACTACCTCGCCCAGCCCCAGTCTGAGCGCCCTGCCATGGTCGACAGTTGCGTATCCGAGCTCCTCCATTTCGAACGGCGTGAATCTTATTTTTTCGTACGCGCTACGCGCATCGAGCTTACCGTTTTGCAAGTCGTCGAGTATTTTCTTCAGCGTTTCTCTTTTCATTCGACCGTGCCGCCCCCCGTTCGATATCCGACAAGATCGAGCGTTACCCAAATATATCCGCGATTTTTCGCCTCCGCTGTCAACTTATCTCTGAGTTGCAGTGCAAGCATCATCTCGTCCGGCGCGGTTTCGAGCCTCAGGAAATGTTTGTCGCTGATTTCGTGAACTCTCAGGCGAAAGATATTCATTCCTCCTTCACGAAGGATGTCCTCAAGCTCGTCGACGTTTCTCAGATCCCGTTTCGTGATTTGTACTCCTCTCATAATCCTGGAACTGAGGCAAGGACTTGAGGGTTTGTCGTGAAGATCGAAGCCGTTCATCCGCATTAGCTCTCGTATTTCCGATTTCGTTAACTCGTGCGTCGCCAGCGGGTAAAGTATATCGTTTTCCAGCGCAGCCTTGTGTCCCGGGCGGACGTCGGAAGTGTCGGAAGCGCTGTAACCGTAGGCGATCCTTTTGCAGCCGTTCTCAGCCGCGACCTGCCTGGCTATCGTGAAGAGCTCGCTCTTGCAGTAATAGCAACGGAGGGAGTCGTTCTTCAGATAGTCGGTATCCTCGGTCTCGGAGCTTTTCTTCCAAACATGCTCCACGCCGATCCTGCTTATGAACCGGTCCACATCTTCCCTGTCGTGCTTCGGCATGCTTTCGCTGTTCGTCGTGAGTGCGATGACCTTCCCGCCGAATTCTCTTCTGGCCTCTTCGGCTGCCCAAAGGAGAAAGCCGCTATCCACACCTCCGGAAAATGCGACGACAAGACCATCTGCCGTATATTCTCCGAGAGACACCTTCAGTGTCTGAAATTTATCTGCCAGTCCGTTCATCGTGTATCTATCTTCAATCATAAACTTTAATCGGTTTCTATTTGCCCGTAAATTTAACACCCCGAGGGAATTTATGTAAGGAACTGCGTAATGAAGTCTAAGTTCGATCATTTAATCCGGCTCCGTAGCAATCCACGTCTCTTCTGTGAATTCCGCGCCAAGATGCATCCCGGCAAAAGACACACCACAAGCCAATAACAGCCGGCTACCACAGGAGGCTCCTCGTTGAATCTATCTGTATGGCCGTTTATTTTCTGTCGATAGCTTTTGACCACAAGGAGGTTCTTCTGCGGTCGTCCGCATTTCAATATGTAGAACGTTTGTTCGGAGGAATTTTTTTCCCTTTTGAATATAAACTAAGAGCCAGGTTCATCCGCAGTGACGGTTTCCCCGAACGACTGATCCGAAAATTCCCCGATTCATTTCGCGGGTCTGGCACTTTCGTCACATCGATCGGACAAAAACTTCGGGAACGGTTCTTTATCAGCGAGCTTAACCACAAGGATTTCTATCTGGACCTTATGACTTCTCTCGGCAATTTCGACTCCATACTCGACGACGCCGACCTCGTACACGAGGATAAGTTCTCCTCCCCGGGTTCGCCGGCGTGGGAAGCAGGCCGGTTTCACCAGGCGATCTGGCTCGGGAAGGCGTACTGGATAAGCCGCAGCGAGGCGCACGCTGATAAATTCAAGACGATCGTCGACCGCTGGATCACCGGCAATCCGGCACGATCCGACATCAACCGGACCTCGCCGGAGGAGTCTTCTATAAGGGCGATGAATCTCATCGTCGGCCTGCTCTATTTCTCAGGCTCTGCGAGAATCGACGAGGGCTTTCTCCTCAGACTGTTATCGCTCCTTTACGAGCACGGGGTGTTTATACGCTCCACCATCGGACGTCGCAGCGACCCCGGCAGGATGACCATCTTATGCCTCACTGGACTTCTCTATCTCGGCATTCTTTTTTACGACACTCGCGATGGAAAGCGATGGGCCGATTTTGCCCGTAGAGAACTGGATTTCGAGATCCGTGACAAGGTATCTAAAGACGGTTCACTCTCCGATAATTGGATAAGCCGGCACTGCCTGGCGACTGAATCTCTCACATGTGCCTATGTTCTTCATAAATTGAACGGCTTTCCGGTATCTGATTCCTTTTCAAACAGACTGGAAAGGATGTTCCACTTTCTATCATCGGCGACAATGCGCGACGGAACGCTCCCACAAATTGGCGAGGCGACGGACGAGCGAATCTTCAGAATGAGCTCAAAGATATTACCCAAAGACCACCGCGACCTTTTGGCCGCAGGCGCAGCCATCTTCGGAAGTGCAGAGGCCCGGGCGGCGGCAGGCGACTTCAGCGAGCTTGCGCTTCTCTTTCTAGGCGGCGAAGGTTTCGAGAAATATTCCGCAATCGCAGAGGGAACGGCCATTCCTTCGGCGATCTACCCGAAGAGTGGCTATGCTTTCATGAGAAGCGAAAAAGACTTCGCGTCGTTTAACTTCGGGCAGATTCGCAGCTTCAAGGACGAAACCTCGCACAATCATCTGCTCAGTTTCACTATAGCCGGCAAAAATCCGTTCGTGGTAGATCGATGGTACTGCAGTTCGCCGGGCTCAACCATCCCGGCCAGACCCTATTCGACAATCGCTCACAATACCTTACTGATAGACGGAATCGAACAGGGTGATCTCACCGGCCCCGACGGTCGGAGTTCTGTCCGGCCCGAACTCCTCGGGTGGCTAACAAGCGAAGAACAGGACTCCATTGAAGCACAGTACCACCTCCGAGCAAGAAACGCCGGAATACTGACTCACAAAAGGAACATAACATTCAATAAACACCAGAGGACATTCAGGGTCGAGGACGACATTCTGGGCGAAGGTGAACACGTTATCGATATGGCGTTCCACTTTGCATCGGGACTGCAGGTTCTGGACCTCGGCCGCAATTTTCTCGCTATTGAAGGAGAAGAATTCGCTCTTATGAAGTTCCAACATCCCTTCACGCTCGAGGAATGGGAAGTCTCAAATGGAAGCGACGGGCGCCACCCTGCCAAATCGGCCAGGGTAGTGCTGGAAATCAGATTACCAGTGAGAATTGAGACATTCATCTTCATCACTTCGAATGAAGATGATATGAACTATCTCCTGAACAGAATACGGCCAGGAGGCGCTGAGTAGCCAATTCGACCAGGAATTTAAATTACCACCAGAGATAAAAGAGAATAAGCGATGAAACTAGTGGCAGCACAAAAACTGAATCGCGAGATGACCGAGCTCATAATGGGAAAGCTCCACGGAGTAATCGAGGTGGACCTACTCTCGGGCGCGGACGATTAACGTCGAGCTCGCCTCCTGGAGGAAGCGGATGTATTGCTCGCGATGAATTTCAGAAGAGACATAAAAGATAAAGAGCTCGCTGTCGGGTTCGACCCTTGGCATAGTCGGTTTCGGCGGCATCGGCAGGAAAACCGCAGAACTCGCTCGAGCATTCGGAATGAAAATCATGGCGATAAATTCCAGCGGGAGAACAGATCGGGAGATCGATTTCATCGGCACTCTTTCGGATCTCGACAAGGTACTCGCGGAATCCGACTTCATGTTGCTGTCGATCGGCCTCAACCGAAACACACGCGGGCTCATCGGGAAAAGAGAACTCGAACTGATGAAACCTGATGCCGTACTGATAAATGTTGCACGCGGCGACCTGATCGATGAGCGAAGCTTATATGAACACTTGAAGACGCATCCGCATTTCAAGGCGGGCATAGAGGCATGGTGGATCGAACCCTTTAATTATCCCAAGTTCGAGGTGCATTACCCGTTCTTTGAACTCGATAATCTACTGGGGTCGCCTCACAATTCATTCCTGACCGAAGGAGCACTCGTCATGGCGCTAGACCGGGATCTCGACAACATCCTCCGTTTTCTTCACGGCGATCCCCTGAGAAACGTCCAGCGCCGGGAAGATTATATCTGAAGGCTATTCAACGCCGCGAACGCCTCGGAACCTCTTTTTCTCCGACCGGATCCTTTTCCTTTTCAGTCTCTCTTCCTTTGAAGCTCCTGAGGGACGCGTCTTAATTCTTCTCTTGCGAGGTTTCAGAGCTGCCCCGACCAGACGGACAAATTCCTCGACCACAATCTGCCGGTTTTCCAGCTGGCTCCGCGAGACTTGTGACGCCAGGTGAAGTACTCCTAAAGTGTCGATCCTGCCCCGGAGCCGCTCCATCAGACGCGACCGCTGAGAATCGGTCAGCGAAGGAGAGTTCGCCGCGTCAAAGAGAAGTTCGACCTTCGACTCGACCTTGTTGACGTTCTGCCCGCCGGGGCCTCCGCTGCGTGACGTGCGAAACTCCAGTTCCGAGAGTTGAATCGTGATGCCGGGTAGTATTGCGAGGCTTTGTGTCTTCATGTGATAATGCTCAAGCTTTTGATCTTCGTGACTGAAGGTTCACACCCGAAGTGGCAGCGTTCGCTGAACGCAATAGGAACTCACGGACTCCGGATTTACTCTTCGTCGTCACCGGAGAAACCGAATTGTATAACGGAGATATATCCGGTGCCGTGACATTTTTCGCATTCTATTAACTCGTACTCATCGCCCTGCTGGGCTACTCCGATAAAGCGAGTCCCGCTGCATACATCGCAGACGACTTCCCATTGCGATTCCTTGTGAAACATCCCGCTTCTCCTGTTCTGAAACACGATTCAATATATTCCTGAGGGACCGGGGTGTCAATATTCGAGGATGTCCCCTTCCGGGTTTCTTTAAGAAACTAACGGACTTGGACGAGACCCGCAGCTTAGCACCCGCGTTTCTAAATTCAGAATTGCTGCCAGTGAGTCCAATTCAGAACCGACATACAGACTTTCGAGGTTATGAAATATTCCCACATGGTAAGTGAAACAAATAAGAGTTCCGCGGTAGTCCTCATTCCGACGGTTATTTCCATCTGCAGCATTTTGTCCCGGTAAGGGATGGCTCTCGCAGAGATGCGTACCACCACATGCTGTATCGGTGCGCCGATCTTTGCTGCTCCACCGACCTCCGGGGATTGAATGCAGCTCACAGTTCTTCGAACACATACCCGCTTTCTCCGTGTTGAGCCAGATCGAGTCCATCAATTTCATCTTCTGGTGAAACGCGGAGCCCCATAGTCTTGTCGAGAAGCTTCAGAATTACCCAGGTAATTGTGAAGGCATAAATGATCACGACAACAAGCGCGATGAGCTGATCACCGAGGAGCTTGACATTACCGTTGAAGAGTCCGTTCGCACCGGCGGGATTAATCATGACGGAAGCGAAGAGCCCGGTGGCAATAGCTCCCCAGGCACCTCCGACGCCGTGCACACCGACGGTATCGAGAGAGTCGTCGTAACCGAACTTCTCCTTCAGCCTTATACCGGAGAAACATATCAGCCCGCCGAGAAAGCCGATGATCAATGCCGCCATAGGCCCGACGAAACCGGATGCGGGAGTGATGGCGACAAGTCCGGCTACCGCTCCCGATGCCGCACCGAGAACCGTGGGCTTCCCCCGGGTGTACCACTCGGCAATCGTCCATGACAGCGCAGCGGAGGAAGCCGCTATCTGAGTCGCAAGAAATGCCGAAGTCGCAAGCGCACCAGAAGCGAGTGCACTTCCGGCATTGAAACCGAACCATCCGAACCAAAGAAGCGCAACTCCAATAAGGGTCATCGTGAGATTGTGGGGCGGCATCGGCTCCTGGCCGTACCCTCTCCTTCTTCCGATAAGCTTTGCTGCAACGAGTGCAGAGACGCCCGAGCTCACATGCACGACCAGACCGCCGGCGAAGTCGAGCGCACCGAGGTTTCTCATCCACCCTCCCACTCCCCAGATCCAATGAGCCAGAGGATCATAAACGAATGTTGCCCACAAGAGAAGAAACACGATATAGGTCTTGAACTTGAACCTCTCGGCAATCGCGCCTGTTATCAAAGCAGGAGTGATAATGGCAAACATCATTTGAAAAAGCATGAATGCCTCGTGAGGAATCGTAGGGGCATACTCCGGGTTTGGAGCGAGCCCGACGCCGTTAAGCCCGAACCACTTGAGGCTCCCAATGACATGATCGATGTCGGGACCGAAGGCAAGCGAGTAGCCGAACAGAACCCACTGCACCGTAATCACTCCGATGGCTATGAAGCTCTGCATTATCGTGCCAAGCACGTTCTTCCGGCGAACCATCCCGCCGTAGAAAAGCGCCAGACCTGGAGTCATCAGCATGACAAGTGCGGTCGATATCAGCATCCAGGTGGTATCTCCCGAATTGACGGTTACCATCTGGTGGGCGTGCCGAACCGTCTGTGCAATGGCGGCCTGATTTGCCCCTCCCTCCGCTGATTGTGCAAAGGCAAGCCGTGCAAATACAAGAAGTGTCGCAGGTGTAACGAGAAGCATGTATTTCTTCATCGCTTGATCTCAAAAGCTTGTTGTTTCTTGATTGTGTTAGAGCAGCGCCCTGTCTGGAGCGATATCCGCCTAAACAGTGAGCATATAAGAACAGAATTAACTTTAGAAAATAATATTTCCAGTCTCATAAACAAAGCTTTTTATGGATTATGGCTAAGCGGAGTTAAATTCCTCAACAATTGGCCCCTGCCAACGAGAGCAGGAATGAACTGTCAAGAAATCCGTGTCGAATAAGGAGTCTCGAATGTCAAAGCTAATTTCAGTCGCAACCGAGGATGCACCAACCATAGTCGGACAAGATGAAGTGAAGGAATTTGCCCGGCAGGTTTTCTCTAAAGAGAGAGCCGGTTTCGACCGTCTTGCGAGTGTCTTTACCAACGCTTCGATCGAATCGCGCCATTTCACCGAATCCAAAGAGTGGTATGGCGAGCTTCACGGATTCGCCGAGAGGAATGCGCTTTACGTGGAAAACGCGGTCAGGATGTCTGCCTCCTGCGCCCTAAGATGCCTTTCTACGGCCGGGTTAGAGAGCAGGGAGGTCCAGCATGTAATCTTCGTATCAAGCACCGGCATCGCGACTCCCAGCATTGACGCCAGATTGCACAACATACTCGGGTTCGACCGGCACGTCCGCAGGAGTCCGATATGGGGGATTGGGTGCGCCGGCGGCGCAGTAGGATTAAGCCGCGCGCTCGAGTATACTTCCGCCTTCCCTTCGCATGCCGCCCTTGTAATAGCTGTCGAGCTCTGCGGACTCACTTTTCAAAAGGACGATTACAGCAAGAGTAATATCATAGGCACCTCGCTTTTCTCAGACGGGGCTGCAGCAGTACTGGTAGTCGGAGACAAACATCCGCTCGCCGGTCGGCAAGGACTTGCACTCCTCAATTCCCTCTCGACAATATATGACGATTCACTCGACGTCATGGGATGGGACGTCAAGGACAGCGGCCTCAAGGTCATCTTCAGCAAAGACATACCTACGATCGTTCACGGGAGTGTCAGAGAAAACATTCAAGAGCTCGCCGACCAAAACAACATCGGCCTGGGGAAAATAAAACATTACGTGGTACATCCCGGCGGGCCGAAGGTCATTGATGCCTACGAAGAAGCGCTCGGTCTGAAAAAGGATGAGATGAAATTTACCCGGAACGTCCTTCGAAAACACGGGAACATGTCTTCGCCCACGGTGCTTTATGTTCTAAAGGAATTCACGGACAGGGGCGAGTTCAGCCCTGGCGAGTACGGCCTGATCTCTGCACTCGGCCCCGGCTTCAGCTCAGAACTCATTCTCTTCAGGATAGAATGATTCCACTCATTGTTTCCCTCATATTTATCCTGGCACAGAGGATCGCCGAACTCGTCATCGCACGTCGTCACGAAATCGTCCTCAAGAAGCTGGATGCTATCGAGATCGACCGAACTGGCTACCGTTTCATTGTAGTAATGCACGCGGCGTTTTTCGCATCGATCCTCGCCGAATACATTATCTTCCGGCGCTCCATTAGTGGCTACTGGCAGATATTAGTCGCGATCTTCCTTTCAGCGCAAGGCCTGCGATACTGGGCGATCTCTTCCCTCGGTGTATACTGGAACACAAAAATACTTATCGCCCCTGGACATCGGATCGTGAGGCGCGGTCCGTACAGGTTCATAAGGCATCCGAACTACCTGGCAGTCGCGACGGAAATAGCGGCAGTGCCTTTGGTGTTTTCATGTTACTACACCGCCTCACTTTTTACGATAATTAATGCCGCCGTCCTTTGGAGAAGGATAAGGATTGAAACGCAAGCTCTTCGAAGATCAATAACTTGAAAAGAAAAATGCCGGACGGAATTACCACCATATACTTTATATGACACACCTTTCTTCGACCGTCCGGCGTTTAAAACCTCAACATAGCCGGTACCCGAATAGTTCAAAGTGACGATCTCAGAATAATGGCCCGTCGATCGGGAAATTCGTGACGCGAAGTCATTCGAGTTTCGCGGGAGAAGGTGCTCTGTCAAGGTGAAGCTGCCGATGTCCTGCGATATGAAGGGCTTCAATCTCTCGGGCGACAAGAACGGCACCCAAGAAAGCATTTGCCTGTTCTCTACCACGGCATTGTTCGGGTAAATCATCGGGCGGTTCGATTCGAGTTAGGGATTCAAGTGGCGGTTCTGTCCTCCTGTCTGCCGGCAGGCTGGCGTCACATTTACTTAGGGAGTGACATGAACCATCTAATATCTTTCATAGTCCGATATATCGTTTCATTCGGACCCGTTCCGGTGTTTGTTTCGCGGCTGAATTGACCGCGGACGTAACTCCAACGAAGTCAACAGGTTGGCAATGCCATCGCACATGGTCGTTTTCTATTTGGCCCGATTGTGTTATCTTGTTGCAGAGAAAAAAGGTTCCCGTCCCGGGTTGACTTCAATCAGAGATGTTCCCCGGACGAAGCACAAAATTGCGTAGATGCCATTGCACCTCGTCTGCCTGCGCGGCGGACCGCAAAGGCAGGGCGCGCAAGCTCACCGCGGTGCAATCACCCGATATGGAATGAGATCTGATGGAAAAGAGTATTTGAAATGAGAGATTATAAACTTAGAAACATAGCCATAATTGCTCACGTTGACCATGGAAAGACAACGCTTGTCGACCACATGCTCAAGCAAACCGGGACGTTCAGGGAAAACCAGAATATGGGAACCCGCATCCTCGATTCGAACGACCTCGAGCGGGAAAAGGGAATCACAATCCTCGCGAAGAATGCATCGGTACGTTACAAGGATGTCAAAATAAACATCGTAGATACGCCCGGTCACTCCGACTTCGGCGGAGAGGTGGAGCGAACGCTGAAGATGGTCGACGGTGTTCTTCTCCTCGTGGATGCCGCGGAAGGTCCGCTTCCGCAGACAAAGTTCGTTTTGCGCAAAGCGCTGGAGCTGAACCTTAAGCCGATTGTCGTGATAAACAAGATCGACAGGAAGGACGCACGTCCGTCGGAAGTTTTGAACGAAGTCTATGACCTGTTCATCTCGCTCGGTGCGAACGACGAGCAAATAGACTTCCCTGTCATTTACACGATCGCGAAGCAGGGAATCGCCCAGTATTCTCTCGATCAAGAAAACGGAGATCTCTCGCCTCTATTCGAAACAATACTCAAGACAATTCCGGAGCCGCCCGCCGATGCGGAGTCTCCCTTCCAGATGCTCGTCATGAACATCGAATACAACGACTACATCGGACGCCTCGGGATTGGGAGAATATTCCGCGGGACAATCAAGGACGGTGCGCCTATGCGGGTTGTCCACAAGGACGGTAAAGTCGAGGACGCCAAGATCACCAAGATATTCACATTCGAAGGGCTTAAAAGGAACGAGGCGCTTGACGCGAGCGCCGGAGAGATAATCGCGCTCGCAGGGATGGAAGACGTGGATATCGGCGAGACGATCTGCGATCCGGCCGACGTCACGCCGCTTCCCTTCGTCAACATAGAAGAGCCTACGCTCTCGATGAACTTTGTTGTCAACAATTCTCCCTTCGCGGGCAAGGAAGGTAAGTTCGTAACGACCAGAAACCTTGCGGAACGCCTTGCGCGCGAGTTAAGGTCCAATGTCAGTCTCCGCATCGAAGTGGGAGACGCTCCAGATGTTTTCCGCGTCAGCGGGAGAGGTGAGCTTCATCTCGCCATACTCATCGAGACGATGCGCCGGGAGGGATATGAATTCCAGGTCGGCAAGCCGCAGGTAATATTCAAGACCATCAACCATGAGCTGCACGAGCCCGTCGAGCACGTTATCATTGATGTGCCCGACGAATTCGTAGGCACGGTGATTGACAATCTCAGCAGGCGAAAAGGCGAGATGAAGAATCTGCTGCCCAGCCATGGCAATACGAGACTTGAGTTCATCGTGCCCGCAAGAGGGCTCATAGGTTTCAGGACAGAGTTTATGACTCAGACCAAGGGTACGGGGATTCTTCACCACAACTACCACGGTTATGAGCCGTTCAAGGGCGAGATCGAGGGGCGGAACAAAGGCGCCGTCGTCGCGCTCGAAACCGGGATAGCCGTCGCCTATGCGATGTGGAAGTTAGGTGAAAGGATGACGTTCTTCCTCGAACCCGGAACCGAAGTTTACGCAGGCATGATCGTGGGAGAGAACGCACGTGAAGATACGATCGTTGCGAACGTATGCAAGACGAAACATTTGACGAACATGCGCGCTTCGGGAGCCGACGAGGCCATCCGCCTCGAACCGCCGATCATAATGACCGTCGAGAAAGCGATCGAGTGGATAAACGAAGACGAATATGTCGAGTTCACGCCGAAATCTATCCGCCTTCGCGAGCGAATACTCGATCACGACGAGCGGTACAAGTCGCGGAAGAAGACGGCGGTCGCGTAACCGCCTCCCCGGCGGCAGCGGTTGACCGCATCAACTTTTCAATCCTGAATTCCCCCATTGCGACTCGCCTCGAAGGTGAGTCGCAATTCGTCTGAACCTATCTTCCCTTCTCCAACCGCTCAGCGAGAAAGGCAGGCAAGCCTGTTGCGATTATCTTGTTCCCTGCCATCCTGCAGTCGTACTCGACGCGGAAATTCCTGTAGGTGAAATTATCCGTGTCGATTATCCCGAAGCTTGCCCGGTTATCGCCGTCGCGCGGCTGGCCGACGCTGCCGACGTTGATCAGCTCTCTGACTCGTTCGTGCCCGATTTCCTGTTTGAATATGCCTGGCACATGTGTATGTCCGATGAGACAGACCCTTTCTTCGAACGCAGACAGCTCGACCAGGGCGTCGTTCTGCGAAAGCACATATTTCCATTCGTGAGGCTGCGACGGCGACGCATGCACGAGCAGAACATCACCGAGCTTTAGAGTAAGCGGGATTTCCTTCAACCAATTCAGACTATCCGGTGAGAGGACGGTCCGGGCGTACTCTATCGCGGTCCGGGCGTAAGGGTTAATCATGGAGTATGTCCGCTCGTCGAAAAGTGCGTCGTCGTGGTTACCTCGCACGACATGCTTGACTTCATTCCTGACGATCTCAGCGGCCTCGTCCGGGTTCGCACCGTAGCCTACGATGTCGCCGAGGCATATGATCTCGTCGACATGTTTTTTCCGGATCGCCGACATTACGGCCATGAGGGCTTCGATGTTCGAGTGGATGTCCGATATGACAGCGTATTTCATGCTGCCAGCCCCGGCTTAGCGCATGCTTCGGACTTCGCAGCCTTTCCCGCGACGAAGAACGAATCGAGCCTTATGATATCCGAGACAATAAGTCCAGCCGACTTGAAGTATGAGAGGATATCCCTGTCGAGGTGACACCCGCCGGCGAGCTGCTTCCAAATCGGAGTAGCAATCTTTTCCGCCCTCGCGAGCATGGGATTTTCGGCAACAGGATGTTCGGCAAAGTAGAAGCATCCGTCTGGTTTGAGCACTCTCCTTATCTCCTCCGCGGCTTTCAACGGATCGCCGATAGTGCAAAATGTCAGCGTGGATACAACAGTATCGAATGAATCGTCGGGAAATGGTAGTTCTTCAGCCTTTGCCCTTGTGAGCGCGGAACAATCACGGAGCCTGGCGACAGCATGGCTTAGCATGTACGGATCGGGTTCGGTCGCGAAAACGCAATCTGTCCCGTCGAAGTGCTTGAAGTTCAAGCCCGTACCCGCACCAATCTCCAGCACCTTTCCTTTTGCGTTCCTGACGACCATTCGCCGAACCTGTTCGAAACCGAGCTTATCGGCTGGCACCATCAAAGCATCGTAAAGTGAAGCGACTAAAAGGTGGGTATTCATTCTTATGTGAAATACAATGTTAACGAAAGTCGACGGTCGATCGAAACCGATTCACATCTATTTCCGATTGTGTTCATTATCCGGCCTTCTTTCTCTTAACTAT
The DNA here is from genome assembly GCA_021845665.1 of Bacteroidota bacterium. GTDB lineage: Bacteria > Bacteroidota > Ignavibacteria > Kryptoniales > JAKASW01 > JAKASW01. The sequence goes on along the minus strand of JAJZVO010000018.1, from coordinate 40,857 downwards.
TCGCGGCAATTCGGCGCGCCGATGGTACTCCCATGTCCGACGAAAAGTCGCCCCTATTGTACCCTGAGGACCCTCGTCAGATACAAGCTCAGGTCGGGTAAATAGGTGACAATCAAAAGAGCGATGAGCGCGATCGCCAGGAACGGCAGTACTGCCCGGTAAATCTTCACTATGTCTTTCTCAAAACGCAAACTCGATATGAATAAGTTCAACCCAAGCGGCGGGAGCATATAGCCGATTTCCAGGTTGAGAAGGAAAATAACGCCGAGATGCACTGGATTTATTCCGTACTGCATGGCGATGGGAACGATAAGGGGGACAACTATTATGATGGCGGAGAATATCTCGACCATGTTTATGACAAGGAGGAACAAATTCAAGAGTATCAGGAAGACTAACTGGCTCGATACGAATCGATGAATGAACTGGAACATCACCATCGGGATTTGCTGATCAATCAGGTAGTTCGTCAGACCGAGCGCGGTGCCGAGGACAACGAATATCGCGCCCACAAGCATCATGCTCTTCTTAGTGATCCTCGGTAGGTCCTTGAAGAATTTTACATCGCGAAGTAGGAAGACTTCGACGACAAGGACATAGAATGCCATGATGGCGCTGGCTTCCGAAGCCGTGAAGAAGCCTCCGTAAATTCCGCCGATAATGATGAACGGAAGCGGGAGCTCCCAGATTGCGCCTTTAAGAGCCCTCAGCGCTTCTCTCAACGAGAACGCCTGCCGTTTCACTCCGGACCTGACGCCGGTGTAAATGCTGTAAACCGAAAGCATGACGATCAGGAGTATTCCGGGGAGAACGCCCGCGGCGAAAAGCTTGTCGACGCTAATCCCGGCAACGATGCCGTAAAGAATGATAGGCAGGCTCGGCGGGAAAAGAAGACCGAGGCTACCGGAGGTCGTCATGAGTCCCGTGGCGAACCTGTCGGGGTAAGACTCCTTGACAAGTATAGGATAAAGGAGGCCGCCGAGCGCGACTATTGTGACGCCGGAAGCGCCCGTAAACGCGGTGAATATCGCGGTGGAAATTAAAGATACGATCGCCAATCCTCCCGGCATCCAGCCGAAGAACGCCTGCGCCAGGCGTACCAGTCGCTTCGGAGCTTCACTCTCGGCAAGCAGGTAACCGGCAAAAGTAAAAAGAGGAATAGCGATGAGCGCCGGCAGGCTTGCGAGACGATATAGTTCCACTATGACTGCCGACGTGCTTACTCCGATGGAATTGAATAAAAGAAGGCCACCTGCTCCGATGAGAATAAACACCGGCTCGCCGAGAAGTACGAGCAAAAGTACGGCGATCCCGATGACGACGTATAACATTTAACTTATACCCCCCAGTCCTGATAAAGACGGTATTAAGAAGATCGGTGAATTCGGTTCCCGGGAAATTGACAACGTCAAATTACCTCTGCAGATTGCGGGCCCGACACCGCGGTCTCTATCGCTCTGAACAGGAAATGCAGCCCGATCAAAGCGAAGCCGATAGGAATAATGACTTCGAGGTAATACGGCATCACGTTCTTCCCCATAAGAGTGAAGAGCGGCTCCGTGTCGTATTTTATCTCATCCCTGAGAAAGGACATCCCGGCATGGAAGAGAAAGTAGCAGACTACCGCCGAAATCGCGTGCAGGAAGGCCTGCACTATGCGCTGGGCAATGGGCGGAAGTCTCTTCGTTATGATGTTGATCGAAAAATGTCGCGATTCCTTCGCCGCAAGCGCGGCACCGAAGAACCCGATCCACAACACAAGGTGTCTAAGAAATACATCGGCCCACACCATACCCGTCGACCAGAATTCTCTCAGGATAACCTGAAGAAACGCCAGTACGACTGTAACGGTCAGGAACAGAACGAGAAGTGCATTCTCAAGAATACCAAGTGCGTTTTCGATCTTTCGAATAGTATTCACTTCCCTGGATGCTCCTTGCGATACTGTGCCAGGGCCGACTGAACCTCATCGAGTAAATTCTGAGAATACAGTTTGCCGACGAGCATCTGTCGCGCTTCTTCCCCGGTCTTGTAGTACCTGGCAAGTGCTTCCTTGGATTTCGGACTGGTCAGGATTATCCCCTTGGACTGAAGCGTCTTGATCGCTTTGTTATTCTCAACCCGGCTCATCTCTGTAAGTTCCTTCAGGTATATCTGGCCATTCTTCACCAGGATCTGCTGAAGGTCGGGCGGGAGCGTATCGAAATACCTCTTCGATATGAGCACAGCGCCACTTGCGTTTGCGAGAGGAACATCGAGCATATACTTCACCTGCGTGAACCACTGAAGCGCGATCATTGCCAGCGGGGATGAATAAACGCAGTTTACCATCCCTGTCTGAAGAGCCTGGTTGACATCGGTTACCGAGAGCGGGATCGGGGCGAGATGCAGGACCTTGAATGATACCTGGGCGATCGGGTCTCCTTCCCACATCCACGCTTTCACGTCGTTCATGTCTTCCACGGTATAGATCGGTTTCTGAGTGAAGACGTAGACGAAGCCGACTTCCGCCCAGCCGAGGAAAACAAAACCGCCGCGCTCGAACGCTTCGCTGAACTGCGGCGTAAACTTTTTATAGACATAGTTGATCTCGGAAGTATCGCGAAACAGAAAAGGTGTATCCAAGATTCTCTCTTCAGGAGCGATCTCACCCATCCCCACGCCGGTGAAACCACCTGCCTGGTACTGGCCGATCCTGATCTTTCTCAGGACATCTTTTTCATCGCCAGCGATGCCGCCAGCGTAAAATTTGAAGCCGAGCCTTCCACCGCTTTCTTTCATGACAGCCGCGTTGTACTGTTCCATGACATTCATCCACGTGCTCCCGAGCGGGGCAACAGTCGCAAACTTAATCGTATATTGCTGCGCGTAGACAGAAATACTCGAAAGCAGCAACACCGACAACATCACATAAAAACTCTTTGCAAACTTTGACATTTTCAACCTTTCAGAAATAATCACTTTCGTGTTTCAACAACTCTTTCGCCTTCTCTTTGGCGATTTCATCAGCGAGATTCTCATCCGGGAGCAAATTTCCCGGCGCGTCTATCACTTTCTTGAGGAGCGAGACGAACAGCTCCTTGTTCTGAGTCATTACGGCATACGACTTGGCATAATAATAGTAAGTCATAAGAAATTTGCCGTCAGAGTATTTAATTGCCTTCTCGAAATTCAACCTTGATGCCGTCGTATCCCCTCCGAACATCGCAGGGAGACTTCCCAGTATAGTCCCGAAGAACAGGTGTGCCCCGCCGTAGAAATAGGACGGATCGTACTTCAGGACAAACTTCATCATGGCCTCCACTTTCGGCAGGTCCGACAGGGCATTGACGTTATCACGGTTGAGATTGACATAGTTCCCCCACGCATTGGCTGTCCAGAAGATGGCCGGAACGTCGCTCTTGCCGAACTCGTTCAAAGCCTTGTCGAAGTCCGCAACGTCCCCATGGAAATGTTTTTTGAAATTTCCGTTCCTGAACAGAATCCTCAGCCCGTAATCACGCGCGCGCAGATAGAAAAGGTTCGCGCGTGGTATTGACGAATCCTGAACGAAGCCGAGTGCATAACTTGTGTATCCCTGCGCCCCGAGGAGAAGGAGCTTCTCGTTGTTAGGCGCCTCGATGATGAGACCGTCCAGCAGTTTTAGATCGGCAGGGATCGCTTGCGATGCCAACTCCAGGTCCGTCTCGCGATTAATTGCCTTGAAGCCTCCGTTGATGATCCCGCTCGTCGCTCCTATTGTAAGCTGAGTCAAGCTGCATCCCTGGACAAAGAACGACGTTGCAACGGCAAGGGTCGTAGCAACGAGAATTGTTTTCGGACTTGTCATCAAAATGTTTCTCCGGTCTTTTACCGTCGGCGGGATGAGGACAACCGACGCGCCTCCGTCAGATTGAAAGCACCTGGGATAATTCAACGAGGCTATTGTCCACGGCTTTCTTCTTTTCCCAAGTGTCACGCATCGGTGTGAGAACGACATTGCCGTTTATTTCGCCCGCCATCACGTTTGTTTCGGCGTGCAGCAGCGCTTCGACGGCGGCCGATCCAAGTTTGGCCGCAAGTACGCGATCGCGGGCCGTCGGGCTCCCGCCGCGCTGAATGTGGCCGAGAACTGTCACCCGGTAGTGCAGGTGGACAAACTCGCTCATCCTCCTGGCAAGATCTACCGCGCCACCTTTGAAACATCCTTCTGCGATAACGACAATGCTGCTTCTCTGGCGCCCCCCTGACGTTAGCTTCTGCCTGATCGCCTCAAAGTTCTCCTCGATCTCTGGGATCGCGATGTATTCCGCTCCTCCCGCTATGCCTACGTCGAGAGCTATGAAACCGGCATCGCGTCCCATGACTTCCACATAAAACACCCTGTCATGGGCGTCTGCAGTATCACGAATCTTGTCGATTGCTTCAACAGCCGTGTTTATGGCTGTATCGTACCCGACGGTGAAGTCCGTCCCGTACAAGTCGTTATCGATCGTTCCCGGAACTCCGACGGTGGGAATCATGTGCTCATCGTGAAGGAGAGTCGCACCCTGGAACGTGCCGTTGCCTCCGATTGCCACAAGACCTTCGATCCCTTGAGATTTCAGGTTCGCAGCTGCTTTCGCTCTCCCCTCTCGCGTCATGAATTCCTGAGAGCGCGCAGTCTTCAGAAGCGTGCCCCCACGCTGGATGATGTTCGAGACGGAACGGGGACCAAGTGGTACAAAGTCCCCCTTTATCATGCCGTTGTAACCATGCTGAATCCCGACGATATCTATGCCCCGATACGCTGCCGTTCTTACGATTGCTCTTAATGCTGCGTTCATACCCGGCGCATCCCCGCCGCTCGTATAAACACCAATTTTCTTAATTTTACTCATGTTCTCCTTTAAAAAACGCATAAATTTATCATTTATAGCACCGAAATGCAATCCAATCTGGCGGACATGAGGTTCGACTTGTAATTTTATTATGATTTGCGTAATCATTAAACTACAAACGAAACTTCAATGTACACTCTTTCTCGCAACTTAACCGGAAAACTCAGACATATTAGACTTGTCGTCACTGATTTGGACGGGACGTTACTCGACGACGAGGGAAAAATCTCTGAAACAACGAGAAGAGAGGTTCGGAAACTCGCTGAACTCGATATTAACCTGGCCATAATGACCGGCAGAGCGCATTCGTCGGCCGAACGAATTGCCGACGGACTTGGACTCACTTCGCCAATAATCTCTCTTGATGGAGCCCTCGTACGCCTTCCTCATACGGAGGGAAATATTTTCGCAAGCTTTATTAAGCCTTCGACAGTAAGGAGTGCTCTCGAAGAAGCTGAGAAAAGACTGACGAGTATAGCACTCCTCGTAGACGACAGACTTGTCAAGCTTGAATCCGCGGCCACACTTCCAGGTTACATCGAAAGCCTCGATTTGGAGAGCGAGGTCGTCGAGGATCTCTCACCCTACGTTAACAAGACAGTCAGAATAATCGCAGGGGGAGAGCATCGTGAGGCTTTAAAGGCGATTAGAAGAGTTGCGTCAGGCCTTTTCTCAAAAGTTGAAACCAGCTCATACCGCAGTACTGCCCACAACGGTCGGTGGTATCTCGAGTTCCGAAACAAGAATTGCTCAAAGGCCACAGGCCTGGCACACCTGGAAAGATACTTTGGGATTGGCAGGCAGGAAGTGGCCGTCCTGGGTGATTTCAGGAACGACATCGAGGCTTTCAAGCACGCAGGCACAGGGATAGCGATGAAGAACGCGGTTCCTGAGCTGAAAGAACGGGCAGACCTGATTACGGAATCGACAAACGACGGCGACGGGGCGGCGGAGTTTTTCGAACTCTTGTACGAAACCAGAAAAAACAACCGGTACTGATAAGAATGAAAGATATACTCGCTCGGCTCAGGCATGCGTTTCGGAGACTAAAAGGGATTGACTTCGAAAAAAGCATGACGATTAAGATACTTCTTCTTGCCGGACTCGTCCTGGCAATAACACTCCTTGCTCCATCGCAGAATCAGCTCAAGATTCATTACGACGTCGGTACGATTTGGACCCACGAGGACGTCATAGCACCGTTCTCCTTCCCCATCTACAAAGACCCCGCCGAATACAAGAGAGAGGTCAAGCAAGCGGTTGAAAACGTGAAGCCCGTGTTCGACCGGGTCGAGATCGAAAGGTACCGGCTTGATTCCACTGCGGCGTTTATGTCTCAGATCAGGACGGCGCTTGAACTGCAGCTCAGGATGGAACGCGAACGAAATAGTCGCATATTCCAGAGAGACTCTTCGGCTCTTACGAATATAATGAAGAACCTTCCGTACAGATTCTCGACTTCCGAGTGGCACCAACTCCTCGTCAACATTTACAGGAATCCGATGCTTCTTCGGAGGATCGGCTCGCTTTCCTATACTATCACGCCGATACTCGCGAGCGATTACCAGACGGGGGTCATAGACAGGCCGCGCGACCAGGTGGGATCGGCGGTGATTGTTGTGAGGCAGGGAAATTCCGAGACGCCGGTCCCGCTTGAGCAGGTCCTGACAATTCGCGATGTTGGAAGACAGCTGGATGCCGCTTCCCTCAGCGTTCTCAAGGGTGACACCGCGAGCGCGCAGATACTCTCGAGTGCCATAGCTTCACAGGTCCTTCCGAACCTCACATACAACAGGTCCCAGACACAGCGTGAAATCAACGCAGCCGTCGAATTGGTCCCGAAGACCGTCGGCTTCGTCAAGGAAAACGAACGCATTATCGGGAAACACGACAAGATAACAAACGAAATAAAGCTAAAGCTTGATTCGTTGGAGAAGGCCCTGCGTGAGAGGACCGGTGCCGCAAGCATGCTCCTCCAGTTTGGAGGAAAATTCCTGATGATGCTCATTATAATCGGGCTACTTTGCATCTACCTCTTCCTCTTCAGGAAGAAGGTCTTCTTCAACAATAAGATGCTTCTGCTGATTGCAGTCCTCATCATTTTTGAGGGGCTGCTCATGCATTTCGCTTTCACCGCTCAGACGACTCTCCCGGTCCAATACCTTATCCTTGTTCCCGTCGCCTCGATGATACTCACGGTCATTTTCGATTCGAGACTGGCGTTTCAGGCCACCGTGGCGATCGCACTCATGGTGGGTGCGATGAAGGGTAACGACTTCGGAGCCGCGTTTACCGCACTCAGCGCCGGGGCGCTTGCGGTTTACACCGTGCGCGACATAAAAAACCGGACTCAGATATTCAGAAGTCTCGTATTCATCTTCTTCGGATATGCTCTGGCGACGCTCGCCATATCGTTCCAACGTGCTGAGGACGTTTCGACGATGCTGGCCAGCTTCTCCCTGATTGCCGTCAATTCTGTCCTTTCGCCGATAATAACCTTCGGACTGCTCATCTTCTTCGAGAGGGTATTCAACATCGCGACCGACCTGACACTCTTGGAGCTCTCGGATTTCAACCAGCCCGCTCTTCGCGAGCTGTCACAGAAAGCGCCGGGGACGTTCCATCATTCCATCATCGTGGGGACGCTCGCCGAGAAGGCAGCCGAGGCAGTGGGCGCAAACTCCATACTGGCGCGCGTTGGAGCGTATTATCACGACATTGGAAAGACCCTGAAGCCCGAATATTTCATCGAAAACACCATGGATTCCAATAAGTCGAAACATGATTGGCTCCCTCCCGACATAAGCGTGCAGATGGTGATGTCTCACGTTTCCGACGGCATCGAGCTCGGAAAGAAATATCACCTCCCTCAGCGCATACTGGACTTCATACCGATGCATCATGGCACAACCCTCGTGGCTTATTTCTATGGGAAAGCGCTCAAGCGACCTTTCGCCACCGGCGACGTTAGCGAAGACGACTACAGGTACGACGGGCCGAAGCCGCGTTCGAAAGAAGCGGCCATCGTCATGCTCGCCGATTCGGTAGAAGCTGCGACAAGATCGCTCGAAGAGAAGTCGATGGGAAACATCGTCTCGATGATCGATGCCATCGTGAAAAGCAGGTACGAGGAGGGGCAATTGGACGAAACGAGCCTTACTTTCGTCGACCTGACCAGGATAAAAGAAAGTTTCGTCGCGGTTCTTTCAGGAATATATCACAAGCGCATCGAGTATCCGGGACAGAAGTCCATCACCAGGGACGAACCTCCCCCTCCGGCCGAAGCAGAAGAAATACCCGAGCCGGTCAGCGAACTGAGCCAGGAAGAGCTGGATGAACTTGCGCCTCCTGCTTCGAAGCCGAAACAAGCGGCGAAGAAGCGGGCCCGGCGGTCTCCCGCCGCCAGACGGCCGCGGAAGAAATAGGGTCCTTCCAAGATCAAATCAGATGTCCGCGCCCGAACTGAACAGGAAGATTTCCGGCCAGCTCGAACTCTTTTTCGAGTTCATGAAATTCGAAAAGGGGTTGGCAGACAACAGCCTCGTTTCTTACCACAACGATCTGAACCGATACGCCGAGTTCATGGAGTCTCACGGCAAGGAAGGATTGAACGAGATATCGAGGGCCGATGTCCGGACTTACTTCAAGGCGCTCTTCGACCTCGGCCTGAAACAGAGCAGCATCGCACGGAATTTCTCGGCCGTCAAGAATCTCCACAGATTTCTGGTGTTCAGAAAGATGTCGGAGGTCGACCCGACCGCAAATCTTGATCGTCCAAGACCGTCGAAAAAGCTACCCGTCGTGCTCACCCGGGAGGAGATGGAACGGCTGATCATGGCTCCCGATACATCATCCGAGCTCGGTATCCGGGACCGTGCCATTATCGAGACTCTTTACGCGACGGGAATGCGAGTTAGTGAGCTTGTTAATCTCAGGAAAAGAGATTTAATTAAAAGCGAGAATGTGATCAGAGTATTCGGGAAGGGATCCAAGGAAAGGATTATCCCAATCGGCGAAGTGGCAATCGAGTGGATCGAGAGGTATAACTCGTCGGTGCGGTCGAAAACCGGACAAAGCCGTCCCGGCACCGACATGTCACCGGGAAGTGATCTGATTTTCCTGAACTTCCGCGGAGGAAGACTGTCGCGGGTCTCCGTTTGGAGAATGCTCAGAAAATATTCGAAAGAAGCCGACATCAAGAAGGAAATACACCCACATACTTTGAGACATACCTTTGCAACACACCTTCTCGAGGGCGGCGCCGATATTCGCGCCGTGCAGGAGATGCTCGGACACAGCGACATAGGAACGACACAGGTTTACCTGCACCTCGACAGGAGTTATCTTAAAGAAGTTCTCGACAAGTTTCACCCAAGAGGAAAATATGCTTCGTGAATTATATATACTCCCGATACTGCTGTTTTCGGTAATCATACACGAGATTTCTCATGGCTATGCCGCGTTGAAGCTCGGCGATCCGACCGCGCGCGACTCCGGACGCCTTACGCTCAATCCGATACCCCATATCGATCTCATGGGGTCGATAATCATACCACTCTTTTCGCTGCTTACTGTCGGCCAGGTCCTTATAGCCTGGGCCAAACCGGTGCCGGTGAACCCGATGAATTTTTCCGACTACAAGCGGGACGAGGTGATCGTCTCGGCGGTCGGACCACTTTCCAATCTGGCCCTGGCCCTGCTTTGCTCACTCATAACGATCGGCCTGCTTCAGCTTCAACCCATTATCGGTCCCGCCGCGACAAACTCGGAGTTTTACGTTTTCCTGTTGAAAATGTTTTCCGGTGGTATCTACCTGAACGTGATACTCGGCGTCTTCAACCTGGTTCCGATACCGCCTCTTGACGGATCGCACGTCCTGGCATCATTTCTTCCCGATTCGGCAGCGATGACTTACAGCAGAATCGGCTTCATGGGAATTATACTTATCATACTCTTGATGCAGATTCCGGCATTCTTAGCGATCTTCAATTCGATCATCAATTTCTTCTACGATCCGCTTTATAGACTTGTAGTCGCCTTCGCATAGAATCGCAATGGATATAGATTCTAGAAAGCCCGCCTATTCGGGCAACCACTCAAACTCACTGACCACAACAACCGGACACAACGATCCACGATGATTGTAATGAAATTTGGCGGAACTTCGGTGGAGGATTCCGCTGCAATATGCAAACTAATTGAAATCGTCAATTCCGAATTACCCAGAAGACCTTTAGTGTTCGTTTCCGCCTGTGCAGGTGTGACGAACCAGCTTCTCAAAATCGCAGATTTTTCGGCGACAGGGAAGAAAGACCAGGCGAACGACTTAATCGCAGCGATACGTTCAAGACACGAGAGACTCGTCGACGAGCTCATAGGTTCAGAACTCCCCAAGAACTACCTGAAAGGTAAGATATCCGTCTACGCCCACGAGCTCAAGAATCTCTCCCAGGCGATATCCGTGCTCGGTGAAGTGACCGGCAGGTCACGCGACACAATCGCGTCATACGGCGAGAGGCTCTCATCAATGATCATTGCGCAGGCGATGGAAGAGTCCTCCATGAAATCGATGTTTGTCGACGCGAGAGAATTCATGATCACGGACGACAACTATTCGAACGCCGTCCCCCTCTTCAATATCGTAGAGGAGAGATCGAAAAGACTCCTCCTCCCTCTCGTCCGTGACGGGTATGTCGTGGTAACACAGGGATTCATCGGCTCAACTGAGAACGGGATAACCACGACCATCGGACGGGGCGGATCAGATTATTCCGCCTCCATCGTCGGTTCGCTTCTCGATGCGGAGGAGATCCAGATATGGACCGATGTCGATGGCGTTCTCACGGCTGATCCTTCAATAGTAAAGGGTGCAAGGCGGATAAAGAAGATGTCGTTCAACGAAGCATCCGAGCTTGCTTACTTCGGCGCCCGGGTCCTGCATCCGAAGACGATTCTACCCGCGATAGACAAGAGCATACCGGTCTACGTGCGGAATTCGCGCAATCCCTCCCACAACGGTACTCTGATCACGAAGGGCGACGGCAACAAAGAGTGCGTGGCGAAATCGATAGCGTACAAGGAACGTATAACTCTCCTGAATATCGAATCGAGCCGGATGTTTCTCGCACCCAATTTTCTGGAAGCGGTGTTCTCTGTGTTCAGCAAGTACCAGACGATTGCGCACGCCGTCGCGACAAGCGAGGTGAGCGTTACGATCGCGATCGAGGACACGACACATCTCGAAGAGCTGAAGAGGGACATTTCCGAGTTTGCTGAAGTATCCGAGTCTGGCGGGAAGGCAATCGTCTGCATAGTGGGCGAGAATATCAGGTATAGTCCCGGCGTAGTCGGGAGGATTTTTTCCGCGCTAAAAGAGGTCAGGGTCAACATGATATCCCAGGGCGCATCGGAAATAAATGTCGGATTCGTGGTGGACGAGAAGGACATCAGCCGGACCGTCCAGATGCTGCACGATGAGCTGTTCGCCGACGCCGGTTCACAGGGATCGTTCCACGAGATTTTCGATTGAGTCAAGGGGCTTAACTCACTTTGACTAACTCAAAAAGCAAATACAATGACGGAAAAAATCAAATACGAAGGAAATCAACTTTTCGTTGAGGAAATACCGGCAACGGATCTTGCCGAAAAATACGGTACACCGCTTTACGTATACAGCGGAAATCAAATATCAAGGAATCTCAAACAGCTTCAAAAAGCATTCAGCGTAATCCCGGGTACGCGGATTTTATATGCCCTAAAGGCAAACTCGAACCCGGAACTCCTCAGGTTAATAAGTTCGATGGGTGCCGGTGCCGACACCGTTTCGGCCGGCGAAATATTCGTCGCATTGAAAAGCGGTTTTCCTCCCCCCATGATTTCGCTCGCCGGCGTCGGCAAGACCGACCGCGATATCGATTTTGCACTCTCTCGCGAGATAGGCGTCATAATCGTCGAGTCCAATGAAGAGCTCAAGGTCATCTCGGAACGGGCCGTAGCGCTTGGAAAAACTGCGCGTGTCTCTCTCAGGATAAATCCGGACGTCGACGCGCACACTCACCCGCACATCTCGACGGGCCTCAAGGAAAACAAGTTTGGCATCAACATAGACCGCGCCGGTGAGACTGCGAAGCGTGCGGTCCGAATGAAGAACATAGAACTCGTAGGCATTCATTCTCACATCGGCTCGCAAATCACCGAGCATTCCCCTTTCGAGGAAGCGGCAGAATCCATCAGGAACTTCGTCCTTGGCCTCGCGAAGGAAGGGATTAAGATAAACCAGATAGATCTCGGCGGAGGAATCGGCGTCCGGTACCGGAACGCGATCAAACACGATCTCCTCCCTGTGGAGAAGAAAGAGGAACCGCTCATCGATTTGAATACGCTTGCGCGCGTAATCAAGGAGAAGCTCTCCTTCCCCGGATGCGATATCGCCCTCGAGCCCGGTCGGTTCATCGTCGCGGAATCCGGAGTGCTCCTTACCCGGGTCCTATTCAAGAAGAAGTCTGCCGAAAGGACATTCATAGTGGTGGATGCAGGCATGAACGATATGATGCGCCACGCGCTCTATTCGGCATATCACCAGATAGTTCCGCTCCGGCTCGAGAAGTCGGAGTTTTCACTTGTAGATGTCGTCGGCCCGGTCTGCGAAACAACGGATGCGTTCGCGGTTCAACGGGAGCTTCCTGCTCTCAAGAGGGGCGATCTCGTAGGTATAATGACCGTCGGCGCATACGGATATTCAATCGCCTCGAACTACAATTCGCGTCCCAAACCCGCGGAAATCCTCGTCGACAAAGGTTCCTCCCGCGTAATAAGAGAGCGAGAGACCTACGAGGATTTGATTTAGAGCCGATTTTTTCGTTATTTAATTCCGATCAGGTACTGCCGGAGACAAAGACAGGGCACCATCCCGAGGGCCGGGATTTCGCTAACGGTTCCGAGATGTTTCGAGATAGCAGTGGATCTCGCCAGGTACATTTTCACGATGCTTGACTTTGAAAAGAAGGGGCGCTGACTTTAGGTTCCCGGACGGCAAATTCAATAAGACAGTCACAAATATCGACAAACATAACGATGAAACTAAATTAGGATCAGCAGCAAGATGAAAGCGTACGATGTAGCAGTAGTAGGTGCGACAGGACTTGTTGGACGAAAGATGACGCAGGTTCTAGAGGAACATAATTTTCCCGTGAAGACGCTGACGCCGCTGGCGTCTAAGAGATCGGTGGGCAAAGAGATTACTTTCAAGGGCGAGAAGATAAAGGTGAAGGAACTCACGCCGGAGGGCTTCAAGGGAATAGAGATTGCGCTGTTTTCCGCTGGCGCGACAGTGAGCAAAGAATTCGCTCCGATTGCCGCTAAGGCCGGAACGGTCGTGATCGACAACAGCAGCGCCTGGCGGATGGACCCGGAGATTCCACTCGTCGTCCCGGAGGTCAACCGTGAGGACATATTCAAGCATCACGGAATAATCGCAAACCCAAACTGCTCAACCATCCAGATGGTTGTAGTTCTAAAGCCTCTCCACGACAGGTATAGGATAAAGAGGGTTGTCGTGTCGACGTACCAGTCGGTGACCGGAGCAGGTCAGAAAGGTGTCGACCAGCTCGACGAGGAGCTCGGCAAGAAGCAGGGCGACACTCACAAGTTTCCCCATAGGATCGCTTTCAACTGTCTCCCACACATCGACGTGTTCCGCGAAGACGGATACACAAAGGAAGAGTTCAAGATGATTTTCGAGACTACGAAGATCATGGGAGACAATTCGATAAAGGTCAGCCCGACCTGCGTGCGTGTCCCCGTCTTCGGTGGACATAGCGAGAGCGTGAACCTCCAGTTCGAGAAGCCGTACGATCTCAAGGACGTGCTCGCTTTACTTAAGAAGTCGCCCGGAATTATCGTGGAAGACGATCCTGCAAACAACGTTTACCCGATGCCGATAAATGCTTATGATAAGGACGAGACATTCGTCGGCCGCTTGCGGCGCGACGACACCGTTCCGAACGGGCTCAACATGTGGATCGTTTCCGACAACATAAGAAAAGGCGCCGCGACTAACGCAGTTCAGATTGCCGAAGAGCTGATAAAAGGCAGAGACTAGCCTCTGATTATGACCGTCATCGCGGTAGACTCGCTGTGGCGGTCACATCTGTAAAGGCAGAAATTGGATTAGCTGCCGGCAGGTAGATCAAAGCTTATAGTAAAAAGGCTTCCTGTACGGAAGCCAAAGTTATCGATTGATATGGGGCCACATCGCTCGTCGTAACGGCGCTGATACGTGGTCGCGCGTGAAGCTGATGAATATCACCGTTGCCGAGCAGCTGGTTCCAGAGAGGGACAGCATCGGACCGGCAGAACCGGCATCAACGGCAGATGCGCGAGTCACCGGAGCGAAGGCGCGACGATCTGGGCGTTTTGCCTGATGTAAGTTCGGCGACTTCCCCCAGTTCGTTAAAGGACAGAACCTGCGTTGACCAGTCACAACTGAGCCTCATTGGACGCCGTCTTTCCCTGTTTTCCCGATTCTTGTCTCTATCGAGCTCGTCAGGATCTCTTTGCTCAGATAGTTTCACCGTTCCTCTTTCTAAAGGGTTTCAAGATGCAATCCGGCCGCTTGCGGGATATTGGTCATAGAACCAGCCTTCTCAACTCCGGCGCAAACTTCCTTACCGCTCCCACAACCAGAAGCGCCACGACACCTCCGAACACGACTGATGGGACAAGCCCCATCAGCTGCGCCGCGACTCCTGACTCGAACGCCCCGACTTCATTCGATGAACCGACGAACAAACCATTGACGGAAGCTACACGTCCGCGCATTTCGTCCGGTGTCTGAAGCTGTATGATGGTGTTCCGGATGACGACGCTGACATTATCGAACATGCCGCTAATCACCAGGATGAAAAGCGACAGGTAGAAATTGTTAGAGAGCGCGAACGCGATCATTGCTATTCCGAAGCCGAAGACGCAAAGGAGAAGATTCCTCCCCGCGCGCTTGAAAAAAGGATAGTGGGCCTGGATAACCGACATAATGACCGCTCCCACCGCTGGCGCGGCTCGCAGGAAGCCGAGTCCCTCTGCGCCGATATGAAGCACCTGGTCCGCGAAGACAGGAAGGACCGCCACCGCGCCGCCGAAAAGCACCGCGAACATATCGAGCGATATCGCGCCGAGTATGATCTGGTCGCTGAAGACGAACCTCAAACCGCCGGAAAGGCTCTTCAGGATCGACTCCCTGGCTTTGCGTCCCGGCACGGGTTTCTTTCTGACCATCGTGTAACAGACGACTCCCACCAGTGTCGAGAGAACGACGAGGCTGTAAGCCGAGCCGACTCCGGAAAATCCGTATACCAATCCGCCGGTGGCAGGGCCGGTAACATCCGCGAGCTGCCATGCAACGCTGCTCCACGTCGATGCATTTCCGTACAGCTCCCGCGGCACCAGCTGTGCCATGAAAGCGGTCTGCGCAGGCGATAGGAAACCGCGCGCAAGTCCCGTCATGAAGATAATCGCGTATATCGGAAACACGCCGTGAAGGCTCAGCAGCCAGACGAGACGGGTAGACACCAGGAGGAGCGCCGCGGCACAGACGAAATAGACAGCACTGGACACAAGTATTATTTTTTTCCTGCTCACGAGATCCGCGACGTGCCCACCGAAGAGTGATATCGCGAAGAAAGGCAGCGCCTCCGCGAGGCCGATCAGCCCGAGCGAAAGTGCGCTATGCGTGAGCTCGTAGATCTGCCAGCCGACTATCACCGACTGCATCCTGATGCCGAAGGTCATCGCGAACCGGGCGGCGACGAACCACCTGAAGTCACGTACCCGCAGGACGGCATATGCGTCCCGATCATTCAAAGAAGCGCTCAATTCCTTCGCCCGCTTACATCTTAAGGTTCCACAACTTCTGGGAGAGCGCACGCGTTGTAACCGCAGTGGCAAGAGTAATCCCTCCGCCGATAACAACCGAAGGGACCAAGCCGAGCAGCCTCGCAGCGAAACCCGATTCGAACGAGCCGAGGCCATCCGAAGCTCCCGTAAAGATGCCGTTCACCGCCGACACCCGCCCACGAAGCTCGTCCGGAGTATTCAGCTGTATTATTGCGGTGCGCAAGACGACACTTACGTTGTCACATAATCCGTTCATGAAGAGGGCCGCCAAAGAGAGCCAGATGTTCCTCGAGAGTGCAAATACGATGATGGATATTCCGAAACCAAAGACACTGACGATCAGACTCCGCCCTGCCCTGTCAAGAAACGGTCGGTGGGCCTGAATGACGGACATGACAATAGCTCCGACCGCAGGAGCCGCCCGAAGTATACCGAGTCCTTCCGGACCTGCATGGAGAATCCTGTCGGCAAATATAGGCAGCACGGCGACGGCGCCGCCGAAAAAGACCGCGAACATGTCGAGCGACACTGCGCTTAGTATGACCTCAGTTTTGAAAACGAATCCGACGCCTTCGGCAAGGCTTTCCCTTATGGACAATTCATGGCTCCTTTTCGGCAAGGGCTTGTCCGAGACCATTAGAAATGCGATGAAAGTCAGGGCGCTTATGATCACAACGACCGCATACGCACTGCCGACTCCGGAGAAGCCGTAAATCAAGCCCCCCACAGCCGGGCCCGTAACTTCCCCGATCTGCCCGACGAGGCTGTTCCATGTAGAGGCATTGCCGAAAATATTCCTCGGGACAAGCTGCGGCATGAGTGCCAGTATGGCGGGCGACAGGAATCCTCGGGCGATCCCGGTCACGAATATGATGCAGTAGATCGGGAAAGCACCATGAACGCTGAGAGCGGATTTGAACACTGTCGAAAGCAACAGGAGCGATAACCCGGAAAGCAGATATACAAGAGTCGCAAAAACGATTATCTTCTTTCGGCTGTACACGTCGGCGACATGACCGGAGAAAAGGACTATGCTGAAAAAGGGGGCTACCTCCACAAACCCGATGAGTCCGAGAGAGAGTGCATCGTGCGTCAGTTGATAGACCTGCCATCCCACGACGACAGACTGCATCTGCAGCGCGAAAGTCAGAAAAAAGTAAGCGGTTATGAAGCTGCGGAAATCTTTTATCCGCAATGAAGAATAGGCGTCGCTTTTGTTTAGAGGAGGCTCCATAAAAATTTCCAGTCAAGTTAACTACGGGGCAGGAAAGAATAAAAAAGGTGGGCCATCCTTTAGACCATGGAGAAAATTTGTCTATCAAACACGGTGATTTAAGCGTGAAACGGTTCAGAATCATGCAGTTCCTCGATGCCTGGCATGGTGGTCGGCGGCGAACAAGTGCAACAAGTGCTGATCGATGGCCAGCCGTATTTCGGAGACGACCCCACGATCGCGCTTCGCAACATACCGGCAAGCGCAATCGAAAAGATTCAGGTCTACGACCAGATGAGCGATCAGTCGCGCTTCACCGGATTCGATGACGGAAACGACATCAAGACGATAAATGTACTTACACGCTGGCGCAGGAGGAGGGTGGACTTCGGCAAAATTGCGGGCGACTACGGCGAGAACTACTGTTATGACGTTTCCGGAAACATAAACCTCTTCGAAGGGAGCAGGAGGCTCTCTCTAATTGGTTCCTCCAACAACGTCAACCGGCAGGACTTCTCGACCCAGAATATTCTTGGAGTCATTTCCACGAAGAATCGCGTATTCATGCCGGGTATGGGTCCGGTCGGCGGGCGGGGACCGGGACGTGCGGCCCCATTCGGGGCATCAGGCGCCGTCAACCCGAACAATCAGCTTGTCGGCCAGCACCAAGGTATAAATATAACAAGCATGATAGGTACGAGCGCATCCGACTGTCTGGCAAAAGGTCTGTTTTCGCAGGCCAGCTACTTTCTTCAACCAGGTTAATGATCAAAACATACAAACCGACCATCGAATTTATCTTCTCGGCGGAGACTCCACGAGTCTGTACGATCAGAACATTACGGAGAGCTTCAACTTTCTGTCAACGACATCCTCGGTCAGAACAAGCGCGCAACCGCATCGTGACCGACACGTACATCGACGACAAATAACGAAGTGTTGACCAGGTACGTGATGCTGACAATCTCGTATACTGTAAGATGAGCTGGTGACCGTCACCAGGGAGTTATGGAACTCGATGGATAGTAAGGCCCGTTAATATGCTTGAAGCATGCGAAGTCTTGATTGAAAAATCCTGATCATGCATGCCGAAGCAACGGAAGTATATACCGGTTGAATCGGCGCCTTCACCGGTGGGCTTCAAACCCCCGGGGATCAGCAACACATATAAGGAATCAGTAGAAATGTTATCGACCGCAATCGCCCTTTTCGCAATCGCCATACTCGTGGGAATTATCCTGCTGACACTCTTTCTAATGGATGGGAAAACGCCTCGCACTTTAGCCAGAATCCACGGCGTTATAGCCATCATAGCGCTTCTGCTGGTTATAATATCGGAGGCACTTTACCGCTCCGTTCCACAGGTCGCAGGCATGTCTGTAATAATCATCGCAGCTCTACTCGGGGCAAGGCTTTTCATGCTCGGCAGAAGAAACCAAGCATTTCCGAAATGGCTTCCGGCAATTCACGCAGTGATCGCAGCAGTCGGGTTTTTCTTACTGCTCATATCCTTATGAAAAATCATCGAGAAAGTTCAGTCGACGTCCGGCAGTCCTCTCCCTTCCTCCGTGCTTAGTCCGGTTTCCCAGCCGTTGTACTTCCCGCCGAATTGTTTTGCAATTCTTTCCATGGATCTGTGAATCGAGATTAGACTCCCGATCCGCGGGACGACATCTTTTGAAGCGAGACAGAGCCATTTCTTCGAGCCGGCGGATTTCACGCATTCACATGAAAAACCAAGCTCCGCAAGCTTCTTTCCGGCACTTCCCGCCCCTTTTCTGGTCGGGAAGTACAGCCAGAAAGTCATCGGTCTTTTCCGCTTAAAATCTGCGCTGCTTTGAGAAAGAAGATTCAGGACTGCCTGATCCGGACCCACACGCCTGAATTCTTTTCGCGGCTTATCCGGCAATCTGCGACTCATGTTTGATACCTCCCGCTTCATCGCCTGACATTCCCTTTTTTCAAAACTCGAGAGGTACGAAATCTCCAGCCCGATTGGTCATGGCATATAGCAGAGCAACACGTTTCCCGATTTGAAGTCCCTGGTTCGGAGGAGTCTCAGCCGAATCCTCTCGTCGACTTTTCCAAACAGAGGATTCCCTTCTCCCAATACGATTGGGTTGACCATGATACGGTACTCGTCGATCAGGTTTTGCCGCATCAGGCTCGCTGCCAGGTTCGCGCTCCCGAGAATTCCGATGTCCTTTCCCTTCTGCGCTTTCAACTTCATCATTTCCTCGGCAGCATTCTCCTTGATTAGCGTAGTGTTGCTCCAGGCAGCCCCTTTTAGCGTTCTCGACAAGACGATCTTGGGCAACGAATTCATAAGTCCAGCCACGATCGGGTCGTTCTTCATCGCGGCCGGTGTAGTCCGGTAGCCTGCCATACCTTCGTAAGTGATGCGCCCAAGCAGTAGAATGTCCGTCTCATTCAGCTGGTCGGTGGCAAACCCCTAGAACTCCTCATCGACCTTGTGCCAGCTTATATCGTGGTTCATTCCCTCGAAGTAACCGTTGAGCGTCAGAAGGTTGAAGACGTACAGTGTTCTCATGGCGACTCCTTACATTTTAGATCGTTATCTCTTTCCATTTCCCCTTGTTGAAGTAGTACCACATCGCGAGCGCGATAGCAGTCTCCGCGACCGGTACCGCGACGAGCGCTCCTGTCGAGTTCAAATGAAAACAGATAGCGAGTAAGTATGCGACGGGTATTTGGAACATCCAGAAGCCGACGAAATTTACGATCGTCGGGGTCCTTGTGTCCCCCGCACCGTTCATAGCCTGCACCATCACCATCTCGATGCCGTAGAAAATGAATCCCGATCCGAAAATGCGCAGCGCGAGTGCCCCATGATCAATCACGGACTGGTCTTGAGTGAAGAAACTCACGATCGGATGCGAGAAGAAGAGGAATAGAAGCATTACGAAGCTCATAAATACCACGTTGTATTTCGCAATGAGCATGACGCTTTCTTTCGCTCTTTGAACCTTTCCGGCCCCGAGGTTTTGTCCGACCAGCGTCGCGGCTGCGTTGCTGAGTCCCCATGCGGGGAGGATGAAGAAGATGAAGTTGCGTAGGGCGATCTGACAGCCCGCGGAGGCGGTCGTGCCCCCGGTCTCGGCAACGAGACGCACAAGTACTATCCAGCTCCCGCTGGAAATTATGAACTGTGAAGCGGCAGGCCACGAAATTCGGGCCATGGAACCTACGACACCCGGATCGAACCTGAAATGTACCGCCCGCAATTTGAGAAATCCGCTGCCTCTCCACAGATGGTAGGATTGATAGATCACGCCGGAACTTCTCCCCGCTACCGTGGCTATCGCGGCGCCCTTCAGCCCGAAGAAGTGGATCAATACCGGGCAGAGAACGATGTTGACGCCGCTTGCAATCCAGAGACTCTTCATCGCCATAGCCGGATCTCCCGCTCCGCGGAATATCCCATTTATGAGAAACAGCAGCACGATCGAAAGACTCCCACCGAACATTATTCTCGTGAAAACCGCTCCGTCTCTCGCGACGTCTTCGGTCGCTCCCATGAGTGACAGTATTTTCCCGCCAAGGCTGACCCCCGCGATGCTTAAAGCGACTGCGACTATCAATGCCACGATGAGCGATTGCGCGCCGGCGTGTGCCGCGCCTTCATGGTTCTTCTCCCCAATCCTGCGCGCGACGATAGCTGTGGCGGCCGAACTCAACCCGAACGAAATCGAATAAACAAGAGTCAACACCGATTCTGTCAAACCGACCGTCGCTATTGCATTCCGGCCGAGTTTACCGACGAAGAACATGTCCACAAGTGCGAAAACACTTTCGAGGCTCAGCTCCAATATCATAGGAATGGCGAGGAGGACCACGGCCCTCGGCACACTCAGCTGCGTGTAGTCCTGTTCCTCGCTGCGGAGAGATTCCCGAATTGTAGATATGATATCCTTAGCGGTTGTCATCGTCACTGGTCGGTTACAGTCATATAATTGAGACTACGGCTAATGTCGATCCGTAAGTTGCTTCATTAGCCCCTTACAGATCGGGCAGCCAGGAGGTGGGTATTAGTCAGCTGATTTCATATGTTGATTTTATGCGTTTCCCATCCGAAAAGCAAGCTTCCGGGCGGGCTCGGGAGCGCCCGAACCCATCCATGTCGTCACACCTTAACTGCGGACCGAAACGTAGTGAAGCGCGACGACCCCAGGCTTAAATACCATTGATTCCACGAGCCTGAGTTTCAACTTCTCATTCACGCTCTCGAAGAGCCGCCTTCCCTTACCGGCCACAACCGGATGAACCAGCAGCCAGTACTCGTCGATAAGATCATGGCTCATGAACGAACCGGCCAGCTCTATTCCGCCGATAAAAAGGTCCTTCCCCTCCGTTTCTTTTAACCCGGCTACGTATTCCAGCGCATTGCTTCTGATTAGTGTCGTGTTATTCCATTCTGCCTTCTCGAGAGTGCCGGAAAATACGATCTTCGGTATCGAATTAAATTTGTCCGCGAAGTTTAGGGTGCTCATTGAAGCGACCGGATCGTCGTGCGCATACGGCCAATAGCTCTCCATCATTTGATAAGTTACCCGGCCGAACAACTCGATACCGGTATTGTCCAGCAATCCGCTGAAACAATCATGCAATTCATCGTCAGCGATCGCAACCGTGTGGTCGGCGAACCCATCGAGCGATATGTTTATCGAGAACACCAACTTTCTCATGTCACGCCCCTGCGGTCAATCTTCTTTCCGCGACCGCCGCTTCGCGTTTTCGACGATCCGGTACCTCACTATTTTCCGTACTACCGCTGCCGAGATAGGCTTATCGGGCCGGAACTGGATGGTGCCCTTGCTTGTCTTGTAGGCCTTGAGCTCACTCTTGAAGCGCTCTACAATGCCCCCGGGATAAAACGTGCAGTGATTTGCGCCTGCCTCAAACCAAAGAAGCACCGTTCCATCGATCCTGAATGCGGGCATCTGATAGCTGATGCACTCCTCCGCCCCCGGGGCAACAGTCTTGATGGGTCCTACGGAGTCTCTCCAGTGCGGCCCGCTTGTCATCATCGAGCGCGGAAAGATACCCGTCTAACGTCTTCGCCTTAGCCTTCATAGCCACTGCTCCTTTTGGCACAATAACATGGCACACCGGTTGCGCAGGAGGCAGATTTGCGCAGATCAATTATCAATCACAATCCGTTCCAGGTCATCCGTGTGCCATCTTTTAGAATCGTATTCTTATGAGTCACTTCTGCTTCGGGTAAGTGTAATTTACCATCCACCTGATTCCGAATTTGTCGGCGAACATGCCGAAGTAAGCGCCCCAGAATTCGTCCTTAATGGGTCGCTCAATCTTTCCGCCGGCGGAAAGTTTATCGAAGATTCTCTTCGCTTCTTCCTTGCTTTCCGCTTCGATGGATATATTTAAATTGTTTCCGAAGGTCAGCTTGTGGCCCATAGATTCGAGCGCATCGGTGCCCATTAACACGTTCCCTTTTCCGATGGGCAGGGCTATGTGCATGAGCTTGTTCTTCTCATTTGCGGAAAGCTTGTCGGCTGCCGGCGTCTCGCCGAATCGCTGGATCGCGGTGAACTCTCCGCCGAATGCGGATTTGTAGAAGTTGAATGCCTCCTCGGTTGTTCCGGAAAGATTTATGTATGGATTCATTTTGGCCATGAGTATCTCCCTTTGTTAATGTTAAATTTTGAATTGCCGATCCTTAATTCAAAATTGAGAATTTAACATTTAGAGTTCTAACCTTCGTATGCCTTTTTCAATGCGGCGATATCGAACTTCTTCATTTTCAGGAAAGCCTCAGTTACCCGCGCCACTTTGTTTGGGTCTTTGTCACTTTGCATCTTTGCCAGGCTCGTCGGGACTATCTGCCATGAAAGTCCGTACTTGTCCTTCAGCCAGCCGCACTGCTCGGCTTTCAGATCGGCGGAGAGTCTCTCCCAGTAGTAGTCTATCTATTCCTGTGTCTCGCACGGGACCACGAATGAGACGGATTCATTGAACTTGAAGAGCGGGCCGGCGCTCATGAGCGTGAAGTCCTGGCCGAGCAGCTCGACTGTGACGATCTCGACCGCTCCTGAAGGCGTATTCTGCAGCGTCCTCGATTCCTTTATCTTCGAACCTTTGAAAACCGACACGTAGAATTTCGCGGCTTCGCCGGCTTCCTTGTCGAACCAGAGGAAGGGGGTTACCTTTTGCACAGTTGCCATCTTAATTCTCCTTTTATGAATAGTCGATTGAGTACTGCATGGATCGACATGTATATTTCCCATTGAAAATCAATCGCCATCGACATTTCACTTGTAACCGTATAGGTTACACGTTAAATTTAATGCGTGATTGAATCCATAACGCACAAAGGATTACAGCTTCTTTGGGAGAAAGACGACCCTTCAAAGCTGCCTCCGACGCAAGTGGATAAAATCAGACGAATAATGACCGTTTTGGATACGATCAGAACTTTGGAACCGGTCCGGCGCCTTCCCGGATACAAGCTACACCGGCTAACAGGCGACCTCAAAGGTTTTTGGTCAATTGCGGTCACTGGAAATTTTCGTATCATATTCCGGTTTGAGAATGAAAACGTTTACGATCTTGACTATATAGATTACCATTAACGAGGTGATGAATCATGAAGCGTACCATGAAACCCGCCCATCCAGGCGCGATACTTCGCGAAGATATTTTAAAAGAGATAAGTGTTTCCATCACTGAAGCTGCTGACAAATTGGGGGTGAGCCGTAAACACCTGTCCGAGATAGTCAACGAAACCGCGAGCATAAGCGCTGAAATGGCCCTGCGTTTGGAGCAGGGATTCGGTATTGATGCTCAATTTTGGCTCGATCTCCAGTCGAAGTATGATCTTTGGAAAACAAGAAACAGCCGGAAAGCCCCCCGCGTCCAACGGGTAATACCTTGATAGCGGCTGGCGCCTGAGCTCATCAACATATGCAATCGTCTCATTACGCAACGAATCCCACTCGCTTTTTGTCAGCGAGTTCAGTTTACTTTCTTCTTCGTACGCGAGGCAAACATATTTCATGCTAACCCCCGAACCATGCCGGTCGTTTCGTTTGCTGCCGTCACCATGGCATTCATTTCTTTGCCGCCGAGCGTCTCTGCTCGCTGGTTTCCAGCATGGCGGTCAGGTCGGCAGCCGGTCTGATCTCCCAGCTTCCGCCGCCCTTGCTCAAAACAAGCGACGGATGTTTCGACATCAGCTGTATCGCGTGGTTCAGGTCGTCGACTTCGAGTATCATGATCCCGCCGATCTGCTCTTTCGTTTCGGCATAAGGACCGTCGGTTACAGATACTTTACCGTTTTGAATTCGCAAAATAACCGCATTGATTCCAGGCTGAAGAGCTTCACCGCCTATGTAGTGCCCGGTCTTCTTTAACTCCTCGTCATACGCGAAACATTTATCGACGAAGTTGTTCCGCTCACTTTCCGAAAAGCTTTCGAAGATCTTTTCGTCCATGTAACCGAGACAAATGTACTTCATAGCTTATCCTTCCTTTTATAATAACCGTTTGGCAGACTACCGCTTCGACATATGACACGCAGATTTCATGGATCGACAAAGTCCTATTCCTATAATGATCCATTCGTCGTGTCGTATGTTAATTGGCAAAGCAGTTGCCAAGTGAGATACGGCAGAATCCGTTAAGTGTCGCACAGGGTTTACTCACGTATGCTTTTTGTAGTGAAGGGCAACGACGCCGGAAGGAAATGTTTCCGAACCGGTGAGGTCGAGCGGAAGCCTCTCCGACAGTTTCGCGGTTTCAAATAACCTCGGCCCTTTGCCGGCGAGAACCGGGTGAACCACGAAATGATACTCGTCGATCAAACCGCGCTCTGAAAGCTGGGACGCGATGCTCAAACTGCCGACTAA
Organism: Bacteroidota bacterium; assembly: GCA_021845665.1. Classification (GTDB taxonomy): domain Bacteria; phylum Bacteroidota; class Ignavibacteria; order Kryptoniales; family JAKASW01; genus JAKASW01. The sequence goes on along the minus strand of JAJZVO010000018.1, from coordinate 16,006 downwards.
AATGTCTTTTCCAGGCTGCTGTTTCAGCGCGAGCACCTCTTCCGCAAGGTTTCCGCCGGCGATTCTCGTCCTGGCTCTTCCGGCGTCTTTCAATGTCGTAGAGAATACGACTATGTCGAGCGCGTCGAATACTCGAGCGAACTCGTTTTCCGCTTCTATCTCGGATTGGCTCCTGGCGATGTCGGACCAATACGGCACCATGAGCTGATAAGTGGTCCGGCCGTAGAGGAGGACGCTCGCATTACGCAGCACACCGGTAAAGTACTTAAGTATCTTGTCGTCGGGGCTCATGTCGGTGTGGCCGCAGTATCCGTCAGCGGAATAATTGAACGCAAAAACCACCTTTCTCATAGACCTCCTTTTATGATGTTATATAAAAAGTCAAAGCACCGCCCGAGCGAATGTCCAATTACCAAGCACGGCGGCGCGGCATGATGCGTAACTCGCGGAATGAATTACAACAAATCTCGCGTTCGTAAATCCGATACAACCATATTTCACCGTGACTCCTTAGTTTGGGCTGTAATCGGGATGTATGTCGCAATCACCACTCCTGTGGTCGAGATAGTACTCTTGACAAGTTCGAGGGTGGCATAGGGGCTGTCTTCACGGAACAGGCGGTTTCCCGAACCGAGAACCAGCGGATGAATTGAAAGGTGGTACTCGTCGATCAGATTGTGCTTCATCAACGACTGGATGAGAATCCCGCTTCCGAGAACAGCGATATCTCCGTCCAACTCCTCTTTGAGTGCCGTTACCGCTGATGGCACGTCGCCTTTGAGAAGCGTGGAGTTCATCCATGGTAGCGGTTCGCTCAGCGTGGTCGAGGCAACGTACTTCCTGGATTGATTCAACCGGTCAGTGAACGGGTTGCCGTCGTTGCGCTTTGGCCACACTTCGTAAAAGTCTTCGTAGGTGCGACGGCCGAGCAATAGAGCGCCGCCCTTCTTCGACATTCCCTCTGAGGCAACTGCCATGCTTACAGAGTCGACGTACGGCACCGCCCAGCCGCCGTGTTTGAAACCGCCACGCGTGTCCTCGTCGGACCTTGCCGGCGCCTGCATGACGCCGTCGAGAGTGACGTTCAGGTAAACAATCAAATTACCCATCTCTTAAATCCTCCTTTTTGATCGCATCGGGATTTTAATATTCTAAATCGGTCCCATGCCGAAAGAATCTGCGGCAAGCATGAGTTGTTGGAACGTTCTTTCTCTTGTCTTGACACAAGAGAAAGAACCAAAGAGAAGGTCAAGGCGAGAGAAAAAATGGCTAAAAAGTTCTTCGCGGAGCTAAGACGAATAAAATACGTCTTATCCTTAAAGCGCACTGGAGGTGAATATTCGTTTCTCAACGCTCCGCTCCGAAATTTTCTTAACGCCATTTTTCCTCAGGCCGATAATCGACACTCTTTTTGAGCTTTCAGCTTTGACTTGTCGCGTATCAGGGCTTCATGGCCTGGATGCGGGTGAATGTTCGCGCTTTTGGATCGCTTCCTGCACCACTTTACTTTCACCAGCCTTCCGGACATCCTCCGGCATCTCGGACATTTCGAATATCTGTCTCACTTCAATCACCGCACCGCTGTCGACTTTAACTGCTGGGCAGCGCTTTGCCCACTCGACAGCTTCTTCTTTCGACTTCACATCGATCAACCAGTAGCCTCCAACCACTTCCTTCGCCTCGACGTACGGTCCGTCGGTAACGGTTGTTTTACCACCCTTATAGGTGACGCGGGCTCCATTCAGGAGCGGATGAAGTCCGTCGAGAGAGATGAGAATCCCGTCTTTGGCCATTTCTTCGTTGTACTTCATCATTGCCTCGACGGCTTCTTTGGGAGGTGCAAAATTGGCGTCAGCTTTTTGCTTAGGCGATGCGTTCGGCTGATACTCCGGCGGAATCATGAACAGCATAAATCTCATTGTCGTTACTCCTTTTTTGTTCACTAAGTAGTTCTCACTGAAAAAGTGTTGTATAGAAAGTATTTGTGGGATCGGTCGAAGTTCATTGAGATAGCAGTTGGTTTTTAGATCAGCATTGGTATATCCACGGGACCTTCATCCGGATTCATCCTGCACCAGCTGCACCGTTCGCCCAAATTCATTCGGCTTACTGAGTTTACCTTTCCGAATCACTCGGGCTTCAGGATCATGGAAGGAGACAATACGCTCAGGAATCGATTCGACTCCATCGAGCTTCTGCTCAGTTTGTTCCACAATCTTTTTCCCCAGCTCGATCTGCCCGGTGAACCGTTCGATTGTCCCGCCAGTATGCTTTTTCTTGAGCGACCCTAATGCACTGCGGCATTGTGATACTGTATCTTCAGCCAGCCTTTTGACAGATTTCAGCGCTTTCTGTGCCCGTTCCTTCTTTTGGCCTCTCTTGGACTTCAGTGATGCTCCTAAACGTGCCAAGGCTTTCTTCGTTGCGCGCGTGTGATCGGTGATTGTCACTCCAAGTTTCTTCACTGTCCGGGTCAGTGTCCTCACCGTCTGATGGATTAGACCTATATCGGTTGGATAAATGATATTCGCCTCAACGGTCGTGGAATCGATACGGATTTTCCGGGGTTTGATAGATTTCGTCTTTATTAGATGTTTCACCAGTTTCTTGTTCAATGTTGCTATCAGTTCCTCACCAAACCGTTGGTTCAGCTTTATGAGTGTCGTCGAATCAGGGACACGATCCATCAATGAAAGATGACAAAACAATCGCCAAGGTATACGTTCACGAACTTCCGTCTCGACTTCTTCATAACTCAATCCCCAACGGAACTTTAAATACATCATGCGCAGATAGACATCAACCGGAGTTCCGGGACGCCCCATCGTCTCATCGAACACCGCCTCAAACGGCTGAAGGAACCCACGATTCGACAGTAACTGGTCTACTTTCTTCAGTTCGTCATCAGGCTCAAAAAACGATGGATCCAGAAATCAATCCGCGAAGCTTAGCTGCTCTGTTGTCTTTCCACGCATTCTCTAACCTTTGTCTCGTTCCTACTGCAACATTTGACGCCTATATCCATCTTGCGTTCACAATACCTCATGACTTCTTCAGTGAGAACTTATTGGAACGCATTTCCACATTCGAGCGTTCATACGTGACGATTTGAAAGGGGGTAGAGAAGTGCACAAGGCGACCGGAATCTTAGAAGACACATGAGAGGTGGTTAATATCAAACGCTATCGTTTGCAGACCGGGTTCGATGATGCGGTTGTTCGGACCTGGTTTCCCGGGCCCTGATACTGGTTGTTTTGTCAATCGCCAATTCCCTATTCAGGCCCGCCTGGAGACAACTGTGAAATGTGTCGGCATCGGGATGGAATTCCAGATGCCGATCAGATTTTCTTCGCAAATTGTGTCCCGGACATGAAGAATCTCATTCTCACGTGTGTTACGATGCTCGGCTCGTTGCCATACCGGATGTCCGGCCTGATTTGCTTACATCCCATTTCCTTGAACCGTTCTCCAGTTCGACGTGAAACGTCGTTCCGATCCCCTGTTTCAGGTAATCGGGTTGACACGCAATCGGGAGGCGAACAAGATCGGCACTGTCACGGGGTTGAAAATAGGAGATAAGAACGCGCGAAGCCTATGTCATTATCTCCTCCTTTCCCGGTCAGGCAGCCGCTTCATTCCCTTTATGTTTCCGGTTCTTCTTTATCAAGGCATCGATGCTCCACGGACCGCCGCCCGCAGCCGAAATGTACAGCCAGATGAAGCAGTAAAGATATGCGAGCTCGCCACCGCTGATGACAGGCCAGAAGCTTCTCGGGAAGTGGACCTGAAAAAATGCAACCGCCATCTCGCCAGCCACTATGAACGCGACGGGCCGCGTGAAGAGGCCGAGCAGCAGCAGGGCTCCACCGAAGGTTTCGATTACACCGGCCAGCCCGAGCTCGGAAAACAAATGGACTCCTCCGGCTCCCGGCATCATCGCCGCCGGAAAGGCGAATAGCTTCATAGTGCCGTGCGACATGTAAGTGAAAGCCGCCAGAATTCGAAGAACGCTCCGTAATTGCGGCGAAATACTCTCCCATTTGTCTACGATCTTAGCCATAAACTATTCCTCCTCAATGTTATTCTTGTTCTGTGATTACTTGACGCTGCTATGATTTAAGACTGCAGCCGAATCCGGCGATGCTCGCTATCGCTGCCGGTACGATAAGCGGGCCGACGAACGGCAGCGCGATAACCGAAATAGCGAGGGCTATCTACGGCAGGGCTCTCCTCCATCCTTTGGTTTCGAATAGCCTGATACTGGCCGACGAACCTATGATGTAGACGATGATAGCAGCCCCGCTCTGAATTAGCAATGCAGTCTGAAGGTCAGCGTTGAAAATGTAAAACACAATGATCATAACCATCGCGAGAGACGAAAGCATGATCAGGCTGCGGTCAGGGACGTTTGTGGTCCGATTTACATGCGCCAGCGGTCTATGCATTCGGCGCACCGAATATGATGAAAAATGCCAGGAGAGCCGTCCCGACCGCACCGTATTTGCCGAGTAATCTCGAAATGATTTCGGCTATCGGCGCTACGCTTCCTGCCGCGTACGCCCGCGTGCCGACCGTAACCACGGCAACGGATACGTACAGTGCGCCGACCGGCACGACGCTTATCGCGACCCTTCGTCTGAAGTCACGCTCCGTGTGTCTGAATTCTTCCGCCACATTGGAGACATTCTCGTAACCGAAAAACGACCCGAAGATCAGAGCTGCCGCCGTACCGATGGGAAGATATCCGTAAGGTCAAATCCCGACCCGTCTCTTAAACATTTCGCCGCCCTTTTTGCAATACTTCCGCAGACAACTAATGAATTGGTGAGAAGAGAGGAATGTGATCATGGAGGAGCGCCGGCGAGAAAGGATGGATGGCCACTCAACGGGAAAAAACGCCAAAGTAGGAATCGATGATGAAGCAGCTGCGCGGCGATATCTTCCGCGAGGCCTCGCACTTTTTTACACACGCAGACGAGCCGCAGATTCAATCGCCCGGTAAAAAGGAATTCGGCGGTATAAAGCCGCTTGAACTTTTTGTCTCGTCCGGGGAAGAGGCGTCCCATCTTTACTTCGACCCCCAGACATATCTTCCCGCAGGCGTGTCGTACCGGACCACTGGCCGCGAGGGGCCGGTCGAAGTACAGGTATACTGGTCGGACTACCGCGAAATGGACCTGGTGAAGCTTCTGCACAAATCTGCCGCCACCGCGGACTGGAAAAAGGTTTCAGAAGCGACCGTGATTGAGATGAAGCACAATGTTGAAATCGATGCCTCTCAACACATATCCCGATAAGTCGGTTAAACTTGCCGGGATGCGCTGTTGGTAGCCGTCCGATTTATCGGATGGCTACTTTCGATTCTCAACGATGGCAGGGTAAACATCCCGATATTCCATCAATCCAATACTCCACTTTTTCCCGCAGGATCCTACAGGAGTTGTTCAGCTTTCAGTATTCCCTCCGTCCTCATCCAGTCTATGCAAAGTCCCGGCCATTTGTCGACGGCACTACGTCCGCTTCCGAGCCCGAAGCCGTGTCCCCCTTTTTCAAAGACGTGAAGCTCGCACGGCACGCCCGCCTTCTCGAGCGCGGTGAAGAACTGTATGCTCTGTATTACGGGGACAGTCCTGTCGTCGGCAGCGTGAACGATGAATGTCGGCGGGGTGTCCTTGTCGACAAGATTATAATAAGGTATGAAGCTCGCCTTCGAACCGAGACGCGCATACTCTTCGTCGGCGTCCGGGTGGAGCCAGTCGAGCGCAGGGTAACCGAGTATCATGAAGTCGGGTTTGCATGATGCGCCATCTACAAGATCCCGGGCAGGAGCATCTTTGTAATGAGTGGCGACTTCAGCGGCGACCTGCCCTCCTGCCGAAAAGCCGGCTATCCCGAGCATGTTTGAGTTGATGCCGTACTTCTTCGATTGGGAGCGGATCAAACTCAACGCTCGTTTCGCATCTTCAAATGCCTGCTCGGGTTTAAGCCTGTACTTCAGAACGAACGCTGCGACGCCGTTCTCGTTCAGCCATTTCGCGACGCTTGTCCCTTCGAGCTCGATCGCCAGGTGATTGTACCCACCGCCGGGACAAATGATCACGGCTGGGCGATTAGCATCGATCCGTTTGGGAAGAAAGACTTCCAGGTCGGGCTGGTAGACATCATATATTCTTTCGTTCACAATTTTTTCCTTATTCTTTTCGTTGCCTGTACCGGGCGCAAGTCCCGGCCAGATGTTTATACTCCGTTGCGCAAAGGAAGTACCTGCGCCGAAGAGCACGATCATCCCTATCAGTATTGCTGTTTGTCTCATCTGATTTCTCCTCTCTGTCAAAAGGTGCTTACCCGGCATTTCAGTTCCTGGAAATCACTTCCGCCTCGGCGTCTCATCGTTCCGGCTCTTTCTTCCGCAGCACCCATTTCTTCTCCCACACCTGGCACGCTTCCAACGGCCGGCCAGGATCGTAGCCGTACCATTGAGAGAGAAATATCATGTACACTGGGTTCCCTTCACTGCGTTTGGTATTTCTTGATGACCGGATACTCAAACTCCGTATCGCCTGCTTTCCGAATGCCATGCTCCCCGTTTGAAGAACAGTGGAGATCCGTTTGTTGAAGGAGGTGACACAGTGTTCGAGTGAATGCCGGGACGAATCTTGCTTTGACCATAACGAGTCGGCCTTTACAGGCAAAGAGCCGGTGAATAACAAAACCACATTAAGGCAGCGATAGAAAGAGATGGATCTTTCTCATAACAAACCTTCCGGGCTTACGAGAGAATCTCAGTGCTCACTTCTATATCAACCGTTCGAGAAACCGGTCGGTCCCTGGCAGGCCTGACATTTATTCTCCGGGTTCCATCTCGATCACCGGCAGGTCCCAATGTCCGGCGAGTATTTCGAACCGCCTTTGTTCCTCTTTCCTGAAAGCGTCCTGGTCCGGGAACATTTCGACGGCGAGCCTATGCTCGTCGAAACCGTCATCGGTCATCTGGATGTTCTTCCAGACGATGGTCACTCTGAAGTCCCATCTCCCGTCTTCCGTGGCATGAAGCCTCGGACGAACGAGGGAAAGCTTCAGTATCCTTCCCATCTCCATCTGCTTCTTCAGGATAGGCTCGTGGTTTTTCTTGTATAGCCTGACGAACTCGTCGGCATATCCCCACCTCGTCTTGTAGTAATATTCGACAATGTAGGGTTTGTTGAGTGTGTCTTCTTTTGCTTTCATGATGTTGACAATGTCATAAAGAAGTATCTAAAATGAAAGCACCCACGATACCTCACGAAAGTCGCCGGGCCATTCCCGTGCCACCTTCGCAAGGTATCCCATGCCATCATCCGCCGATCTGGACGGCGACGAATCTCGATATGTACGAAGTTCCCTGCTTCGACAGTACCCTAAGCATGATCGCGTCGCCGTTTTGTTTGTCCTTGAGTGCATTCACGAGATCGGCGGGCGAATTCACCTTCTCATGATCGATCGCCGTAATGATATCGTTCTTGAGAAGTGTCCGTTCCGCCGCGGGTCCTCCGGGGGTTACGCTTGCGACGAGAATACCGTGGTCGGTGCCGGCTTCTCTCATGGTCTTCTGGTCAAGAGGCATGACGGCTATTCCGAGTTTGGCGATGTCGGTACGGCCTGATTTGTCGGGTTGAGCGGTCTCCGGCTGAGCGTTTCCGGCTCCGCTCGCCAGATCCCTCGACGAGACTTCGGCAAGAGTAACCTTCTTCGAAATGGTCTCGCCGCCCCGGAAGATTCCCAGTGTAACCACGTCGCCCGGCTGCATCTCGGCTATGAGAGTCTGTATTTCGTTTGCTGCGTCCACTTCTTTACCATTGATGGTAAGTATTACATCGCCCGCCTTGACTCCCGCGGACTCGGCCGGACTCCCGGCAACCACATCCTGGACCAGCACGCCTTCCGGTTTCGGGAGACCGAGAGCGCGAGCGTCGGTTTCGTCGATCGTGGACTTCAGCTGCACGCCGAGCATAGGACGTCTCACCTTCCCGTATGCGATCAGGTCCTCGGCGACTTTCTTCACGAGATTGATCGGTATGGCGAAGCCGTAACCTTCATTGTACCCGGTCCGCGTCGCGATCATGGAATTGATCCCGATGACCTGGCCTCGGATGTCTACCAGCGCGCCGCCGCTGTTGCCCGGATTGATTGCCGCATCCGTCTGGATAAAGTTGCGTATTCCCCACCTGTCGGCGGAGACATCGATGTCCCTGCCGAGTGCGCTTACTATACCGGCGGTGACGGTCGACGTCAGACCGAGCGGGTTGCCGATGGCGAGCACCCACTGCCCGACCTCGATGCTGTCCGAGTTTCCGATAGACGCCACAGGAAGACCTGAAGCGCTGATCTTAATCACCGCGACATCCGTCGTCGGATCCCTGCCCACAAGCTGAGCCTGGAATTCACGCTTGTCATAGAGTTTCACCTTTATTCCGTTCTTCTCGGCATCCTCGACGACGTGGTTGTTCGTAACTATATAACCGTCGGAAGTCACTATCACGCCAGATCCCATTCCCTTTTCCGGCTGCGGATTCGGAATATTAAACTGGAAGTCATGGAAAAAAGGAAGGTCCGGCATCCTATTCTTCGGCGTGGATATAACGGTCACGCTGACGACGGCCGGAGTGACCGCCTTCGATATCTCGATGAATGCGTTCTGCAGGGAGAGCATGTTCATACCCATGTTCGACGACCGAATCGGCGCTGGTCCGCCGAGCTTGACTTCCATTCCGGTGTACCCGAATGTCTCGCCGACGCCGTCGAAGCTCATTACAAGAAGTGCCCCGAACACGACTCCAACCATAACCAGCAGTGCTGCGCCGATTATCGTTCGCTTGCCCATATTTATTTCCTCCTGATTTTTTCTATATGATGCCCGACTTACCGGGCGGTTTCCTGCGGAGTGGAAGAGAGAAATCGCAACGACTTGATCTCCTTCAGTGTATCCAGATGTCTCTTCAGATAAACGAATGAGAAATTCGCGAGTTCGTTCCGGAGTACCGGCTCTATTTCGGTTTTAGCTGCGGCTGCCGGACTGAGTCGAACGAAACTCTGCAGAATCGAAAGGGCACAATTAGAGAGCAGAAAACCCTCGTTAAGATTTACCGAACACTTCTCGCATACAGGGCCGCCCTTTTCGACAACATAGTAAACTTTCTTCTCCCTCTCAAGGTCTATCGGATTCCTACAAACGAGGCATCGACTGAGATCCGGCGTAAATCCAAGCCTGATCGCGAGGTTGAGCCCGAAATGAGCAAATGTGTTACGCGGGAACGATTCCGGCGTGTCGAGCGCGATAAGGGAGTCCGCAAGGAGATTGAAGACGGTCTCGTTCTCTTCCTCGTCGTGCATCACCTTGTTGATGATTTCGATGAGAGACATTGAAATGGAAAAGCGGTCGACGTCGCCGGCAAGCGACTTAAAATATTTCACGAACTCGCTCGACGAGACTGTCTGAAGCTGACGGTTCTCCCGCCGATAGAATACGATCTGAAGATAATTGAGCGGCTGGAGGACCGATCCGAACTTGCTCTTCGGGTTACGAGCTCCTTTAGCGATAGCGCTCATTTTACCGTAACGCTTGGTATAGAAGGTCACGATTTTCGATGTATCGCGGAAATTGACTGCGCGGAGGACGACTGCCTCGGTTTTTTCTATCGACATGATTCAATTTAAGGCAGGGACGGCGCAAAAAGGAATGGCGTTTCTGGCTACTTCCAGGGACTCCCGGACTTCCCGGGTGTCATTCTACCGATCATAACTGCGGATTGCACCGGCTGCCGTCACCATCAGGGCCAAATGGCAACACGTTCAGTAGAGCTGCTATAAAAAATTAGCTACTCCCGCCGGAATGGCGGGTGCCACCTTTCACCAGAAAAGTGCACCTAAGGCCGTAACTTCGGCAATATCTTTATGACATCTCATTCCCTTCAGGGCGTAGACGACAACTTCGTCATAAACGGCCATCTGGAGAGGTACGTCACCGCACTCCCGGAGCTGAGAAAGGTCGCACTTTACAGATCACCTTCCGCATCGTGAAATCTTCACATGCACCGTTGCCGTTCTCGAAATCCTCGGAGGGGTTGCGATCTAATGGGAGAGATCGGCAAGAGCCGGAGCGATCGCATTGGGTTTGATCTATCTTGCGTTCGCATCGCTCTGGGTTCCGTTCATCGTCGCGACGCCGCTGGTCTACGACCGCTGGGGAAATTTCTTCGAGCAATTTTCCCTCGTCTCGGGCGCGCTAATCGTTTTCGCGCTATCGAATAAGAGCAATCCGAAACTAATGACAAAAATAGCCCGCGTAGGATATATCTCTTTCGGGATCTGCGTCATTTCTTTCACGCTCGAACAGCTATTCTGCCTTCATGGCACAGCGAGCCTCGTCCCCAAATGGATACCTCCGGGTCAGATGTTCTGGTCGGTTGCGACCACCATAACCTTCGCGTTGGCGGCAATCGCGCTGCTCTCAGGGCGGTGGGCCATCACAGCGTCCAGACTGCTCACTGCAATGATCGTGCTATTCGGATTATTGATTTGGATTCCAGCACCTTTTGCACATTCACACGAGATGATCAGCTGGGCTGCCAACGCGGAGAACTTCGCGATAGCCGGCTCGGCCTGGATCGTTATGGATTACCTCAACCTGAAAGTATCACCCACACCGGCAGGGTCTCAAGAAAGTTTGCTGACGTAAACAGGCCGGCTCTCAGAATTTTCCGCAGTTCTTTCGGGGGGTCAGATCTTCCTGAAGAGGGCTGTCCCCCATGCATCCGGTATCGTAACGGGCTTTTCCGGTTTATCAGAGAGGAAGGAATTCAATGCCCTGGAACAGGCCCAGCCCGATTCGGGGCTGTTGTAATCGTGCACGAAGATGAAACCTCCACTGGTCACTCGCGGGTAGAAAAACCTGAGTGCTGCCAGGGTCGGTTCGTATTTGTCGAAGTCAATCATCACAAGACAGAAGCGTTCGCCTTCAAGACCTTCCGCGGTTTCCGGAAAATATCTCTTCCGCACGACGGCGTTACTGGTATCCACTATGTTGGCAAGCACGATTTCTTCTGAAGTATCGTCGAATCGATCGTCCATGCCTCCGCCCGAATCGCGAGTATCGGATCCCCCGAAGGTATCGAACAAACACAGTTTGCGGTCCGGAAAGATCTCATGAAGAAACTTGCTCGTAGTCCCTTTGTAGACTCCGCATTCTGCCGTCTCCCCGGTAACCCGGTTCTCGAACACCTGTCTGAGCGCCAGGTAAATCGTCCCATATCTCACCGGATCGCCCGACATGGCGAGCCTCTCCTTTTACTCCTGCGTAAGATACGGAACAAGAAACCATTGCATTATGTCTACGGTCATTGGATCTCCTTTCGTCGGATCGGGACTTGCCATTCCTCTTATTTATCGGCTCAACCGGCGAAAACTGAACCCGATTACACGACTGGGAACGTCTATGACATGGGATAAAAAGTCCCGCTAGAGACGCGACCGAAAAGTCCAACCACGAGCACGAAGATTTTTCACGAAGATCTCTATTCATTTATCGCTCTTTCTTTGTGCTCTTTGCGCCCTTTCTTCGTGACCTCGTATGTTGAATAGTTTTGCAGCGGGTTTTCGGCCACGTCCCTAGCGGCAAAAGCAGGGGATACTGTCTGTCGATAAAGTGTTTCATTTGGTAAGCTCCAGGACTTCATCGTGTTTACCGGCGATGACGCTGATGGCAACAGCGACCAGGAGATGCTTCGGAAGAGTCCGTCTCCACGAGCTGAAGACGGACTGCAAGCCGAAGAGTGAGAGTGAACCAGACCATCACCTGTCTATTCGGTGAACTCCACCACGTCGGCCCTGACGATAATCCTGGGCTGCGTATGGAAGAAGAGGTTCAGCGCTTCGGAATCGTAGTGCACGTTGATCAGTGCAAGCTTCTTCCCTTCCGCCGAGCCGTGGGCGGACTCGAAGTTCTTCCACAGATTGTCCATCGCCTCTTTGTAGAGCATCCCGGTGCCGTCCACTCGAACGACTGCAAACGTGTTGGTCGTCACGCCCATCGGCATGGAAGCTCCGAGCAGATATCCCGCGGTGGCTTCGCCCGTCACGCCGCGCGCGATAATCTTGTAGTTCCCCTTCTGCAGCTGTACGTCGGTAAGGTTTCCGGCGACAAACATTCCCCCAGTGGCACATCCCGCCGCGGCGAAGCAGAGCGGGACCATGATGGCCATGAGAGTCGGATTTTTGCGTTTCAAGTTACACCTCCTTGTCTTGTTTGAAATGAAATGAATTGATATTCGAATCAAGGTGCGTTACCGACGCCGGCGTCTACTCTGCAGAATGCAGGATGCGCCGTTCGTGACAACGGTCGGCTGCCGGAAGTTCTCACATCCGCTGAGACCGTTGTTAATTGTATAAGAAAGGGTTAAAAGAAACGAAGCACGATTGAAGTTTATGAGGTGAGGTGGTGAATGTCAAGCGAACGAGAGGATCGATGTCGATTCGGAAATAGATTCTTGTGTTCGATGCTCCTTGTCCGGCTTTTGGTACACATCGCCTCCATCAACGTATGGCACGGGCTGAAAGTCGCGACGAGACAGCTTTCGTGGGGGGAGGAAAATTGCCGACCGATGGGGGAGCGAAGGACTGACACGCAAACCTTGTCAATGTGTCCCGTTCGAGTCCTCAATGACTCACACACAAACATCGAGAAGGTTGATACGCGGAAAAGAAGATTCTCTGCGGAACTCTCTCTTTGCTCGGTGTCTCTCTGCAAAACCGTCACGGCAACGAACAGTTACCGTGTGTCAAATCGAAAAGATCCCCTGACAGTACCCAACGTGCCGAACAACGCGTGGCTTTCGCTTTCGACTTCCGGTTCAGCAGCTAACCCCCGTTCGTATTGGCCACCGTGAGAAGTACATTCGCCTGCACCGGAACGATTATGGCCGACAATTCCTCCATGAACCCCATCAGCTCCCCGAGCATCTCATCCCGGTAACGTTCCGTTTCGTTTACCAGCCCGGGAATCAGCGACTTGTAATATGCGATACCTTCCTTAAGGTTCGCGGCAAAATCTTCGATGTATTTCCGGTCCTTCGCGGTCAGCGAGTCCAGCCGCTTCCGGACCTCCTTCTTCAGGTATTCCACGTACAAACCCAATTCCTGAATGAACATGTTGGGACGATGACCTGCGCCGAGAATATCCAGACGACCGTAAATGTGTCCGACCATTTCCTCCAGCGAGGCTATCTTAGAGAAGTATGCGAGGTTCGGACCGGGACACGCGGCCACCGCGCGCTCCTTCGATTTCCCGCGGGACGGCGCCGTCGCGGAGAGCCCTTCGCAAAGACATTCCTTCTCGAGCACTTTTCCGATCTTCTCTTCCAGTTCTGCCGGCGGCATGCCGAGGGATTTCAACTCCGCTATCTTCAACGTCTGGTACTCATTCGACGCGGTGCAGATCGGATCCTTCGTAAATTCCGTATTCGACACGAGATACTTCTTTGTGCACGGCGAACCCGGTTTACCGGCTTCCACCCGCTCACGGATCTGTCTCTCGCTCGAGGTATTCCTGAGATTGTTGAGAGAAATTCCGAGCGGTGACGCATCGCTGAGATAAAATGATTCCCTGCCCGACGATGCGAGCAGGTCGCGCGTCCCGTCGTCCACATTCGTCACCTCGGGAACAAGCAGGAACGGCGATCCCCAGCCGGTGCCTTCGACGCCGTAGCGTTCGCGGAGGAACGCGTCTTCCGCGGCCGTGCCGATCCCGCCCTGGACAGTGATGATATATTCCATCGCCTCTTCGTTTATCCGTATTCCTTTTTCCCGCAGCGCCGCCGAGTAAAGGTCCGAAAGCTCCTCGCGGAGAGACTCCCGCTTCAATTTGAATTCTTCCATGATCGGCCCGAGCAGATAGCCGTCCGTCGCGAACGCATGGCCGCCGCAGTTCAATCCCGACTCGACCCGAAACTCCGAGCACCAGATCCCCTTCTTTGCAAGCATCTTCGCCTGTATGGATGCCGACCGGAAGTCGCTCACTTTCAAGATGACTTTCTTGTTCAGTCTGCCGTCGGAGCCGGGGAGAAAACCTGCCGACTTTTCCATGTAGCCGAAGAGGCGCATGTTCAGACCGGCAGACAGGACGACCGAAGAATTCAGCTCGCTGCCGACAAACCCGCGCATCGCCGCAACCGCATCGGAAAACTCCGGCGGGAGCGGCTTCCTGTCTCTCCCTGCGTTTGTCTTGTCGACCTTCGTCATAACATTCACATCGATGTCGCCCGCGAATACATGCGACCGGAGTTCGTCTTCCATGGCCGACCTCTTCCCGGCATCTGCCGTCTGCAGCATCCGGTTATAGAGTTCCTTTACGGGAGAGAAGTCGGGAAGCATTTCAAAATATCTGACGATCTCGCTTCCCTTCTCAAACGGCGATGATTTGAGTTTGGTGATTTGCCGGTCTACAAGGCGGCCGATGAGGTTAAGGTATGCGGTAATCCGTTTTGCGCGGTAATCGTGCTCGCGTAACGAGATGGGTGCGAACGGTTCGCCGTTCAGAAGAGCGTGGTGTTTGCGCATGCGCTCGATCAGCACGTCGTCGACGACAGATATCACGGACGAGATACCATACCTCGCGACCTTCAGCGGCGTATCGACGGAATAAGCCAGCCCAAGGACCGGAATATGAAATGTGTGTAATGTCTTTGTTTTCAGAGCTTAAATATAACGATCTCCTCATTCTCTTCCAGCCCACTTCATCTCCCCTTGGTCTTAGCTACTTTTCGAAGGTTCCTGGGGACATCCCTTGCTACCTTCGAAAGGTTGCAGCGCATGGTGGACAGACTGGATGAGAATGGGGAGGGAATAAAGGTAGGCCCTTAGCAGAAACCTGAAACAAACCTGTCATTGCGAGGCACGTGAAGCGTGCCGTGGCAATCCCCTTCTTAGTAGTCCCACGTGCCAAGGCTTGCCCAGGTGGAGGTTTGATTCAGGGGATTGCTTCGTCGTCCCGATCACGCAGATGCGTGACCGGGACGACGAAGCAATGACAGGTTAATTTGAGATGGCCTCAAAGCACCTCTTTGCAAAAAACTAAAACACACGGTCATCGCGAGTGGCGCCGCAGGCGACAAGTAGCGATCCCCTTCACACACCTCTACTATGCCCACTCAAGCACCTGGTCACCCAGGTCCTTCCAATCAGGGTTCATGCTGTTTATCAGTTTCTCCTTCTTCTTTCTCGACCACGACTTGATTTGTTTCTCGCGCGATATTGCTCTGTAGGCATCCGGTTGTTCCTCGTACCACACCAGCTTGCCGAGATTGTATCTCTTTGTGAATCCTTCGAACGCTTTCTCTTTATGCTGCCTCACCCGCTGCGGCAGGGCACTGGTGACACCGGTATAAAGCACGGTGTTGTACTTGTTGGTCATCATGTAGACGTGGAACACTTTTCGCATGCCGAAACAAATATAGTAATGCCTTAAGGAAAACACGTCATCGCGAGTCCCAACCGTGTGAATCCTTGATCGGGACGCGGTTGAGTCCGCCCCAAAAGGCAGACGAAATCCCGCCTTCGCGGAACAATCCCATTCATTGTAGTCTCGAGCCCCAGGCAACCCTTTGCAGAAAACTATAACACACCCGTCATTGCGCGTGGCGCCGCAGGCGCCACGCGGCAATCCCCTGCTTTGAAGTCCTGCAACCAAAGGATTGCCCGGATGGAGGTTTCATCTCGGGGATCGCCACGTCGTCCGCCTCGCTGTGCGAGTCGTGTCTCCTCGCGATGACAGATTTATTTGGAAGGGCGCCAAAGAGGCTTCGTGCAACGACCCATGATTTGCACGTGATTGCGGCTCCCGCGAAGGCACATAGGCGTCAACCTAAGGAGGTGAGTTTTTGATGGTGGTTCAGCCTGTCGGAGCGGGTTTCATAGGCGCAGTGGTATGTGAGTATTTTAAATAGACGGGCGGAATAGAAGGCGTTTGATGGTACAG
>JAJZVO010000017.1 GCA_021845665.1 Bacteroidota bacterium | reverse complement strand
CTCGCAAAATCAGTTTTGGTTCCCAGTCCCAAAATGGTGCCCTTACACGTTCCCGCATCATGTCCGTCCTCTTGACTATCCATAACCGCTTCCCTAACCAAGCCCTTCAACGACTTTCCTCCTTCTTCGATCTCTACGCTGCTAACTCCTCCATCGATGTCTATATATCTCTCTTCTCGCATTCCCCCTCACATCCATCTCCTCTACCACCGTAACTGAGCGGTTACATCTTCGGCTTGACATTTAGGCCATTTGGCAATAATTTAGACGTGGTCTTAATAACGAAATAGACGATAACATTGTCCTAACAAGCTCAGCATATCTCGTATGAAGTCTATTACCGCATCATTTTTGTTCATGGGTTTACTGTGCTCTTCGGCCGCGTTCGCACAGGATGGAATATATATCTCGAGTGACCAGTTTGAGAACGGCGAAGCCGGCGAATTGGAACTTGAAAGCTTCTCGGATTTCATCACACCCTATTTTGTCGGCGGCAATCACTATTTGAGCGAGACAATTGAAATCGAATACGGAGCGACCCGCGATGTCCGTTACGGCATCGGCCAAACGATCGGAAGGGGCTACAGCAAGGACGCCTTTGTATTCCGACAGCTCGGCATAGAGGGCTTATGCAGGTTCGAGCCTCCAGACGGTCTCACGATCAGCCCGCTGCTTTACATGGAGTGTTCCAGGATGTGGAGCAGTCCCTCCTCGAATCGAATTGAAACGAAGCTCATCTTATCGAATGGCTTCGGCCGTTTTACCGCAATCTTAAACGGCACATTTGAATATCGATTCGGAAATGAAACCGAAGCGGAGCCGGAGTTCAGCGCGGGGGCTGTTATGAGTTCACGGAAAGCTTCAGCTGTGCTGCAGTGATTTTCTCGACAGGTTCGGATCCCTCATTGTTTCCGGGCACCAACCTGCGCGGAACCGGCGGCGCCGACAAGTTAAATTTCCGCACGGAGGGCGGGATAGACCCATAAGCGGGCAAAGGAATGAAAAACAAAATTTTTCTGAGGAAGTAAATGGAAACGGCGAAACAACATTTCGAAGAATTTCTTCGGGAAGAAAACTACCGTGTGACCCCGGAAAGATTCGAGGTGCTCGACGCGGTTATGGCTACATCCGGTCACTTCGACGCCGACGAGCTCTTTCTCGCGCTGAAGAAAACGGGGAGCAAAGTGTCTAGGGCGACCGTTTACAATACGCTTGATATACTCGAAGAGTGCGAGCTTGTCTTCAAGACCCGCCTGAAGGACCACGGCTCCAGGTACGAGAAAGCATTCGGCCGCTCTCACCACGATCACCTCGTCTGCGTCAAGTGCGGAAAGATCGTCGAGTTTGTAGACGACGGGATCGAACAAGGTCAAAAAGCCGTCGCGAAGAAATTTAATTTCACACTCATCAGCCATTCCCACCAGATATTCGGGCTGTGCCCCGACTGCAAGAACGGCAACTGAAAGAGAGATTCCCAATTCCAATGGTAAGCTTGAAAGAAATATTTTCGAAAACTGACGATAAGGGTTCAGTCACGAAAGAGACCGGCAGGTTATCCGAAGGAAAGAAGACGCTGAAGGAGCTGAAAGTCGGAGAGACAGCTCAGATCGTCGGCTTCACCAAACAGAGCGAGACGGTTCAGAAGGTCGAAGCCATGGGACTTCGTCCGGGAAAGAAGATTAGGATCATGCAGAAGCTCGGGCGCGGAATACTCGTAAAGACGAGCAATTCGAGGATAGTGATAACCTCTGACGTCGCGAAAAATATAGAGGTTAAATGAGCAAAGGCATAAAAGTCGCTCTCGCGGGAAACCCTAACGTGGGAAAGACGACTCTTCTGAATCATGCTGCAAAGACGAACCTGAAGGTCGGAAACTGGGCCGGCGTAACCGTTGAGAAGAAGGAGGGATACCTTAATTATAAGGGCTACGAAATACACTTCATTGACCTTCCGGGAGTGTACACGCTTGAGCCGATCTCCGAAGACGAATGGATAGCTTACAACTTCATAGCGGAAGAAAAGCCGGATGTAATTGTCAATGTCATCGAAACCACAAATGCTGAGCGGGATCTCCTTCTGACCACCGAGCTCCTGGAGTTCGGCATACCGATGATAATAGCCCTCAATATGTCCGACGAGGCAAGTCGAATGGGTATAGAAGTCGACGCTAAGCACACGAGCGAACTTCTGGACGTACGGGTCGTGAGAACAAACGGAAGAAATGGTGACGGGGTGCAGGAGCTGCTCGATAAAATAATCGAGTGCGCAGATCAACCGACATCTCCTAAAAAAATAATGTACAGCGAGCAGGTTGAGGCATCACTTGCGGCTCTACAAGACATCGATCCCAATGGCGCCCCGGATAAGCGCGCTCTTCTTGCGAGGCTTACCGATGGGAACGGAGAGAACCTGGAGAAACAAAAACTCGAGAAGTTCTTCAAGAAGGACATAAAGAGCGTCATCAAGGACGAAAGGTACGCGTTCGCTCACGGCTTCTACAACGAGGTTTTCAGGAGAAAGAAGAACGGCGCAAGAGACATCACGGACAGGATCGACAAGGTCGTTCTCCATCCTATATTCGGTTTCATCATCTTTCTCTTCGTAATATTCATGCTCTTCAAAATCTCATTCGATTTCTCCACCCCATTCATGGACTGGACGGAGGGTCTGATAAACAATTTATTTGCACCGTTAGTCCTTTCTCTTCTCTCCAACGTCGGCGCGGGGAAATGGCTCCCCGAGTTCTTTTCGCAGGCGATAGTCGGAGGTGTAGGCTTCGTGATAACTTTCGTGCCGCTTATCGGCATGATTTATTTCCTCCTCGCCATACTCGAGATGTCCGGGTATATGCCGAGGATCGCCTTCATAATGGATAGGTTCATGCACAAGCTCGGTCTTCATGGTAAGGGGATGATACCGCTTCTCCTCGGATTTGGATGCAACGTCCCGGCTGTAATGGCAACAAGGACGCTTGAAAACAAGCGCGACAAGCTCCTCGTCATGGCAATGATACCGTTCATGAGCTGCCCCGCCCGGCTTGTCGTGTTCTCGTTCTTCGCCGTGCTCTTCTTCGTTCACCCGGCCGTCATAATATTCGGCCTATACATCCTTGGAATAGCAATCGGCTTACTGACGGCATTCTTCCTCCGGAAGACTGCTTATCGCGGCAGCCTCTCTCATTTCGTGATGGAGCTTCCGCCTTATCGAATACCTCGACTGAGAACGGTATTGCAGATAGTCTGGGTGCAGGTGAAGAGCTTCCTTTACAGGGCGGGGACGGTAATCTTCGCCGCCTCCGTGGTGATTTGGATACTCCTAAACACTCCGCCGAATATCAAGAATCAATCGGACAGCGCGGCCGCCTACGTCGGCAAGGCCATAACTCCGGTCCTCGCGCCGATCGGGATCAAAGATTGGAGAATATCTACTTCGCTCATTCCCGCATTCCTCGCAAGGGAGATTGTGCTGAGTTCGATGGGGACGATCTATTCTGTAGATATTCAAAACAAAAATACGGACTTCCATTTCCTGCCTGAGCTGGAAAATCAATTAAAGCAGCTCGGCCTGGCAACAAGGGACGGCTTCGAGTCGCTTGTCACTCCGGGGCTTCAGTCAATGCAAATTGAGGAAGGGAATCAGGGCTTGCGGAATGTGATCAGGTCGAGTTTCACCGCGGCGTCCGCTCTTTCATTCATGATATTCTTGTTGTTGTACACTTCATGCCTTGCGACGGTCGCGGTGATGGCGCGCGAAGGAGGAAAGAAATTCGCCTTCTTCTTCCTCGCTTACAGCTTTGCCATTGCATGGAGTGTAGCGTTCATAGTTTACCATATAGGAATGTTGATATGACAGGTGAGATAATATTCATGGCTGTGCTCGCCATCGGCGCGGGCGCCATACTCTGGAGAAACATAAGAAGGAAATCAAAGAAGAGCTGCTGCGACTGATTCGCGCAGTACATTGGTAGGCACCGGCTTGAAAAGGTAGATCGCAACAGGACATTTCACTCCTTTCGCTCCTTTCCTGAGACCCACCAACTACTTCCTGTTGCCTTCGGCGTTCTTCCTCCCCAAGAGGCATCCTTTCACACTTTCCCCTGTGTAATACTCACATTCTCTGCAGTGAAGGGAAACTGTCGGCAGTGATTCGGTCTGCGGAAACGCGCCGTCTCTTGTCTCCATGCCTTTGATTCTGTCCAGCATGTCTGCAAGTTCGGCCTCGAACAGCGACAGGTCCTGTACGGAATAAACCTTCCGAAGGTACTTGCCCGGCTCGCGAGTAAAAACAATAGTAACATCAAATTCCCTCTGTCCCTGCTTCAGATTGGCGCAGAGCAAAGCGTAAAGCTTCATTTGTATTTCGTACCCGGCGTAGATCTCTTCCTGTGTCTTATCGAGACGATTTGTCTTGTAATCATATATATGGAAACCCTTGTCGTCTTCTAACAGAAGGTCGAGGGTGCCCGTTAGAAAA
Organism: Bacteroidota bacterium; assembly: GCA_021845665.1. Lineage (GTDB taxonomy): Bacteria > Bacteroidota > Ignavibacteria > Kryptoniales > JAKASW01 > JAKASW01. Next base: position 67,846 of record JAJZVO010000017.1, on the reverse strand, counting down.
TCAGAGCCAAACTTTCTCATCATCGTCTGTTCGACATACCTCTTCCCTTCACCGGCGATTTCACGGAGTGTAGAAACGGCGTTCCTGGCATTCTCCGCGACCTGTTTAGCGAGCGCTGACTCAGATTCTTCATCTAAAGGATTCTCCAGTATCGATCCAACCGACTTGGCTGCCGTCGTGTCTATCGATTCGTCACTTGTGTCTCCTGATCCCACGGCCTGTTCAAGGACGGCGTGTACAAGCTGGCCTTTCTTCGTCGACAGGATAGCATCATTATAATCTTCGAGCGTGTCCGCCGCCGCCTCCGTCCTTGCCCGGTAGTCAGGAGCAGGCATTCCCAGCCGGTACCTGAGGAAAAACTTTGTCGGACAAAGCCGGAACGTTTGGAGAAGCGTAGCGGAATAAATCTCCCCGTCGATGTCAGCAGGCACAGGGTCCAGGAAAAGTTCGCCAAGTTTTAGTGGTTCTGAGGCGGGCGCCTTAGCGAGGGGGGCCACAACCGGGATTACCGAGCGGGCCGCTATTTTCAGTCCGTCAAGTTCAATGTATCCTTCCTCCGGCGCCGCAGACAGATCTATGTTCTTAGCCAGGATATCCGTGAAAGAATTGATCGAGCGTACCGACTTTTTCGTGCCGGTTGTCAGGACAAGCTTGTCCATCGCCCTGGTACAGGCAACGTAGAACAGCCGCGAAATCTCAGCCTGCTCATTCATAATCTCGAATCGCCTGTAGAGTGAAAATGCGGCAGGGACATCGTCGCCAACGAACGGAAGGATGCCGACCTGGTCGTTGATTATCAAGGTCGATCCCCTCCGCGAAGTGGAGTCGCAGAACGGCACGAAGACCAAAGGGAACTCAAGCCCTTTCGCCGCGTGAACGGTCATGATTTTCACCGCCTCGACGGCTTCGTCGACAGGAGCCTGACCTTCGCGGGCGGTATCCTTGAGGTACTTTATCCGCTCCACAAAATCGAAAAGGGAGTTGAAGCCGCGTCCCTCGAATTCTCTCGCGATTCCGAGAAGCTTCCTCAGGTTGGCAATCCTCTGATCGGCGGTCGGCGAAAGGCTGTAAGCACCGAGCCAGCCGGTTCGTTCGAGAATACGGTTGATGAGTTCGGGAATCGTCTGCCTGTGCGCGAGCTGGACTTCTTCACTGAGCACTGAAGCAGCGTACTTGACCTCATCGCCGGCCTTCGCGGAACAGGAGAAAGAAATGAACCTGTCGTAAAGAGATGCTCCCTGCACAAGCGACATTGAGTACAACTCGTTTTCAGAGATGCCGAACATGGGGGAACGCAGTACGGCTAACAACGGTATATCGGCGTTGTTGTCGAGCAAAAATGTTAGATAGTTGGTAAGATCGAATATCTCCTGTGCCGAATAGAAGCCTATGCCTGAGGAAACGACATAAGGGATCCCGTACTTCGTCATGGCCTCTTCGAGGAGAGGCAGCTTCGCTCTTGTTCGCAGGAGGACCGCAATATCGGCAAAAGAAATCTCTCTCTCCTTTTCGTCCAGCTTCACGCTCCTTATTTTTTCTCTCGAGTCTACCATCTGCCTGATTCGCGCAGCAGTGAACAAGGCCTGCGCATCCCCGGCAGAAAGATCGTCATCGCCGGTCTCTTCTTCGGAATCTTCGGCCTGCCCTCCCCCTTTTACCTTCACGAAGAGTTCGACCGGGTCAGAACGTCCTCCCGGCCTGCGGGCAACCAGAGCGTTGTATTCCGTCCGATTCATCGAAGGAAGTCCCGCCGCCTCAAACACCTTGCTTCCCTTCATAACTTGAGCGAAGATGCTGTTCACAAATCCCGCTATGTCTGAGTTCATTCTGAAACTCTCTGAAAGCGGAAGCGACAGACCGTCGGTCAGGCCCGATAGTCTCTTTTCTGCCGTATTGGACACTTCTACCTGGGCGTTACGGAATCTGTAAATCGACTGCTTTGGATCTCCAACGACAAAAAGCCGTGCGTCTGTCGCAAGATCATCAAGAAGTCTCATGAAAATTCCGTATTGGAGAAAATTCGTGTCCTGGAACTCGTCCACCATGACATGCCTGAATCTCGATGACAGCGTATTTCGGACCGAGCCACTCTGAGTCAACAGCCGCAGGGTCAATATCTGCAGGTCGTCGAAGTCGAGCGCACCCATCAGATATTTTTTATGAGCGTAGTAACTTTCGCTCTTCGTGTAAAGTCCCACCAACGCACCGAGGGTCTTGAAATATCCCTCCGCATCTTTCGAAATCGACTCGTCGGAGAATCCTTTCAATTCAAGGTACGGCGCCTGAAGAATTGAAAGCGCTTCGTCACCGGCGTACCTTGAGCCGCTTTCAATGACGACGTCCTTTTTCCGCGGTGTGCCGGTCTTGGTGAGTATTTTCGCCAGGGTGGATTTCAATTCCATCAGTAACGGGGCAAGAGACTTCGATCCATCGGCGGTGGCATCCTCGAGTGCGGAAATTTCCCGGGTGAAATCCCCCTTCTTGGCAGACACATTGAGGCGAATAACATCCGCAACTCCCTTCGCGATGTTGAACCAGTGTTCTCTCAACGCCGCTTCATCGAGGACGATCCTCTGCCCAGACACCCTCGCATGTTCTATCTTCTCCCGGTTGTCGAGCAAGTCGACCAGCAGCGATATAACCTTGGCGTATCCTGTTCTTACGAGGAGTTCATGAACGCTGTGGTTTCCGCGTCCGGGAGAATCCGTCCTCTCTTCGGCCAGGGAATCTCTGACCGCCTCGGCACAAGCATCCTCTTTCAGCGACGATGCATCGAAATCTTCGAGAACCTTGAAGCTTGCGTCAATTTCGGCTTCCACTGGGAACTCGCGCAGGACCTGCGAACAGAATGAGTGTATCGTGCTGACGTTCGCCTCCAGCATATTGCGTCTCGCCTCGGCAAGCGGACCGGCAGCCGGATCGCCGCTCCGTCTCGCTGAAGCATACTCCTCGCCGATCCTTTCCCCAATTTTCTGGCGAAGCTCGAGCGCGGCTTTTTCGGTGAATGTGAGACACAGGATTTGTTCTACGCGTACCCCGCTGCGCACGGCAGCCGCATATCTCTCAACAAGCACGCGCGTCTTGCCCGACCCCGCGTTCGCGGTTACGGTTATATGTTTCTCGAGCTGTAGTGCCTTGCGCTGTTGGTCAGTCAGTCCTACCATTTAGTTCCGTGAAGCAGCTCTTTCCATTTCCTGTAAAGCTCCGCAGTCGCAATGACATCCCCCATACAGTACTCGGCTATTTCCGTGTAACGCCCGGCGCGGAAGTAATCGTTGATGTCGTAACCGGTGATGCCGTGCGACTTGGGACTTTCAATTCCGAAGGTCTTGCAGTAGAAGTCGAGGTTGAATTTCCTGGTGACACCGTGGTACGTGAGCTCTTCCAGCAGGTCCACGTGATGTACCATGTTATATCTTGTCCCGGCCATCAGATCCCTGGCCGGCTTAATACCGAGCGCTGCTGATCGCAGCATCAAGAAAGGACAATCGAAGCTTCTGCCGTTGAAAGTCACGAAATCTTCGAACTTCACTATGAATTCCCAGAATGTCTCCAGGACTTTTCTTTCGTCTCCGCTAATGTAAAGAAAGGAGTTGTCGCCTTCTTTCTTCTCCGTTTCACTGTCTTCGTCCGCGCAAAAGATGGAAGTGCCGTTCCCTGACTCGACATTGAGTAGTGCGACCGCCACAACCTGCGCCGTTAGAGGCCAGAGATTCAGCTGCTTGACAAGCTCCGCTCTAACCTCTTCACGCTTCTCTTCGCTATCTTCCTTCTCGGCCCCCTTCATGAGATAGTCGAACTGTGCCTTGTCGAAAGTCTCGGTAGGAAACCCGGACGTTTCGATGTCAAATACCACTGTCGCCATTGAAACCTCCTGACTTTGGATGATACCCTAATGACATTTTGCGAGCGAACTATTCTTCGGCGTTTATTTCCAATTGGACAATTTCGAAGCCCTTCCTCGATTCCAGGACGCCGAAAACCACGCCTACGAAGACCATTAGCATCCCCATGAGAAATGCCGCGGTAGAAAGATAATGCAACCCCTCAGCTCCGTGAAACAACGCCGCACCGATCAAGACCGAACTGATGACAAAGAGAGCCGCCGCAGTCGTATAGCTCAAAACCGAATCCCTCACTAGCTTGGCCCGCCGGCTTAGCTCCTTAAGTTGCCTCGCCGTGCTCTCGAGGCGAAGATTCTCTTCAGGTGTGAATTCCCTGTCCGCCGCCTTTATGACAAGCCTCCGTTTTTCGTCGTTGATAAGCCGTATCCTGTTCAAGACGCTCGAATATTTGTTATTTGCGCCGAGAAGAAAAAGACCGCAGGCGCTTATCATTACCGCCGGTGAAAGCATAAGTTGAATGACTCTGGAAGCATCTAACGACTGATCCACTGTGAACATTTCCATTTCCGATTTTGCCCTATGATATATTCGTCCAACATTGAACGCGAGCCAGCCCTTGGCTGAGTTCAATTTGCGGGATACGTGTGATAAAACAAAACCGGAACTGGCGTCTTCTCGCTCTCCGGTTCCCCCCTTCTTCTTAATCGGAGAAGGTACAAAATCAGGGCTGATTAGCGCAGCATGGTCTTGGGATTCTAAGGAGCTATTCCTTTCCTTTCGACAACAGATTTCGTTGCGGTTTAATCAGCGACATATTTCCCGATCCATCCCAGCACGCTGTTCCACCATAGTCGCGTATCCTGCGGCTTCACAACAAAGTGAAATTCGTTCGGGAAATAGAGCATCTCAGACGGGACGTGCATCATCTGAAGCGCGGTGAACAGCTGAAATCCCTGGCTCACATCCAGCCGGAAATCGTTCTGACTGTGGATCACCAGCATCGGCGTTCTGAAATTCTTTACGTAAGTGCTCGGAGACCACTTGTGATACGACATCGGGTTCGTCCAGGGCGTTCCTTTGAATTCCCAAATCGGGAACCAAAGCTCTTCGGTGGAACCGAACGCGCTTACCGCGTCGTATAATCCATCGTGGCTCACAAAGCACTTAAAAACGCCTCTGTTATTATGCCCCTCCATCCAGTTCATCATGAAGCCGCCGTATGATGCACCAGCTGCCGCGATCCTGTTTTTGTCGATGAAGGGATAACGCTTCACGACGTAATCCACCCCGTTCATTAGATCAACGAACACTTTCCCTCCCCAGTCGCCGCTGATCTCATCCGTGAATTTCTGCCCGTAGCCGGTCGATCCGCGCGGATTAACCATTACCGCGACATATCCCGGTGCGGCGAACAATTCCGCATTCCACCTGTAATGAAACTCGTCCATCCATTGTCCCTGCGGCCCGCCGTGTACCAGGTAAACCATCGCGTATTTCTTTTGCGGGTCGAAATCAGGCGGCTTAACCATGAAGCCCTCTACTTTCGTTCCGCCTGCTCCCTTGAACCAGAACGGCTTCCATGGATTCATCTCAAGCTGCCCAAGAAGCACGTCGTTAGTGTGAGTCAACTGCGTAGTTTCACCGGTCGCTAACTCCATCTTGTACACGTCGTTCGGATGCGTCACGGATTGCCGCAAAAGCACCAGATACTTCCCGTCGGGAGCCATCGTGAGGTCTTCATTCGTTGAATGTTCTGTCAATCTCTTCACTTTACCCGTCGCAACCTCTACTTCGTATATGCTATGGTATCCCTCGTCGTCGGCGTTGAAGTAAAGCGACTTGCTGTCTGGCGACCATACGACTTCATCGACCGACCTGTCATACTTCTCGGTCAGGTTTATGATCTTTCCGCTTTTGCGGTCATAAAGCATCAACCTTGATTTGTCCGATTCGAATCCCGGGATCATTTGCGCGCGATAAGCGATGTAGCGGCCGTCAGGTGAGTAGAGCGGCTGATTATCGTTCGACGGGTTGGTTGTTATCCTAGTCGATGCCCCGCCGTCGACGCTCACGGTGAAGAGATCGTTGTTCGTGCTGACTGCAATCATCTTGTCTGTGTTCTTCACATAGCACACCTGTTTCCCGTCGGGAGAGAACGAATAATCCATCCTCCCTCCGAGGTCGATCGGAGGCGTGTCGAACTCTCCCGGAGTCAGATCGACCGTCCGTCGGGTTTCCACATTTACCACGAAAAGGTGACTTCGCTTGCCGTCCTTCCAGTAATTCCAGACCCTGTAAGGAAGATGGGTGAAAAGTTGCGCCTTCACTTTTCCATTCTCGAGCTCGCTCTCCTTCGCGGCGTTGCATGAATCTGTCGCGCACTCCGGGAAGACATCCGACACGAAGGCGATGTGCGTTCCGTCGGGAGACCAGAGAAGTCCGCTTGCGCCGAGTGCAATCCTCGTCAGCTTCTTCGCCAACCCGCCGTCTGCGTCATCCACGTAGACCTGCGGTGTGCCGGCAGAGTCGTCAGCGACGAAAGCTATCTGCTTTCCGTCCGGAGACCAGACCGGTTCAGTACTCGATTTGAAACCTGTTTTGAATTCGTGCACCTCTTCACCGTCGGCCGAGACGAGATAGATCGAACTCCATCCTCTATTTTCTTCCATGCTGTAAGTGGTGATCTGGTAAGCTATGGTTTTCCCGTCAGGTGAGACCTGCGGGTCGGCGACCCTGGCCATCTTCCACATGTCTTCGACGGTGAGTGGATTTCTCTGTTGTGAAAATGCGATGACAGGTAAGAGAATTATCGCAAGTGCAAAGTCAAAAATGTGGTTTCGCATACCGCACTCCATTGAAAGGTTGGTAAACAATTCAAGTGAGATAGCCCTGACAGGACTTCGAAACCAATTTAAACGACTCCCTTGAGATTTTCCTTCCCTTGTAAGATCAAATGCTTGTTCGTCCAATGAATCAACCCGAAGCTCCCTGAAATAGCCCAAAAGCCTGAAATGGGAGCCGCCTGGCCCTTTTTCAGGCACTCTTGTCTTCTACATTCCAATCTTGACAATAAAATCCAGATTAGCTAAACTGTTAGTGTTAAGATGACATCATCAGAAATCGAACTAAGACGCAAGGGAATGATGGAATGCTGGAATTATTCCGTCATTGATTCTTTCTTCCTTTAGGTTTTCGGGTCATGCATTACCGGTCTTGTGCGGTCCGAATCTGAAGGCAGACAAAGCGATTATAGGAATTCCCGCTGATCGCCGACCGCTGATAGCGGACAGGTTTAGGAGAATGAAATGAGCAATTCCGAACTGACAGTAGAAAAACTGGCTAACGAGCAATACAAATACGGCTTCGTCACCGAGATCGAGACCGACAAGCTTCCAAAGGGATTGAATGAGGATGTCATTAGGCTCATCTCCGCGAAGAAGAACGAACCCGAGTGGATGACCGAATGGAGGCTTAAGGCTTACAGACACTGGCTGACGATGAAGGAGCCGCACTGGTCGAACGTCAAGTATAACCCGATAGATTACCAGGATATCATTTACTATTCAGCGCCGAAGAAGAAACAGAAACTCAACAGCCTCGACGAGGCCGACCCGGAACTTGTAAAAGCGTTTGAGAAGCTCGGGATTCCGATCGAAGAACAAAAGAGGCTGGCAGGCGTCGCCGTCGACGCGGTATTCGACAGTGTGTCTGTCGCCACGACATTCAAAGAAAAACTAAGTGAGCTTGGAATTGTCTTCTGCTCCATGTCCGAAGCTCTGCAGAAGTATCCTGAACTTGTCAGGAAATATCTCGGCTCAGTCGTGCCGTACACCGACAACTTCTTCGCGTCTTTGAACTCGGCTGTCTTCAGCGACGGATCATTTGCCTTCGTTCCCAAAGGCGTCAGATGCCCCATGGAGCTCTCTACGTATTTTCGCATCAACGCTTCTGAGACGGGGCAGTTCGAGCGTACGCTCATTGTCGCCGAGGAAGGCGCCTACGTCAGTTACCTCGAAGGATGCACGGCTCCGATCCGCGACACGAACCAGCTTCACGCCGCAGTCGTCGAACTAGTCGCGCTCGACAACGCGGAGATAAAATACTCCACCGTCCAGAACTGGTATCCCGGCGATAAGGACGGCAAAGGGGGCATCTACAATTTTGTAACCAAGCGCGGTGCGTGCAGAGGCATCAACTCCAAGATTTCATGGACACAGGTCGAAACCGGGTCCGCCATCACTTGGAAATATCCGAGCTGCATACTCCAGGGGGACAATTCGGTCGGAGAGTTCTATTCAGTCGCGATGACGAACAACATGCAGCAGGCCGATACCGGCACAAAGATGATCCACATCGGAAAGAACACCAGGAGCACTATCATCTCAAAAGGAATTTCCGCCGGAAGAAGCAACAACAGTTACCGCGGACAAGTGAGAATTACAAAGAAAGCCGAGAACGCGAGAAACTACTCGCAGTGCGACTCTCTCCTCATCGGCGATAAATGCGGTGCCCACACCTTCCCTTACCTAGAGACGAACAATCCGACGGCCCAGGTCGAACACGAGGCAACCACATCCAAGATCGGTACAGACCAGATATTCTACCTCAATCAACGGGGCATTTCTACAGAGGACGCCGTCAGGCTGATCGTAAACGGCTACTGCAAAGAAGTGTTCAAGCAACTTCCGATGGAGTTTGCGGTCGAAGCCACCAGGCTGCTCAGCATGAGTCTCGAAGGAAGCGTGGGATAGCGGTGAGAGGAGCGCCGGGATGTTGGAATGATGGAGAAGCGCTTCCATGATCTCATGGACTGTTGGAGTGGTGGCTGAAGCCGCCGGCACTCCATGCTCTATGCTCCATGCGCTTCGCGCTACAGTTGAACTTTAAAACTCTGGAATAGCAAATGTTAGAAATCAGAAATTTACACGCGTCTGTCGAAGAAAAAGAAATACTTAAAGGAATCGACCTGAAGGTAAACGCCGGAGAAGTTCACGCCATAATGGGACCGAACGGCTCAGGCAAGAGCACACTCGCAAACGTCCTGGCCGGGCGACCGGAGTATAAGGTAACGGCAGGGGAAGCAATTTTCGAAAGCAAGGATCTCCTGTCGATGCTGCCCGAAGTCCGCGCGAGAGAGGGTGTGTTCCTGGCGTTTCAGTATCCGGTAGAACTCCCCGGTGTAAATAATACGACTTTCCTGCGAACGGCCCTCAATGAAGCCCGCAAGTACAGAAATCAACCCGAGATAAGCGCGGGGGCGTTCCTCGCGATGCTGAAAAAGAAAATGCAGATCGTCGAGATGCCCGATACGCTTCTCAGCCGCGCCGTTAACGAAGGCTTCTCGGGCGGAGAGAAGAAAAGAAACGAGATACTCCAGATGGCGGTGCTCGAGCCGAGACTCGCGATACTCGATGAGACCGACTCGGGACTCGATATCGACGCGCTCAGGATCGTCGCGAACGGAGTGAACAAGCTTCGCTCGAAAGATAACGCCGTCATAGTCGTCACTCATTACCAGAGACTTCTCAATTACATTGTACCCGATTTCGTGCATGTCCTGTATAACGGCAGGATTGTGAAGTCGGGCGATAAGGATCTAGCGCTCGAACTGGAAGACAAGGGATACGACTGGGTCAAGGACGAGACGGTAACAGCGAAATGAGCGAACAGAGGAAGAATGTCCGCAGGACCCTGCGGGGAACGATGGAATGATGGCAGAGAACACCGAAATTAGGAACTGGTATCTGAATCTTTACAAGGACTTTGAAAACCGTCTAAACGGTGAGAAGTCCAGACCGGTACACAAGCTGCGTAAAGCGGCCATCGAGAAGTTCGCCGAGATCGATTTTCCCAATCTTCATCAGGAAGACTGGCGCTTTACAGACATAAGCCCGATTCTCGGACACACCTTTGCATACGCAGCGAAAAAGGCCACCGGGAGTATTCGCGCGGACGAACTTTCCCCCTTTCTTTTCGGAGGAATGAGAGGCCACACGGTTGTTTTCGTCAACGGCTTTTACTCGCGGGAACTTTCGAAGCCGCTTCCACTCCCGAAGGGTGTAGTCGTCGGGAGCCTTGCCGAGGCTATGAAGGAAGACGACGGATCGATAGGTGAACAGATAGCGAAACGACTCGATCCCGGCACGGACGCCTTCACCGCTCTCAACACAGCCTTCACGGTCGACGGCGCCTACATCAACCTGCCAGACGGCGCGGTGGTGGAAGATCCGGTGCATTTTCTTTTCATTACAACCGGTGATGAAAGGCTCATCTCCCAGCCGAGAAATCTCGTAGTCGCCGGCAAGAATTCGCAGGTAAGATTCATTGAGCATTACATCGGCCTTCAGCCGGGCGTTTACTTCACCAATTCAGTTACCGAGATCGAAGCGGGCAGGAATGCAACGGTGGACGGATTGAAGATCCAGGAAGAAAACCGGGAGTCATATCATGTCGCGACAACGGCCGCCTTTGTTGAAAATGATGCCAACTACAAGTCGCACGCCGTTTCAAACGGAGCGAAGATTTACAGACACAATATCAATGTGATCCTCGGCGGAGAGGGAGGCAACACTTCGCTCGAAGGATTATACCTGACAGCCGGAGAACAGCTCTCCGACACGCATTCAATGATCGACCACGCTGCGGCTAACTGCACGAGCGGCGAGCACTATAAAGGAATACTGGACGACAAGTCCCGCGCGGTGTTCAACGGCAAGATCCTCGTCCGCCAGGGAGCTCAGAAGACAAATTCATACCAGGAGAACAGAAACATACTCCTGTCCAACGAAGCGAAGGTGGATACGAAACCTCAGCTTGAGATTTTCGCGGATGACGTAAAGTGCTCGCATGGTGCAACGGTGGGACAGCTCAGCAAGGAGTCTATGTTCTACCTGAGATCGCGCGGCGTAGGTGAAGAGCAAGCGAAACTGATCCTGATATATGCCTTTGCGAACGATGTTTTGAAGAGCATAAAACAGGATAAGGTGAGAGAGGAGCTCGAACACATTCTCTCGGTCAGGTTCCTGAAAGGGATATAATGAAACGAGATTCGAGCCAAAACGCGAGAGGTTAAGATGGACGCTTTGGAAAAGAAGGCTCTTGAAGATAAAGTGATCGACGCCATTAAAGAGTGCTACGATCCGGAGATACCCGTCAACATCTGGGAATTAGGATTGATATACGAGGTCAACGTCGGCGATGATCCTGTGGTCAACATTAAGATGACACTTACAGCGCCGGGGTGCCCCGCGGCCAGGTCTCTCCCGATAGAAGTCCATGAACGAGTCGCTCAGATACCCGGAGTAAGTGACGTCCAGGTTGAAGTTGTCTGGGATCCGCCCTGGACGCCCGAGATGATGTCGCAGGAAGCGAAACTCGAACTCGGTTTCATGTGACATGAAGGTGGAGATTTGTCATACAGGATGCAAAACAACTTCCCAGAGGAATTGATGACCTATGAAGATTAGCTCACAGGAAGAATATGGGATGCGCTGCTTGCTGCGCATCGGGAACTCAGATATCCCGGATGGTCTGACGATACCTGACATCAGCCGGCTTGAAGGGCTTAGTGCCGCGAACGTCGCAAAACTTCTAAGGATACTACGCCTCGGCGGCTTCATAGATAGCGCGCGCGGGCGCTCGGGCGGATACAAGCTGGCCAAACCCGCAGACCAGATCGTGATAGGCGAAGTCCTGGCCGTACTCGGCGGCCGAATCTATAATCAAAAATTCTGCGACTCACATACGGGGATGAGCGCAGTCTGTAATCATATAATCGACTGTTCGATGCGCTCGCTATGGCGGGCAATCCAGGACGCCGTCGATGTCGTACTGGGCCGGATTACACTCAAGGATATGCTCGGGAACGAGAAGGTTGTGACTGAACTTGTCGCCACCCTAAACGCCACTCTTCCGGAAAACCAGGCGGTAAGCTGAGGCGCTTGCGCTTCGATTCAGTAAAGAAAGTATTTTCTCATTGAGCCTCTGAATAGATCGAGCTCATGTTCCCAGGTCGACGTGACTTCCAGATAATCGGCTCCTCGCGCGATCAACTCCCGCACTTCCCTGTTACCGGCCAGCCTGTCAAACGCACCGTCACACCGAAATGTCAGTTCTGAAGGGCTCAGCTTTCTCAACGCGCAGATGATGGCCACACCTGCCTCAACCGGCTTGATCATATCCCTATTAGTTACGACGACATTAATTCCGTGGCATATTTTATCCTTAAACCTTGTGTGACTTACGGCGCTCCTGTCCCTCGGTACAAAGTCTACGGGGATGAAATCAAGCCCGGGAAGTTCATATGAATTCAGTGTCTCGGCTAGTTTCATCTTGTCGACGAATGGCGCGCCGATAAGCCTGAAGGGAGAATCGGTTCCCCTTCCCTCGCTTATGTTGGTACCTTCAATCAACGCTGTGCCAGGATACACGACCGCGGTTTCGATAGTCGGGATATTCGGGGAGGGTGGAAGCCAGTCGAGGCCTGTTTCGTCGTACCACATCGAGCGCGAGTAATTCTCCAGCTCCAGCACGGTTAATTCAAGGTCCAAACCCTTCTGCGCCAGGTGCTCATTCCGTATCAGCTCCGCGAGCTCACCGGGAGTAAGACTGTACAGTACCGGAACGGGAAGCATGCCTACGAACGACCGCACCTCATCACTGAGAACGGGACCGTCGGTCATGTTGCCGGGAAGGACGAGGGGCCGATCGAGCAGCACGAGAGGTATATCATTTTCCGCCGCCGCTTCCATGACGAGGGCTAGCGTGCTGATGTATGTATAGAACCTGACGCCAACGTCCTGAATGTCATAAACGAGCACCTCTATACCTTGAAGCATGGATTTATCCGGCTTATTGTTTTCCCCGTAAAGCGAATAGACCTGGATGCCCGTCCTTGGATCTATCTCGTTGCGGACATGTTTGCCGGCGGGAGCATCGCCCCTTATCCCATGTTCCGGGGAAAAAAGGGCTTTGATTGATATGTCGTGCCCGGTTCTCAGAGCGTCGACAATATGCTCGCCGTCCGGCAATACGCCGCTGTGATTTGTCACTATACCGGCCTGCTTCCCGGCAATCAGACTCCGTTCAGGACCGATCAGCCGTTCACACCCGATCTTTATTTTATTCTCCGCCACTCATGCATCTCCTGTCTTGAGTCCTGCATTCAATTGAGATTTATCTCCGTGTCATGCAGCATGGTGAGGCGAACCGTGTTCACTTCTTTGTGGAATTGAACACCTCGAACTCATATATGGAATAACTTGAGATTGCCGGGGATCCTTTCGATCCCGTGAGCCTGATGTATCGCTTTCCGACCTGTTTGAATCTAATCCTTTCTGTTCCGCCGCGGCCGTTCGTCTCACTATAAATTGTTTTCCATCTGACGCCGCCTGAAGATACCTCAAGTTTGTAATCAACGCCGTGCCCTCTAGCCCAGTGGATCACCACTTCGTTAAAATGCCGCGGACGCTCAAGATCGATCTGGAACCACTCAGGATCCAGTCCTTTGTCGGCTCCCCACAAGGCCGCAGAAGCCCATCGGGTGTACAGTTTCCCGTCGACAGCACTCGAAGGCCCGAAGTCAGGACCGTTCATCGCGCTTGTCGATGCAGTTGCGCGCGCGTGCAGCGCGAGGTTTGTCGGCGGCAAGACCGTTCCCTTTCTTAAAAGGTGAAGGACAACCAGCGAGTACGGCGGGACCTTTTCGACAAAAGCGCTACCGGCCCGTGGACCATCTGACAGCTTATCAAGTTTGTGCTTCGCATTGAGTATCCATCCGGATGTATGCGAGTCAGGTTGAAAATCTCTCAGGCCGATGTGGACGTTCTCTGCCCGTCGCTTGTCTTTGTTGATTAGAATGATCGAAAGTGTATCTCTGTCATGGAGGGCGGCATAAGCAGACAACGACGGGTTGGAGGAAATACATTGTACTACTTTGTGGCCGAACAGATGCGAGTAGGCCGGAAACACGTAGTAGCTGTAACTTCGCGTGTTCTTCCCGTCTTCCGACAATATTCCGTAGTCCCCTCCCGCCGGCGGGTACGAATTGTGCAGCGCCCAGAAGCAAGAGATCTTCTCGCCAAGCTCGGCCATCGTACCAAGGAGATCTCCCGTCCATAAGGCATTCGCAATGGAAAGGGTGATAGGACCCGGCCTGCGGTTGACGGAGTTGTAGCCAACGTCGGCAATCCACATCGTGTCGGCTCTCACTTTCCCGTGGATGGGATCGATTGCCGGCAGCGTCTCATGGAGCGCGTGACGGATTGCGTCGTAATCCCGACGGTAGGTTGGCAGACTTGCGAAGAGTGAATCGGGATGTTCGTCCTTATCTGTAAGCGGGTAATAGGAAAACGTGACCAGGTCTATGTAGTTACCGGCAGCCTTTAGCACGCGACAGGTCCAGTCGTTCGGATCGCCCGACGGCTTGACATCGGCGGCAATCCTGATGGCCGGATCGACCGCTTTCATCGCCTTCGCGAACTTAATGAAGCGCTCCGCATACTTTTCCGGCGTCGCATGCCCTGCGGCCCATGCCCCCCATTGCTCGTCGCCGACTTCCCAGTATTTTATGTCGTATCCTTTGACCTTGTTGCAGTACCTGACCCATTCCGCAGCTAGAGAAGGCGGCTCGTTAAAATTCACCGTAATGAAACCATGTGCCCCTATCGTCTTGAGAAGAGCTGCGTACTCGTCGGTGTTCATTTCATCGGCACTGTTGTCCGGGCTGTTCCAGATGTAATGATCGGCGTCGTTTCCGCCGGGATATTTCAACAGCGTGAACCCTGCCTCTTTTACCTTTCTTATTGCGTCGCGGTCGCAATCGAGAAGCATGTCGCTCGACGGTCCCGGGAAAAGGTCCTCGTCCCACCTCGCTACGTTGAGTCCGTAAAGATATGGGCTCACACGGGAAACAACCGTCCCGGCGTCTACTTCCACCCTTACGATGTTGGATTTCAAATGAGACTTGTGGTCGAAACCCTGTTGGGACGGAAATGGTGAGACGCCGGAACCTGAAGGAGATCCCGCGATTCCAATGCCGCCATAAAGAAGGAGTGAAAGAAAAGTCATCATCAAAAGGAAACCGGATGCAATTGCATTTGTCTTCATAATTGAGCTGCTGGTCATACCATGACTAGCTTTTCCCTTTATCATTCTTCACTTCCACGACTCTCTTATTGGCTTTCGACAGCAGTGACCTGAGGTCTTGAATACCGTACGCAGTGATTCCGGCGGCCACCGAAAAGAAGGTCAACGTCGAAATGCCGTACAAGATGATCCAGATCAGACTACCTTCAGACATATGAATTACCTCATGCCTCGTTATTGTAATACGACTCAGGAAGCTTAACCGGGGCGTGCGTCTTCTGAGTCAGTAAAGACCCAATTACCATTCCCGCTGCGGCGAGAATGAAGCTCAGTAACCCGGACACGTTCACGTCTACCAGAAAGAAGAGGTTTGTGGGCAGTGCGTCCTTGAACTGGGACAGCAGCAGGAAAGCCGCCGGAGCGACAGCCCCGAATGCCAGGCCGGAATACGCTCCAACTGTATTCGCCTTTTTCCAATAAAGACCAGCCGTGACACAGGCGAATGCTCCCGCCGCATACATAGCGCCGGTAAGCGACAGGTATTGAAAAGCAGTAGAGGGAAGCTGATAGAACAGCCCGAACACGAGCATGAAGATTCCTATGGCGGCGGCGACGAGTCTAGTTATGGTCACATTCCACCTGTCAGACATCGGCCCCTTGAGCAGAGGAGATATTACATCTCTCGTCGCCACGGTGCTCCAGGCAAGCAGATACGCGCTGTACGTGGACATCGACGCGGCAAGCATGCCGGCCACCATCAGCCCCAGCAATCCAGAAGGTACCAGCTTCCCGAGAAGCCGCGGCATAGCAACGAGTGAATTAATATGCGGACCGAACACAGCTAGCGCGGCTGCCCCCCATAGCATCGGTATCATGTATCTTCCCGCCAGCGTGAAGCCGCTGAAGAGAAACACCTTCCTGCCGACCTCAGGGGATTCCGAAGCGAAGGCCTTCGAGACCGCCGGCTGATTCAGCGCGGAAAGCGCGACACTCCCGACAAGCATCCAGAATATGAAAACCCAGCCAAATTGCGGATTCAGGATCGGATCGATACCCGCTTTGCCATAATGTGTAACGACAGTGTTCGCAATTGAAGCCATGTTCACTTTCATCAAAACAAAAATAGTCGCGATGAACATGCCAAACGAAAGGACCACGAACTGAATGAAGTCTGTTATGACAACCGAAAACATGCCGCCCAGAATCGTGTAGCTGACGACGATGATCAGCATGATGACCATGACGATAGCCTTCTCGCTCTCGCCGAGGCCCATCGTTTCCGTCAAGAAAATTCCGTCGAACCGCAGGAAGACGCCCATGTTAAGGACACCGCCGACAAAGAGGAGGACTCCGCCGAGCCATCGAACGGACTTGTTGTACCGCAACTCATAAAATTCCGGTATCGTGATTACCTTCAACCGCCTCAAGCCCGCGACAATGAACCCGGTCTTTCCAATTACCATGTATCCGAACACACCTATTAGGCCGAGTATGAAGCACGAAAACCCGGTGAGGTAACCGAGCTGTCCAAAGTACATGAAGGTCACGACTCCGATTTCCGTGGCTATGAGAGTTGCCGAACCGAGTGCGACCTTAACCTTTCTACCGGCAACGTAATACCCCTCCATGTTCTCGACGTACCTTCTAGCCCTCAATCCGGCGAAGACGGTACCGGCCAGATAGATCACAAGGATCACCCAGTCAATCGGATGGAAGTTCATCTCTCCTCATTTGGTTTGGTGAACGTGATAAGTCAGGATGCGTTCTGTTCGTCACATACTGCACCATGCGGAAAACACACAGGCCTACTTCAACTCCTTCATCATAATTTCGTATCGCCTTGTGACCTTCAGGCCTCGTTTGTAGTAAAAATCCTTTGCATGTCCGGACGCCCAGGCGAGCCATAGATTCGGGATTCCTTTCTCCTTCATGTGGAGTGCAGTCCAATCATACAGACAAGTTCCGACTCCCATCCCTGACAACGACTGGTCGATCGCAAAAGGTCCGAAGTGCTCGCCCTCGTAATGACTGAATCCTACTACGCGGCTGCCCTGCACTGCGACGAGCATGCGGTCAGTGCTGGGATCCTGTCTCAGTTCCTCAAGTGCTACCCTGAAAAGATCGCCGGGATAGTTTGTCCCGAGGAAATCCAGGAGCCCGGAAATGTACCTCGGTTCGAACACGTGAATGTCGATACCCTTCGCCTTGAGGGACTTGAGTGCTTCCTTTGCTTCCGACGAAGCCTCGAAGTCGAGGAGCGATCGCCCCATGCCGTAAACTCTTTCAGATCTCTTATAGCCGAGCTTTCCGAGAAGAGAGTGACTCTCCGGGTAGGCATCGAGGTCTATGCCGGGTGCGAAATAATTTGGGGTATAGGACGACACGTAAATCTCTTTGATCCCCCCTGTCTTCAGGAACTCTTCGGAGGCTTCAATCAGGTTCTTTCCCACTCCCATACCACGGAATTCCGGATGCACGAAAAAAACCGTGATCCATCCCGTCCCTTGTTCCATACCTGCTCCGAAATAAGGCCGCTTTCTCCGAACGGCCGCTGAAAAACCCACCGCCCGTCCTCCGGAAAACGCGACAAGGCAACCGCGCGGATCGAAATTCTCGTCGAGAAGGACCTTCCGACGGAAAGTCTCTGTGGTAATTGGATCCCGACTGAGACAAAGATTCCAGAGATCGACGATCCGCCCTTCTTCCTTACCATCAAAGGGTTTTATTTCCGCAGCCCCAACAGACTTCGTTTTCTTCGAAGGCGCAGTTCTGGGTTTCAAGGCTCCAAGCTCCTCCATCTGAGTTTCTTCTCAAACCTGTCGATATCGAACGTTTCGGCGTACCGGAAACCTCCTTCGGCTCCGCGAACGGTGGCCAGGGCCTTGTAGTAATTCAAGTACGGGAAGCTGGATATTTTGCCGCCTATGAACTCGTATTTGGAGACCGCATTTGCCCATGTCTCAAATGATTCGGTGACGTCGACATACACGTACGGCTCATAACCGTCCATGTCTTCCCAATTCTCGGTGTAAAGCACTCTCTTCACACCCCTCCAAGCAGGATATTCAGTCTTCGAGTAAGGGGTTACGGTTGAAACCGACGGAAGGCTCGCGAGGAGGACGGCATCCACCGTTATGGCATGAGCGTTTGCATGATCCGGATGTATGCTGTTCTTCCAATGCGTAATAATATCCGTCGGCTGCACCATCCTTATGACGTTGGCGACATACTTTTTAGCCGTTTCGTCGTTCGGCAGTTGGCCGTCTTTATACGGGCCGAAGATGGCTTCTCCACCCAGGAGGCTGTCGACTTCAACAGCCTCCCTCCTTTTCTGCACGCCGTATTCCTCGGCGGACAGTCTGGGATTGCCGGCTTCGCCAAGCGTAAGGTGAAGAAATACGATGCGGTCACCCAGCCCGGCTTCTTTCGCCATGACGGCGCCGCAGGCTATTTCCATATCGCCGGCATGCGCGCCGACTGCCAGTATCGTTCGCTTCGTGTCGCTCATTTTTTCTTCTTTCTTTTCGGGCCGACCATTCCGGATAATCCAGCCTGCAATGATAATCAAGAGGAGGCATGAAACGGTAATTGTGCCGAAGGATCTCTTCATCTCAAATTTTGATAAATATTTTCTTCCTGTAAAAAACGTACATCACTCCGTACCAGAACAACAAATAAACGATTGAGTAAAGCAGCGAGGCGTTGTAGCTGCTTACGAGCGGCGCGAAGACGGCGCTGTAAATCACGTCCTTCAAACTCTCCCTCACTGCCGCACCGGCGGGCGAAGCCGCTGTAACAAACACAAGATCCAAAATGAGCGCGACGAAAGTCGAGAGGAAGAACGATGTGATTGCATTAGATCCGAACACCATAAAAGGCTGAGTCCATTTCCTGAACCCTTTCACGTCGATGAGCCAATAGCACACGCCGAGGACTTCCAGCGCCAGTCCGGCGGTGAAGACGACATACGAGCTGCTCCACAGGAGCTTGTTGATCGGGAACCAGATGGACATTATCGCGCCGATCAGCAGGCCGAGATTTCCGATGACGAGCATGCCTGCTGCTTTCTCGATGCCGCTTCTCTGCGATCTAAGGTAATGGCCGGTCAGCGAACCAAGGAGCACAGTCGAAATCGAGGGGATCAGACTGAGAATGCCTTCCGCGTGATGCAGTCTGTATTCACCAACCACCAGCAGATGCTGGTGCCATCCCTGCAGGAGGACCTTGTCTACGTACCACCACATATTCCCGACAGGGGTGAGCACTCCCGCACCGTATCCTGGCACAGGCACATACAACATCAGTATCCAGTATATCGCAATGCCTGCTAAGGCTACGACAGCCTGCGACACGACATCGGTAAACAGGTAGATCGCACCGGACATAAGGTAGATGAGTCCGATTCGCTGGAGCACGTTCAGGATCAGCCTGTGTGAGAAATCGAAATTCGGGATGCCGGACAAGAGCATGCCGAGTGCGAAGAGGATAAGCGACCTGACAAAGACGTGTTCCAGTAATTTTCCGCGGCTCTCACCTCTCTGGATACGTTTGGTGAAGGAAAACGGCATCGCGACTCCGATGATGAACAGGAAGAAGGGGAAGACCAGGTCTGTGGGCGTCCAGCCGTTCCATTCAACGTGTGCAAGTGCCGGATAGACATGCGACCAGTCTCCGGCATTATTCACCAGGATCATCCCCGCAATCGTAAGTCCCCTGAACACATCCAGCGAGATTAATCTCGCCGGGCCCGAGGTTGGCTGCGCAGCCGGCTCCTCCCGTTGAATCAATCTCTTCCATCCTTTCTGTTTTTTGTTCCTGGACTCTCATGCGCTGCATTGACACTTTCGAGATCGCACGATACTGCAAGGCCGTCGCGGGTGTCGCGGATCAGTGTGTAGACTGTCAACGCATCATCAAGCGATCGACTTCCTCATGACCGCAAATCGTCTCGTCTCCTTGAATCCGAATTTCGAGTACACTTTGGCAGCTGTGTCGTCTGTCCAAAGAACGTAGGCATTGTGCAAACCCTTTGAGCGCATGCGTTCCAGCGTACGCCCAAGCAAAACGGTGCCGATGCCCTTTCCCTGGTACTTGTCGGTTACGCCGAATGGTCCGAAGTGAGCTTCCTCAAACTGGCAGTAGCCGATCACTTCGCCCTCTCCTGCACCCGGCTTGTCGCACACGGCGAGAAATATCTGATCCGGCTTGAAGATCCCCCTGGTTAGGTCCCGCAGGTTCGCACGCGATACCCGTACCCAGTCGGCCGGCATATTGGCCTCAAGAAATTTCATAAACGGGAGAAGATCCTGACGGCTGTAAGCTCTTACTTTGATACCGCTCTCGATCAGACGCTGCTCCTTCACTTCCAGCTCGCGCGTCACCTTGAAAAGCGCAAGGGGTGCATCCATGCTCAGGGGGCGGTAGGTCTCTTCAAAACCTTCTTTGCCCAGGAACGAAATTGCAGGAGGATACTCCTTTACGTCTATTCCAGGAACGAAGTATCCGGGGGCGTAAGTGGCGATGAAACATTCCTTCTTTCCCAATGCACGCAATTTATCGAAGAGAGTTGAGAACATCCGTGTCGCCAGGCCCTTTCCGCGGTACACTTCGTCGATGCCGAAGGCGGTTATCCAGCAGCGGTCACCCTTTGGATCATGATCTCCAAGGGGAACCCGGCGTGCATATGCTGATACTACGAAACCGGCCATTCTATTTCCGTCCCTGGCAACAAGAAAGGTATTTTCGTCGAAGTTTTCATCGAGAAGGACTCGTGTCTCCAGGAGATCGGCCGTGACAGCATCCAGCGGATTGACCCTGTTCCACAGTTTTATCACCGAATCAAGATCAAAATATGAAACCGGCGTTATAGAGATTTCCATACGTCCTCTTTCTTGCTGTATCGTGTTCGAAGTTCAAGTCTCATGACCTGGAACATCGTCCTGGAAATGATCGCTCCTGAAATTATGGAAGGAAGGATGCTGGTGGCTGGAAGGCGGGAACAAGCTAAAACGGTGTGTGCAGATACAAACCGACAATCTGGGTATCACATCTTTTCGACAGGCCGCGAGCACCGCAAACCTTCATTCGTAAGCTCATCTCAGGTTACCCGCCGATTGGCTGGCATGACCCGGATGCTTCTGGTAACGTTTGGATGATACTCAACCGATTCAAAATTGTCAAGAAGTTTTTTGAATCGCGATAGGATAAGGATATTTCACGCGCTCGATCTCTTGAGCCGGCCGAGTGAAGTGACGACTATCAGCCCTGCCAATAACGAGGTTACGACGAGTAGAAGAAAGAACTGCGAGAGCTGCCACTCTGCAAAGAACCTCCCGACAAAACCGGAGAGATAACTTCCGGTTGCCTGTGCCGCAAACCACGCTCCCATCATGGCTCCTTTCATTTTCGCCGGCGCCACCTTTGAAACGAATGACAACCCTATCGGACTGAGAAACAACTCGGCGACTGTGATGAAGAAATACGAAGTTATCAACCAGTAGGGGCTGACGTGAGCGAAACTCGTGTGTGTAACGACGCTGAAAGCTGGAAGGCCGAACGACGCGAGGATAAGAACAATGAAGGAGAGCGCCTCGACGTTTATACCAATAGCCATCTTAGTCGGCGATGCCGGCTCCTTTGACTTCTTTCCCATGTAGCCGAATATTGCAACCAAAATCGGAGTCAGAAAAATTATGAACAACGGGTTGAACACCTGGAAGCTCTCGGGAGAAATCTTGTTGGTCTCGGGGAAGCTGTTCACTTTGAAGATCATGGTTACCAGGCCTGCCAGGACGACAAGTACACCGATCCATCTCGCTCTATTCGTAGACGACTTTGACATTGCTATCGAGGAAGAGAGTAGAATCGCCAGAATGGAGAGGAGCGAAACA
This sequence comes from Bacteroidota bacterium, assembly GCA_021845665.1. Classification (GTDB taxonomy): domain Bacteria; phylum Bacteroidota; class Ignavibacteria; order Kryptoniales; family JAKASW01; genus JAKASW01. The sequence continues at coordinate 46,026 of JAJZVO010000017.1, read as the reverse complement.
GGGTCGAAGAGGAGGTAGGTAAACCTGCCGACATAGGCTGCGGTATAATCCTGCGCGAAGAGAGTCAACGTGTAACCGTTCTGGTAGTATGCCATCCAGAAGAATATCACGGAGAGGAAGACTATCAGAAGTGAAATGATCCTGTCTTTCTCTTCGGCCATCGATATCCGGCGATCTGCGGCGGCCGCGCTCGCACGGCTCCCGACGCGGTAGTCGGCCATCTTGTGAAATCTCCTAAAGGAGAGGAAGATGGCGATCGCGAGGAGCATTCCGACGGACGCGGCGCCACATCCCGCGTTATATGCGTGAGTGAGTGAAAGGTGGTAATGGTCGATCATGAAAGTTTTGATGGACGACGCCGCGATAGGCCCAAGAAACGCACCGAGGTTGATTCCCATGTAGAAGATGCTGAAGGCCGCATCCTTCAGCGCGGCGTTCGCCTTAGGATAAAGGTTCCCGACAAGCACATAAATATTCGCCTTGTAGAGTCCCGTCCCGGACGAGATAACCACAAGCGCCGTAAACAACAGCAACGGTTTGGTCGTCGGTGTCGCGAGAAGGGCGTAGCCGACGGCCATAGTACACAAGCCGATCAAAATCGTCTTTCCATATCCGAGGAAGCGGTCGGCTATCCAGCCGCCGATCAGCGGCAGGAAAAAAGTGGTCCCTATAAAAATGCCGTAGATGTTTCCTACGGCAGCTTCGCTCCAGTGAAAGTTATCGGTCAGATACAGGACGAATATCGAGAGGACGGTGTAAAAACCGAAACGTTCCCACATTTCGGTGAAAAAGAGGACAAACAGACCTTTGGGGTGATCCTTGAACATTTTGCACTAACCTCGGTTCAGAATTCTTTCTTCACGAAACTGTTGTAAACGAGGAGCGATATCTTAGCGATGAACACTTCAGCTCCGTTGTCGGTGATCCAGCGCTGGTCTTTGTTGTGCGTGGTGAACACGCAAAGGACGTAATTCGTCCTTGGGGTGTATATGATGGCGCAATCGTTGCGCGTGGCGTTGAGAGCCCCGGTCTTGTGCGCGATCTCGATGGTATCCCGGTAAGTCGGTAGAAAGCGCGGTATGCTTGTGTTATAAAATTGATACTCCATCAATTTGATCATTGCCTCAGAACTCTTCTTGTCCACGATGTCACCTTCGTAAAGCTCCTTCATGAACGTAGCAGTCTCGCGCGGGGTGGTAACGCCTATGCCGTACTTCTTCCTGAGTGTCGAGTCCGGGTACACGTTTCTGTCGAAGATCTTTGCGAGCTCCATAGTATGTTTGAATCCGAGCGAACGGATATAATCCGTGACCTTCATTACACCGTCGACTTCATCGGTAAGGAGGTTCGCGGCCACGTTGTCGCTCATGTTTATCATGAGCCACGAGAGGTCGCCCAGCGTCAGCTTCAGGCCGTCGTGCATGAAGAGAAGAATGCCGCTCCCCGGAACTTTGTCGGAATCGCGCAGGACCACCTTGTCGTTCATGGCAAGTCTCCCCTCTTTGATTTCCTGGTACAGCCTGGCCAGGACATAAATCTTTATCACGCTTGCAGTCGGGAACATCTTCTCCGCGTTATACGAAACAGTGTCTCCGTTTTGAAGGTTGACGGCGTATATCCCGACATCGCCCTTGAAGGCGCGTGCCATGGCGGCTACCGAATCCTGCAGCGTCTGCGCATCCGCCTCCTGCGTGAACGAAACAGCGATCAGTACCGGAACGACAATCGCTAACAAAACCCGGATATTCATCATCCTTTCTCCTTCCGACCTGCTTTATTGATTCAAAACTCGAATCGGTGTCAAGTGTCTCAGGATCCCGATTTCCCGTTGACAGCGTTTCCACGATGCATGATGTACCGGTTCAAGTCCTTCAAGGCTGTTGAATCATCGAATCGTTCGACTAAGTTCAACATTCCCTCCTTCATCTCCAAATTTTGGCTCGGCCAACAGGGCTGCGCGATTCCTGACTGACGAAAGTAGATCATGGAACAGCGGCCCGAACTGGGACTCTACCGATAAACGACCGCCGGAATAATAATACGACAGGCGGGGGACGTGCATCCCGGGAAGGGGACTACCGCATTCCCTGTCTTATCCAACAATCCGATGCTGCGGCAATCGGATATTCGTCATTTAACCGGTTCAATGGCACAAGGACCGGATCCGGCGTTCCTGCGATCCGATTTCCGGTTTTTTTTCGCAAGGATGAAAATTTTTTCATAAAAGTCTTGACTAAGTGGAGTAGAGGCTTGATATTCCAAAGCGTTTGATGCACTTGAGCACATAAGATTCTGGAGGAAAAGATCGCGTAGTGCTTACAGGTTTTATCCTTCCGAGAGAGATTCAGAATTTCTTATCGGGGACTGACTACCGCCTTCACATCACTCAGCGCATCTTTTTACATTTAAATTTCAAGAACTTTCAAAAGGAGATCGAGTAATGCTTACAGGTCTTCCTCTTTCGGGCAGAGTTTCTGTAAACGGCACCTGCCAGCGGGCTAAAAACACGTCATCCCACCTGACATCAAATCCAGCTATAAACATAATATTCACAATCCCTTCGTTTCGGAGGGACATTCTCTAAGTAGGAAGAGTTCTGCAATTTAGTGATAATGGCGCACGTGGCATGAGGGTATTCTCCGTACCCGTCCGACTCTGCTTTCCTGATATAAAAGCGGTCGCAGCGGCTGCTGCCCCACACGTGTGCCTGCCGGTTGTCATAAGGAAGAAGTATTCAATAAATCCATAAAGGAGTACGATACGATATGCAGACGACGTTCGCTACTCGTTTCATCATTGTTCTGGCAACTATCTCTTTACTCTTCACCGGTGCCGTCTTTGCCGCAGGCTCAAGCATTTCAGGCCACCTGACAGATTCAAAAACCGGCGACGCCCTTCCGGGAGGTACGGTTATCCTGGCAGGCACGAGTCTGGGCGCATCGACGGACCTCAGCGGCGCATACACCATCGGCAACGTTTCGCCCGGGTCGTACACGATCCGCGCGACTTACATCGGATATGAGCCGACCGAAAGGAAGATTCAGGTGAAGGAAGGCCAGGATCTCGTGGAAAACCTCAGGATGATTGCGGTAGGCATCCAAGGGAAGACGGTGGTCGTTACCGCACAGGCCGCCGGTCAAAACAGCGCGATCAACCAGCAGCTCACTTCAAACAAGATAGTCAATGTAGTATCCGCAGCTAAAATCCAGGAGCTCCCTGATGCGAACGCGGCCGAATCGGTAGGAAGACTTCCGGGTATCTCTCTTGTCAGACAAGGCGGTGAAGCTGCGTTTGTGGTAATCCGCGGACTGGCGCCGCAATACAACGAAGTGCTTATCGACGGAGTGCAGATGCCCGCTACTGATGCCAGCGACCGGGGAACGAACCTGAGCATGATCTCTTCGAGCATGCTTGGAGGAATTACGGTCACGAAAGCGATTACGCCGGACATGGATGCGGCAGTAATTGGAGGCGTCGTCAATTTCGATCTGAGGGAGGCACAGAACACAGACGGAGTCTACAAGGCGAACTTCGACGCCCAGGGCGGTTACGATAATCTTCAGAGCTCACTTGGTCCCTACAAGTTCGTCGCGAGCGTCGAAAACAGATTCTTCGACAACCGTTTTGGAGTTTTTGCCGAGGCAAGCGTCGAAAATGTGAACCTTTCATCGAACGACTTCGGCGGCTCCTACTATAACCAGGCTCCGAAGCTGGGAGTCAACAATCCGGTTTACCTCGCCGGGTTCAATCTCAACGACGTGGTGAGAAACAGGAAGCGGTACGGCGCGACAGTTACGATGGACTATCGTATTCCCGAAGGGAAAATAGACTTCATGAACTTCGCGAGCACGAGCAACACTCTGAACGATAATTACGGCGAGAGTTATTACCTGGATGCATCGCCGGATTACCATTCCTATTCGACGACCGATTCGCGCAATTATCTGAGCGTAATCACTAACCTGCTCGATATTAAGAAGACATTCCCTTTCATCAGCGTGGACGCGAAGCTTTCACACTCATACTCGGAGAACCGGGATCCGAACGACCTTAGTGTCGGGTTCATTCAAAACGGAGTACTTATATCGAGTTACAGAAGCGCGAATCCCGAGACGGTACCCGGTCTCGCGCAGACCAACCCCTCCGAAGCCTATCTTTCGAGCATCACCAATTACGCCGATTTCGGAGGAAACAGGGTACTTACCGGCTCGCTGGATTTCCTGAAACACATCAACTTTTCCGACCAGGTAACGGGTCAGCTGAAGTTCGGAGGGATGTACAGCTATACAGCAAGGTGGTACAACTACACTCAGAGCGACGGCGTCCTGAACCAGGGAAGCGGGCAGAACCTTCGCGCAGCAATTGTCAACGCTTACCCATGGATGGCTCAGCCTCCCTACAACATCACGACAAACGGTTCCCAGTTCCTGCCGATCACCCTTTTCGAAGACCCGAGCTTCAGCTACGGGAACTTCCTGAACGGACAGTACAAGATGGGGCCGGCGACTTCCATTTCAATGCTGCGGAACGTCCTGGCCATTTGCCAGAAAAACGGCACGCTGGATTCCTATTCCTACAACGACTGGGCTTCGACTACCTACGATTATTCCGGACATGAATACGAAAGCGCCGGTTACGCCATGTACACCCTGAACATCGGCCAGGATATCACTTTCCTGCCGGGAGTCCGGTATCAGAACTTGTCGACGTCGTACACCGCGCCGCGCGGAATCGAGACAAACACCTCCCGTCTCCACTACAACCACATCGACACCACCATGGACGAGTCGCACGGCTACTGGCTGCCGATGGTACACCTGATATACAGGCCGACCGACTGGCTCCAGGTCCATCTGGCATATACCAACACACTCACATATCCCGACTACCGCGCAATAGTGCCGTGGATGGACATAAATACCGGCGCGCCTCCCGGAGTCACGTGGAACAATTACGCTTTGAAGCCGGGACAGTCCGCCAACTATGATGTCGTCCTCTCCGCTTACGACAACACCATCGGACTTTTTTCGGTCGACGGCTTTCTCAAACGAATTACCAATCTGATTTTCCCGGTGACTCAGTACATCATTAACCCTTCTAGCTATCCGGGTGTTCCGTCGAGTTACAAAGGGTCTCCCATCTACACATATGTCAACAATCAGTTTCCCGTCAACGACTGGGGGATCGAGCTCGACTGGCAGACCCACTTCTGGTATCTGCCGGGTCCCCTTTCCGGCCTCGTGCTGTCAGCAAACTACACGCACATTTTCTCGGGTGCCAAGTACCTGAGGGCAACGGTCAAAACAGTCTACTACCCATCATACCAGATGACGGAAGTAGATTCGTTCTATACAGACAGACTGATCGATCAGCCGAATGACATCATGAATCTCGCGCTCGGCTACGATTACAAGGGATTCTCGATCCGGGTTTCCATGCTGTATCAATCGAACGTCTTCGCCGGAGAGAACTTCTGGCCCGAGCTGCGCTCATACACGAACGCGTATCTGCGATGGGATCTGTCGGCGAAACAGAATTTGCCCGTACCAGGATTGCAGGTCTATGTCGACCTCAACAACCTCAACGGCGAAAACGACATCAGTATTATCCGGGGTTCAGGTTTTCCCACGAGCGTGCAGGATTACGGCATGACCGCCGACATCGGTCTTCGACTCGCTCTTTGACAACAGTGAAACACAACGAAGACGGCCCGAGAGAGCGACATGATGCTCATCGGGCCGGGAAGACTCACGACTATTCCGCAGAAGAAGGACAAAGGTACAACCTTTTGTCGCCAGACTTTCATAACGAGAAACGAAGGAGGTCCCGGGAGACAACTAGAGAAATTGAAGCCGAAAGAAACAACGTTCGGACATTTTCCGGATTATCATTTTGCGTGTTCAATGAACCAATACATCAAACCAAGAGGAGAAACACCATGAGAAAAATGGTCACTGCGTTATTCATCAGTGCAGCTTTGGCTATTCTGGCGGGACCGGTCCGGTCCTTTGCCCAGACTGCGGACACCATGTGGGTGTTACCCCAGGCAGGATTCCTGAACGACCAAATCAACGGGGACACGACAAGCACGGGCGCTCGAGTCAATCCCAACCGTGTCTACATGCTGTATGATGACTCGACCTACTATTGGGACGGGACAATAAACGTGAATAAATTCAACTTCACAATGAGCGCCCCGGTACCCGCGGCAGGGCACAAGCCGCCGATGGTCTATCCGGCCATCCTTAACGACGGCTCGGTTCCCGTCTGGTTCATCGAGTCATTTACCGGTCCGGTAACCCTGACGCACCTCTATCTGTCCGGCACTCCGCCTGACAATCGTGCGTACGGAGCCTCCAGAGTACTTGTCGCCACGAGCGGAGACAGCGATACGGTATTCAAAGTCGACAGCTGCGTCTTCGACGACTGGTATTTCCGTGCCATAACCGGCGGCGGACAGCGCAACGATTACTACATCACCAACTGCGTCTTCCAGAATCTCATGTACCCCGATGAGCCATTCTACGGAGACGGCTTCGGAGTGCTTAACAGCGCGACCACCGACACACTCTGGATGACAGATAACACCTTCTACTGTGTCAACGCGTACCTCATCCTCATTCAGGATGCCAGCCTCTGCAAGTATATTCGTTTCGAACACAACACTGTGTTCCTGACGCAGGTCAATCCGCTGTGGATTTTCGAAGCCGTCAACGCGGACATAAAGAACAACATCTTCTACGGAACGATGTCCGTGGGTCAGCAGCCCGGCGAAATTACCGCGGGTTACTACGATTACAACGGCCAGATCTCATCGACGATCAGCCTCGACACGCTGCTCGACATCGGGCCGAAGTATAACCTGACGGAAGCCGACAGACACATCACCGTGGCCAACAACGCTTACGCGTGGCCGCAGGCTTTGACCAATTGGACGACACACTGGAACGACAGTGTGAAGGCGATAAATGCCGATACCCTGACGCTGGCCCAGCCGGCATGGATGAACCCGCGCACTGCCGCCATGTTCAGCAACAAGACAACGTGGCCGAACCTTCAGGCCGTCGGCAACGACAGCGTCGATCCCGGTTTCCCGTCGACGGCAATGGCACAGGTCTCCAAACTCATTCAGTCCATCTACGTTTACCGCGCAGCCGACACGGCAGCGGCAACCTACGAATGGTGGGATGTTCCGCAGGGACAGGCCGGACCGTACCCAGGGACATGGCCGCTTCCCTACAGCCTGGCCTACTCCAACACGGCTCTCCAGCACGCCGGAACGGACGGCAAAGCACTCGGCGACCTGAACTGGTTCCCCAGCCAGCTCCCGCTGGCCGTTCAACAGCTGCCGAAAACCGTGCCGACGAAGTTTGCCCTGGGCAACAACTATCCTAACCCGTTCAACCCGACCACGACCGTGAAGGTCACGCTCGCGCAATCGGGAGTTATGAGCCTTCGCGTCTACAACGTGCTCGGACAGCTGGTTAAGGTAGTCGACGAGGGTTACAAACCCGCGGGCAGCTACACCTACAATCTCAGCATGGATCAATTTGCCAGCGGCGTATACTTCTATTCGCTGCAGCAAGGTCCAAACATCATCACAAAGAAAATGCTTCTCCTTAAGTAATCACGTTCAAATGCGGGCGGGGCGCGGCTGCTTCGCCCGCATTCTTGTTATTGACCCTCTTGGTGGGGACACAGAATGAAACTTTGAAATCCTTTCACTGAGGGACATTAAGCCGATAAGGCGACCAATATGAAAATCAAAAGCACTGCCGGGCTAGTCTGTATTGTCTTCCTCTTTCTTTCTATACCTTCGGCGTACTCACAGACCGGTAAAACCGGAGAAGGAAAGCTGCAAACTCTTTCCGACCGCCCAGCAGGATTCACTGTTCATTATCAAGGGACATTGATAAAGAAGAACCAGGGTGAATACCTGATCGATCTGTCCGGACCCGCAAACGCAGAACACAGCGGCGGACGCGTCCACATTTTTCTCAGCCGACAGCCCTTCGTCTACCTCCCAGGCACTTACGGCGGGCGATTTTATTTCGAAACCGACAAGACTCCAAACACAGCTGCCGATTACGTCCGCGGAGACTCTGTCACGGTCAATGGGATCAGGTTTGCGCGAGATTACTGGGCCGTCTACGCAGGTATGGGACAATGGGAGACTGTCGATAACTGCTACACAATTCATGGCGGCCGGTGCTACACAATTTCATTGACGCGCAATTTCAAGACTGTGATGCCGGGTCAGACGGTGAACGGAACAAGAACAACGAAGGAACAGCTTCGCTCAAGCCTGATCGGGAAGATGCGCGATACCAGCGACGTCAACGTGAAGAGCTTCAATGAGATACTCAAATCATTCTCGATAACAAAGTAGCATTCCAGGAAAGCCAGTGTGATATCGGAAATGAAATCGAAAACCACTTTCAGTCTCCTCCTGATTCTTTCATTTCTCGTCAGTGTGCCATCTTACGCTTCCATATCCACCACCGGAAAAGGGATGTGGATTTGGGAGATATGGAAGCACGGAACCCTCGACTCCATGATCACCACGCTGAAGAAAAGCGGAGTAACCTGGGTGGCAGTGAAGTTGGGAGACAGCAACAGCTTCTATGACGGCGCCGGAGGCAATGTATTCAACTGGGCAACCACATACGGCGGCTTTACGGCAGTGATAGATTCGTTCCATAACAACGGCATCAAAGTCTACGGATGGCAATATGTATACGGAACCAGCAAATGGGGCGGCGGTGGAACGGAATCGGGTGTTACCAATCAGATACTAAGCATACCGGGCATAGACGGCTTCATCATCGACGCCGAAGTGGAATTCGAAGCGGCTGGCATGACGGCGGTGGCCGCTCAATATCTGAATTCCGTCAGAGCAGCTCATCCGAACAGCTTCGTCGCTCTGACCTCTTTCGCGCGGGTCACCGGCCAGCCGATACCGTGGACAACATTCCTCAGCCAGTGCGACGCGAACATGCCCCAGGCATACTGGGCTCTGAGGCCGACTTCGGTATCGTCGGAATTCATTGCAATGAAGAGCGACTTCGAGTCGTGGGAACAGACGTGGATAAGCGAAGGCTATCTAAGTTCCATCAAACCGATCGTCCCGATAGGCTGCGAGAACAGCGAGGGTGAAACGAGCTACCAGATGCATTACGGGGACATACAGCAGTTTTGCGATTCGTCTCAGGCTTCAGGTTATGTCGGCGTGAGCCTGTGGGAATACACCGGCATGGACACGATGAACTGGAGAGACTACGCCGCCGCGTGGAAAAATATCATCCCTGCAACACCGGAGATTACATCCGCGTATCCTTCAACCGGCGACACACTGCAGGTTTACGACAAGGTCAACTTCAACTTCAACACCGCGATGGACGCATCGAGCCTGGACAGCGCATTCAGCATCACGCCGCACGCCAACGGAAAGCTGGTAATGAACCCCGACTTCACGAACTGGACATTCGCACCCGACACGCTTCTTGAGCCGTCAACAAATTACACGATTACGATCGGTTCATCCGCGGCTTCCCTGCTCGGAATTCACTTGACCAGCCCGTATTCACTTTCTTTCTCCACCGGTACTGCCGATACTGCCGGTCCCAGAGTAATAGCCGTGTCTCCCAATAACGGCGGCACCTCCGTTTCAAAAGCGTATATAGAATTCATTCTTAACGAACCCGTTCATCTCAGTGACATTACGTCGTACATTACACTAACCGATTCGACGGGGAGCAATGTAGCCTTCACTGAAGATCAGTTTCATGTAACTACCGGCGGTCTCAGTATCGTCGCCGTGCGGGCGTCAGCAGGCCTCATCCCGGGGATGAAGTACACCGTCACGCTTCTGCCCGGAGTCATGAACTATTACGACGTTCCGACGAAAGAGTCGTACTCCTCGTCGTTCACCGTCAACACGACGCAGTCGTCCGGCGGCTCCGTGATCGAAGGTTTCGAATCCTCTCTCGGAACATGGCAGCAGCCTTCCGCGAGCAAATTGACATACGGAGTCGACACTTCCTCCTCAAATTTCAGCATCGCATACAAGCCTTACGACGGCTTCAATTCAGGTGCACTGAACTACAAGTTTGATTCCAGCAGGGCCCAATGTGCAGTCGAGAACTCGCAGGGTCTGAACATCAGCTCATCCGGTTCATTCGGCATGTGGGTCTTCGGAGATAATAGCGGCAACGAGCTCGATTTCATATTCGGCCCGGCATCCGAACATATTATTCCCATCGACACGATCAACTGGTACGGCTGGAAGTATGTCGGTATGTGGAGGGCGAACACCGACACGACGACAAGCCTGTTCAAAGGTTTCGCAACAAAACGACTCCCCGGAGCACTTCTCGGGAGCGGCACGATTTACGTGGATGATATCCAGGTAAATGGAATCGTCACGGGCGTTGGTGGCGATATCGCCGGCGTTCCGAACTCATTCACGCTTTTCCAAAACTATCCTAACCCGTTCAACCCGACAACGGTGATAAAATACCAGCTTAAGGCGGCAGGCAATGTTACGCTCAAAGTCTATGATGTTCTCGGAAGAGAGGTAGCGACACTGGTTGACGGGCGCCAGAACGAGGGAAGCCACGCCGTCACGTTTAACGCTGCCCGACTCCCGAGCGGAGTGTATTTTTACAGGCTCGATGCAGGGTCCTACATAAAAACCAGAAAGATGATTCTCGTAAAGTGATGGACGGTCGGAATAATGGATAAATGGAATATTTGATCAGTGGATTATTGTCTGGAGAGCGCACTACAGGATTGATGAATTTATAGGGAGAGGTTGTGGACAGTTGCTTATGAACAAGATTTGACGATGGCTGTGTCGTATACACTGAAAGGCAAGTCAGGAACATTGCAGTGATCCGACGGTTATTCTGCAAGACGATAAGTTTGTCCTCCAGCGAAATTCAATAGAAGCGGTTATTGATCCACAGGACCGAAGGGTGCAGGATTGCGCGGGCAATCCAGCATGTTAAGGTGCATCTTGCGGGACGAAGTCGGCATTGCTAAAGCCGAAGCACACGGCTTCGTCTCAACACGATCCGTACGAGAGCTCAAGCAAGAGCAGCGAATTTGAAAACTTATCAAACACAATTTTTCACTCCCGGAAGGTGAGTAAATGAAACGTCAGCATGTCTTAAATAAGGCAATCGCCGTATTAGCCTCTGCAATCCTTCTTTTATCCACCGCCGCTGTGAACGCACGGACACGTTCATATGAAAAGGCGTTGCGACTGGAAGACCGCGGCCAGTTCCGTGAGGCGGCGGCGCTTCTCAAAGGATCACTTCGAGACGATTCCGCAAGGCTATCCCGAAAGGAAAAGCAGGAGATCGAATACGAAATTATTCGGATGCGCCGAATCAGGATAGATTACTCGTTGACAGCCGACAAACTTTTCACGCAGCTGCAGGAAGGCATTCGCGGCATTACCAGGCCTGAGTTCCAGCGTTGGATCAAGGAAGGGAAATTCGACTCGAGGACAATTGACGACACGCTCCGTTTCGTGAACGCGAGCAGAAGCAACCTCTTCTTCCGTTATCCCGCCATCGCGGCGAGACGGATTCCGCCGGTCAACGACGATGCCCGTTACCTGGCCTTCCTCGACAACTGCATATCCATTGAAAGGGCCGCCGACAGTCTGAAGACGCCCTACGTGCTTCCCAGGAAATTCAGGATGCGAATGACTTTGTCCGTCGACTCTGGAGTTGTAAAACCGGGAGACACAGTGAGGGCATGGCTGCCGATTCCGCACCAGTTCCCCTATCAGATCGATTTCAATCTCATCGGATCATCCAGCAATCCGCTGGCCGTCGCACCTCCGGACAGTCCGATAAGATCGGTCTACATGGAACAACCCGCCAGCCAGGACGGTGGGGCTCGGTTTTCAATCGAATACAGTTACACGACTTACGGCGTCCATTTCAATCTCGACCCACGCAAAGTCGAGCCATACATCAAGTCGGGTGAAATCTACAGAAGGTTTACCGGACAGGGACCGAATATAGTCTTCACCAGATACATTAAAGACATCTCCGGAAAAATCGTCGGACGTGCGACCAACCCCCTTGTGAAGGCAAGGCGTATCTATAAATGGATTTCGCGCGACATAAAGTACAGTTTCGCCAGGGAGTATTCGACAATCAGAAATATCGGCGGATACTGTCTTGTGAAGGGCTATGGAGATTGCGGTCAGGAGGCGATGCTGTTTATTACGCTCTGCCGGTACAACGGCATTCCCGCAAGATGGCAGTCGGGGTGGTATTTCTTCCCGGGCGGAAAAGATATTCATGATTGGACGGAAATTTATCTGCGTCCGTACGGGTGGGTTCCCGTCGACCCTTACATGGGAATTCTCGCGGAAAGATACATGACGAGCCTTACCCATTCGCAGCGCGAGATAGTCCGCAACTTCTATTTCGGCGGGCTTGACCAGTACAGGATGTCGGCCAACTCGGACAACAACCAGAAGCTCACCCCTGCAAAGAGATTCTTCCGATCCGACAACGTCGACTTCCAGAGAGGCGAGGTGGAGACGGAACGTCACAATATCTATTTCGACAGATTTTATTATAGCCTCACCGTACAGGAATCAAAAGTGGCAGGTGATAGGTAATAGGTGTAGGTGGACCTACCACCCAAGTCCTATCCCCTGCTACCTGAAACACGCAACCTAAACCGAAGGTGACACTTGAAAAAAACTCTGCTGCTTTTTGCGTTATTGTTTTCGGTAAAGGCATCGGCCCAGACTCCCCAGGAATGCCAGAATTACTTCCAGCAGGCCGGGACGGAATTCAACGTTCCCGCTCCGGTGCTTGAGGCCATCGGATATGTCGAGACTCACTGGTCGCAGATACCCGGCCGCGGCGTGATGGGACTCAGAAACGACAGCCGGTTTTCTTATAATCTCGACAGTGCAGCACAACTTATCGGAAAACCCGTCGACACCCTGCTGAACAGCCCCTATCAAAACATCAGAGGTGCCGCCGCTTATCTTTCCGGCCTTCGGAACCAGGCCAACTCAGATTCGGTCGTAGTGACATCCGATCCGGTATCATGGGCCGGAGTTATAGCACGGTACAGCGGCATCCCGCAATCCGGGATAGCAATGGAATTCGCCTACCAAACGCTCGAAGAGCTTCAAATGGGAGTGAACCATGATGGGGTCGTCATCCCGGCGGAAAATATCGATCTGGGCAGCTTTCCCGACTCTGTAAAGGCGACGGGATTCAGGCAACCCGCAGACTCCCTTTTCACACCGGTATGGGTTGGAAGTCCGAATTACGGATCGCGAAACGGCGCGCCGATAGCGTTCATCATAATCCACGATACCGAAGAGCAGTTCGATTACGCCTATTCCCTTTTCGAAAACCCGAGCGACCAGGCAAGCGCACAATATCTGATTCGGAGCCAGGACGGCTACATAGACCAATTCGTTCACGACAGCGACAAAGCCTGGGCCGTGGTATGCTGGAATCCAATCACTATAAACATTGAACACGAAGGCTTCATTGCCGATTCTTCATTTTACAGCGAGACTGAGTACGAATCATCCGCGCGGCTGGTCGCATCCTTATGCGAGAGATACAGTATTCCGGAAGACTCGCTCCATATTTTCGGCCACAACGCCTGGACATATTCATGGTTCAATCTGATCCCTTTCTCCCTGTACACTCAGTATGTCGGGACCGGCTTTGCGACGTGCAACAGCCACACGGACCCGGGCCCACTCTGGAACTGGCATCACTACTTCGACCTGATACATCAGTATGACACCACGCACGCGACCGTCATCGGCTCGACACCCGCCACAGGCGATACGGGTGTGATCGGTTATTCCCCCATTACCATCGACTTCAGCAAACCGATGGAACCCACGTCTACCGAATCGGCCTTCAGCATCTCGCCGGCTATACAGGGCCACCTGTCGTTCAACGCCAGCTACACTCAGCTCATATTCCGGCCCGACACACATTTTTCTTCTACGACAAATTACACCGTCACCATCTCTTCATCGGCAAACTCGACCAACCTCCGGCCGATCGTCGCTCCCCATTCATTTCAGTTTACGACGGAAAAAATAGATACTTCCGCGCCGCGCGTGATAAAAGTATCGCCGGGAAACGGAGGAACCTCCGCGGCGAAGTCATTTGTCGAGTTCGTGCTGAACAAGCCCGTTCACCTGAGTTCCATATCTTCGCAGATAAGCTTCGTGGATTCGACCGGCAAGAGTGTGCCTTTCACGGTATTCATGTCGAGAGTAACTCCGAACGGACTGACGCTCATTTCGATACGGGCCTCGGTCAACCTGGCGCCCGGAATGCAATATACCGTCACTCTCGCCCCGGGAATAGAAGACTACTATGGAATAAAGAGCACAGAAGCGTTTTCTACCACATTCACCGGTGACACCGCGGAATCATCGGGCGGAACAATCTTAGAAGGGTTTGAATCTTCGATTGGAAGCTGGCTCCAGCCGGCCGAAAGCACGGGCTCGAACGGAATCGACTCGTCGTCGTCTTATTTCAATATCGCTTTCATGGCCTATGATGGCTTCGGCTCCGGTGATCTCAACTACGAGTTCGATTCCACCAACGGCCTCTGCGCTGAGGAAAACTCCCAGGGATTCGACATCTCGAAGGCGGGTTCTTTCGGGATGTGGGTCTTCGGAGACGACAGCGGGAACGAGCTCGACTTCGTATTCGGATCGTCCCCCGAGAAATTCATCCCGATCGACACGATCAACTGGTACGGTTACAAGTACGTCGGGATGTGGCGCAGCGCGACAGACGCGTCGACCTCTCTTTTCAGAGGTTTCGCCGTGAGGCGGCTCCCTTCCGCCATCCTCGACAGCAGTACGATTTACGTCGACGACATCCAGGTAAATGGAAAAGTGACCGGCGTGCGCGCCGCCGCTGGAATCCCGGCCTCATTCAGACTTCTGCAGAACTACCCGAATCCATTTAACCCGACAACCACGATCACGTACCAGCTTGCCAGGAACAGCCACGTTCTCCTGAGAATATATGACAGCCTGGGGAGGCGGGTATCGACGCTGGTAAACCGGGACCAAAGCGCAGGGACTTATACCGTCGACTTCAACGGGAGCAGGCTTTCGAGCGGTCTGTACTTCTACAGGATCAACGCGGGCTCTTTCACTGCAACGAAGAAAATGGTCATGATCGAGTGAAGAAGATGGAATATCGGAATAATGTCCGCAGGACCCGGCGGGGAATCTTGAGATTAACGGATTAGTGGATCAAGGGATTATTCAGATGAATGAATCACAACAATATTTTCTGGGCTTTGATGGAGGGGCCACAAAGACTTCCGGAGCCGTCGTAAATTCGAGTGGAGAAGTGCTCTCTGAAAAAACGGGCGGACCGTCGAACTTTCAGATACTCGGGATTTCACAGGCTTCAGGAAATATCGTCGAGGTGGCAAAGATGGTCCTTAAAGAAGGCAGGTTGGAATTCTCAGATATCGCCGGAATCTTCCTCGGCTTGACAGGTGCCGGCAGGGAGAGCGACCAGGAGCGTATGAAAAAAGGATTCGTGGAGTATCTCATCCAGCATGGTTTACCTATTCCCCGGGTCTCTGTCGAAAGCGATGCACTTGCGGCGCTTGAAGGAGCTTTCCCCGGGAAAGCGGGGATGATTCTCATCAGCGGCACGGGCTCGATTCTCCTTGCGAAAGACGATAACGGCAAGGTCATGAGAACCGGGGGATGGGGCCGGTTCATCGGAGACGAAGGGAGCGGATATGCCATCGGAAAGGCAGGCCTAACCGCGTACGTGAAAGAGTACGACGGCCGCGGAAAGAAAACCGCGATCTCCGAACTGCTAAGCCGGAATCTCGGCATACAGTCGCCACAGTCGCTTGTACTTAAAATATACCATGAGAATTTCGATATCGCCTCCGCGACACGGGCCGTCCTTGAAGCGGCAGCCGACGAAGACGAAGTCGCAAAATCGATCATCGAGGATGCCGCCGATGAACTCATGGCGCATATCCGGGCTGGGATATCGATGATCGGCGCTGAAATTCCCCTCGCTCTCATGGGGAGCGTCATATCGCACGAGAATTTGCTTGTAACTAAACTCACGAATCTGATTTCGCAGGAGCTACCGGCAGTCAGGATCTGCCGGCCCGAGAAATCCGCTGCAGCTGGCGCAGCTTTACTGGCCCGAAGAGACACTCGGGCAATGAAAGGAGCCACCAAAATATGAGATCCAGTCCTAAGCACCACTATTACCTTAAACAAGCCACATTCATTCTAACACTCACAGCTTTCCTCCAATTGGGCTGCGCCTCTACCGGCAGAGCCATGCACAATACCAGCCCTTCATCTTCGCCTGCAGCGATCTCCTGCGATATGAACTCCTGCAGCGCGTGCTATCGGCCCGACAATTCAGCAGGCTACAACTATACATGGAAGACCGACAAACACTGGGTCGACAGCACCCTGAATGCCCTCACGCTTCGCGAGAAAGTCGGCCAGATGATCGTAGCCTTTTCGATGACTCCGTATGTGAGCTACAACGACCCGGAATATCTCGAACTCGCCCACATGGTTCGCGACCAGCATATCGGCGGCATCGCTGTCTCGCTCGGAAACATATACGAACAGGCGATGCTCCTCAACAGGCTGCAGAGGCTTGCCGGAATTCCGCTCTTGATCTCCTCCGACTACGAGAACGGACTGGGAATGAGGCTCGAGGGAGGAATATCGTTTCCGAGCAACATGGCGCTCGGAGCTACCAGGGATTCATCTCTCGTCTACCGGATCGGAAGAGTTGTCGGAGAAGAGGCTCGTGCGGTTGGCGTTGGGCAGGTCTATGCGCCCGTTTCTGACGTGAACGATAACCCGGAGAACCCGATAATAAATGTCCGCTCTTTCGGGGAAAACCCGCAGCTCGTTTCCAGCCTCGCTTCAGCATTCGTAAAGGGCGTTCAGAGCGAGGGCGCAGTTGCCACAGCAAAACACTTCCCGGGTCATGGAGACACGCACACAGATTCCCATCTCGGTTTGCCTGTCGTCGACTACGGTCTCAGCCGTCTCGATACGCTCGAGCTCGTTCCCTTCAGAGGCGACATCGCCGCAGGCGTTAAGTCCATCATGGTGGCACACATCGCTTTCCCGAAGATTGACAGTGAGGCCGGAGTCCCGGGGACACTCTCACGAGCAATAACCACTGGCCTCCTGAAGGACTCGCTCGGCTTCCACGGACTTGTCGTCACCGATGCACTGACCATGGGCGGTGTTGTCAAAGAGTTCACGGACGGAGCGGCCGCGATCCGCGCGGTAAACGCGGGAGCCGACATCCTCCTTATGCCTCCGGATAACCACCTGGCGATAGATGCAATTATCGACGCAGTGAAACGAGGCAGGATAAGCGAATCGAGGATCGACGATGCCGTACGTAAAATACTGGAAATAAAATCGGAACTCGGTCTGAACCGGGCCAGACTCGTCAATCTGGACGATATTGACCGATTTGTCGGGACGGAGAGCCATGAGCTTCTCGCCGAACGTGCTGCCAGACGCTCCATAACCATCGTCAAAAACGATAACAACGTTCTTCCGCTGCAATACCGCCAGCCGCAGAATATTCTCTGCCTGGTCGTTTCAGACAATGGCAACCCATACGTCGCAGACCGGTTCAAGGAGGAGCTCCTGAAGAGATATGAAAACGTGAGTTTTTTTCAGATAAATCCGACGTCGAACGAGCTCGATTTTCAAAACGCGATGAACGCAGTCGACACGTCCAGCCTGGTGCTCGTCCCTGCCTACATACAATGGCGCTCAGGTACCGGCACTATCGATTTCACCCCTCAGATTCAAGACTTCCTCGACAAGGTAACGAGTTCCGGAAAACCGGTGGTTATGGTTTCTTTCGGAAATCCATACTTGTTGAGGAGCGTACCGAACGTCACCGCCTATGTTTGCGCATACGGCGCGATGAAGGTGTCGGTGCAGGCGGCAGTCCAGGCGCTGTTCGGCGAGATCAATGTAAGCGGCAAACTCCCTGTTACCATTCCCGGTGTCGCCGAGTACGGTCAGGGAATAGATATGCCGCAGACAAGCCTGAGGTTCGCAATGCCTCAGGATGCGGGCTTCTCGCCGACCAGGTTGGCAAGACTCGACTCCACCATGAACTACTGGATCGCGGACAGCGCATTCCCCGGTGCAGAGCTGCTCGTCGTCCGGAACGGGCTCGTCGTCTACGATAAGGCGTTCGGAACATACGACTACTCGCCGACTTCTCAAGCAGTCGGGTTCAACACCATGTACGATCTGGCATCGCTGACGAAAGTAACAGCGACCACGCAAGCCGCAATGAGACTATACGGCGAAGGGCGACTCGACCTCGATGCGCCGGTCGTCAAGTATCTCCCGCAATTTGGACAGAACGGAAAAGAGAAAGTGACGATACGGAACCTCATGGTTCACGACAGCGGTCTTCCTCCAGATCCGCCGAGACATCTCTGGTGGGTGGGCGACATACCAAAACAGCAGCTTGAGAGACTACTGAAACATCCGTGGGATTTCGTCATTCCCGATTCGTTCGGCACAAATTTCAATTCCGCTCACGCCGCGATGTGGAACTCGCTTTACGCTACGCCTCTCGTCTATAAGACCGGCACCAAAATGGTCTACAGCGACATTAACTTCCTCATCCTCGGCAAGGTTATCGAGAAAATCACAGGCATGCCGCTGGCGGAGTATCTCGAGAACAACTTCTACAAACCGCTCGGTATGACACGCACGATGTTCGTTCCGCCGTTAGCTATGAAGGACATGTGTGCCCCGACAGAGTATGACTCCGTCGCGGGTCAGCTCATCCAGGGCTATGTACACGACGAGAACTCCCGTTCGCTCGGCGGTGCTGTCGGACATGCAGGCCTCTTTTCCACCGCCTACAATCTCGGTGTTCTGATCCAGATGATGCGGAACGGCGGCGTTTACGACGGGAGACGATATCTCCAGGATTCAGTGATCGCTCTCTTCACGAAGAAACAATCCGATCTCAGCACGAGGGCACTCGGGTGGGACACGAAGGCGCCCCGCTATTCCAGCGCAGGGAGTCTCTTCTCGCCCAACTCGTGGGGACATCTCGGCTTCACCGGCACTTCGATCTGGGTCGATCCCGTGAGAAATCTTTTCGTAATTCTACTGACAAACAGGGTCTGCCCTACTCGCAACGACTATAAGATCGGCAGGGTGAGGCCGATCGTCGGCAACCAGGTTATCGAGGCTCTGGAAAATCAGAAGTAACGGAATGTGTCGCGGGCGAGGCTCATTGTGCCCGCCCGCGAGCCAATTTAGCTCAGAGGAGGAACATGAAACGGTTCTTAAAAGTCTCGGCCATCCTGGTGCTCACGACGTGGGCGGCCTTCGCGAACGCGGCAGAGAGAAAACATGCTGCAGCCATTAGTGATAATTGGGAGATCCAGTCGTCCGCGATAGCGAAAGAAAGCGGAGAAGTCATATCTTCCCCGTCCTTCCTCTGCAAAGGCTGGTACCCGGCGTCCGTTCCGTCGACGGTACTCGGAACTCTCGTCGCAGACGGTGTTTTTAAGGATCCGTTCCGCGGGAGAAATCTCGACAGGATACCCGATTCCCTCTTTGCCGTGCCTTGGTGGTACAGAACCACATTCGAGCTCCCGGTCATAACGCCTGAATTCGACAATGTCGCCCTGAAATTCCTCGGAATCAATTACAGGGCTGATGTCTGGTTGAACGGCCATTTGATTGCCGCCGGCGATTCGACGCTGGGCGGTTTCAGGCAGTTCGAGTTCGACGTCACGAGGTATGTTATTTTCGGAGGAACGAATGTACTGGCAGTGAAAATATACAAGCCGGGCCCGGGCGCTCTCACGCTCGGTTTCGTGGACTGGAGCCCCGAGCCGCCCGATCGCGACATGGGCCTCTGGAGGCCGGTCGAGCTTCACATCACCGGAGACGTGGCGCTTCACGATCCTTTCGTCGCATCCGAAGTCGATACGGTTACTCTGAAGAAGGCCGAGCTTACGGTATCCGCAGAGGTCTCGAACAACGCGCCGCGAAGCGTCATCGGAACACTTCAAGGGACGATCGGAAACATATCGTTCTCGCAGATAGTCAAACTGCGCCCTCGCGAGAAGAAAATTGTCGCGTTCACGCCGAAAGAGTTTCACCAACTCATCATCGAGAATCCGCGGCTCTGGTGGACTCACGATTTCGGAAAACCCAACCTTTACTCGCTTCACCTTGAATTCCGGTCAGGCGGGCTGGTCACCGACAGCAAGGAAGTCACTTTCGGCATCCGGCAGATAAACGACTACATCAATTCAAAGGGATTCCGCGGCTACAAGCTTAACGGGAAGAAGATTCTGATCCGCGGAGGAGGATGGGCAGACCAGATTTTCCTGCAGCAGGACAAAAGGAAACTCGAAGCAGAGATCGACTATGCCGTCAACATGCACCTCAACGCCATCAGGATGGAAGGATTCTGGGGCGAGAACAGCGACATATTCAGGCTCTGCGATGAAAAAGGTATTCTCATCATGGCGGGATTCAGCTGCCAGTGGGAGTGGAAAAACCTGTTCGGAGAGGACAACGACGAGTACGGATGCATCCGATCGCCGGAAGATATGAAACTCGCTGAAGAGTCCTTCAAAGATCAGATACTGTGGCTTCGCAATCACCCCAGCATTTTCGTATGGCTTTACGGCAGCGATCTGCATCCGAGGCCGGAGCTCGAGAAGATGTACCGGTTCGATTTGAGCAACTACGATACCACGCGACCGTTCCTTTCTTCGGCCGCGGAGCATACGAGCGTTCTGACAGGTCCCTCGGCGGTCAAGATGCGCGGACCTTACGACTACGTCCCGCCCGTTTACTGGTACGCCGACACCTCGCACGGCGGCGCGTTCGGATTCAACACCGAAACGAGTCCCGGCGCCGAAGTGCCGCGGGCAGAATCGCTTCGCAGGATGCTTTCCCCAGACTCCCTGTGGCCCATTAACGACGAATGGTACTTCCATTGTTCGCGCGGGATTTTCAGAAATCTCAAGAGATACAATGCGGCAATCGACGGTCGGCTCGGCACGCCGAAAACCCTCGCGGATTACGAGAGGAAAGCGCAGTTCACCAACTACGAGGGGATGCGCGCGATGTTCGAGGCGTTCGGCGCCGAGAAATTCACATCGACCGGCGTGATTCAGTGGATGTACAACTCGGCGTGGCCGAAAATGTGGTGGCAGCTTTTCGACTATTATCTCAATCCCACCGGCGCTTTCTACGGCGCCCAGGAAGCATGCGAACCGATACACGTCGTCTACGATTACGCCACCCGGGGAATCTTCCTCGTGAATTCGACGCTGGCTCCGGCCCAAGGCCTGCTACTGAAGGCACGCGTTCTCGACTTCAACATGAAAGACCGGTATGCTTTCGGAAAAGTTGTCAATTCCCCGGCCAACTCCTCCGAAGAGATAACAGATCTCCCGGCGATCGATTCTCTTACACCGACGTACTTTGTCGACGTGCGGTTGTACAAGGGAGCAAAGCTGGTCGACGCAAATCTTTACGCCCTATCCACTACGCCCGACAGACTCATCGAGAAGGAATCCACGTACTATGTCACGGCGAGCTCATACGCGAATCTCAGGGAGCTCGACGATTTACCGCCCGTGAGACTCGGCGTGACAGAAGATTTCAGAAGAAGAGGCGACGACTATTTCGCAACAGCCCGGCTGCATAACCCTACCGGCCACCTTGCTTTCATGGTTTATCTGTCCATCAAGAAAGGAAAGACCGGCGACACGGTCCTACCGATATTCTGGGACCACAATTATATTTCGCTTCTTCCCGGCGAGACACGAACGGTGCGAGGATATTTCCATGCCGAAGACCTTCACGGGAAAACGCCGCGGCTGGAAGTCTCCGGATGGAACGTCGGAACCGGTAGTCGCTGATTGTATGACGATGCAGATCGCCGCCTGGACAAGCAGGACATACCTGACAGCAAATACATCCGCACAAAAGGACTTGCAGGGATTGAATGGAAAATAGGCAGACCCATCTGGATCGAAGTCTTGGATTGATACACGCGACCGCCAGCAACATGGCAACCATGGTCGGGATCGGTCCGTTCATAACGATTCCACTGATCATAAGCGCCATGGGAGGACCTCAGGCAATGCTTGGCTGGGCCGTCGGAGCGATAATCGCCATATCCGACGGACAAGTCTGGGCCGAGCTCAGCACCTCCCTCCCGGGCGAGGGTGGATCCTATGTCTATCTTCGGGAGGCATACAAGAAGTATTTCGGTAAGCTGGCGGCTTTCCTCTTCATCTGGACGTTCCTGTTGAGCGGTCCTTTGGAAATCGCATCCGGCTTTGTCGGAATGGTACAGTACGCGTCATTCATATGGCCGATGCTCAACGAAACCAACATCAGGATACTCGCCTTCGCCGTGGGAGTCTTCACAATCATACTTCACTATAACCGGGTTAAGTTCGTAGGCGCCGTGACAGTCTTCCTGTGGATCGTTATGCTTGTCACCGTTGGCATCACTATCTTCGTCGGGCTGACACACTTCCACGTCAGGGACGCGTTCACTTTCACGCACGGCTGGTTCAGTTTCTCCTGGGGATTCGTGTCAGGACTCGGCTCCGCGACTCTTATTGCCATGTACGACCTGATGGGATATTACAATATCTGCTACCTGGAAGAAGAAGTTAAGAGACCGGAGTACGTTTTTCCGCGCGCGATAATTCTATCGGTCATCGGAGTGACATTAATTTACGCCGTTATGAATATCTCCATTCTATCCACAATGCCATGGCAGGAAATCGCGAGATCAACGCATGTGGCCTCAGACATGTTCAACCAGACTCTCGGCAGGCATTGGGCGATCATCCTTACTATCCTGGTGATCATTACCGCCTACGGTTCGACGTATTCGCTCATGATGAGTTATTCCCGCCTTCCTTTCGCTGCGGCACGCGACGGGTTCTTCTTCAAATGGCTCGGCGAAATACATCCGCGGAAGCATTTTCCTCACTTCTCGCTGCTTACGGTTGGTATCATGACATGTGTCGCAAGCCTGTTCAACCTGGACTTCATAATCGCGGCATCGCTGTCGAGCAGGATATTGATTCAGTTCCTTGGACAAATAATCGGTCTGACGCTCCTCAGAAAAAACGAACCCGCTCGTAAAAGGCCGTTCAGGATGTGGTTGTATCCGATTCCGTCGGTAATAGCCTTCATCGGCTTTTCGTTCATATTCCTGAGTTCCGGCTGGGAAGCCATCGGTGTCGGCGTAGTCTGGATGATTATAGGAGTGATGATCTACGTGAAATGGAACGGGAATCACGAATCTGGAATCGCCGGGGCGTGAAACTTCGTCGTGTCCCTGATGTAAGAATTGCGAGGAGATTCGGAGATCATTGTATGAGGATTGAGCAACCCTGACAAGCTGAACACGCTCTGTAATTTTTTTGATTTCTCGAATTAAATTATCACTAATGAGGTGCAAAAGATGAAGAGACTATTACTACTGGCAATAATTTCAGTTGCCGTTGCGGCCTGCAGCAACACGGCAATGCGGATCGCACGGATTAACAATTCAATCGACTCGCTCAGGACAGTGTTTGCCCCGGACCCGCGTACGGCGGTTTTCAACGTAACCGGACAGGAGAGCGGCGGCTCAATAATCCTGCGCGGCGAAACGGACGATATCGCCGCAGAATCTATACTGCTGTCCAGGGTCGAACAACTCGCGGGTGAACCAGTGATCGACTCAGTCGAAATTCTTCCGGAACGGAAGCTCGGCGATAAGATCTATGGGATCGTCGACGTCAGCGTCGGCAATATATATCACGCACCGAAGTACCAATCTGAAATGGTCTGCCAGCTTTTGCTCGGGCACACGGTGAAAATTCTCAAAGAACACCACGGCTGGCTCTTTGTACAGTCGGAGGACCGCTATCTCGGCTGGGCCCAGCCTGCAATTATCACTCGCGTCGATTCTTCGGAGCTGGCCGCTTACAATTCAAAACGGAAACTGATAGTCACATCCATCTTCTCGACCCTCCGCAGCAAACCCGGGGACAAGGGTGCAACTATCTCAGACGCCGTCATGGCGGATCTCCTGTCGCCTGTCGGGAGAACGGGCGCGAGCTTCGAAGTGCAATTTCCCGATGGAAGGATCGGCTATGTGCCGGCAAGCGACGTCGAATACCAGGATCATTACATCGCCAAACATAAGCCGACAGCCGAAGGAGTCGAAAAGATAGCGATGAAGATGGTGGGCTTTCCATATCTCTGGGGTGGAACGAGCACTAAGGGAGTCGATTGTTCAGGTTTCACAAAGACAGTCTTCCGAATGAACGACATTCGCCTTCCGCGCGATGCGAGCCAGCAGGTGTATGTCGGCAAGAGAGTCGACCCGGGTCCAAACTTCGAGAACCTGCGAAAAGGTGACCTTCTCTTCTTCGGAACGAAAGCCGAAGACGGCAAGCCTGCTAAGATTGTGCACGTCGCTATTTATCTCGGCGGAGGCTACTTCATTCAATCTGCCAACCGCGTGCAGATCAACGGCCTTTTGAAGAGCGACACCGCGTTCGACGAATTCGAACTGAACAGGTTCGTTATGGCAAGAAGAATACTTCCATCGAAGTAGGACAGCGGAAATCCGGATCTAATTGCAGAGGATCGCACTTTTCAAGACATGGGCGCATTGAGTGAACAGGAGCTATTTCCAGTTGCTTAATGCGCCTCTACATGATTCAACAAACTTAAGTGAAGAAGAATAGGGCATGAAACTCAATTACCGGCGTTACGATCTTAACTTGAAACACACGTTCACGATCTCGAGGAGTTCCAGAGATGTTGTTCCTGTCGTGCTTCTGGAGTTCGAAAAGGATGGAATTACGGCTTACGGCGAGGCATCGCCAAACGCGCGCTACAACGAGACATGCGAAAGCGTGGCAGAATTCTTCAGCAGGATAGACATCGATAGACTCTTAGAGCCGTTCAGGCTTGAGTATATAAACGATTACCTCGATTCCCTTTCGGAGCACGACGCAAGCGCGAAAGCTGCAATTGATATCGCCATGCACGACTGGATAGGGAAAAAGACCGGGATCCCGCTCTATAGATATTTCGGCGGAGAAAAGGAGAAGACCCCTCTGTCGACATTCACCATAGGAATCGATACGCCGGAAGTCATAATACGGAAAGTGATCGAGGCGGCGAACTATCCCGTTCTGAAAATAAAGGTGGGATTGCCAAACGACGAAGAGATAATCAAGGCGGTCAGGAGTGTCACGAACAAGCCGTTGAGAGTCGACGCAAACGAGGGATGGACATCAAAGGAGGAGGCGCTTGAGAGGATAAACTGGCTCTCAACTCAAAACGTGGAGTTCATCGAGCAGCCGATGCCCGCCGCTCAAATCGACGACGTGAGATGGCTTCGCGAGCGCGTGAAGATGCCGATAATCGCCGACGAGGCGGTAAGTTCGATGTACGCAATTCCGGAGCTTGCCACCGCGTATGACGGGATTAACATCAAGGTACAGAAAAACGGTGGACTCCTGAAAGCACGAAAGATGATTTACGCCGCACGGGCGAACAGGATGAAGATTATGCTCGGCTGCATGATTGAGACGTCGGTAGGAATAACCGCCGCGGCCCAGCTTTCTCCGCTCGTCGACTGGAACGATCTCGATGGAAATGTTTTGATTTCGAACGACCCTTTTAGAGGCGCGGCAAACGAGAACGGACACATAGTGCTGAACGACGATCCCGGCCTGGGAGTCACACCCTTAAGTTGAACGACGGCTCCTGAAGCTCTTCTCTACCTGCGCCAGCCGCTCCTTTAGCTCGGCGTCAAGGCACTCTATGTCATCATGAGTGAGGACACCGTCTAGTACCAGCACACTGAGACGAAGGAAGTACTGCGATCCTGTGAGATCGTCGTATCTGCGGACAATGTCTTTGTCCTTATTTTTTACGGTCGAATACAGCTTCATGTAAAATTCTCTCGGGTCGCTTTCTCCTTCCACGAACGAGTCGCAGATTCGCTTCGCGCCTTTTATAGCGTCTGCGTAATCGCGGCTCAATCCGATTGGGATCAGTTCTCTGACCTTTTTCTTCTGAGATTTCGTAAAATCATCCACAAGTCCTCCGAAACAAAATCGTGACGGCAAACCGGAAAGTGGCACCTGGTATCCTATTCCTAAATCGTTATCAGGTGAGGGATCCGGATTTTGCTTTGAATCCGAAGCCAACTAAGTCTCCCGGACTTCTTGGCGGCTTCAGTCAGCAGGAATTCGACCTGGGCCTTGACGCTCCTGAGATCGTCTGCTGCCCACTTTTCCAGCGCGGCGTAGAGGTCCCCGCTGATTCCACAAAGATATTTCTTTTTTTCTGCCATAACGTCAGGTGTAAAGTGATCCTGTATTGATTACCGGACTTACTTCCTGCTCGGAGACAAGCGCCACGAGAAGATTATTTACCATAGTGGCCTTTTTGTCTTCGTCGAGAACGATCACCTTCTGTTCAGAAAGCATCTTGATCGCCATGTCTACCATTCCGACGGCGCATTCGACGATCTTCTGGCGCGCGGCAATGACGGCCTGAGCCTGCTGTCACCTTAGCATTGCCTGTACTATCTCCGGAGTGTACGCAAGGTGGTTGATGCGCGCCTCAATCACTCCGACTCCCGCAACCTGACGTCTCTTCTGACCTTCCTGGCTTAGCTTGTCGGCGATCTCTTCCGGATTTCCACGAAGCGAAGTGCCTTCCTCCTCGCGCGAATCATAAGGATACGCGGTAGCAAGAGCTCTTATCGCAGTCTCGCTCTGGACGGCGAAGAAGATTTCGTAATTCTCGACATCGAAAAGTGCCTTGGCCGAATCTATGACCCGCCAGACCACGACAGCGGCCATCTCGATCGGATTCCCATTGACATCGTTAACTTTCAGCTTGTCGCTGTTGAAGTTCCTGATTCTCAGGAGCACGTGCTTCTTAACGGTTGTCAAACCTGCACCCTAACGAGCTGCGGTCAGGCGCGAACGAAGTGTTCCTTGAAGAGCTCCGTTATTCTCGGGGTTACGTCGCATATAGAGCCAACCCTGCCTTTGAAGAATTCCACGTACTCTCCCGCGACAGCCGTGAGCGAAGGATTCAAGGTGTGGGTCTTGATCGAAATGTCCTCAACGTTACCGTGATCACTGGAAATCAGGAGAGTCAGGTCGTCGAAGCCTGCATCGGCGATACCGCCAATCATCTCATCGAAGTTCTTCAACACACTCTCAGCCAACTTCCTGTCCATTGCATGTCCTGCCTTGTCGGTAAGAAAATGTTCGAACATCGTGAAATCATGTTCCCGGGCGATTCGGGCAAGTCTTCGTCCTGCCTCGAACGGAGTGACAGGCGAAACATCGGGGTATCCCAGCTCGGTCCGCCACCTTTCGGACGTTATGTCCGCCGAAAGCGCCTTGCCCTGCCGGAGAGAATCGGCATCGCATAAAGGTACACCGCTCATTATACATGACATCGACGTAGCGCTCAGCCTTGCATGCCCGGACTTGATGTATTCGAAGAACTGTCTCGGGAAAGCATTGGCAAAGTATACATCTGCTCCGAGATCATTAAGTACTTTGAAAATATTTTTCTCCTCAAGAATCGGTCTTATCTGTGAATGTGGGTAAGGCCCGAAGTGCATCCCGATTACCCGGGCCGCATTTACTCCTGTGAAGAGCGCCGTCTGCCCCGTACCGCTTTGCGGAAACCCATCGATCCCCATCAAAGCATCGCTCGATTCGACGAGCGCACTGTTGTTCTGTAATACGGAGTTATCCTTCGACGGGATGCCACCGAACAAGGCGATAAAATGGCCGAGCGTGGTGGAAAAGAATGGATTGACGGCCGGATCGTCTTCGCCTATCCCTACTCCATCGAGGAAGACGAAAAGGAAATGAGGCCTGGCTGACATCGCGGAACCGAACCCTTCAGCCGGTCAGTTTGTTATGAGATTTGAAATGTAGGCGCGCCATTCTATTTCCAGTTCCGGGACTCCGACGTGGAAAGCTGGAGTCACAGCCTCGCTGAAGCTAACGGGACGGTCGCACTGGTGAAGGAGCCTGGAAAGCGAACCTGCGCCAAATTTCGTATCGAGAAATTTACCGGTATTCCCTAAGTAGAAGTCCAGGTCGGAGATATCGGCAGCTGTAACAGCCGACTGCTTTTTTTCCTCGAGATCTGAAAAATACCTGACGTTCCTGAACGGAGGCGAAGTAAGCCCTTCGTACTCGCCGCTTTCATACGCTGCGGTAGAGTATACCAGCCAGGCCGGCGCACCGTTCCGATGGACCCCTTCGAGCACGCCGAGAATTGTGCCCGTTGCCAGCTTTGTCAAATAACCGGGAGTATCGCTGTCCCCAAGCGCAGTGACATATAACATTCCATCTTTCCACAGCGGCGAGAACACCGGCCCGGCTCCGGTGAGACGGGCAAAATCGTACTTATCGTGGCACAGGCTGACTCTAAGTCTCTCCCCCTGACCAATGTCAAGAAGAGCACTGTAATGTGAATAGAGGCGTTCAAACTCCCAGAGATAACCGCTCGCAATCGACGTATCTACATCGACGGGAGAGTAGACAGTGACATGAGCGGTAGACATCGTACGTAACGGAGTCTGTCCGAAGTGCCCCGAACCTGCAGTGCCCATCGGATAGATGAAGGCGAGTAACAGCATCAGGTTAGTCATTCTACTGCCTCGTATCGATAATTATCGTCACTGGGCCATCGTTGACCAGCTCGACATCCATCATTTCACGGAAGATTCCGGTCGCAATTTTTCCCTTGCCAATGTTCGATTCAAGTCTGCCGACGAAATGCGCGTAGAGTCGTTCAGCCAGCTCCGGCCTGGCCGCGTCCATGAAGTTCGGGCGGTTTCCTTTCCGGGCATCGCCATACAATGTGAATTGAGATACAACCATGATGGCCCCCTCTACATCTTTCACCGACAGATTCATTTTTCCTTCGCCGTCATCGAAGATCCTGAGTCCGGCGCACT
This sequence comes from Bacteroidota bacterium, assembly GCA_021845665.1. GTDB lineage: Bacteria > Bacteroidota > Ignavibacteria > Kryptoniales > JAKASW01 > JAKASW01. The sequence continues at coordinate 16,924 of JAJZVO010000017.1, read as the reverse complement.
TATCGGCCAAGAACTCGGCATCTTTTTCAGCATCCTCAGCATGAACTCCGAGCAGTACCAGCAGTCCCTTGCCTATACTGCTTTTGATGTCACCGGCCACGGAGACCGCACTTCGTTTAACCCGCTGGACGACGACTTTCATGCTTCAGGCAGACCCTTTTGAAAAGAACCTCGCTCGCACGATCCTCTCTATATTTGAAAGGTCCTTCTTCACCAGAAGTTCGGTGCCGCCGTGATCGGCGAATATCGCGCGCACTTTCTGCGCCTGGCCGAAGCCCGTTTCCACGAACACCCATCCTCCATCGCGGAGAAATACGTGGGCTGATTCAGAAATCTTTCTGAAGAAAGTCATGCCGTCGCGGCCGTCGCTCAGCGCCTCGACCGGCTCGAATTGCCTGATATCTTCGGACAGTGTCTCCAGTTCGCTCCTGGCGATATACGGAGGATTGGAGATCAGTATGTCGAAGCTTTCATTGAACACGTTCTTACCGAGCTCCAGAAAATCCGCGCGGACAAACTCAATTCTGCCGGTCGTTCCGGTCGCAGCAGCGTTCTCCCTCGCCAGGTCGAGTGCGAAATCGCTCCTGTCTACGGCGGTGACCGAAGAATTCTTCACAAATCTTGCTATGGCAATCGCCAGGCAGCCAGACCCTGTACCGACATCGATTACCCTGACGATCTCCCGCTGAGAAAGATATGTCCTGCAATGTTCGATGACTGTCTCGGCAAGGACCTCAGTCTCCGGCCGGGGGATAAGTGCGCGGCTGTCAATCTTCAAATCGATTGAATAGAAATTCGTCTTGCCGATGATGTATTGAACGGGTTCGTGCGAGAGGCGCCGTTTCAGAAGCACCTTGAATTTATCGAGATCCTCTCTCCTTAGGGGCTGGTCGTGTTTGACGTATAGGTCGAATCTCTTCAGGCCAAGCGTCTCCGAAAGAAGGAGTTCCACGGTCAGCCTCGCCTCGTCAAATCCTTTTTCGCTAAGGTATCCGGTACCCCATTTTATTATGTCTATTACGGTCCAGACTTTTTCTTGTGACGGCATATCGATGCAGAGTCTAAATGAATTACAAACGGATTTCCGGAATAAGCGAAGTCACCTGCCCGGTCTACTTTCCGTTCTCCAGGATGTCGATGATATCCTCTCCGAAATCCCCGTGCGGTGTTTCGACAATCCTACCCAGTTCTTTCCCGTCGTGATAAAAAATAAAAGTAGGCACCTTCTCGATGTTCAACCCGGGTGTAAGTTTTTGTTGTCCACCGGACGAGCGCGGGACGGCGAGAAATTGTATTCTATTTCCGAGTCGTGTGCTGTCGACGATGTTCATGAAGATCGGCACCCAAATGTGACTGTCCGGACACCAGGAGCCGAACACGACCAGCACCGAATCGCCGGCAGCCAGGGAATCGATTCTTCTTATCACTTCCTGCGTAGGGGTATAAAGCTGGCTGTTACTCTGGTACCAGGCCGTACTGTCTATCGACGCCCGGTTTACCGGACCGATCAAAATATTCTCCTGCGCAGCCGGACCGTGCGCAGTGATTTGCGCAGATGCATAAGGGACAATCAAGGCGGCGGCTATCAACGACAGGACCAATTTCATTTTTGACTCTCTCCTATGTAAATATCTGTAGACCTGATATCAAGTCCCCACATGAGTTTCGTTCTAAGCAAGTTGAAGAAGCCGTTCCTGCTCTTTCTTAGGAGGATGATCTTGTGCGGCGCGAGAGATATGTCGAACTCGACCGGCTGGGGCAGGATCCTGGATGCCTGGCCGTCGGCAACAATCGCAACATGTTTGGAAGTGGAATGAGCGGCGACCCTGATCCGGCAGGTGTCCGGGACAATGACAGGCCGGGCTGATAGTGTGTGGGGGCATATCGGGCTGACAGCGATAACCCGGCTCTCCGGCGACACGATGGGTCCACCCGTCGAAAGGCAATAACCGGTAGATCCGGTAGGAGTGCTTAAGACAATTCCGTCCCCTCTGTAAGTGAGAAGATATTCCGAATCGACATAAGCCTCGAGATCGATCATGCGCGAGGATCCGGCTTTGTCTATCACGATGTCGTTAAGACCGTATATTTTTACGGGCTTGCCGTTCTCGACGAAGCTCGCTTCGAGAACCGTACGTTCCTCGAGGTTGAACTTCCCGTCGAAAAGCTCCTCGATGCTGTTTCGCAGTTCGTCCAGGTTGAGTTCGGCGAGAAATCCAAGCTTCCCTAGGTTGACCCCGAGAATTGGCTTTCCCGAGGCACCGATGGTGGCAGCCGTCTGCAGAATTGTACCGTCTCCGCCCAGGGAAACGACAACATCCGCCTGCGCAGGTACTTCCGCGCGCGGGCGCGACTTTTCGCCCGGGTCGTAACCGCACTTCACCTTCATTTGCCTCGCGATATCGTTCTGCACCGTATACCGTATTCCCCTTTCATCGAGAATCTTGATGAGCTCAAATGCAGTCTCGCAAGTGGACAACCTCGACGGATTACCGAGGATTCCGATGGTTATGTCCCGAGGCGGGGTAAACTTCTTCTTCATCTCATGAGGTCCGACTGACTTTGATTCAGTTTATGTCATCGTGAACAAAATATCAATTGCGGACAGGGAAAAAGGGGTGAAACCGGACCGCCTGAATTTGCCATGCTGTACTTCAACCGCCGGCAAGAGAACTCATAACAACTTATTTATGAATTAGCTGAACTACGCGGATAAAACAAAGGCCGCCTTCAGCCGGGCGGCCTTACAACAATCTGGTCAGGCCAATCTTCTCATCCGAACAGCCGGTCGATATCAATCCTTTTCCCGTAACTTCTCTCGCTGACTGAAGCCAGCCGCTCGATCTGCTGACGCGTCAGTTCCTTCGGACCGCCGAGTTGATTGACGAGAAAGGCGATCTTCGCAGTATGCTCCACTTTCTCCATCTTGTTATATGCGTCGTCGAGGGACGAGCCGCACGTGACCACGCCGTGATTGGCAAGCATAATCGCATCGTACTCTTTGACGAGCGGTTCAATCGATGCCACGACTTCCGGTGTTGATGGAGTCGCGTAATCGGCGAGCGGGATCTTTCCCAATGTCACTATCACTTCGGGAAAGACGAGATTTGCAAGCGGGATCCTTGCCGCTGCAAAGGATGTCGCGAACGGCGGATGCGCATGAACGACCGCCCTCACATCGGGCCGCACACCGTAAATGAAGCTGTGCATGGCAAACTCCGTCGAAGGTCTCCCTATTCCTTCGAGCACGCTGCCGTCCATCCCGACTATGATAAGTTCTTCGAGTTCGACATCGGCCTTATTCCTGGCACTCGGTGTAACGAGAATCCTTCCGTCGGCCAGCCTCAGGCTGACGTTCCCGTCGGTTGCCGCCACGAAATCATGTTCCGACAATTTGCGGCAGGTCGCCAGAAGTGACTCTTTTAGAATTTCGATTTCCGCTTCAGCCATTGATTTGTCTCCCTTTCACTCCAATAATGGAAGCGCTGCCTTCCAGATCTTGTTTTCCTCTTCCGGATCGATTCCGTTGATCGTCGCCGCACGGAATTCCCTGACGACCTGCTTCACCTTAGATTGTCTGATCCCCGCACTTTGGAGCCTGACGATGAGGATCGCGTCGATAATCGGAACATATAGATTCCTCGTGTCAACGTAAAACGAATCGAGACCGTTGCGTATCTGGCCGACATTCATTCCTATGAAAGCATCGTTGTAATTTACCGAATTCTCTTTGAGGTCGGCGTGCTGCGCCCAAAAGACGCTCATGTTGTAAAGGCCATCGACGTAAAAGGTCTTGCGCGTAACAGTTTCGGCATGAGTCCCGACATTGAGCCCGTTCCATGTCAGGCCGTTCTGCGCCCCGATCTGAGGCTCCTGGGCCGACGCGACTCCGAAGTTCAGAGCGCTCAAAACCAAAACGATTGAACATAGCGTAACGGGCTTCTTTGCGAAAAACATTGTTCTTTCTCCGGGTTGTTTATTTCTCTTTTTGAAATTACGGTTCACATTCAGTCCGCAAACTTAAGTTCTTCCCATTTCATGGCGGAATCAAGAGCCAGTACCATCGTCTTGAAATCCTTGAAAGCCTCCTGAAAATTGCTCAAAGGATTCTTATGATTTACTATCGACTCGTAAAAATCTTCGAACTGCCCTCTGTACCCCCGGTCGGTCTCGATGACTTCACGGCTTTCTTCATTCTCCACGCACTTCACATTCAGCACATTTCCCTGAACGACGATCGCTCCTTTGCTGCCGAGTATCGTCAACTCGTTCTTGTTCATTCCCCGCGCACTGAAATAAATATCGAGAGAGCCGTTCACGCCGCTCTCGAACACAACTTGCAGCGACATCGAGTCCATTCTCCCGATGGATGGATTTGCGCTCCGATTGTATGCGATGCCCGATTTCATCTCGCCGAACAAATCACGCATGACCGCAATGTTGTGTATGCCGGCATCCATTACGAATCCGCCCGGGTATTGGTGATCGATCCGCCACTGGGTCTTCGCAAATTTGTTAGATTCATCCGTCAACGTCAGCTGATCCCAGAAGACGGAGTACGGTTCGCCGATCTTCCCGCCGGAAATCAGTTTTTTCACCCTCTTGAAAACGGGATTGTACCGGTAATTCTCTGCTACCATCATGACTCTATCGAATCTTTCAGGGAACGTCGCCATGAATGCGGCCTCGTCGAGATTAGATGCGATCGGTTTTTCGACTATCACATGCTTTCCAGCCTCTAAAGAATCGAGCACAACCTGGCAGTTCAGCTTAATAGGAAGTATGATATCGACCGCATCCACATCCTCTCTCGCGAGAAGCTCTCTATGATCGAGGAAATACGGTACGTTACCGACCATCGCAGCAAATTGCCTGGCCTTCGGCTCAGTATGGTTGCAGACACAAGTGATTTCGAATTTATCTTGCAGACTCACCAGCGCAGGCAGATGAAGCTCCTTCGCGGCGATTCCCGTTCCTATGATACCCAGTTTTATTTTCATCGGTTGTTTCCTTATCTGCTATAGTAATTTAGCAAATTAATTCCGGTACAAACAGCCGGGGCTCGTCGATTCTCATTAACGAGCCCATTATGTAACTTATATTTCAATTAGTTGAAACACATATGACAAATGAACCACCAGAAGACCGCGATACTTCAAAGTAGGGGAGTGAGACCATGATTCTCGACACGCTTTCCAACGCCGAAACATACTTCGTACTTCACACCGGGTTCAAGAAGGCCTTTGGGTTCCTCCGGCGGGATGATCTGGATTCACTCAACACCGGCAAACATCAGATAGAAGGCGACAATGTTTACGCGCTTATCCAGAAAGGAGCCGGGAAATTGAGGGAGGACGCGCTGCTCGAAGCGCATCGAAGCTACATCGATATTCAGTTCCTCATAGACGGAAACGAGCGGACCGGATGGAAATCGCGAGGGGACTGCAGGACAGCTCAGACCACATACAACGATGAAAGGGACATTGAGTTTTTCTCAGATCAACCGCAGACATATCTCGTGCTTAGCCCGGCAATGTTCGCCATATTTTTCCCGGGTGACGCGCACGCGCCGATGATATCGGACGGGCCACTCCACAAGTGTGTCGTGAAAGTCAGAATCCGATAGCTCGGGCTAAGGATCCACCTGACGATCCGAGGTAATCCACATCTTCCTTGTGACCCGCATACTATCTCTTAGCCTCGTTTGGAGACGAGTATTCTCTCGAGCTCCTCGAGGCTCTTTCCTTTTGTTTCGGGAAGCCTGAAGATGACGTAAAAGAGGAGCAGCAGACACATTACTCCGAATATCGCGAACGCCGCTCCTCCCCCGAGCCTGTCAAGTATGACAGGGAAGGTGAGCGATACGAGAAATGTAAATGTCCAAAGCGTGACGATCGCGACGGACATCGCTTTGCTTCGCAGCTTGTTCGGGAATATTTCAGCGATGACCACCCACGCGACCGGGCCGATCGAGACGGCGAAGGAGGCGATGAAGATGAGGATGAAGACGAGAATCAGGTAACCTTCGAAATGGTGCGTGAAGAAAGCGATTGCGATGACGGCGAGAGAAACGACCATTCCGATCGCGCCGACGATAAGAAGCGGCTTTCGTCCCCACCTGTCTATGAGTTTAAGCGACACGATAGTGAACGTCAGGTTAACCGCACCGACTGCTATCGTCTGCATCAGCGCCGAGCTCGTGCCGTTGCCAATCTTCTGAAAGATTATCGGCGCATAGTACATTATCGAATTAATTCCCGTCATTTGCTGGAAGATAGCCAGCAGCACGCCGATCATCAAAAGGGGCCGCAGCTCCTTCGAGAACACCTCACGGTAAGTCCCCCGCTCTTCGTTGTGCACACTTGACTCGATATCACGCAGCTCTGTTGATGCCTTCTCGCTGCCGTTGATCCTGCTTAAGATCCCGAACGCCTCTTCGGTTTTTCCCTTTTGCACTAGCCATCTCGGACTTTCGGGGACGAAGAGTAGTGAAATGAAGAAAAACAGCGCGGGGAGTCCCATAACCGCCAGCATCCAACGCCAGTTGTCCGGGCCCACACCGACGAGCAGGTAGTTCGAGAAAAAAGCTATCAGGATCCCTATCACGATCGCGAGTTGATTGAGAGATACAAGCGCGCCCCTCCTGGCTCCCGGCGAGATTTCAGAGATATACATCGGCGAGAGCATTGAAGCGGTGCCCACCGCGATTCCGCCGAAAAACCTGAACACGATAAACACCCAGAGCCTGGCCGCCAGGGATGAGCCAACGGCAGATACAAAGAATACGAGCGCGGCGGCTCTCAGTGTATTTCTTCTTCCGAAGAGATCCCCGGGCCGGCCCGACAGCGTTACGCCGATGATACAGCCGATGAGAAGGCTGCTCACAGTCCAGCCGAGTCCGACATCGCTCAGATGAAAGAAAGGCTGTATGAACGGCGTGGTCCCTGAGATGACGGCAGTGTCGAACCCGAACAGCAATCCTCCGAGCGCGGCGACCGTCGATGCTATAATCAAGAATGTACTTGTCTTTTCCTCCATCGTTCTCCCTCTAACTAAGTTTGGTTACACGTTAAGATTTCCTGCGAACGTAAGCCTTAATCGTCGCGCATTCCTTCCCTTCACTCTCCCCATATGGACGAACTGTGTACTCTCCAACCGCGGCAGGAACGATGAAGGTTTCTGCGTAATGAACTATGAACGGGGTGAAGGTACCACCTGGACTTTCCACTATGGCTTCGTCTCCTTCGACGAGATTCAGGACGTTCACGGTTCCACCGGTACTATGCAAAACAGTTTTCGAAAACCAGTGACGGCGCGTCTCGATGAACTCGAAGTCGTGGAGGCCCGTTCGTTCCTCTCTCCATCCGTCCCCGGTGGCGACAGTTTCTATGCGATTCACCAGGTTTCCCCGCGTCCATGAAGTGGTTCGGTTCCATTGTATAACATTCTTGCCGTGTTCGATGTTGATGGGGCGCGGTCTACCATCGAGTCCGAGCCTTCCCCAATCCCAGAGTTTGAAAGTGAAGATGTAGGGCGTCGCGCTTATCTCGAGCACCATGCTGTTCCTTCCTGAACAGTGGACAGTGCCCGCAGGTATCAGGAAATGGTCGTGCTTTTTCACGGGCCATTTCTCGACATGCTTGTCGGCATCGAAGTGCGTTCCCTTCTCCTGTGCATCTTCGAGCTCATTTATCATGATCGAAGGATTCACGCCCTCTTTCAATCCCAGATAGACGACAGCACCGTCCTTCGCATCCATCATGTAATAACTCTCATCTTGAGTATAGCTTACGCCGAATTTCTCGCGGATGTATTCGGTCAAGGGATGTACCTGCAGGCTGAGGTTGCCGCCGTCGAATGTGTCGAGGTAGTCGAATCGAATCGGAAATTCTTCGCCGAAACGGCTGAAGATATCTTCTCCGAGCAGTTTCCTGGGATCGTAGAACACCAGGTCTATCGACGGTATCTCCATGATCGTTTCGCCGAATTTGAGAAAAAGGCTGTTCTCTTCGGGGACGCAGTTGAAGCACCAGGCGTAATTGTCGACGGCGGGATCGAGCCCCAAATGTTCCTTCATCCATTGGCCCCCCCATGGACCCGGGTCGAAGAAAGGAACGACGCTGAATGGACGTGTGAGCGTTTGAGCGAGGCCAACAAGTACCGCTTTCCCGTCAACCATTTTCGGATTATTCCTGTCGTTAGTATCAAGGACATAATCACACTTCTCCATCAGCTTTTTCTTGAGACGGTCGCAGACTCTCCAGTCGACGAAGTATCCCTGCTTGTAGAGAAGCGACCAGTCATCGATGCCGCGGTTATTCACGCCGATATTATCGACGAGATGCTGCCGCATGCGTAGCTGGATTTCCCACCTCGCCATGTCGGCATAGACAAGGAGGCCAAAACTCTTGGCGACATACGAGGCACCTGTGCCGATGACGAGCACCAATCCGTTTACGACTGAGCGTATCTTGCCGCGAGCCTCATTCACTTTGGCGTCGTCGAAATAATCTTCTATCTCCAGCGTCGTCATGCGACCGAATATCCTGTCGTCAGTAACGTCGGGATGAACGATCTCCCTTATTCTCTCCTCAGGCAACATGCAACTCTTCGAAAGAATTACCAGTGTCGGATTGAGCATGGAGACCAGCTTCGCCGTTGTATCTTCTTCGAGGACACCCTGGTAATATTCGACGACGACGATATTTTTATTCCCGGCAGATCTCGAGACGCTTTCTAATATCTTCTCTGAAATCTTTTCCCATCCGGTCACGCCGGTGTAGTCCCCGCCTACTTCTATGTAAGGGAATTTTGTAAAATTACTCATTTACAGTTTATGTGAATGAAAGACGCTCTCGTGCCGAATTCTTTTCTGAACAGGGATAGCAATTATTGGCGTGTTGCCTGGGACCGCCGACAACCTGCGATGTGTCAGGCCGGTGCTGCGACGGGCTTTGCGGGTGAAATCATTTACCCTCGAGTCCTATCCGCGCTTTCCAATTCAAGCCAGAAGTCCTAGTGATTTCAACTACTATTATAGTTCCAATTAGCCGATGAATCAAGAAAAGCGGGACCAAATCACACGCGCTGATTTGGTTCATCTCGCCAACTCTGAACTTTTGCGCAAGGGAAGGACCGATGGACGAGCGATTCCCACGGAGTGTATCTTTTAACTAACAACATAATCCGTGGGATCATGCTTCTTCCGCAGCATCAGCGTGCTTCAAATGGGCCTCGGCCCGAAGAGCCATGAACCATGCGCACGAAATATTGACGCCGGTTTTGCCGCAGTAACCTTTCCCTTTCAATTTAAAATTCCACAGTTACCTTTCTTCCGGTATATTTAACACTCTTCTCGGTTTGGGGAATCGCCCCGAAGCCAGCTGGCTCTTCAGGCAAGACGACAATGACGTTGAATGTCCTCGTGGTCGTCATCCCGGAATATTTGCCTACACGTTTCCCGATGGTCAATGCCTGCTTTGCCTGGTTCCAACTGAACTTTATCGTCGAACAAATTCCCTTCTGATAATTGTTGTTGTTATCCTCATCCTCGTAAAGCGTGAACTCCCCATCTTTGCCGGCATATACATACAGAGTAATGTCACCGTTTGTTTTCTCCTCAGCATATTGGACAACGGGTCCGGCCGGAATTATCGAACCTTCGCGCACAAACAAAGGTATCTCGTCGAGAGGAGCGTTCACCGTCACGTTCTTTCCACCGTCGAAATATTTCCCTGAATAAAAGCCGTACCACCCGGTTCCCTCCGGAAGGTACACATGCTTCGTCCTTTCCATATAGGAAGTAACAGGCGCAACAAGAAGGGCGGGACCGAACATGTACTCGTCACTGAGATTTTTCACATGCCCGTCGGATTGGAAATCCATGACGAGAGCGCGCATTATTGTGTAGTTCTTGAAGTACACCATACCGGCGAGCGAATAGATGTACGGCATCAGGCGGTAACGAAGCTTCGTCACGCCGACCATAGCGTCGTACTCCGGACTTCCAACGGGGGCGACATTGAAAATTTCCCTGTAAGGATATTGCCCGTGAGAACGGTAGATGGGACAGAATGCTCCGAACTCGTACCATCTCGTGAGAAGCTCTCTCCACTCACGGAGCTCCTCACCCTTGGCATCGATGAATTTGTTCGGGACCGCGAAACCGCCGATATCGAATGTCCAGTAGGGAAGCCCCGACATCGAGTAATTCAGACCTGCAGGTAGTTGTCCTTCCAGGTCCTGCCATGCCGATGCGATATCTCCGCTCCAGACGGCCACACCGTAACGCTGCGAGCCAGCGTACGCCGACCGGCTCAGTATGAAGACACGCTTGTCCGGATTTGCGGACATCAGGCCTTTGTAAAAACCCTTGCAGTGCTCGAGCGGGTAGGCATCGAAGTACTCTGCTCCCGGTCCGAGGTAAGTTGGGTCCATCAGATATTTGCGCGTCTTCATCGGAAGGTTCGACTGCATATCGGGCTCGTCGGAATCGAGCCACCAGGCATCGAATCCAAGCGGATAGAGCTTTTCATCCACCATCTTCCAGAACAACTTCCGCGCGCCGGGATTGAACGCGTCGTAAAATGTGGAGAGATATCCTTTGCCTACCCAGTCCATGTTTTTCATGTCCAGGTTTCCCATGTAGAGGTATCCCCTGTCCATCATCCTGTCGAAATTCTTTATCCCTTTGTAGAATTTCGCCCAAACAGAAATCATGATATGCTCATGAAGTTTATGCACTTCATCGACCATCGCTTTCGGATCGGGATATCGCGTGCCGTCAAATTCCATGCTTCCCCATTCGCTCTCTGGCCAGTAAAACCAGTCTTGCACGATATTGTCTAAGGGTATTTTCAGCTTCCTGTATTCTTTCGCTACCTGCAGAAGTTCATCCTGCGTTTTGTACCTCTCTCTGCTCTGCCAGAAACCGAACGCCCACTTCGGAGGAATCAGTGCCTTCCCGGTGAGATCCCTGTAGCCGCTGATGATGCTATCGATGTCGTCGCCGTAGATGAAATAATAATCCAACTGGCGGGCATATTGCGAATAGAGCGAGAGCTCGTTTTGTTCCGCAGGAGAAATCGGAGTCTTGACCTTCAACGAAATGAAAGCCTCTCCGCCATCGGGGATCCATTCGACGCGGATGGGATATCTATGCCCCTTTTCCAGCTGCAGACTGAAAAGATGGACGAAGGCGTTCCATGATTGCCGCCACCGGTCGGCGATAAGCTTATTGTCGATCCACATCTTGCAGTGGCCTGCCGCATAAAGACGAAAGTAGTAAAGCCCGGTGGAATCGGGATCAAATGATCCGTCCCAGATCACTTCTCCTCCGGCCAGGGAGTATCCCTCGGGAAGCTTCCTGAGGTCCGGTATGAATTCGTAGTCGATTTCAGATTCAGACCGCTCAACTTTGGCCTTCGACTTATCGGACTCTCTCGTATACCGGGCAGTCAATCCTCCCTCTTTCCCGCCCGCGCCGAAAAGCTTGAACGCGGTCGATAGATTCCCGTAGTTACGCGGGTCACCGAACTTGGAGCGCGAGTAATTGTCCCATAAAATGCCGTAATGCCTGCTCGACACGACAAACGGAATCGAAATCTTGGTGTTGTATTGATACAGATCGACATCCTGTCCCTTGAAATTGAAAAGTCCCTCCTGCTGCTGGCCGAGTCCGTAGAACGCCTCATCGGACGGGGATTGGAACTGATCGCGTATCCTGAAAAGATGTTTCCCCTCAAGGGTGACCGGCTCGATCGTCTTTCCGCCGTCCTTGAGCTCCGTAAGAATCGGGGTCCCTTTGACATCGCAAAACTGAACCGACCCCGTCTTCGTCGAGATTCTGACCTGTAACTCCGCAGTTCTGACAACCACTTCGCCGCCCGACTCGGTAGCACTCCACTTCGCAACAGGCAGTTTGTTAGCGATCATCAGGCTCTCGCACTTTGGAAAGCCGGCGGCATGAACCGCTGTAATGCGGATTATCCTGTCTGTAACCGGCTGGACACGAACTAACCTGGCCCCGTTCGTCACGGCGTCCGCCACCGTGACAATCACGCCGCTCCTGGTGAGCCGGTAGCTCTCGCGCGCCATCGCAGAAAGGAAAAATGTTCCCAGGATAAACAGAACAATTGCTATGATCTTCATTTGACAGTGCCTCCAACATTTTCTTGATGAAAGAGTTTGCCATTGAAAAACCCGCCTTGAGTGCACCGCTCGCACTTAGCACGAACAAAACGACCGGTCTCCTTCTACTCCTTGACGAGTCTCAGCATGAGAACGTCGTGCCCGGGAATCTCAGCATCGAGAGGCTCATTAGTGTTGCCGAGATCCTTCCCCGTCCAAATGTCCAGAAGTGCGTAGGTGGTTTTCCCGAAATCCGTATCCCTGTGGGAAAGGCTGTCAGATACAGTCTCATCCGCGAAATTGAACGAGACCCTCTTCGCTTTCACACTTCGATTCAGCAAGCACATCGCCCAATCTCCTTTCGTGAGCGGCTTAAACCAAACTTCGACGCTGTCCGCGGAGGAGTATCTGAACCCTTCGATACCGAGAGAGTCCTGGTCGACGGCGATGGCATCGCTGTTCTCGAGAATGGCCTTCGTCTCGGGCGCCATCTCTCTCAAATCATTTCCGGCAATCAAAGGCGCCGCCAGCATGCACCACATCGAGAAGTGCGCCCTGTCCTCGCTGCCGCTCATTCCGTTTCCGACCTCGAGCATATCGGGATCGTTCCAGCGGCCCGGGCCGGCGTATTCTCTTAGCCCGTTCTGGAGATCGAGAATCGACATAACGCTGAGTTGCACCCACGTCCCATGATCTATGTTATGATCGAAGTTCGCGCTGATATCTCCCGTGGTTCTCCATAGATTGCCGATGCTGCCTGCCCATAGCCACGGGTTTGCATTTCCCCATTCGCAGATGCTGAAGACTATCGGACGGCCCGCTGAGTAGAGAGCGTCACGCATTGTCGTGTAGGCGCCGACGGGATTCAGTCCGTCGGTGTTGCACCAATCATATTTCAGATAATCGATTCCCCACTTCGCATAAGTCAAAGCGTCTTGATATTCATGCCCACGGCTTCCGGGTCGGCCTGCGCATGTTTTGTCTCCCGCGTCTGAATAGATGCCGATCTTCAGCCCCCTGGAGTGCATATAGTCCGCCAGTGCTCTCAAGCCGTGCGGGAAGCGGGCAGAATCGGGATGGATGAAACCGAGGCTGTCGCGGTACCCTTCCCACGTGTCATCGATATTTATGAACTCGTAGCCGGCAGCCTTCATGCCGGAGGAAATCATCGCGTCAGCCATCTCGCGAATCATCTGTTCGTTGATATTCGGACCGAACTTATTCCAGCTATTCCATCCCATTGGCGGGGTCAGAGCAATTCCGCCGAATTTTTGTGCCCTCACCGGTACAACGAGCGTCACAAACACGATAAGGAGAATCTCCGCCGACGCCGGTGCACAATTTCTCCGTGGAAAATAGACATTCGCCATCCTGACAACTCTTTTTCAGAGATTTCATTAGGACCGCAAGTCCAATCGCACTTCTGCCGGCTGGTTCCGCGCTATTTCAGGGAATCCTGACGATGAAACAATCCGAGTCTTGCCCGGACGAAACACGGAACTCCTTGAGAAATGCCGGCAGGAAAAAGGAATCTCCTTTGGAAAAGCTCTTCAGGTAGTCAACACCGGCGTGATTCCACACGACCTCGATCTCACCGCCGGCTACGAGACAGATCGAAGGCCTGTCGTTGGACTTACAGACCTTCCTGAAGCCGCCCTTTTTCAGAAAGCGAGTGATCCGAAATTCTTCTGCCTTCGTATCATACACGACTTCGCCCGATCTTGAATCCGGGTCGATGATGCCGGCGTCCGAGAATTCAAACCTGATTATTTCCAGGAGCGTCGCGACATCCTTGAATTTATTTGTAAGACCGGCTCTGACGACGTTGTCGGAATTCGCCATGCACTCTATTATGTTTCCTTCGATATAAGCATGGGGAACGCCCGCATCCGTAAATATCGCCTGACCCGGCTTCAACTGTACCATATTGAAGAAAAAGAAAGAGAGGAGTCCGATATCGTCTCCGTAAATTTCATATTGTGCCAGGAACTGACTTTCCTCCGGCCTCCCCACGCCCTTTCGCAAAAGACGTTCTCGGATCTTCCGCACACACGAGGATAGCCGCTCATTGTCCTGTCCGCGAGACATGATATCGGAATAGAGGTCTTTAATTGCTCCTTCCAGGGAATTCGTCGCGCTCCGGTCCACTACCCTTGCGAAGAGCTTTTCATCCGCGAATTCCCCTATCTCAGGCACCGCGCGAAGCGAATTGGCAACCTGCACGGCCCGTTTGAATCCAACAAGTGCGCTGAGAAAATCGATCGCGATGGCAATCTCGGGCTTATGATTATCGTCGGGATAATGCTCAGGATGAGACGCGTGCAGCCTCACTGCCTGACTCTTGTTCGGATGAGCCTGTATTGAAAGGGCATGCCCGGCAGAGAGTACTTTCAGGAGAAAGGGAAGCGTCCCGGAGAACTTGTCGTATACATATTTCCCAAGGCTGTGATGACCATGCTGTGCGATTACTTCGTTCAGGGGAATCCGCCGGCTTCCGATCTCGATCTCGGATGGAGCTTTGGGATGCGAGCCTATCCAGAGCTCTGCATACGGAATACCAGGAGCCGCATGCTGTCCGAGAAATTTAGGTATGAAAGCTTCATCGTTACGGGTTCCCCACTCGTAGTGCTGGATCTTGTTGAAGAGTTTGTAGGGTTGCGGAATAAAATCGATCAAATGTCCTCCCGGAAGACTCAGGCCAAATTCTCGGACAATCTTATGCTTACGACGTAAAGATAACTAACAGCATCAATACATTCACCCGAAGACGACAGTTTTCCTTCCGTGAACCAGTACCCTGTCCTCAAGATGCAATCGCACCCCACGTGCGAGAACAAGTCGTTCAAGATCTCTTCCTTTCCGGATCAGGTCGTCAAGTGAATCCCTGTGCGAGATCCGCACGATATCCTGCTCGATTATTGGCCCCTCATCCAATACATCGGTCACATAATGAGATGTGGCGCCGATTATTTTCACTCCCCGTTCGAACGCTTTGCGGTAGGGATTTGCCCCGGCGAATGCAGGGAGAAAAGAGTGATGGATATTGACGATCCTCTCGGGGTATTTTTTCACGAAGGCAGGAGAGAGTATCTGCATATATCGTGCGAGCACGATTGTGTCAATATTCTCTCGCTGAAGAAGCTTCAGCTCATCGGCTTCGACTCCTTCCTTAATCTCCTTCGTCATTGGAAATACATGGAATGGTATTCGATATCGCTCGGCAATCGGACGAAGGTCCTCGTGGTTGGATACGATAACCGGAATTTCGGCTTCGAACTCCCCGAGTTCGAGTCGCCAGAGTATTTCCTGGAGACAGTGGCCCAGCCTGGAAACGAATATAGCCAGCCTACGCTTCCTGTCGTTCAGCCTGATCGTCCACCTGGCTCCGTATTCCTTTGCCAGCGGGGCGACGGCATCATTAAGCTTATCCGGGGGAACACTGAATCCTCTCATGTCCCACGCGACACGGAGGAAAAATGTATTATCGCTCCGGTCGACATGCTCGTCTAGGTCTATTACGTTTCCGCCGCGCTCAAAAAGAAACTGAGAGATTTTCGCGACGAGACCTTTTCGGTCGGGACAAGACCAGAGCAAGACGGCAGAGAGTCCGCGATCTTGTTCGCGTTTGCCGGCTTCGCCGTCATTGGTGCCTGATGCTTCACGGGGTATATTCAATTTAAGTCCTCTACTTCCCCGCCAGTATGCTGTCGATCTTTCTAAGTTCATCTGTGGCGAAGGGCTGGCTCGAAATCGCATTTACTGCATCGTCTATCTGGCTTACTCTGCTCGCGCCGATCACTGCTGAGGTGACTTCCCTGTGACGCATGGCCCATGCAAGTGCCATCTGAGCAAGCTTCTGCCCGCGAGCCTTCGCCATCTCATTCAGCTTCCTGACTTTGGCGACTTTCTCTTCGGTGACGTGCTCGGGCCTGAGAAAGCCCGTCGGCCTCCCCGCTCGCGAGTCCGCGGGAATCCCTTCAAGATATTTGTCCGTCAACAGCCCCTGAGCCAGCGGCGAGAAGACGATGCATCCGATGCCGTCGTCCCTTAGTTCCTTCAGGAGTCCATCCTCGATCCATCTCTCGAACATGCTGTATTTCGGCTGGTGAATCAGAATATGCATCCCCGCCGACCTCATGATTTCTTCCGCCTTCCGTGTCAAGTCGGGAGGATAGTTCGAGATGCCGGCATAGAGCGCCTTCCCGCTCCTGACGATGTCCTGCAGGGCGCCCATCGTCTCTTCAAGCGGGGTTTCCGGATCAGGTCGATGATGATAGAAGATATCGACATAGTCGAGCCCCATGCGCTTCAAACTCTGGTCGAGACTCGCGACGAGGAATTTTCTTGATCCCCAGTCGCCATATGGCCCGGGCCACATACCGTACCCGGCTTTGGATGAGATTATCAACTCATCTCTGTAGCCGTGCAGATCGTTCTTTAGAATATATCCCATCGTTTCTTCGGCAGATCCCGGAGGCGGGCCGTAATTATTCGCGAGATCGAAATGCGTTATGCCGAGATCTAACGCGTGGCGCGCCACCGCGCGGGAGTTTTCCAGCAAGTCGACGCCGCCGAAGTTGTGCCAGAATCCAAGCGAGATCGCAGGTAATTTCAGACCGCTTTTGCCGCACCTGTTATATTTCATTACGTCGTAACGATGCTCGTTCGGTGAATACATTCCGATATCCTCCATTAATAAGCGCTTCCGAAGCTGAAAATAGCCGGAAGCAATTCGATTATGCTACCTCATTTTCACTGCTGCTTATATGAACCATCGGCCCAGTGTTCCAATTGA
>JAJZVO010000082.1 GCA_021845665.1 Bacteroidota bacterium | reverse complement strand
TTCGATGGTATTTCCCATAGATCTCCTCTCTTCTGGTTGCCTACAAGCATCCAGAATATACCCAAAACCATCGAAAAATGCAAGACCACTCACAAATTTGTCGCAGACCCATCTTGTACGCAAGCACGGGTGGATCGCGGGTAAGACGGAACCGACGGATCGGCGCGGATTTACTTTTTGAAATTCCTTATCCGCGAAGATCCGTATGGCGACAGCCCTAAGGTACTTAAAGCTTGTACCTAACTCCGACGGCGCCGTCGAAGTCGAGGTCGAAGACACGGCTTACCGGCAGGAGTGGACCGGTTTCAACGAAGAATTCGAACGGGACCGCTTTCGGCGTGATGCTCAGGCCGAATATCGCGCGTCCCCCTATTTGGAAGGAGTTGTCTTCAGTAGCGGCAAAGTGTTCCTTCATCGGTTCATTAGTATAGAACGAGTTTATTCCCTTCGCAAACGCTACAGCAAGTCCCGGACCCCAGTACTCGCTGAACACATTTGACTTGAACGCGTGGAACACCCAGACGTAGTCGACCTGAAGTCTGGGAGAACCGAAATAGTCGGGCCCGAAACCGATGTCGAATGCCCTTGAGATGCCGAACGGTATTCGCATCGTAATGCCTGATGGATCGCCAAAGACGCCGCCGACGCTTATGACCCTTGGGGTCAATGACTGAGCCTGCACTTTACCGATACCGAGTAGAATGCATGCGAGGAGGACCACTATCGATCCCGACGAAGTAACTTTTTGTGATTTTCTCATATCCATCAGTAAACCCCGCCTCACGCCTAAAGTTCCATGAAATGGACAGACAATGTTTTTATAATCGCTCCTCATTTTAAAGACATAGGCTAAACGAAGATGGAACACGAATAAAAGGGAACGATAGGTTCGCCGCGGATTCTATTTCTAATGACCATGCGGCCTATACAGGTGAGCACTAATTGTCGGTGCCATGCCCAGCATCGCCCGGACGAACTCCCTCAGTAAGAAAAACGCTAACGATCGGCAGCCTCTCCCGCGTCGACTCTCGAAAAAAGATTTGACATTTAGGGCCCTCTGGTTTATAATCTGGCGAGATAGTTGGAGTCGCACAACGGGCAGCTGAGAAGGGTAAGCTCAATCGAACCCCCGGATCTTTCGAACCAGTTTCTGCTGATCAGAAACGCCTAATCTTTTTAAGCACGTTTCGTGATAGTGACGGGTCGCTAGTATTCTCCGTCTACGGAAGAACCAGATAGGCTGCGAATCCTCATTAGGGCGTAGATAGTTCCCTCGACTCGAGAGCGGCCGGAAGATGGCTCAGGGGCCGTTCCTTGGAATAGAGCCAATTCTATTGGGCTCATTTTCTAACTGAACTGGGTGTGACATGAATCGTAATTGTTCATTTCTGGGCCCGGTATTGTCGGGAAAAACCGCACGACTTCGGTGGTCCTCAAAACAAGCTGGAATTGCGGATTCGCACTCTTGCATAGAGATTTTGATCTCTCGTAATGCACTTTTGCTTTCTCGTAATTGCCGCTCACAGGTTTGCAAACGGGAGTAAACTGTTCGCAACGTACTTTCATCGACTTGCAAACGGCTGCGAACTTCTTGCAAAGCACACTCATCAAGAAGGAAAGGAACTACTATGGACAAGCAGCATGAGAACAGGAATTCGATGCACAAGGCCGTGGACACTTTTTTTATCGAGAGGCCGGCCAAAATTGAAAGTTCGAAAGCACTGAACGAGAAAGTTGCCTCGTTCCACAATCTTTGTATCGACATCGACTCAAAGCTCGAGCAACTACTCAACTCCACTAACCCGTTTTCGACCGAGAAGTGTTGAACTTGGGTTAACTCCCGGCCAATCCAGTGCAGGAGGACCCGAAGGGTTCTTCGAACAACTCCTGCGCAGCGGGTGGCAGATCGACGGCCTCAGCGGAAACCACAATTCGGAGAACGCCTGGCTCGGCGTCAGTTACTTTTTGAAATGATGTGGGCCCGGACCGATGTGCCTCATCCCGCAAAAAACTGTCTGCGGCAAAGCCTTGAAAATATCCGCATCTCTCTTAGCTTCAGGATAGATCGCGCCGCCGGGTGCGAAGCTCATGGAACGCTCTGCCGGGACGGTCTCTATGCTTTTGGGTGCTTCAAGGGAGTCATCAAAGAGGTGTGAAAAGATTTACAAAGTCCGGTTTTGCGCAACGGGACTCATTGTCAACGTCATGATCACTCTCGTCCCACACTGTGCATTCGCTCACGGGAATTCCTATCCTCTGAACGACCAAAGCTTGAATGACGCCGGTGCTTTCCAGGTGAGTCGCAATTTATGAGGCGCTGATTTAAATTCCTTAGTCTTCAAACACCCGGCTGAACCCGACCGGGCATAGTGCTGCACACCGGATTGGTGTAGAACCATCAGGCCCGGGGACAACCGGGGCCGAATCAGGATGTCGCTCGCGATCTTCCGGGACTTTCACAAACTTCATCGAAAGAGTAACCCATGCGGAAGTTTTTCCTACTAGTTCAACTCCTTTTATTGTCCGTACTCCTCAGTTCCTGTTCCACCTTCTTCTTCTGGGAGCGGCCGCAATACATCAAAGTGAACGGCTCTCAACTGGAGTACAAAGGAAAGCCGTACTACTTCACAGGCACCAATTTATGGTACGGGTGCTACCTCGGTTCGAAAGGGCCCGGCGGTGACAGGGCCAGGCTCAGAAGGGAACTGGACAAGCTTAAGTCTATGGGCGTCACGAACCTGAGAATTCTCGGCGGGTCCAACCTGTCATACCTGAGTTCCTCGCTGAAGCCCGCAATCCAGATAAAACCGGGAGTATACAATAAACAACTCCTCGACGGGCTCGATTACCTTTTGAGCGAAATGCACAAGCGCGGAATGCACGCGGTCATTTTTCTCACAAACTACTGGCAATGGTCGGGAGGTATGGCGCAGTATAACGACTGGGCGAACGGTGGAGGCGGTGTCAGACCGAGCGTCTCCGGCTACGGGGCGTTTATGAAGTACGCCGCCTCGTTCTACGTGAACAAAAAGGCGGAAACGCTTTTCTACAATTATGTTTATGATCTCCTGAACAGGAAGAACAAATACGACGGCTTCTACTACCGGGATGATCCGACCATCATGGCATGGGAGCTGGCAAACGAGCCTCGGCCGGGAACGACCACCGAATATCTTCATCAATGGTATCACTGGATCGATTCCACGGCTCATTATATCCACATCCTTGATCCTAATCATCTCGTTACCACGGGGAGCGAAGGAACCATAGGGACTCTTCAGGATACCACCTACTTCCTGGATGGTTTCAAGACGAAGTATATCAATTATCTCACATTTCATCTCTGGCCGAAAAACTGGGGATGGTTCAACGCGAAGGATATTTCCGGGACTTACGATTCAACTGTCATTAAGGCGCTGAACTATATCGACCTCCAGATCCATCTTGCGCGTGAGCTGAACAAACCGATCGTCATGGAGGAATTCGGCCTACCGCGCGACAACGAAGCGTACGATCCGGGCACGCCGACGACAGCGCGTGACCGGTATTTCAAGACCATCCTCGGTGCAGTCTACGACAGCGCTGCGGCCGGAGCACCGATTGTCGGTTCCAATTTCTGGGCCTGGGCCGGCGAAGGCCGCCCTCAGCACGCGGACCACGTGTGGCGGCCCGGTGATCCGTATGTGGGAGACCCGCCACAGGAGCCGCAGGGTTTGAATTCGGTCTATAACACAGACACATCCACCATTGCCGTATTGAAACAGAGCGCCGACGAGATGACCGGACTCGATAGGACGGAGAAGTTAATGAAGAGGGAGGAAATCGCGGAAACTTCCCGCTGAGAAAGCCATCGCGGCCTGGTTCGTTGCGACCGTCACCGGCATTTGAAGGGGCTGATTTAGTGACGGTCACCTTCGTGCGATGGAGAACCGATGTCCGTCAACATGCGTTGGGTAATGAAAAGTATGGAGTTGATATGGAAAAGAAGGTTAAGAAAAGCGAAGCGGACTGGAAAAAGGAACTGACGCCGGAAGAGTACCATATTACGAGGGAAAAAGGGACTGAGCGGGCGTTCACGGGAAAATACTGGGACTTTCACGGGAAGGGGATATATCGCTGTGTTTGCTGCGGAAGTGAGCTGTTCGACTCGGAGACGAAGTTTGAGTCGGGATCAGGCTGGCCGAGTTTCTACACCCCGGTCAACGGCTCGAGAATAGATGAGGAAAGGGACCCGACGTTCGGGATGATCAGGACGGAGGTGAAGTGCAGCAAATGCGGGGCTCACCTCGGGCACGTATTTAATGACGGACCGAAGCCCACTTGGTTGAGGTATTGTATTAACTCCGCTGCGTTGAAATTCGAGGAGAAAAAATAGCGAGCGACGGGGTGTCCTTCATAGATAGAGACTACCGGAATCGGACCATGTATGAAGTGCAGCTCTTACAAGGGACGCAGACAAGATCGCGCCCACTTAATCATACGGTCGGGTCGCTTTGATTTAGGGTAGTGAACCGGTCAGGCGTGTTCTACTTTAGATCCGCTGCCAGTTCTTGCGATGAAGACATATCCTCCCTCGAAGCCGCGCGCCTTGTACTTGGCGGCGATTTCAGCGGCGAGTTCCTCTTCGAGGTCGGCATCTACCAGACAGATGGCGCTTCCGCCGAATCCCGCTCCGGTCATCCTCGCGCCGTAGACTCCCTCGCTTTGTTCCGCGATTTCGACAAACGCATCAAGCTCGGGCGAGCTGACTTCGTAGTTCGAGCGCAAGCTCAGGTGTGATTCGAGCATCAATTTCCCGACCATCTCGAGATCGTCGTTCTCAAGTGCGGCGAAAGTCTGGAGCGCTCTCTGGCTCTCCGTTATGACGTGAAGTGAGCGTGCATAAAGGGTGGGGTCGAAGTCGTTCTTCAGGCTTTTCAGCTCTTCGAGAGTGACATCTCTCAGGGAAGCGATATTGCGGTTAAGTTTCTCGGCGAGGCCGACGACGGCAATCTGGCATTGTTGACGGCGTTTATTGTATTCAGTTGTAGCAAGGGCGCGCTTGACGCCGGTAACGCACACGAGGAAAGAGCATTTGTCCGAGATGGGGACGTACTTGAATTCTAGCGAGCGGGCGTCTACCAGGAGCGCGTTGTTCTCGCGTGCAAATTTCGCGACGAACGGATCCATGATACCCGACTGCACGCCGACGAATTCGTTTTCGATCCGCTGGGCGAGGATCGGCACCTCGATGTCCTTCAGTCGAATATCATAGAGCCTTGAAACGGCCTCAATGATGGAGACGACGTATGCCGCCGATGAGCTCAGGCCGCTTCCTCTCGGAACCGTGCTCCCGATGGCAAAATTCACCCCTTTCAAGGGGGTCTTGTCGCTCAATAGGGTACACGCACCTTTGATGTAATTGACCCAAAAATTCGAATGCTCGAACTTGCCGGATTGAATTTCGAATGACGTCTTCTTGCTGAGTTCCTTCGAGTAGGCTATAAAAAGATCTCCGCCCCTCCGGCCTGCAGCCGTATAGGTTCTGCGGTCGATGGCAATGGGAAGCACATAGCCGCCATTGTAGTCGGTGTGTTCGCCGACAAGATTGATTCTTCCCGGTGCGCTCGTGACTATTTCGGGAGATTTACCGAATTCCTCCCGGTACATTTTGACGAGCTCTTTTCTTATGTCCTGTTCCGAAGCGGTTTCAGTCACTAAATTCTCTTTAGGTTGCTTCGTGAATCTCTTCTTGTATCTGATCTGGTTGCGCAACTTTGTGATTACTTTCGATTTATTATTTCCCCGGGAAGACACCCGGTCCTTTACTTAAGCCCTAAATTGTATCTAACTGAATATACAATATATCCACTCATTAAAAAGGGGCTGTCGGATACCGGCGCGTAATGGTACAGCAATCCCTTTTCGACTTATTGAGCTACGCGAACAAAAGAGGTTTGAATTGAGAGAAGTCGAACCGCCGCCAAAGCCGGGAATCAGAATTCGTTCTCGGCAGCCTCTTCCATGCGCACGAGTTCGCCTCTCTTGAATTTAATAATAGCCGCGACATTTTCCAGCGATGGCATAAGGCTCTCGCCGCTGATGTGACGAACCGTCGCGCCTTGCCTCGCGGCTTCTTCAACGAGGTCGTAAATCACGTCAGGGACCTCCACAAGCTGTCTGCCACAACAGACGCACACCTGCCTGTCGATGTGAGGCATCCCGCACTCAGGGCAAACCATTCCCTGAACGGAATAATCTTCGGCAACGGCGAGCGTTTGCAGGTTATATTCCTGGGCTGCTTCCAGAACTCGCGTTATTCCCTTTACTGCATAACCGTCTTTTTCGATCTCGGTGCTTATCCTCCTCAAAAGCTTGCGTTCTTCCTCCACTTCGAAGTTTCGCTCGGCCTGGATGGCTTTCGCGAGAACGTCCTTCTCCTTCTCGGTTATTTCCATTTCCATTACCGCGGTAATATTCGACTGCAGAGAACGGTGCAAGAGTCTCGCGAGATGATCGCCGAGAGGTTTGCGAGCTCCTATTATGAGTTTATCGAAGTGACGCATGGCGAAGTGGGCCTTGAGCGAGTCCGCCGTCGAAGATAAATGAAACCTCGTCTCTTCTTCTTTTCGCTGCATCAGGTTCTTTTCTCGCTTCATGAAGGTTTCCATGAGCGGCTTCCTGGGCGGCTTTGACTTTGTCGCGAAATCGTTATGCTCGACTATTTCATTCATATATATTTCGAAAAGCCTTGCTCGTCTCGAATCTACCAGGACAACGCCCATGCGGTAATGCTCTTCCAGCATCGCAAGAAGGGGCCTGAGATAGAAATTTGTGTCGAGAGTCAGACTGGATTTCAGCGCTACGGGCAGATGGTAGACCTGGTAGAAGTTTTCCACGGCGTTGGAAAAGATCGCCATAGACTTATAGTGAGGAGCGAAGTTTTCTGCGCCGACGAAGTTTTGGATTTTTCTCAGACTGTTCTCGGCCGCTTCATAATACCTGCGGCTGACGTTCATGTTTTCCAGATCTTTGCGCGCTTTTTTTACGATGTCCTTCGTCTCTATGTTCCAAATGTTCCTGTTCCGCTCCGTGCCGTCAGTGTTGAGATAGAAAGAGATTGCGAGTCCTTCACGCGCCGTATAGTTAAGCAGAAGGTTTACTTCCTGATGGGTAATCATCTCCTCGTCTCCTCCCTGTTAACTATCACTAATCTAAGTCTGCCTGTGGCGGAAGTCAAGCAGAATGGGATTCCGTTGTGATGTGCCTGCGGAAAGGAGAAGCGTTCGGATTGAAAACATGACGGGAAGGAGCAGCCGACAGGGAACGCAGGGAAGAGTTTCGTGCGTGTCGAATCGAATGAATGGGCTTGCAATCTTCGTTACTTCCTTGCAATTTGCACGTCGACACACGTAATTCTGAAGACCCCCGAGCGCTGGAAGGTTCCAAAGCTGGTTTATTTCGTTGATTTCGAAGTTGAGCGTGTTCGGCATCTAAATTGACAATATAGAGCCGTGCGTGTACCTGAAGAAACCAGGAGTGTCCTGATAGCCGCGAGTGACCTGAGGGTGTCCGGATTGATCAAGCAGTATTTGCATCATATCGGATTTCAGGTCCATTGCGAGTACAATTTGGATGCGGCCCTGGAGCGTCTGATCAAAGCACGCGTCGATCTCGTGATCGTTGACGGTGAAATGCCCGAAAAAGTGCTGGGAAATTTCGTTGAGGCAGCCGCTAAAGTAAAACCTGGCGTCCCGATGATTGCAGTCGGAATCTCCGAGCGTGAAATGCAGAGCAAGACACTTTCTGCCTTCGTATCGGCATTCATTGAAAAGCCTTTCAGCATTTCTGATATTTCGAATTCAATTAAGGCTACGCTTCACGAAACGTTTCGTGCAGTGAAGAAACTCTAAACTAAAGTGAGGAGAAAATGGCGTTGAAGGTATCGAAGCTTGCGGACGGCGAGGTAGCGGTCATCGAGCCGAAAGGCGAGTTGATAGGTGGGGAAGAGACGGACGAACTTCGCTCTGAGGTCACTAAGTTATCCACCGACGGGAACAAGAAGCTGGTTGTCGATCTTGGCAAGACCACTTATCTGAACAGCACCGCGATTGGAGTTCTGATTTGGGCGCATACTCATTACGCCAAGAACGGCGGGGAGGTCAAACTGGCGAACCTCAACAAAAACATAAAAAACATTTTCGTCGTGACGAAGTTGACGATGGTGTTTGATGTGCGTGACACGCAGATCGATGCGGTTGCGAGTTTCTCGAAAGAGAAGAAATAGTTTTGCTCAACTCAACATTATTAACAAAAACCTTCAGAAGGAGGCTTTACTGAAATGAAACAAGGCCTGTTCGCGACGGTTCTCATTATCGTCGCTTTTGCTATTGCTTACGTGGTCTACTCCTATTTCCTTCCCGGCTTCATCACAAAGGGAGGTCCACTTGTAGTTCTCCTCATCATGCTCTCGATAATGGTTTTCACATACGTGTTCGAGCGCATTTTCTCTCTCCGTAAAGCGCAGGGGAAAGGTTCCCTCACAAAGTTTCTCAAAGACGTCGAAGACAACCTCAACAACGGTGATATCAAGTCCGCTATCGAAGTCTGCAACAAACAGAGAGGCTCGATGGCTAACGTGATTCGCAACGGTCTGGAGAGATACCAGGAAGTTTTGAAAGACAGCCACATTCAGGCTGAGAAGTATATGTCGGAAGTCCAGCGAGCTATCGAAGAGGCAACGATGCTGGAGACCCCGCTTCTCGAGAAGAACCTCATCGTTCTATCCACGATTTCTTCGATTGCCACTATGGTCGGACTTCTCGGAACGGTTATCGGAATGATCCGGGCATTCCAGGCTCTGGCTCACGCCGGCGCGCCGGACGCTATTCAGTTGTCGATCGGTATTTCCGAAGCGCTTATCAACACCGCAGGCGGTTTGATCGCGGCTATCACGGGAATCGTTGCGTACAACTTCTTTGTTAATAAAGTAGACGGTTTCACTTATATGATTGATGAAGCGACCGCCAGCATCATTGCCATTTTGAATTCGAGAAACTTCGACAGTAAGTAACCGCTTTCAAGGAGCTTAGCAAATGCCTAAAATCAAGAAAAGACGGCTCGCTATCAGGATCGACATGACGCCGATGGTGGACGTTGCTATGCTGCTTCTTACGTTCTTCATGATGACGACCCAATTCAAGCCGCCGCAGGCAGTTGACATTACACTGCCGTCGTCGGACAAGGGTCCGAAGCTGCCTGAAAGCGGAGTCCTTACGATAAGTATCGACAAAGCAGGACAGATATTCATGGGAGTCGATCAGCAGCAGATAATGAGAGCCCTCTTTGAGCCTATGTATCCGAACGGGATACAGGACAAGGACGGGAAGATTGTGCCTGTTTGGCTGGTGCCGGCGGTTCCAATTCAGCAAAAGGACCTTGCCAACCTCGTGGTGCAGGCACGTATCCAGAACATAAGGTTGATAACCGTCATCAAAGCTGACAAGGATGCCGACTACGGGCCGATCATGGACGTCATGAACGACCTTCAGAAGGCGCAAGTCTCGAGGTTCAACCTACAAACTGAACTCCGCAGCGGCGGAGGCGGTAAGGAGGGTTAAGCATGGCTGACGTACAAGTAGCCGAGCCTCATGGCAAGAAAAAAGGCGGTCATAAGAAGAAGAGAAGGATTGCTATACGCATCGACATGACGCCAATGGTGGACGTTGCGTTCCTTCTGTTGACCTTTTTCATGTTGACTACGGCTTTCAATCGTCCCCAGGCGATGGAGATCAATCTCCCGCCCGGAGATACGAAGGTTGAAATTGCCGCTTCGAACCTGATGACACTCCTGGTTGTGCCCGACGGATCAATCTATTGGGAGATTGGCACGCAGCCGCCGAAACCGGTTGCATGGAAAGATTTCCGCAAATTGATCATCGATGAGAACAAAGCGAATCCGCGGCTTGTCACCCTTATAAAGGTTGATAGAAAAGCAAAGTATCAGGATATGATAAACATACTTGACGAATTGAACCTCGACAACGTGACGCGCTTTAGTTTAGCGCCTATGACGCCTCAAGATCAGGCAGCGTTAGCAAAGGTTGGCGCGAAATGAAAAGGAGGTTGATGTAACATGGCTAAAAGTAAAGCAGCACAAGGTGCCGTTGCTCAGGGACAATACGGCGCCCCTCTCCTTAAGCGCCTGGCTCAGAAGTACACCGGGGTCGGTCTGGCTATTGCAATAGCCGTTCATTTTCTCGGTGTGGGTGCGTACTGGGGTGCGCAATATTTGAGCCGGGAAGACGAGAATGTCCCGATGGTGAGAGTCCTGAAGTACAGTGAACTCGGGCCGCCGCCGTCGATCATGAACCAGCAGGCACTACCGAAGATTCAGCTTTCTACCCCCATGGCCAAACCGAACGTTGGTATTCCGGTTCCTGTGCCTGATGCTCAGGTCTCGCCGGAACAGACGATCGCGACCCAGGAACAGTTGAGCAAGATTGCCGGTCCCGTTACGCAGGGGACAGGTGGAGATTCGGTAGGAGTATCTCTCGGCAATTTCAAGGTTCCTGAAAACGATGGTCCGCCGCCCGATTTCGTCCCCGTGGAGAAAGAGCCTCAGATCATAAAGCAGGTGACTCCCAAGTATCCGGAGCTCGCACAGAGAGCGGGTATCGAAGGAAGAGTCATCGTGAAAATCTGGGTCGACAAAGACGGTAAGCCTCACAAGGCGGTCGTTCTGAAGAGCGATGCCCAGATATTCGACCAGGCCGCAGTCGATGCGGCAATGCAGTACAGGTTCACACCAGCAATCATGAACCATGGTCCGGTTGCAGTCTGGGTCGTAATACCCTTCACTTTCAAGCTGCAGAAACAGTAATCCTCGGTGAGAAGGGTAATACGAACAAGCTGGCTAAATATATTGGGTACATTATGTCCGCCATCTTTTTTTTCGGCGGACTTTTTGTTATTTTCGGAGTGTATTTTCGGAGGAATTTCCTGGAACAATTCAGGGTGACGCTCGGGATTGTGCTGATTCTCTGGGGAATCTATCGTTATGTGATCACTCTTACGAAAGCAAAGCAGGATGACGATCAGTAAACGCTTCATCATAATTGCCGCGCTCGGGCTGGGTATGCTCGTGTCGTCGTGTACCCGTAAGAAAATCGGTCCTACCTCGACACCCACGTCGGGCAATCTGGAAGTCTATTGCGCGGAATCGGTTTCTCCCGTCATTACCAAGCTGGCGAATAGGTTCATGGAGCTCTATTCGAAAGCCCACATCACAGTACACGCGGTACCCTCGCGTGTAGCAATCGCGAAACTCGTAAACAGCGAGACAAATCTTGTCGTAAGTTCACGATACTTCACGTCTGGCGAACTCGATGCGATGAAGAAGCACGACATCAAAGCAGATTCGACGCGGGTGGCTCTCGACGGCGTAGCGGTGATTGTGAATTCCAAGAATCATACTAAGGGACTGAATACCGATCAACTCCGGAATATTTTCGACGGCAAGACTGCACTCTGGGGACAGGTAAATCCGAATTTCCAGGGGAGAATAATTCCTGCACTTGAAAGCCCGAATTCGGGGACACTTGAGTTTTTCAAGGACAGGGTATTGGGTAATGAGAATTTTACCGCCGCCTATCCCTGCACGACTATGGCGAATGTCTACAAGTTCGTCAGTAAAACTAGGAACGCGATCGGATTGATCAGCTCGAACTGGTTGAACTCAGGTCAGGACCTGGTCTCATCCAGGGAGCCTTCTCCTCGCGCTCTTGAGATTGCCGAAGTCGATTCCAGCATGATGAAGCATATCGACCCGAATACCTTTGGGAGCTACTATTATCCGTACCAGGCGCACATTTATAGGCACTACTACCCGCTGACACGTCCGATATTTTTCCTGACCCGGAATCTCGGTGACGGACTCGGAGCTGGATTCCTGACATTTGCTGTCAGCGCCTCCGGTCAGCAGATTTTCGTAAACGACGGGCTTGTTCCGGCCACTATGCCTGTGAGATTAATACAACTAAACAATCAGCCATTATGAAAAAAACACTTACGCTTTTTCTCGTCCTTTTCTTATCCGCAATGAGCCTGCGGGCGTATGCCCAGGATCCGCTCAAGGAAGGCATCGCACTGTTTGAGAAGAACGACTACCAGGGGGCACTTCCGTTACTGCGGGAAGAAATCAGCAGGGACCGGAATTCGAAGAAGGGGAACCTTTACCTCGGTGAAGTATTCCTCAAGCTTGACAGCTTAGACAGCGCCCAATACTATTTCAACAGGGCGATCAAGCTTGACAACAGAATGGCGGCCGCCTACTACGGGCTAGGCCGTGTTTATGCGAGTCAGAAGAATTATTCCCTGGCGATTCAAAACTATAACACTGCTATCGAGAACGACTCGAAGAACGAGAACTATGTCATCTCGCTCGGAGATGCCTATCTGGTCGCGGATTCCGTCAACCAGGCAATGCAGGCTTACTATAAAGCCCATGATATGAACGACAAAGACCCGCGGGCCCTTGCCGGGATCGCGGACACTTATAAGGCGCAGAATATCTACGATACCGCAATCCAATTTTATCTCGAAGCGCTGAAGCTCGATTCGACGAACATACCCGTCAGGCTGCGGCTTGCAAATGCCTATTTGAAGAACGCCGACGGCGCGGACGCATACAAGCAATTTGTGAAAGTATCTGAGCTGGCACCGAACAACCCGCAGGGACAATACCAGGCGGGCGATCTTCTGTATGTGAACAAGAGATATAAGGACGCCTATCCTTTCCTTAAGAAATACCACGAACTGGTACCGAACGACAACAAAGCTCTGTTCGAACTTGCGGATTGTGCGTTCAACGCGAATCTCTTCAGCGATGCGGTGAAATATTTCCAGGAATATCTGACGAAAGTTCCCAATTCACTCGAGGCGAAGAAGTCTCTTGCGTCCGCTTATTATTTCCAGAAGGAGCCGTCGCAGTCGTACAATCTCTATAAATCGATCCCGGTCGACTCGATGAGTGTCAGGGATCTCGTCAGGTTCGGTCTCGCTGCCAAAGCTGTGAACGACACTGCCGCGGTAGTCAGTTCATGGGAAAAAGCCATCAGTCTGGACTCGACTCTCGCGCCGATTGAGAACCAGTTGGCCGGCGTGTTGTTCACTATGAGGCATTACGACGAGGCGATAAGTTATTTCAGGAAATATTTGCAGCTCGAGCCGAACGACATCGGCGCAAAGCTGAATCTCGGTCTGTGTTACATTGCGGCGCAGCATATGTCTGCCGCGATCGATACTTTGAGAATGGTGACGGTGGAGAAGCCCGACAATTATTTTGCCAACAAGTGGCTCGCTCTCGCGTATTCTGCTTCCGACTCGATGGAACAAGCGGTTACTGTTTACACACACCTTATAAAGCTGGCGCTCGCAGATACGTCGGGAGCCGACCATTCTTCGGATTTGAACGACGCTTATCGTTACATCGCCGTTTACCAGATCATACAGGCCGCAAAGATACAGAAGAACAGGCCCGAAGAGGCGAAGAAGCTTTACGAGGACGCATTCACCAGTCTCCAATCAGCATTGAAATACGCACCGAAGGATACCAAGACGCTCGCTCTGCTTGCTCAGGATTACGCATATATGGGGAAAATCGATCAGGCTTGTGTGGAAATCAAGAAGGTACTTAATGCGGTCAGCAAAGGCGATCCGGTCCACGAACAAATGATCAAGCTCCAAAAATCGATAGGCTGTCAATAGCTTCATCTCATTGGCGTGATTTTCCTAGTCACGCCTTCTTTTTCCATAAATGTCAGTAAAATAACCTTAAAGGAGGAAGAACGATAGTGGAATTAGGTCTAATTCTTTCGATCAGTGTCCTCTCACTTTTGTTTGCGGTGTACCTTGCGCGCCAGATCCTGAAACAAGATCGTGGAACACCCGAGATGCAGAAGATCGGGGATGCAATAAGACAGGGGGCCGAAGCGTTTCTGAGAAGACAGTACTCGACGATTGCATTGCTCAGCGTCGTCACAGCAGGAATAATATTTGTGCTTTACGCTTTTGTAAGAAGCCCGATGCCGAACGACCCGGTCGACCCGGTACGTCTGGCGTCATATACCGCGCTCGCCTTCATGCTCGGAGCGTTTTGTTCGGGCATCGCGGGCTATATCGGAATGTTTGTCTCCATAAGAGCGAATACCCGGACCGCAAGCGCAGCAATGTCTTCACTCAACCGTGCGCTTAAGATTTCCATGAGAGGCGGCGCGGTCTCCGGACTTTTCGTAGTAGCAATGAGTCTTCTCGGAGTCGGAGGGCTTTTCGGAGCGCTGCAGGTCATGGGCACGCCGATTGAGAAGATACCTTTCATGATCGTAGGATTCGGGTTCGGCGCTTCGTTCGTAGCGCTGTTTGCCCAGCTCGGCGGCGGAATTTACACTAAGGCTGCCGACGTCGGTGCCGATCTTGTCGGGAAAGTGGAAGCGGGCATTCCGGAAGACGACCCCCGCAACCCGGCTGTGATTGCCGATTTGGTCGGCGATAACGTCGGCGATTGCGCAGGCCGCGGTGCCGACCTGTTCGAGTCGACTGCGGCGGAAAACATCGGCGCGATGATCCTAGGCGTTGCCCTCTACCATTTCTTCGGCCTGAAAGGAATCATGTTCCCGCTCGTCGTCCGCGCTTTCGGACTTATCGCTTCAATCATCGGCGTAATGTTCGTGCATACGCGCGAAGATCAGGACCCGATGAAGGCGTTGAATCGCGGTTACTACGTCACCTCTTTCCTGGCCGCCGCCGGTTTCTTCATCGGCGCCCGCTGGCTTCTCTACACCCCGGTAGCTCCAAACGCGTGGCTGTTCTTCTTCGCGGCGGGCGTAGTCGGAATCGTGACCAGTATAGCCTTTGTCTTTATCACACAATATTTCACCGAATACAAATACAGGCCGGTTAAGTCCATAGCCGAAGCGTCCCAGACCGGGCCTGCAACGAACATTATCACCGGGTTCGCGGTGGGACTCGAATCAACCTGGATGCCGGTTGTCGTCATATCAGCCGCGATCATCGGCTCGTATTACCTCGGCCTGGCGACCGGGATCCCGAACGCAGGACTCTTCGGAACGGCGGTTGCTACGATGGGCATGCTCGGCACGGCGGCATACATCCTCGCCATGGATACGTTCGGTCCGATCACAGACAACGCCGGCGGCATCGTCGAGATGAGCGGCCAGCCTGAGAGTGTGAGGAAAAAGACCGACCGACTCGACGCTATCGGAAACACGACGAAGGCGTTGACAAAGGGGTACGCGATTGGTTCGGCGGCACTCGCCGCATTCCTTCTCTTCTCGGCATACATTGACGACGTGAACGTCCTACTGAAGGAAAAGGGTCTGCCGGCAATGACCTCCGTGAATATCGCGAAGCCTGAAGTGTTTGTGGGTGCGCTTCTCGGAGCCGCGCTCGTCTTCCTATTCAGCTCGCTCGCAATAAAGGCCGTCGGCAAGGCCGCTTATTTTGTTATCAACGACGTGCGTGCGCAGTTCAAAGAGAAGCCCGGCATCCTCGCCGGAACAGAGCAGCCGGATTACGGCCGAACCGTGGACATCGTGACACGCGGTGCATTGCGCAGTATGGTTGGACCTGGTGTTCTCGCGATTGGAACGCCGATCGCCGTCGGAGTGATATTCAGGTGGTTCAATGTCGGTGCAGAGGCTGTCGCGGCGCTTCTCATGGTCGGAACCATAGCCGGAATTCTCATGGCGATCCTCCTCAACAACGGCGGAGGAGCATGGGATAATGCCAAGAAATTTATCGAAACCGGGATGTACGGCGGGAAGAAGAGCGAGCCTCACAAGGCCGCTGTCGTCGGAGATACAGTCGGCGATCCGTTCAAGGACACCGCCGGTCCGTCGCTTCATGTGCTCATAAAGCTGTTGGCGACCATTACGCTCGTTCTGGCGCCGCTCTTTGTCTAAGACCCTCTGAAAAGAAACACAATCACCTGAAGGCAGGAAGGAATTCCTGCCTTTTTTCTCGATGCCCAATAGTGAAACCTTAGCCGAATTTGCACCGTAGGTAGTGGTACGTTTTGTTTTAATGAGCCAAAAGAGCGGAGAAAATAACATGCAAAGATTACTGCTTGCCATCGTCGTTGGACTTTTCGTCACGGTCTCCAGCGCTTCGGCGGAAAAATACTCGAAGACGGAGACGAAATTCTTCAACATTTCACCGAACGGAACCGTCGTGGTTGAAAACGTGAACGGTACTATCAAAGTTGAGGGGTGGGACAAGAACCAGGCGTCTCTCGAAGTCACGAAGACTGTCAGGGCCGACAATAGCGAGAAGGCG
Organism: Bacteroidota bacterium; assembly: GCA_021845665.1. Taxonomy (GTDB): domain Bacteria; phylum Bacteroidota; class Ignavibacteria; order Kryptoniales; family JAKASW01; genus JAKASW01. The sequence continues at coordinate 894 of JAJZVO010000082.1, read as the reverse complement.
GATGAGTACTTCTCGGATCTCCGTGTTGACATCAGGTCGGGCGGGGATTTCCTGGAGGTGAAGACTCACTATCCGCATGATTTTGGCGGCGGCTTTTTCGACTGGCTTTTCAACGGCGGCTCAAGATACGGCAGTGTAGATTATGTTCTAAAGGTGCCTTCGACGGTGAGTCTGAACGTCGGCTCTACAAACGGAAGCGTGAGAGTGAGGGAGGTTATCGGAAAGGTAAAAGCTCACTCGACCAACGGTCGGATTGAACTTGAAGAAGTAGGCGGCGTGGTCGAGGGGAATACGACTAACGGTGCGATAACCGCGCGAATCAGCGACAAGGTAGAGCTGCGGCGACTGGATCTCGGTACTACGAACGGGGGAATATCCGTTTATTGTCCCGAAGACATCAACGCGGACATTCATGCGCACACGACGAATGGGGGGATTCATACCGACTTCCCGATAACGATCCGGGGTGGTTTCGGAAGAACGAGCCTCGAAGGGACGATCAACAAGGGAGGAAACGAGATCAGGCTTCATACCACGAACGGCGGAATAAGCATTTACAAAGAGTAGCAACGAAGCAAATAGCGGTGGTCGAATCGCTATTACCCGGCGGAACAGAAGAACGTATCGCCGGGATTTTTTGTGGGTGAATTCCATAAGACATCCCCAATGAGTCGCCATTGAAGGGGGAATCTAATTGTATTTTCAGGTCGGCTGCGGTATTTTATCCAAAGTATGAGGAAATTTATCGACCGTATTATCGCTTTCGGGAGACTCGTAAGGTTCTCCCACACTCTTTTCGCGATGCCGTTCGCACTCACCAGCGTTGCGCTTGTTTCTTTCAGTCATAGGATCATTTTTATAAAGATATTCTGGATAATCGTCGCCATGAGATCG
>JAJZVO010000081.1 GCA_021845665.1 Bacteroidota bacterium | reverse complement strand
ATTACTCGAATCCACGCTCATTTGGCTACATGACTTACAGGCAATTATCATGACAAGATCCTCTCATCTTGTTAGATTGTCCAAGCTTTCTTGGCACACCAAAGAGCACGAAGATTTTTCACGAAGGGATCTATTCATTTATCGCTCTTTCTTTGCGCTCTTTGCGCCATTTCTTCGTGACCTTTGTGGTTAAATGGTTTTGCAGCGGGTTTTCGGCCACGTCCCTAGCACACTTTGAAGCTGTCCGTAAACCGTCCGAATCTCTGCTGTATAGCCGTCTTACGTACGCTCGATTACCAACTGAAGCATATATTGGATGCAATCTTCTTCCGTGACTTCTTCAACCCCAGAACCAATCACCTCAGTTATCCTCACGTATAGTTTTCTTCAAAGCTCTTCGATGTGCTCCCTGGTCTTAACATTCCTGAAGTAGTAATCTCTCCATGTCTTCGACATACTAGGCGTTGGTCTGAGTCGGCAGGTTCTGGAATTTGTTTCGGTATTTGTATTGTCGTTGAGTATCAGGGGAAGCAAGACCGTTCTTGATTAAGTGAGCGTTGAGAAAGGTCTTGTTCTTAAGATACACATAAGCAAGAAGGTTGCCCGCTTCATCGTACTTGTCGTTATCGAATTTCAAAAAGACTTTCTGGCTCTTTGTCATCTCAGCAAGGAAGGATACCGCCTGGTCACGGTGTGAGGGGTCTTCAAGAATGCCCAACAAGCGGACGGTAATCCCATTGTTTAGCTTGAGGATCTCCGGACTAACAACATCACTTACAGCATATAACTCGAATCTGCCGCCCTCATCGTCAGCTTGGATTCTTGAGCCAAACTTGAGCTTGCGGGGATCAATTTTCTTGTCGAGTTTGTGTGGGTCCGTGAATCTGTAAGGCAGACAATCCGTTGCTTTTGAAAAATCCTCGACAAACTGTCGTTTAGTGATAAACTCGTACGTGGCCTCCCCAAAGATCTCATGTTCAGCAAAATTGAGTTTCTTCTTTATGATGGGGACGAAATCCGCGTTGATCTCGTAACCCGCGGAGTTTCTGCTGAGATTCTTGGCGGCCAGAGAAGTGGTCCCGCTGCCCATAAAGGGATCAAGGACGGTGTCCCCAACGAACGAGAACATTCGGATAAGGCGACGAGGAAGCTCCTCAGGAAACATCGCAAGGTGCTTGTCCTGTCTCTCCCCTGCGAAATTCCAGTGCCCCGCAAAGTAAGTGTTCCATTCTTCAGTCGTGAGCTTCGAAAGCTCCTTTGTTTCTCTGCTAACTTTCGGTGGATCGCCTAATTTCTTGAAAATGAGGATGAACTCGTAATCAATCTTGAGAATTCCATTCCGAGGATATGGAAATGAACCCATTATGCTGGCGCCGCCAGTAGTGTTAGTAGTTGTGACCTTCTGCCAGATTATGGCTCCCATGTAGTCCATGCCGATAGTCTCGCAAAATTTGGTTATCTCGGTTCTAATCGGGATAACCTTGTAGCGCCCATAATAGACAGAGCGCGCGAACTGGTCACCTATGTTTATGCAAAGGCGACAACCCTTGTTGAGGACTCGGAAGCATTCACTCCACACCAAATTGAGATTGTTGATGTAATCTTCATAAGAATCGTGGAATCCCAACTGGTTTTCGTCCCCGTAGTCTTTGAGTTGCCAGTAGGGTGGTGAAGTGATTACAAGGTCGACGGAATCGTCAGTAAGCTCGGCCATCCTCCGTGAGTCGCCAATTATTATTTTGTGATGTGTGGCCATAATTGTTCTAAAACTACAAAAACTTCCGATGAATTCGTAGTCCGCTTTGTATTGTGGACTTACGACGCTGCCATTTCGGATCGCTCCTTCGTTAACGAATCTCGTTTTTGAACCCTTCGGTTGAATCATCGACTATAACCAATTGCCCCACGTCAACTGCGCCTGACTCAGTTCGCTCACTCCATCCGCAAAGAGCCTCCCACCGTTTACATTGTCCTTCCTGATCGATACCACGCCATTCCGCACAAATGCTTTACGGTTCCTCATGAACTCATTTTCGTCCCCCTCCAAAACAGCGTCTTTCCCACACGATGGAGAGGGGTTCCTCACGATTGTCGCTGACGTCTGAATGTGTCCTTGCCCGTGACTTTCCAGTTCAGGAGCATTTTGTTGTGCTTGCGAATGACTCCACATCAATGCCGGATTTGTTTCAAGTATGCCGTCCTGTCGCACTTCGTAATGGGACTGAAACTCTGACAATCTGAGTACTTCTCCTCGACATTGCCCTCACGCGTTGATAAAAATCGAAAGCGCTCAGTATCCTTCCGCGTCGCCAGGTCCGCGCGGATCGGCAACCCCCTCATAGCCATAAGGTGTCACGAGTATCGTTTCGACCTCGCCGATATATTCACGCGGCTCGAGATGGTACCCTCTCGAAATCAGGCTCTGTTTGACATCGTACACGAGCGCTTCCGGCTCGTAGTACACAATGTCCGGGACCCACTGCATCTGAATTCTCCCCGCCTCCACCGCCCTCGCAAGCGGCATGTGATAATCGATCACGTTCAGGATGACCTGCAGCACGGCGTTGATAATGGTCGTACCGCCCGGCGAGCCGAGTATCAGGAAAGGCTTTCTATCCTTGAGGACGATCGTGGGAGTCATCGAACTCAGCATTCTCTTGCCTGGCGCTATCGAATTCGCGTACCCGCCGATCGCTCCGAACTGGTTCGGCGCGCCCGGCTTCGCGCTGAAGTCATCCATCTCATTATTGAGGAAGAATCCTGCGCCGTTGACCACGACAAACGAGCCGAAGTAGCTGTTCAATGTCGTGGTTACACTGACGGCGTTTCCTTCGGCGTCGATGACGGAATAGTGCGTGGTATGTGTCCCTTCATGCGGCGGATGAATCAGGTGCGGGTAAATGTCAATACTGGGAGTGGCGCTGAACGGGTTTATCTCCTTCGCCAGGCTGTCCGCATAGACTTTCGAAAGCAGTCTTTTGACCGGAACAGAGACGTAATCGACGTCACCCAGGTACTTGTCCCTGTCCGCGAAAGCGCGCCTCATCGCTTCTATCTCATAGTGCAGGCTCTCGGAAGCTCCGTAGCCGTATTTTGACAGATCGAATTTGGAAAGTATGTTAAGCTCTTCCGCGAGACAGACACCTCCGGAGCTGGATGGCGGCATGCTGAGGACGTCGTAGCCGCGGTAATCAACACTGATCGGCCGCCTCAGCTCGGCATGGTAATTCTCCACGTCCTGTGCAGTAATTATCCCGCCGGTCTCCTGGTCTTCCCTCGCAATCATCTCCGGTATCTTACCTTCGTAAAATCCATCACGACCTTTTTCCGCAATCTTCTCAAGGACCTTCGCCAGGTCTTTCTGGACGAGCAATTCGCCGGCCTCGTACATATGACCGTCTTTCGAGAAGTACCTCATAGTCGTCCGGTAGAGAGAGAGTCTTCCCTTGTCTCTCTTGAATACATCGGCGAGAGCATAACTCACACGAAAGCCGTTCTTCGCCAGCTCGATGGCCGGCTGCATCACCTTTGCCAGGGAAAGTCTTCCGAATTTCTTTTCGGCGAGGATGAGCCCGTCGACGTTTCCGGGGACGCCGACCGAAAGCCCGCCGATGAGCTCTCTGTGGCTGTCGACGTTGCCCACACTGTCGAGATACATATCACGCGCTGCGCGCGAAGGCGCGGTCTCTCTCGCGTCGATGGCGTAGTTTCCGCCGTTGCTCAGGTGTATCATATAATACCCCCCGCCGCCGAGGTTGCCCGCCTGAGGATACGTGACTGCGAGGACAAATCCCATCGCCACGGCCGCATCGATAGCGTTGCCGCCTTCTTTCATGATCTCCACACCGACGGCGGATGCGATGGAATCGGCCGAAGAAACCATTCCGTCTCTGCCGAACGCCGGTTTGAGAACCGAGATTTGAGCAAAGCTCGTAGAAGCTGTGAGAAGGAGCGTGAATATGACGCTGCGGATATTTGACATGTCAATTCCTTTCAGGAGTATGTCGGCATATTTATCCGGAAAAGTTAGCGCGGTGGATGGTAAAGAAGCCAGGAATATTTTCAATTTAGTAGGGGCAACACATGCGTCGTTCCCACAGACAGTTTCATTTATCCGAGTGAGTCGCCCTTACCCTGTATGAATTCCTCCGCCATTGTGACATCGTCCTCGGAACCTATTATCAGCGGCGTCCGCTGGTGGATGTCTTCAGGCATTATGTCGAGAATCCTCCTTCGACCGTCGGAAGCGCGGCCGCCTGCATGTTCCACTATGTAGGCAAGGGGCGCACATTCATAAACAAGCCGCAGCTTGCCGTCGGGATGCGTGGCGTCACCCGGGTAGAGGAATATCCCGCCGTGGAGCATGTTCCTGTGAAGGTCTGCAACAAGCGACCCGATGTATCTCGACGTGTACGGCCGCTCACCCGAGGGATCCTCCGCTTTCAAATAGTCGATGTATCGCCTGAAGTGCTCGTTCCACCTTGTGTAGTTTCCTTCGTTGACGCTGTACGTCTTCCCGCGCTTCGGTATACCTATGTTTTCATGAGAGAGGAGAAATTCCCCGACCGACGGATCGAGCGTGAAGCCGTGGACTCCGCCGCCGGTGCAATAGACGAATATCGTGCTGGATCCATATATCACGTATGCCGCCGCGGCGAGCCTGTATCCCGGCTGAAGGCAATCCTCCTCGGTTCCGGGCCCCGACGCCGTCACTCTTCTGTATATCCCGAAGATGCTCCCTATCGATACGTTGGCATCTATGTTCGACGAGCCGTCGATCGGATCGTAGACGAGGACATATTTCCCCTTCGGATATCTGTCGGGTATGCTGATCAGCCCCTGGCTCTCTTCTGATGCCATGACGCAGAGGTGGCCTCCATGGTCCATTGCTTTGTATATCGTTTCATTCGCGAACTCATCCAGCTTCTTTATCTCATCGCCGCTTTCGTTCCGGCAGTCCGTGGCACCGATTATCTCGATGAGACCGGCTTTGCTCACCTCCCGCCAGATCAGTTTGATCGCGATGGCAAGATCGCTGAGTAGTCCGCTGAAATCTCCGGTCGCTCCCGGATGTTCCCGTTCCCCTTCATCGATATGACGCCCGAGCGTCATGATCCGCTGTCTACCGGCGGGGTGCCACGCACCTTCCCGACCGATAAGTACTCCTTGATCGGCCATGTTACCTCCGTTGATCTTTCCTGTCCGGGGGCGCTGTTTGCGCCGGATAATCCCGGTGCTATTTCACTGCAGAAGAGCGCAGTCTGTTTGACAGACGCTCCTGATCCTTGTACTGTAACTGATAAAGCCTGTAATAAATTCCGCCCAGAGCGATGAGCTCCTGGTGTCTCCCCTGTTCGCGTATCTCACCCTTGTGTAGAACGATGATCTTCGAAGCGTGCTGTATCGTGGAGAGTCGGTGCGCTATAACTATGCTCGTCCTGCCTTTCAGGAGGTTCGTGGTGGCCTTCTGTATGAGCTGCTCAGTCTCTGTGTCGATATTCGCGGTCGCCTCGTCCAGCACGAGTATCCGCGGATCGTGCGCGAGAGCGCGGGCGAAAGAGATGAGCTGCTTTTGACCCGTCGACAGGGCGGCGCCTCTCTCTTTGACATCCTCCTCGTATTTCGCCGGAAGCCTGTCTATGAATTCGTCTGCGCCGACAAGAGACGCAGCTTCCTTCACCTTTTCGAAGGTAATCGACTCGTCGCCGAGCGCAATGTTGTAGTGAACGCTTCCCGAGAAGAGGAACATGTCCTGCATGACAATCGCTATGTTCCTGCGGAGTTCGGCGCTCGACACGTCTTTCAGACTGTGTCCGTCTATGAAAACGCCGCCGGAACTGACATCGTAAAAGCGCATCAGGAGATTGACAATCGATGTCTTCCCTGCTCCGGTTGCGCCAACGATCGCGATGGTCTCGCCTGGATTCGCGGTGAAGGACACATTCTTCAGCACCATATTCTCACCGTCGTATGCGAACGAGACATCCTTGAATTCTATCTTACCCTTTATTTCGCCCAATTGCTCCGGACTCTCGCTCTCCGGAATGACCGTCTTGTCGTCGATGACCTTAAATATCCTCTCGGAAGACGCCATCGCCGTCTGGAGTATGTTGTATTTCTCCGAAAGATCCCTGATCGGCGTGAAGAACTGCTCAGTGTATTGCAGGAAGGCGATCAGGATGCCGAGCGAAATTCCGCCGTGAACCCTGAAGAATTCTTCGGAGACAAGGTGTGTGCCTCCGAACCAGATTATCAGTCCGACCGCGATCGCGCTCGTCAGCTCGACACCGGGATAGAACAATGCGTAATAGAAAACCGACCTGACATTCGCGTCCTTCAGCTTCCCGTCCACTTCATCGAAGCTATTGAAGGCCCTCCCCTCACGGTTGTATATCTGGTCTACCATGACACCCGTGATATGCTCCTGGAGAAAGGCATTTATGCGCGCAATCAAAACCCTGATTTCGCGATAAGACGATCTGACTTTCTTCCGGAAAAGAAGCGTGATATAGAAAAGTACGGGAAGGACAGTCAGTGTCACCAGTGCGAGCTTGACGCTGAGGCTGAACATGAAAGTAAGGATCCAGATGATGGTGAAGACGTCACCGAATGCCATAACGATACCCGAAGAGAAGAGGTCGTTCAGCGCTTCGACGTCGTTCGTAACCCTCGTGACGAGTCTGCCCACCGGGTTCTTGTCAAAATATTTCACACCGAGTTTTTCAAGATGCCTGAATATCTCCATCCTGATGTCGTAGATCGTCTTCTGGCCGATCCACTGAGTCAGGTACGCTGAGGCGTATCTCAACATCGCCTGGAAGAAAATAACGACGAAAAGGACGAGGATTATTTTGAAGAGTCCGGCGGAGTTGCCCTTCTCGATGTAACTGTCTATTGCGATCTTGGTGAGATACGGACGAAGCGGGCCCATCCCGGAATACGCGATCGTAATCAGGACTCCGATCGCCACCTGTATCTTATACGGCTTTAGATACTGTATAAGCCGGCGCATGAGCCTGCCGTCGTATGCCTTGCCTAAGATTTCTTCTTCGTGAATATCTACTGCCATGAGTTCCTTTTATGATCCAAATCGGTTCCGCCTCACACCGACCGGTATTTATCAAACACAGACAAGACAGTTCTCATTTCACCACGTTGCTCGGTGTCCCGGCCGAATAGGCAACTATATTATCTACGGTCGTCTGCAATATTCGCTCAACCGCCTCCACGCTGTCGAATGCGATGTGCGGGGTTATGATGACGTTCTCGCGGTTCAACAGAATATTCTTTTCGAGAACAGCCTTGAGATGCTCCACCGATACGTTCCTGGAAAGCATCTGGTTTTCTTCCTTCACGAGGTCCTCGCCCTCGAAGACATCGAGACCGGCGCCGCCGAAAATGCCCGTGTCCAGTGCGTAATGGAGCGCCTCCGGCTCGATGATGCTTGCACGCGCAGTGTTTATGAACAACGCGCCCTTCTTCACTAGATTGATGTTCTTCATGTTAATCAGGTGGTGCGTCGCCTTGTTATAAGGACAGTGCAGCGAAACAATATCCGACTTCCTCAGGAGTTCGTCGAGTTCGGCGTACCTGAATCCCATCACTTCGGCGAGGAAGTGATTCTTGTGAACGTCGAAGGCTAGGACGTTCATCCCGAAACCCTTCGCTATCCTTATAACATGCGAACCGATCCCGCCGGCGCCGACAACCCCCAGGGTCTTTCCCTTTATGTCCCATCCCTCGAGACCCTCCGGTGAAAAGTCGTTCCTCATCGTACGGACATACGCCTTGTGGATGTTCCTGGATAATGTCAGTATCAAACCGAACGTGTGTTCCGCGACAGTGTTTTCACCGTAGTATGGCACATTGGAAACCATTATGCCGTGGTCGGAGGCATACTTTAGATCGATATGGTTAAATCCTGTGCTCCTCGTCGCAATACATTTTAAGTTCGGCATTTTCGCCAGGTTATCCCTGTCGAGTACCGAATAAATGAACACCGAAAGTATGTCTGCCCCCTTCGCGGTGTCCGCATTTTTGTTCGTCAGCGGATCCGGATAGAAATCGAGCTGGAACTTTCCCTTGAGCGCCTTGCTCAGGAAGCGCTTGTCGGTCGGCGTGACCTCGTAGAAATTTATCTTCAGCATACCTCACATCCTCTGCAGTTCTTCTTCTAAGAGTTGTCTGTTGTAGAGATCGGCATAGATCCCGTTTTGAAAAACAAGCTCGTCGTGAGTGCCCGATTCGGAGATGACCCCGTCGTCGAGGACGACTATAAGGTCGGCGTCCTTGACAGTCGATATCCTGTGGCTGATGATTATACTCGTCCGCTCTTTCATTACCTCCTTCAGACCGCGAAGGATTTCCTCCTCGGTGTAAGTGTCCACCGCGGAAAGCGCCTCGTCCAGGATAAGTATCTTCGGCCTCCTTATGATCGCTCTCGCGATTCCGACTCTCTGTTTCTGCCCACCCGACAGCGTTATGCCTCGCTCTCCGACTAAGGTGTCGAACTTCTTCGGAAATGTCTCGACATCCTTGTAAATCTGCGAGACCTTTCCGGCCCATTCGATCTCCTCGGGAGTCGCGATCTCCACGCCGTAGGCGATGTTGTTCGCGATCGTGTCTGAGAAAAGGAACGTCTCCTGTTGAACGTAGCCTATGTTCCTGCGAAGCACCTCAAGCGGAATCTTATCGATGGGATAGCCGTCGATCCTTATCTCACCCGATGTGCAGTCGAAAAGTCTCGGGATCAGATTGACGATAGTCGACTTGCCGGTTCCCGTTCTTCCGACAATGGCGAGCGTTATCCCATTGTCGATGTTGAGGTCGATGTTCCTCAATGCGTAATCCTGCTTCGAGGGGAACCTGAAGGATACATCCTTGAATGTTATCTCGCCGTGGATCTCGTTGATGGACTTATCTACGTCGGGCGAGTCTTTTACTTCAGGTTGCGTGTCGAATATCTTGTTGAGCCTCCCCATCGACGCCGCGCCGCGCTGGAATATGTTGACAACCCAGCCGAATGCTATGAGCGGCCACGTCAGCATCCCCAGGTAGATCAGGAACGACACCATCGTACCTATCGAAAGAGTCTTCACTATCACATCGACCCCGCCGCGCCAGAGGACAATCACTGTTGCAGCACCGGTCAGGATGCCCATCAGGGGCCAGAGGATCGACTGGATTTGAGCAAGCGTGAGATTCTTCCTGAGATATTCGAAGCTCAAATACTTGAACTGGCCGGTCTCGTGCTCTTCCCTCACGTAAGACCGGACGACCCTGATCCCCGCAATGCTCTCCTGCGCACGCGCCGTCAATAGGCTGTAATGCGCCTGGACCGATTCGAAATGCCGGTTCACAAGCCTTCCGAGGAAATACACTCCTGCCGAAACGAAGGGGAGCGGGATGAGCGAATAGAGGGTCAGCCTCACGTTGATGGAGAACATAATCGAGATAACCATCAGGAAACCCACGATCGTATCTGAGGTGTACATGATGCCGGGCCCCAGCACGTTCCGCACAGCAGAAATGTCGTTAGTCCCGTGCGCCATCAGATCGCCTGTCGGCATGTTGAGGAAATACGAGTACGAGAGCTTCTGAATGTGTCCGTAAAAGTCGTTTCGGAGATCATATTCTATTGCCCTGGAGGTGACTATGATCGTTTGCCTCGTCATGAACGTGAAGAAGCCGCTCAGGAATGTCGTGCTGATTATGAGAGCGGCATATTCGAGAAGCTTCCAGGAGGAAGGTTCCCTCTTGAGCTCATTGATGGTACTCCCAATGATCAGCGGTACAAACACCGAGAACACGTTGGCGAGCAGCACGGTGAGGAGCCCGAGATAAAGTGTTCTCTTGTATTTCTTCAGATAAGGTGCGAGCCGCAAAAGATGCTTCATATTTCAGCCGATTACTGTGAAGCCTGTGTATTTTTGAAGAGCCTTCGGAACAATCACCTTGCCTTCGGGAGTCTGATAGTTTTCGAGAAGCGCGACCATCAACCTGGATGTCGCAAGTCCGGAGCCGTTAAGCGTGTGAACGAATTCAGGCTTCGACTTCGGGTCTCGCTTGAACTTTATGTTCGCGCGGCGGGCCTGGAAGCTCTCGAAGTTGGAACAGCTCGACGCTTCAAGCCATCCGGCTCTTGCTTCGGTAGCGGGCGCAAACACTTCGATGTCGTAGCACTTCGCGGCAGAAAAACTCAGGTCGCCCGTGCAAAGAAGCATCACGCGGTACGGTATGTTCAACAGCTGCAAAACCTCCTCCACGTCTGCGACAAGCTTTTCGAGCTCGTCGTATGACTCTTCGGGTTTGACAAACTTAACTAGCTCAACCTTGTTGAACTGGTGCACCCTCAGGAACCCGCGGGATTCCTTGCCCCAGCTCCCTGCCTCCCTCCTGAAGCACGCCGAATAGGCCGCATACTTCGTCGGGAGTTCATTCAAAGGCAACACCTCGTCGCGCCTCAGATTCGTCACCGGCACTTCCGCAGTCGGCACAAGGTACAGGTCGTCAATCTCGCAATGGTACATATCTTCGCCCATCTTGGGGAGTTGGCCCGTTCCTCGCATCGACGCCTGGTTCACGACAAACGGCGGGAATATTTCCGTGTAGCCATGTTCCCTAACATGTAAATCGAGCATAAAGTTTATCAAAGCGCGCTCGAGCGCGGCACCCTTCCCGACGTAAACGGGGAAACCCGCACCTGTTATCTTGCTTCCCCGGCCGAAATCGAGAATGCCCAATTTCTCTCCGAGTGTCAGATGATCCAATAGCTTGAAGTCGAAATCCTTCGCCGTCCGGAGCTCGCCCCACCGGCGTGTCTCAACGTTCTCTTCCGAACTCGTCCCGACCGGCACGGACGAATGAGGTACATTGGGAACGTAAAGGAGCAATTCGTTCAGCTTCGTCTCCATCTCCTTGAGCTGATCCTCGTGCGATTTCAGGGAATCGGCCTTCACCTTGCCTTCGGCGATGAGATCGGTCGCGTCATTACCTTGTTGTTTCAACCTCGCTACTTCACCAGCTATCTTGTTCCTTTCGTTCTTAATGGCCTCGGCCTTCTGGAGAAGCTTGCGCCGTTCGCCGTCAAGCTGAAGTATTTCGTCAAGCCGGTCCTTTTCCCTTTTCCTGCCGATCGCATCCCTTACTATCTGCGGATTCTCTCTTATGAATTTCAGGTCAAGCATTTTATCTCACTATGGTTTCGTTATTGAAATTTGATTCCGGCCTGCTTCATCTGCTGTTTCATCAGTGTCAATGAATCCCTGACGCTCGGCATGGCAATTCCGAGATCCGTCTGCGCCTTCAGGCAAATGAAACTCGAATTCATCGGCCGCTTCGCCGTCTGGTTCAGTTTGTCCGTAGTCGTCGTGGAAATGACCGCGGGATCGAAGCCGAATACTTCGGCTATCTGCCGCGCGAATTCAAAGCGCGACATCGTTTCAAAACCGCTAACGTGATAGAGCCCGATGGCGCCTTTCTTGACCACCTTTAGTACGGCAAAGGCGAGCTCATCAGCGATCGTCGGATTACCGACCTGGTCGGTGACAACCGAAAACTTCTGCCCGCCGGACAGCTTTTCCAAAACCCAGAGAACGAAGTTCTTCTTTACCCCTTTTGCGAAACCGTACAACACCTGCGTACGAAGGATGGCGAGATCGTCCAGCTGGGCTTTGGCGAGGTTCTCGCCTGCAAGCTTCGACTTTCCGTAATACCCGAGCGGCTCGGGAAGTGAATCCTCGGAGTAATTGCCCTTCCTGCCGTTGAACACATAATCGGTCGAAATATGGATAAGCTTTGCGTTGAAGATCTTCGCCGCTTCGGCAAGGTGACCGACCGCCGTCGCGTTGACCTTGTAAGCGATCCCTCGTTCGCTCTCCGCGCGATCCACGTCCGTGAACGCGGCGGCGTTGACAATCACAGAAGGGCGCTCCTGCGCCACCGCATCCAACACTTTCTGGCGATCGGTAATATCGAGTTCGATGTACCCCTCCGTGCCGGCGGTCAGCTCGCATGGCAGGAGTTCATACTCGGATTCGCGCTTGAATATCTCAACAAGTTTCTGGCCAAGGAGCCCGCGTGCTCCCGCAATCAGCATTTTATCGGACATGTTCATTCATCTTTCTGGTTTTTAATAGTCCACCCGGGCCCGCAGCGCCGACTTTACGAGTCGCCATCTCGATTCCCGCTTCCGTTGCTTGAGAAAAATTCCTTCCAAGTAATACAGCATGCAGGAAAGTTGCACCGAACACGTCGCCGCTCCCCGTCGGGTCGACAACGGCAGTCATCCTTGGCGGAAAGAAATGCTCGACTGTCTCTCCTCTCCATTTTTCAAAAAGAGCGAGTCCCTTCTCAGCGTAAGAAATCACCAGCGCCTTTGTCGGGCCGGCGAGAATTTTCTGCGCCAGGACGGAGATATCCGGCATCGAGGGGTCGATAACACGCGCTTCCTCTTCGTTCAACTGGACGGTGTCGGCGTAGCTGCACCAGTCGAGAAAGTCTTCCCTCGGTCCGCGCACCCGCTTGCCGTCAGGCATGCGGGCCATGACAATGTTATGGAGATCGAGATGAATACGCGCAAGCGGAGCGGCCGCACGGATCTTCGCAAGCGTGTCCAGCGTTATGTCGTCGCCGCTGATCAGGTTAACATGTATTCCTTCTGCCGGGAGAAGGGGAGCGATCTTCGCAAACGGCGTCGGCTCGATCGGCTGAGTGCTGCATTCCCACCTGTTATTTTCGTCTTCATAGAAAATGTCCACTCTTCGAACGGGAGCTGCGGTTTCATAGAATACGGAAAGGTCGACGTTCGAAAGTTCTGCGAAAAGTTTTTCGAAGTAAGGACGGTCTTCCCTGCTCAGCCCGATGATGGGGACAGTCTCAATTCCATCCTCGAGCATTCCGCCCGCGGTGATGGAATAAGAAATGCCGCCGTGCTCGTTATAGACATGACCGTCGGCCTTGTGTATTACATCGATGCACGGCTCGCCGATTACGATAACCCTCAAGGCCTTACACCTTTCATTCAGCTCTTCTTATAGACTTTATCGGGATCGAAAACCCTGACGCCGATATCCACAAGAGCGCCGTTCTCGAGCTTCCGGTAAAAACAGGAACGGTTTCCAGTGTGGCATGCAGCGTCTCCGACCTGTTCTATTTTCATGACGATCGCGTCGCCGTCGCAGTCGATCAGGAGTTCCTTTATCTTCTGGACGTTCCCCGATTCCTCACCTTTGTGCCAGAGCTTCTTTCTCGACCTGCTCCAGTAGACGGCCTCGCCGGTTTCCACGCTCTTCCGGAAGCTTTCCTCGTTCATGTGTGCTAGCATGAGTATCTCTCCGGTCTTGTAGTCCTGCGCGACGGCGGTTAAAAGCCCCTTATCGTCAAATTTTAATTGAGATACAAGTTCATATATGTCTTTCATAATCTTACTGTTATACCTTTTTCGTGTAAAAAGTTCTTTACTTGTTTAATCTTAAACTTGCCGAAATGGAACACGGAAGCGGCGAGGACGGCGTCAGCGTTTCCATCTTTGATCGCGTCATAAAAGTGTTCCAGCGTTCCGGCGCCGCCGCTTGCAATCACCGGGACCTTCACTTCGCCGGTAATCTTCCTCAAGAGTTCGATATCATATCCTGAATTCGTACCGTCCCTGTCAATGCTCGTCAATAGTATCTCACCGGCGCCGAGAGACACGGCGTATTTCGCCCATCCAATGGCGTCCAATCCGACACGCGTTCTGCCGCCATTCACGAATACTTCGTATTCGACAGGAGCTCCGGCTTCACGGATCAGTTCGTCAGAAGCAGCCTGACCTGGCTTCGCAGCCTTACGATCACCGAGAGAAACTCTTTTCGCATCGATTGCAATTACGATGCACTGGACGCCGAACTCTCCAGCTCCGCGAGCTATCAGCTCAGGATTCCGGACCGCCGCGGTGTTGAGGCTTACCTTGTCGGCACCGTTGGACAAGATGCGGCGCATGTCCTCGACGGTCCTGATTCCTCCACCCACCGTAAGCGGCAGGAAAATCGTCTCCGCCGTCCGCTTGACGACACCCATCATCGTCTCGCGGTTGTCGACGCTCGCGGTTATATCGAGGAAGACAATTTCATCCGCGCCTTCCTCTTCATAGAAGCGCGCGGTTTCAACCGGGTCGCCCGCGTCGGTCAGGTTGACGAAGTTTACTCCCTTCACCACGCGACCCGCGTTTACATCGAGACACGGTATGATCCTTTTCGCTAGCATGCCGGCGATCCTCCGCCGTCGCATTCTCCTGAGGTTTTGTTCTTTATGTTAATGGCGCTCATCCTTCTGGTTAAACGTTCAAATTATAAATCGGAAATGTTAAAACATCACAGAACAAATCCGGCCAACGTGCAACTTCCGACTGCCCGAACCGGATCTGAATTCCCCTCCCGAGAATTGTGATTCAACCTCGTCTGGTCGGACCCAGGTCGTCAAGGACTTTCTCATTGAGGCGCCAGAGTTCGACACACGGGAACCTGTTCTCGTAAAGCGCCTTTCCTACGATCACCGAATCGACTCCGAACTCTTCGACTTCCTGCAGATGTATGAGATCTTCGTAGGATTTAACGCCACCGGAAGCGGTCACGCGAAGCCCGGTCTTCACGGCGAATTCCTTCATAGCTTCGATGTTCGCGCCTTTCAGCGTTCCATCGCGTGAAATATCTGTGTAGATCACTCTGGCCACACCGAGAGACTTGAGCTTGTTCCCAAGATCGATCGCCGAAAGCCCGCTTGAATCTGTCCACCCTTTTATCTGAACGATACCGTCGAGCATATCTATGCCGACTGCGATCCTCCGCGGGCCGAATTCCCGCAGGAGTCTGATCAACAGTTCTTCATCTTTGACCGCCGCTGTGCCTATTATGGCACGGTACACACCGATGTCGAAGGCCTGCTTGACCGCTTCGTATGTTCGAAGGCCTCCCCCGAACTCGATCGGTATATCGACGGCATCGACAATCGCCTTCAGGGCGGGGAAATTGACCGGCTTTCCCTCGAAGGCTCCATCTAAATCGACCACATGGAGCGCTTTGAAATTTTCACCTCTCCAGACGATCGCCATCTTCGTCGGCTCGTCGGAATAAATCTTGTCAGTGCCGGCTTCTCCCTTTACGAGCCGAACACATTTCCCCTGTCTTAAGTCTATTGCCGGTATCACAAGTATCATTTACACACTCAGAAAATTTTCAAGTATCTTCAGACCAAAGCTCTGACTCTTTTCCGGGTGAAATTGTATTCCGAAGATGCTGCCGTCTTCGACTATCGACGGGAACGTAACTCCGTATTCCGTCAAGCCGGAGACATAATCATCATTGGTCGTTACATAATATGAATGAACAAAGTATGCGTACTCCTTGTCGTGCACGCCGGAGTAGAGCCTGGAATCTCTTCTGAACTCGACTTGATTCCACCCCATGTGCGGCACCTTAAGCACCGTCACTTCCGGGAACGCGACAACTTCTCCGGTCAGGAGACCCAGCCCACTATTTGTGCCGAGCTCGTAGCTGACTCCAAAGAGTAGCTGCATGCCGAGGCATATTCCAATCATAGGACGGCCGCTCCTCCCGTACTTTACAAGAGCTTCGCGAATGCCGAGCGAATCGATATTGCGCATCGCAGCTCCGAACGCGCCCACACCGGGTAGGACCAGCCGCTCAGCGCCCGCGATCTCGGCTGCATCCTGAGTCAGTTTCACTTCGGCCCCGACACTCTCCAGAGCTTTCGTGATGGAGAGGAGATTGCTCGTCCGGTAATCCACAACGGTGACCTTAGAGAGTTTCATTCGCCTCTATGATCTTGCTCAGCTCCTTGCTCCGAATGGTTGCCGTGGAGACGGCATTGATGAGCATCGTCCTGAGGCCGTGAGTTTCGAGCTCGTGAACGGCAGCGATGGCGGTGCCGCCTGGCGTGGTAACCTCATCCTTCAAAATCGCGGGATGCTTGCCGGTCTCGATGACCAGCTTGGATGCTCCGAACACTGTCTGCGCCGCGAGCCTTAAAGCGATCTGCCTCGGAATGCCCATCTTAACTCCGCCATCGGTCATCGCCTCGATAACCATGTAGATGTATGCTGGGCCGCTCCCGCTCAGTCCCGTCACGGCATCGAGAAGATTCTCCGGTACGGTCTCAACGCTCCCGACCGATCTGAAAATATCGTGCGCGAGTTTCACATGCTCTTCGGTGGCGAACTCACCCTTGCTTATGGCGGTCGCTCCAGCATCGACAAGCACAGGCGTGTTCGGCATCGTGCGGATCACGGGGCATTCCACACCGAGGTAAGAATTGATGAATGACGTCTTTATTCCAGCCATCACGCTGATGATGATGTGCTGTGGCGTGACTATATCCTTGATCTCAGTCAGCACATCGCGCGCGTTCATCGGCTTCACGGCAAGAATCAGTATGTCGGAGGACCTTGCGACTTTCCTGTTATCGTTCGTCGTATGAATGCCGAGTGTCCGTGATATATCATCCAGATTACTCGTGGTTCTCCTCGATGCCATAATATTCTTCGGCGAAGTGAGCTTTGCACGTACGAGGCCGCCGATCACGGCAGTGCCGATATGACCGGCACCGATCACGCCGATTGTCCTGTTGTCCAATCCTGTCGATTTCTCAGACATTCTATAAATTTCCTTTCGTCGATTGTACTCCGACTACGCGTGGGTTCATTGAAACCGCCTCCCGCAGCGCCAGCGCGAAGGCTTTGAATATCGCCTCCGAACGATGGTGGTTGTTCTTTCCGTAAAGGAGCTCGATATGGATATTTGCCTTTAGATTTTCCGCCATCGATTTGAAGAAATGCTCGATCATCTCGGTCGAGAGATCGCTCACCTTCGGCCTGGTGAACTCGGCGTGGAAGACACTATGTCCGCGCCCGGACAAATCTATCACGCACCTGGCGAGCGATTCATCCATCGGCACAAAAGCTGCACCATAACGATTGATCCCGCCTTTGTCTCCAAGCGCCTTGTCGATACACTTGCCTATTACGATTGCAACGTCCTCTACGGTGTGGTGGTCGTCGACATCGACATCGCCTTTGGATTTCAGTGTCATGTCGATGAGTCCGTGCTTGGAGAAGATCTCGAGCATGTGGTCGAAGAACCTTATTCCGGTGGAGACCTTGTATGTCCCCGTACCATCAAGGTTTATGCTGCAATTTATCTGGGTTTCTTTTGTGATGCGGCTGAGAGAGGCTTTTCTTTTCACTTTTTTAATTCAAAATGCCGAAAAATTCGCAGAAATGCAACGAATGGACGCTTGCCGGGTGTGCGACAAATTTGTGAAACTATCGCCATTCATTAAAATGAACGGCTCAAAAAGTCTCAAAACCCCATTCGGGGTTTCGGGCACCTTCACAGGCGTCCATTTTTAATGGATG
>JAJZVO010000080.1 GCA_021845665.1 Bacteroidota bacterium | reverse complement strand
CCAAACGGTTGGGCATTTGCTGGGTGGAGCAACAGTATTTATGCAGGCAACCCCCAAACCATCACAGTCAATGGAAACACGTCTCTATTTGCCAATTTCAAGGAGCTTCAGCACTCGATGTATGCATCCGCTTTCAGCAACAACGGGCAGCGAAGGCTGGTAGAAACAACCTCAGGCGGAGAAACCTGGCTCACAGAAGTCTATACGGACGGCGGCCACGTCTGGATGGAACACTCGAGCGACGGAGGAAGCTCCTGGATACTCGGCAACAACGGCAAGCCGCTGGACGGCACTGCAGGAGGAAAGGATCCATCTATCGCGTTCACTACCAGTACCAACCCTTACATCCTGCAAAACTACATCGGCGTTGTATGGGAGCAGCAGTCAGGCTCAACTTATGCCATAGTAGGACAGATGTTCACCCAGCCTTCCTCGGCAGCGGAGGTTCCCATCCCTGCTCTCCCTGTCCAGACATTGTTTACTGAACCTTCCGGTGGCGACGCGTACAGCGTTGATGCTGCTCCGAATCTCACATTGGCGGGAGGCGAGACCGGGTCGTACCTGGTAACATTCGACCAGAAGAATGCAAGTGTCGGCATTACGCCGGGCGTCAACTGGCTCGTCGGGAATATCCAGGACAGCGGCACACAGGAGGATGGCCCGTTCGGATTACCGATGGCAAACGGTATTGTCAGCGGAACGGACGCGAACTCGACGGATTTTCAAATGTCGCCCTATCCCGGCTACAATGGCAATACTGATATAACGGTAAATTACATTTATCGGGAAGGCTCACCGGCTGGCACCATATACAGCGGTAACCTGGTCGTATACTACGAGACGTACATAAGTGGCTGGCTTAGTGATCAAACAAATTTCGGAATGATATCGTACGATGCCGACATCAACCTCAGCCCATCGATTGTGTCGCTTTCAAACGCCGATACGTATGCTGCCTGCTGGCTGGAATACAATACGCTGGTCTTCTGGAACCTGGGTCAAAGCGTCCGCAATTACTACGGTACCGATGATGCCCAGTCATGTTCAATAAACATCGGAGGCAGCGACACGAGCAGCAGCGGCTTTGTTGCGTGGAGCACAGACTATAACGGAGGATGGGCGAACAATTCTATGCGGTTCGTAGACGGTTCCCCAAACAGCAGTACCATGCAGACACTAAACACGTCCGGCGAATATGTTGAAGTGGGGAATGGCGCAAGCACAAGTTCGGATCTTTCCAATATGTACGTGGCGTCGTTCTATCCTTTCACATCACCGTACACGTTCAAGACTTCAGGAACGCTCGCCCCGCTATCTCAACAAAGTCCCCAGCTTGTCAAAGGGCCGACATTCACCACGGCAAGCGGAGGAGGAAGCGCTCAGCTCGTCGAAGGGAGAGGGTTCATGATAAAGAAAGGGGATGTGTCTTTCACCTATCGATTCGGCGACCTGAACGTCGATGGGAAGGATATCGGCTTTGTGAGTGCTCCCGACACAGCAGACTACGGAAATCTCGACGTCCTGAACAGCGCTCTTGAAACGGAGCCGTTTCAGGTGAGCACCGGTTCACAAATCGTTTTCACGGAGCGTTCCGGATTTGCAGACTCGGCTGCGGCGGTGAATGCGCTCGGCAAGCATGACTATATCGGCTACAGGGTGGAAGTGGTAGACAACTCGACAGGCGATGTTCTTGGAATGATCGCAAAACTGTCTGTAACATCCTCGAGCATTCATCCTTTGAAGACAACTTCATACCAGCTGAACACATACGGACTTACAGGCAAAACCCTGAGAGTAAAGATCGTTGTCTCGACAAACCTGCCTGCTTATTCTCCGGGAACTACTCTGAGTGTCAATGATTCTTTACCGGCCCCCATAAAGGCAGAAATCGCCCGCCTCGGAGCGCCGCATTCAAACATATTCCTGATTAAGAGCTTCGCGAGGCACAACCAGGCGCTCGCGCAGGTTGCCTCAAATGAACTTTCGATGTTGAACCTCCAGGTTCCCAAATCCTTTAGTCTCTCGCAGAACTATCCCAACCCGTTCAACCCGACGACGGTTATCGACTATACGGTACCGAAGGAAACGCGCGTTACACTCACGGTATACGACGTGCTCGGGCAGGAGGTGGAGACACTTGTAAACGAAGAGCAGAACGTGGGAAGGTACCAGGTTCAGTTCAACGGCTCACGCCTGGCGAGCGGAGTCTACTTCTACCGGCTCGTCGCCGGAAGCCATGTCATCACGAAGAAGATGCTCGAGCTCAAGTAAACCTAAGCTGAAGGTCGCCTTCACCTTCGCCTTGCACATGCAGAAGGCGACCTTCTGCACGACTCACCTTCACCCCCGGTTTTCTTGAATAATACTCCACCTCCCTTTATATTCATTCCATGAATACAGTCCATCTGGTAAAATCCAACGAAGATATCATAGTCCCGAAAATCTTTTGCCTGGGAAAGAATTACGCCAAACATGCCGCCGAAATGTCTCAGTGGGATCCATCCGGAAAAGCGGACGTCCCGCAGAAACCAGTTGTCTTCATGAAGCCGTCGAGCGCAATCGTCCATAACGGCGCGAAGGTGAAATACCCTGCCATGACGAACGACCTCCATCACGAGACCGAAATCTATTTCGTTATCGGGAAAGAAGGAAAGAACATCCGCAAGGAGGATGCGCGGTCGTACATAACGGCGATGGGCATAGGACTCGACCTTACTCTCCGCGATTTGCAGACCGAATTGAAAAATGCGGGCAACCCGTGGCTGATTTCGAAAGGGTTCGACGGGTCCGCGCCCATCTCGGACGCGGTTTCCGTGAATGGCATGGATTTCAATTCCCTGGAACTCAGTTTGACCGTCAACGGCAAGCCGAGGCAGCATGGTAGCTACAAGAACACGATTTTCAAAATAGAAGAGACAATCACCTTCATTTCGCAATTGTTCACGCTGGAGCGCGGCGACCTGATATTCACCGGAACACCCGAAGGGGTTGCGAAACTCGTTCCGGGCGACAAGCTTCACGCCGAACTTATCGGCCACACATCAATCGACGTCGAGATCGGCTGAGAATGCGCGTCATTTCGGTCGCGATTCCGAAAGGTGGTGAGGGCAAGACGACGACGTCAGTCAACCTTGCCGCAAGCCTCGCGGCGACCGAAAAGAAGACGCTTCTGATAGATGCGGATACGCTCGGTGCGAGCGGAATATCCCTCGGTTATACCGCGGACCAGGTTAAGAGCGGGCTCTACGACGTATTCAATTATACCCATTCACTTAACCGCGTCATTTATAAGACCGAGCTCACTTACCTCGACTTCATCCCGTCGAATATTTCCACCGTGCAGATGGAAGAACGCCTTCTCCGCCTCAGCGAGAACCGTACGGTGATGCGGATTGCCCTGCGGGATATCGAGAAGCAGTACGATTACGTTGTCATCGATTGTCCGCCGACTCTTCGAGGGATCACCACGAACGCTCTTTGTGCTTCAGACTCTGTTATCATACCGATGCGCGCGAGTCATTTCTCGCTTGACGCTGTCATGAGACTGATGAGGTATCTGAAATGGATCCGGGAAGTCGCGAACCCGCAGATCTATGTCGAAGGAATTCTCCTGACAATGCATGAACCCAACACCAAGATCGCCGAGATCACCGGCCGGGAGCTCCGCTCGAGGTATTCGAAATTCCTGTTCAAGGTTGTAATTCCAAAGAACTCGACACTCGCCGAAGCGGCATTTTACGGGAGACCGGCCCTCCTGTATAATATCAACTCAAAAGGGGCGCAGGCGTATTTCGAACTGGCAATGGAAATTCTCGCCCGTGACGCCGCAAGAGGGAAGTTGCGCGAATCGGTCCAAGAAGATTCAGGATCTTGCGGGGAACTATCCGATTCGCAGAGGGGCGAAACCAGGAATCCCGCAGGACCCGATTCCAATTGACGAGACTTGTTCTCCGATCTATCGCCGTCATTATCTTTTTTTCCGCCGTCACCGGGTTTTGCGGAAATCCCTCGCATGAGACCGTCAAATCGGACGAATCCTACCTGTTCCCCACAGATGCATCGCATCGGATCAACTCCGGTTTTGCTGATTACCGTGCCAACCATTTCCACGGCGGCATAGACATCTCCACGAACGGGAAAATCGGTTATCCGGTCTACGCCGCGAAGTCGGGTTACGTCTACCGTGTCTCGGTTTCGCCTTTCGGCTATGGCAAAAGAATAATCCTGAGACACAACGACTCCACGTTTACACTTTACGGTCATCTTTCCGCGTTCACAGGAGAGAGCCAAAGACTTGTCGAGTCAGAACAACAGACAGAGGGCAAGTACGATGTCGACATGACATTTTCGCCGAACGCTATCAGGGTGACGCGAGGCGAGATGATCGCTCGTACCGGCGCAACCGGGGACGGCGGGCCGCATCTTCATTTCGAAGTTCACGACAGCGATTACTCATTTGTAGACCCGCTCGCGTTCAGATCGCTTGATGTGACGCGCTACATGAGGCCGAGGATATTCAACGTAGCAGTAAGAGGATTCGAATCGGGAAGGGCACGCGTCTGCGGCGTGATGAGAAGGGGAAACGTTTATCGGGCACGCGAAACGTTTCGGATGACGGAGCCTTTCTTCTTCATCGTCCATGCGGCGGATTCGTACGGCCGAGGTCGATTCAAGAGACCGCCGAAGCGTATCGAGCTGAAGATTGACGGCAAAGGTTTTATCTCTGTAAATCTCACAAAGTTCAGGGCCGCCGATTATTTGGACGTAGCGTCGCTCGTCGATCTGCACCTCTCACATTCCTACAAGACCTATTATAAACTATGCGTAGACCGGGCAATCCCATTTACGGTGTTTACTCCGTCATCACCTCTCAGCGGTTTGGTTCACGGTAACCTTCCTGACGGAAAACACACTTACGAGATTACAGTCAAGGATGAAGACGACAACAGCTCTTCGGTGACTGGCAGATTCATTCTCGAATTGAACAAGTCGAAGGAGAAGCAGGGTCCTCCGGAGATCCAGCCGTTCGCCGGGAAGGATGTCAGTCCGATGCCGGGAGTCACGCTCCATTTCCCTGCGGACGCATTTGTGGAGAATGTCGATCTCGAGGTCAGAAAAGTCTCAGAAAGTGCCTTTGTCATGGAGTCGGAGGGCAAACCCTTAAGAAGGAAGGTGCTCCTCACCTGGAAGATTGACGATCCGAAGCTTCAGCTTTTTCGGCGAGGCAGGCACGACTGGATACATGAGCCGTGCAGGAACGACGGACATGTCCTGACCGCGAGAATCGGTTATGAGACGGGAGAATTCGCGTTGATTCGTGATGACGTGCCACCTTCGGTCGGGATTATCAGAGTTTCAAAGAAGAATCCGTTTTACAGGTCGGTTGCTCCGACAGAGTTTAGGCGATATTTCGTATATTTCAAGGTATTTGACAACCTTTCAAATGTCGATACGGACGATATTTTTTTGAGAGCTGGCACACAAGAATTCTTATGCGAATACGATGTTGACAAACGCGCGGTGGTCTGTAATGTCGACGCGGCGTTGCTTCGACGTGAGAAGTACGTCGAGATTCTCGTGCGCGACAATGCAGGTAATCGAAGAACAGTCAAATCCCGACTCGGGTTTTAATGAAGAAGAAATCGTGGCTGCGCGGAAACGGATTGCTGAAAAGCCTGCTCCCGGTACTTGGAGCCGTCGTGGCTGTGGCAATCGTCGGAGCCGTTATGGTATATGCCACGGAAGCTCATCACGACAATATCAATTCGTTTTGGGATGCGGTATGGTACACCGTCGTCACGATGACCACCGTAGGTTACGGCGATATAGTACCAAGGAGCGTGTTCGGAAGAATTGCGGGAATGGTCGTTATGCTGGCTGGTATTTCCGTTATCTCGCTTCTTACGGCTACGATATCGTCGATTTTCGTGGAACAGAGAATATTGGAGAATCGCGGGTTGCGGCAGATTAAGCTGAAGGGACACACGATAATTTGCGGCTGGAACCAGAGGATACAGAATCTTCTGGAGGCGCTCAACGGCACGCCGCAGGAACGCCGGGCGGGTGTGGTGCTCGTGAACGAGATGCCGCCCGAGCGCATGGATGAAGTGCTTTCCGATTATTCCAATCTAAATATCAAATATGTGTACGGAGATTATTCGAAGGAGCCCACCCTCTCACGTGCGAACATCAAGGAGGCGAGTGCTGCCATAATACTTCCGGACATCTCCCAGTCGGGAGTCCCGCGTGACGACAGGACGCTTCCCGCCGCCCTGACCTTGAAGTCCTTGCGAAGGGACATTAAAGTCTATGCCCATATCATCGACAGGGAAAACCTCACTTATCTCAAACGTGCCGGGGTCGACGACGTGATAGTCAGCGATGACCATGTCGGCTTCCTCCTCGCATCTGAGATAACTTCACCCGGGATAGCCCAGGCCGTCGCGAGGATGTTGAATTCCGAAAACGGCTCCAGGCTCAGACGTGAAAAGATTCCGGAAGAATTCGTAGGGAAACAATTTGCAGACGTTCAGGAGTTTTTCAGGATTCAGCGGAACGGCATAGCTATCGGTCTCGTCGCTGAAGAGGAGGCCGTGAAACTCTCCGATATCCTTTCTTCGGACTACAGCGCCATTGACTCTTTCATTGAAAGAAAATTCAAAGATGCGGGCATCGATACGATGGAAAAAGGGGGCGTCCACCTAAACCTGAATCCTCCTCTCGATTACGTCGTTCGTGCAAAAGAAGATGCGGTCGTCATAGGATGAAGAACGGACATCTTGATATAGATCTGGGTAAGACTGCGGTTTTCACAGGACTCCCTGAAGAAAAACTGGCGAAGATTTCGGCGCTAGTCAGAGTGGTGGAATTTCCATTTGATCAAATCGTGATGAAAGAGGGAGAAAGCGGAGCAAGCCTTTATATACTTATTGAAGGTGAAGTCGAAGTATCCAAGTCTCTCGTCCTTCGATCGTCAGCTTCATCGGCCGATCCACGCGACAAATCGTTGATAAGACTTAGTTCGAAGAGCCTTCCATTTTTCGGGGAGATGTCGCTTTTCCAAAAGGAGAGCATGAGAAGCGCGACAGTGCGGAGTGTAACGCCGTGCAGGTTTGCTGTCATTGAGCTTGCCGACCTCGTGACGCTCGCCGAATCAGACCATGAGATAGGTTACAGGACGTTTCTGAATATATCGTGGGTGCTCAGCGAAAGGCTTGGGAAGACAAATGACGACCTCCTGAAAGTCACGACGGCGCTCGGCCTCGCCCTCGAAAGATAATTTGCCCTGAACAGCAATTACCGATTGAATTTTCGCGCGGTACATAAATCATTTACACCGGCGATGCCCACCGAGACACCAAGGTTTCATATATTAATAGAGACATCTGTAGCTAACGATTCGCTTCTTCAAGTTTAGAGAATAATTCGATGACAAGAGAAATTCCGAAAGCATATTCGCCGGCCGAGATCGAAGAGAAGTGGTATAAGCACTGGCTTGATAATAGACTCTTCGAAGCCCATCCGGACAAGGAAAAGAAGCCTTACACGGTTGTCATTCCGCCGCCGAACATCACCGGCATACTTACCATGGGACATGTCCTTAATAATTCTATACAGGACACCTTCGTGAGATGGAAAAGGATGAAAGGTTACGAAGCGTGCTGGGTGCCCGGAACGGACCATGCCGGCATCGCGACGCAGAACGTCGTCGAGAGGAGTCTCGCGAAGGAAGGCAAAGACAGGCACTCGCTTGGCCGCGAGAAATTCGTGGAGCGCATCTGGCAATGGCGGGATGAGTATGGCGGGACGATAATCAAACAGCTCAAGAAGCTCGGCGTCTCCTGCGACTGGCAGCGGGAAAGATTCACAATGGACGAAGGACTGTCTCACGCCGTGCAGGAAGTGTTCGTCCGCCTTTACGAAAAAGGGCTGATTTACCGCGGGAAGTACATCGTCAACTGGTGCCCGAAGGACCACACGGCGATCAGCGACGATGAAGTCGAGTACCAGGAAAAGAACGGAAAGCTTTATTACCTGCGCTATCCGCTGGAGGATGGGAGCGGGCATATAGTTGTCGCCACCACCCGGCCGGAGACGATGCTCGGCGATGTTGCGGTCGCCGTCAATCCCGCGGACGAGCGGTTCAGGCATTTGGTCGGCAGGAACCTCATCCTTCCCCTCGTCGGCAGGAAGATGAAGATAATAGCCGATGATTATGTCGACAAGGAATTCGGCACAGGTGCCGTGAAGATAACTCCTGCACACGATCCTAACGACTTCCGCGTCGCCGAAAGGCACGACCTCGAGAAGATCATCGTCCTCGATATTTCCGGGAAGGTAAACGAGAATGCGCCCGAAAAGTACCGCGGCCTCGACCGGTTCAAAGCCCGAAAGCTGATTATCGACGATATGCAGGAGCTCGGCTACGTCGAGAAGATCGATGACTACAAGCTGAGCGTGGGTGAGTGCTACCGCTGCCACACAGTCATAGAGCCTTATCTCTCCGACCAATGGTTCGTGAAGATGAAGCCGCTCGCCGAGCCGGCGTTGAAAGCTGTTCGTGAAGGGAAGATCCGTTTTTATCCCGATCGCTGGGTCAAGACTTACGAACACTGGATGGAGAACATCCGCGACTGGTGCATCAGCCGCCAGCTCTGGTGGGGACACAGGATCCCGGTTTGGTATTGCATGAACTGTAACGAGTATGTAGTAAGCAGTAAGGAGCCGCAAGTTCCATGCGCAAAATGCGGCGGCAAGTCGTACCGGCAGGATGAGGACGTGCTCGATACCTGGTTCTCCTCGTGGCTCTGGCCGTTCTCGGTATTCGGCTGGCCCGAGATGACGCCGGACCTCAAGTATTTTTACCCGACGGAAGCGCTGGTGACCGCACCCGATATAATCTTCTTCTGGGTCGCCAGGATGGTGATGTCGGGACTGGAATTCATGGGCGACGTGCCGTTCAAGGACGTTTACTTCACCAGCATCATCCGCGATATGCAGGGAAGGAAGATGTCGAAGTCACTTGGCAATTCCCCCGATCCGCTCGATGTCATCGCTGAGTACGGAGCCGACGCGCTGAGATTCACAATCCTTTATCTTGCCCCACTTGGGCAAGACGTCCTTTTCGAAAGCTCGAAGTGCGAGATGGGGAGAAATTTCGCAAACAAGATCTGGAATGCCGGCCGCTTTCTCCTGATGAACCGGGAGAAACTTCAGATAAATACCGCACCGGACGTTTCGGTATTTGACTTCGCGGATAAGTGGATTGTAAGCAGGTTGCACCACACAATTCGTGATCTCAATTCCTCTCTCGAGAATTTTCGGATAAACGATGCCGCAAAAATTATATATGATTTCATCTGGCACGACTACTGTGACTGGTACGTCGAGATGGTCAAGGAGCGCCTGACTTTCCCGGAGGCCGTCCCGGGCAAGAGCGTCGATATGACACGCGCCATCATAGTCTCCAACGCGATTTCGACATTCGAGACGGCACTCGAGATGCTGCATCCATTTATGCCCTTTGTCACGGAGGAGATGTACAGCCTCGTGAATACCGTGCAGGCTGGGAGCGTAATGAACGCGGAGTTCCCCGAATCGGAGTCCCGCTTCATAAGCGAGGAGACCGAGCGCCAAATGGATCTCGTGCAGGAGGTGGTTACGTCAATCAGGGCCATGCGCAAGGAGGCGAGCGTCCCGCCGAGTGTAGCTGTGGACATCGTCGTGAAACCGAAGGACGAAGACACTCTCGAGGTCCTTTCTGTCAACGAGTCCTACATCAGGAAGCTTGCCAAAGTCGACACGATGAGCATCGGCTACGACCTGCACAAGCCGGAGATGTCCACGAGCGCAGTTATCCGCGGCACGGAAATATTCGTGTCGCTCGAAGGTTTGATAAATGCCGAAGCTGAGCGTGGCAGGCTCGAGAAGGAGATAACCCGCGTGAAGGGAGTTATCGCCGGCATCGAATCGAAACTCGGGAACGAGCAGTTCATCCAGCGCGCCCCGGCCCAGGTCATAGAAAGGGAAAAATTGAAACTCGATACGATGAGACTGAACCTGTCGAAACTCGAGGAGAATTATCAATCTATAAAATGAAAAAGCTCCAAACACCAACACCAGGTTCCAAACAAGAACTAACAAACAAAACGAAAAGCCACAAACCGGACAGGTGTTTTCGTTTATTCGTTGAGGCTTTAACGCTGTTTGGAGCTTGAGGGTTGGAATTTGGAATTTCCGACCGAAAGGAGGATTTGTGCCGTCATTTGATGTAGTAAATCAGGTCGACTTGCAGGAAGTCGATAATGCAATTAACAATACCAAAAAAGAGATAGCCACACGCTACGATTTCCGCGGCTCTCCGGCAGAGGTGACGCTCGACAAGAAGGATAAGAAGATCCACGTCGTCGCCGAGCATGAGATGAGGATGGACGCGGTAATGGACATGCTCATGACTCACGTGATCAAGCGGAAAGTCGATCCCAAAGTGTTGAAGCCGAAAACCGTCGAGCCAACATCGCAGGGACACGTCAAGCGCGAGATCGAGATTAAGGAAGGGATCGATACGGAGACCGCCAGGAAGATCGTCAAGCTCATCAAGGATCAGAAGCTGAAGGTTCAGGCGGCCATACAGGACGAGCAAGTCCGCGTCACCGGAAAGAAGATCGACGATCTCCAGGAAGTCATCAAGATGCTGCGGACGCAGAACGTCGGTATACCGCTGCAGTTTGTAAACATGAAAGACTAATCGGGAATCTAAAACTTTGAATTCCTAATTTGAAATTCAAAATCAAGAATTGAGAATTATTTGAGATCATGACATTCACATTTGCCAGAGTTGAGAGCCCCGAAGGGCTGATAATTGTAACGCCTTACGTTTTCTCGGACGAACGAGGATTCTTCATGGAATCATACCGCAGTGACGAATTTGAAAAGGCCGGCATAAAAGGAGAGTTCGTTCAGGACAACCACTCGAAATCGACGAAAGGAGTTATCCGCGGACTCCATTTTCAGAAAGACCCTTGCGAACAATCGAAACTGGTGAGGTGCATCCGTGGAGAGGTGTTCGATGTGGCAGTGGATTTGAGGCCTAAGTCCGACACTTTCGGAAAATGGTACGGCATCGTCCTTTCGGAGCAAAACAAGAAGATGCTTTATATACCGAAGGGTTTCGCGCACGGCTTTTCTACACTGTCTGAGGAAGCGGAAGTGCTTTACAAGGTGGACGAGTTCTATTCACGTGAAGACGAACGGGGAATCGTGTATAACGATCCGAAGATCGCCGTCGACTGGAAAGTCTCGAATCCCATACTTTCCAGCAAAGACAAGGCACTTCCGAATTTCGACGGGGAAGAAGATTATTTCTGATGTTCCGCTTTTTTATTAGCGGCAACTATTGCTTAGTCAGAGTTCAAGAACTGAGGTAGAGGTTGGTCTTTCAGCGGTCCATCAAGATCTCGACAAGGGATCACGGGGAGATGCAGGATCTGACCGAGAGGATACTGTCTCTCATTAAAGAATCCGGCGTGGCCACCGGCATTGTCAATGTCTCGGTTGTCGGGAGCACGGCGTCGATAAGCACTATAGAGTTCGAGCCGGGATTGAAACGGGATTTGCCGGAGTTTCTCGACAGGCTGATACCTCCGAGCAGGGGCTACGGCCACGAGCAGACATGGCACGACGGCAACGGACACTCGCACCTGCAAGCTACGCTGATGGGTCCTTCGATTACTCTGCCGGTGAAAGATGGGGAACTTGCGGTCGGAACATGGCAGCAGATTATTCTAATCGAGAACGACATCAGGCCGAGACTAAGAGAAGTTGTCGTAACGGTATATGGGGGATGAGGGCTTAAGCTAGTCTCGTTAATCCTTCTAATCCGATCAACTAAAAGGGTTGCAGTTCCCCTCCGCCTCGCCTCAGCTTACCAGCTTTCCTTGTTCTTGGCTTAGCGCTTTCACTATCTCGTCAGCATACGCGTCTTCCGGCAACGCGCCTTCAAAATGATGAGTCTCGTTTATGACGACCCGCGGCACGCCGCGGACGTTGTACTTCATCGCCAGGTGGGGAAACTCTGTCGCCTCAACCATGTCGGCTCTTATGTTCTTGTTCAGGAAAGCGAACTGGTGGCCCGTGTAAACTGCGCGCGGACAGTAGGGACAAGTCGGCGTGACGAATATCTGGATGTGAACCGGCTCGCTGATCATCTTGATCTTCTCCGCAACATCGTCGTCCAGTTCATGCTTTTGGCTCGACACCATTTCGACGCTCTCGAGAAGCGAAGCGAACTCATAGCCTGAGGGTATGCCGTAATACCTGATCCCGTAATCGATATCCTCCGACGCGATGACGGTCGCGGGGATCTTATCGATGCTGAACTTCTCTACCATCTCTTTGTCGCCGATGAAGTTGTAAACCTCAAGCTTTAGCTTGTCTGACAGGGCTGCAAGCTCCTCGAGTATCTGCCGGGTCTCCTTGCAGTACTGGCATTCGAGCGACTGCGTGAAGTTGATTATCCTGACGGGATTCACAAGGTTGGCGAACCGCGTCTTGATTTCATTCTGTGCTTGCTGATCGAGAAACATTTTTTCTCCTTCTCAAGAAAGCTCCAAGTTCCAGCCAACAAGCTCCAAGCAAGAACTTACCCACAAATTCAAAGTTCCAAAAACGGACGATTTCTGTTTAACTCTTCACTTGTTGGAACCTGTTTGGAGCTTGGTAATTGTGATTAGGAACTTACGCTTGTGTTGTCTCTTTCTTGCGTGTCGATATCTTGAGCGCCGCCCAGATCGGGCAGAAGTTGAGCGCGGCCGTCGCAAGTAGGATAAGTCCGATCCAGCCCCATGCGGTTTTCGGGCCCCAGAACTGCAGGCTTATTAAGAAGAGTCCGATGATTACTCGAATCCATTTGTCAGCGTTACCAACGTTCTTTTTCATGGTATCCTCCGGATTTGTTTGTCGGTAAGATTCATTTTCTGAACTGTAAGATGCCGCCGACGAGAGGAAGATTCAGTGCGGGTGTTTCTTGTTGCGGTCCTGACCGGGCCCCTTCGGAGGAAGTGTGATTTGAAGAGGCTCGTCGAGATCCAGCCGTGCGAGGATTTGTGTGACCCGGGATCCTTTCATCTCGACATCATAGTTTCGGTAAAGAACGATCGTCTTTTTAAGCGAATCATAATACGCGGCGCAGTCAGGACACTTCTCAAGGTGCTCCCGTAATTTCTTGCAGGTCGGCGAGGCCAGGTCCTGATCCACCTTTTCGCAAATCTCAAGCAGATATTTTTTATGATCGACCAATGTCACTTCGCAAAGTACGGATTAAGTTCGTTTCTTAAAAACAGTCTCGCACGGTGGAGTCTCGATTTTACGGCTGGGACCGACAATTTCAGCGATTTTCCGACTTCTTCGGTGGAGAGCCCCTCCACATCGCGCATCATAAATACGATGCGATAATCGAGCGGAAGTTTCTCGATTGCGGCATCGAGAACCTCTTTTAATTCTTTGTTCAAAACTGCGTCGTGAGGGGTCTCTCCCCAGTGCGCTACCTGCAGCTCGTTGGTTCCCTTGAAGAGGTCGGAGTCTTCCAGCGACACGACCGGCTCGTGGGATTTCTTCCGGTGCATCATGAGGCAGTTGTTGGTTACTATCCGGTAAAGCCAGGTCGAGAATTTCGAGTTGCCCGAAAACGATTTCAATCCACGGTATGCGTTGATGAATGTTTCCTGCATAACCTCGTCCGCCTTTTCCTTATCGCGGCAAATCTTGAACGAGAAGCTGTATACCAACTGCTCGTACTGTTTCACGAGTTTGCCGAAGGCAATCTTGTCGCCGGATTTGGCAGCTTCGATTAGTTTCGTGTCCTCTTCCAAGAAAATCCTAAACTCTAAAACCTAAATTCTAAACAAGTTCAAAAACCGAAATCCAAAAATATAACTGGGATTCCCGGCACTTGATGAGCTTGAGCCAATAGCGCGTCTCTTTTGCTTCTTTCCGCGAAATCTTCGCCCGCATTGCAAAACCTTTCTTGCTGAGTGATTCGTTTGCTTCGATGTAATTGGCGCCGATTGAACCCGCCGATCTGACTACTTGCTTTGCTATTTCGACATCCACGATGTCTTTGGTAACAGTATCCACGAAGTCGATGACCCGCCCGGAAAAGCGTTCGGTCCTTTCCTCCAGATCCTACCCTTTTCGGGTATGGGGTTCTGAGTTTTGAATTTGTTTAGAGTTTAGGATTTCGTGCTTAGAGTTCGCAGTCTCGGCGTTCCTCGTTGCCGCCATGTATGTGTTCATCATCAGCATTGATATCGTCATTGCTCCGACTCCGCCGGGAACCGGCGTGATCCAGCCTGCAACTTCCTTCGCTGCTTCGAAGTAGACGTCGCCAACGAGCCCGGCATCAGTTCGGTTGATGCCGACATCGAGTACCGCAGCGCCAGGCTTTATGAAGTCCTTCCCGATGAAGTTCGCTTTGCCGATGACTGCAACCAGTATGTCCGCTTCCCGGCAGACTTCCTTAAGGTCTTGCGTCCGCGAATGCGCGATCGTCACAGTCGCGTTCTTAGACAGGAGGAGTGCCGCCGTCGGCTTCCCGCCGAGATTCGATCTCCCCACTACCACCGCCTTCTTTCCCTCGACGTCAATTCCGTATTTATCGAGGAGTATCATCATCCCGTACGGCGTGCAGGGGAGGAGAAGGCGTTTGTCCATGATTTCCTTCCACGACTTCGCCTCTGAATACAACCCGATGTTGAATGGGTGGAGCGAGTCGACGTCTTTCGACGGATCGATTGCTTCGATCACCTCGTACTCGTTCATGTGCTTCGGAAGAGGCATTTGTACCAGGATGCCGTGTACCCGTTCGTCGCCGTTGAATTCCTCGATCTTGTCGATGACTTCATCTTGGGAAGCGTTCTCGGGCATCTTCTCCGTAACCGAGTAGAAGCCGAGCGACTCGCACGCCTTTGCCTTGTTCTTCACATAGACTTCGGACGCCGGATTGTTTCCGACAAGTATGAATGCGAGACCGGGTGTTATACCGCTCCCCTGCTTAAGTTTCCCGGCGAGCTCTTTTACTTCCGACCTGATCTCCTGGGAAACCGATTTGCCGTCGATTATTGTTGCTGACATCTCTCTTTAAATCTTAAACTCTAAACTCGAAACGAATTCGAAATCACAAACGCTTTGGCTGACCTTCGCATCCTGACTCAAGAGAGCGTCGCTTCTGAACATTTAGATTTGTTTAGAATTTATGGTTTCGGATTTAGAGTTTGTTCAAATGGTGGATAAAAAATTCTCTCTATGGTTGCGGCTTTGCCGGTTTCCTTGTCGACGGTGAGGACAATCGCAGCGAGTCTTCCGTCACTGTTCGCGGACTCGTATCGCGAAGGCGTGGCATATATGAATCTCTTCAGTGCGTTTTCCTTTTTCATCCCGATGACTGAATCGTAAGGGCCGGTCATACCTACGTCGGTGATGTAGGCGGTCCCGTTCGGAAGTATTCGTTCGTCGGCCGTCTGGATGTGTGAGTGTGTCCCGATGACGGCGGACACCTTGCCGTCGAGGTACCAGCCCATCGCTACTTTCTCCGCTGTCGCTTCGGCGTGCATATCGACGAGGACGATGTTGGTTTCTGCCTTGATCTTCTCTACCGCCCAGTCGGCCGTCCTGAACGGATCGTCGATCGGGTACATGAAAGTCCGGCCCTGCAGATTGAGCACGCCGGCCTTTCCCTTCGGACCAAGGTCGTAAACGACATAGCCTGAACCGTATGACCCTTTGGGATAATTCAGCGGACGGAGAAGATTCTTCTCCCGCATCATATACTCATGTATCTGAAACTTGTCCCAGATGTGATTCCCGCTCGTGATCACGTGAACACCGGTGCCGAAGAGGCTTTGGGCGATTTTGTCTGTGATTCCCTTTCCGTCCGCTGCATTCTCGCCGTTGGCGATGACGAAATCTATCTTGTACTTCTCGACGAAACTCTTCAGGAAATTGGTCACCATCCCGATCCCGGGATTGCCGACAATATCTCCGACGAATAGAATGTTGAGTGTTTCCAGCGGCCTTCCTTTTTAGCAAATATAACCCCGGACGCTGAAATATAGAAGAGATCGTTCAAAATGAGGCCGATTGGAGCCCAAAGACGGAATGTGTCGTGGCAAATTATCCGTCCGCTTGTTCCTAATTGCCACCCGAACGTTTGGAACATCCCTTTTTGAGGGTTCTTTTAAGCTATTTGTGCTCGGCGTTTTCGGCACACCCGTTGACAATAGAAGGGAAGTATGAGGCAGTTTACATATAAATAGGAGCAGCAGTTAATGGAACAGTATCTCACATTAGTACCTTTGCTCGCCGCGGTGGCCAGCATTGTGTACTATGCTCTGTCCAGCAAGAGGGAGAGTTATCTGAGACC
This sequence comes from Bacteroidota bacterium, assembly GCA_021845665.1. GTDB lineage: Bacteria > Bacteroidota > Ignavibacteria > Kryptoniales > JAKASW01 > JAKASW01. Next base: position 1,030 of record JAJZVO010000080.1, on the reverse strand, counting down.
GGCAAGGTCGTTTCTTCTGGTCAACATCTATTCGGTAATCACGCTATTCGCATTTTTCCTATATCTTATTCTTACACATCAATACCAATATACTTACGTCTGGAGTTACAGCTCCAACAGCCTTTCCACTCCTTTGCTCCTATCCACTTCTTACGCGGGACAGGAAGGGAGTTTCTTCCTATGGGTTTTCTATACCGCCGTCATCAGCGTTTTCCTGATTCGGTATTCGAGGAAGCATGAATATGAGTCGATAGTCGTTCCAATCCTTCTTCTCTTCGAAGTTTTTGTGCTGACGATAATCACGATCAAGAGTCCGTTTGCAAAAGTCTGGCAGTCGTTTGCGAATGTACCGGTTGGAACTCAGCCTCAGGACGGACGGGGACTCAACCCGCTCCTTCAAAACTTCTGGATAGTCATTCATCCCCCTATACTCTTCGTGGGTTTTGCGACTGCGATTGTTCCATTCGCCTATGCCGTCGCGGGTTTGATCAAAAAGGATTACGTCAAGTGGGCGTCATACGTCCAGCCGTGGCTGATTCTTAATGTGCTTACGCTGGGAGCGGGCATCATTATCGGTGGTTACTGGGCGTATATCACGCTCGGCTGGGGAGGTTTCTGGGGATGGGATCCGGTTGAGAATTCCTCGCTGATTCCATGGCTCTTCTCTGCCGCGGCGCTGCACACAATCCTCGTCTCGAGGCGGACTAAGGGATACCTCCGCACAAGTTTCGTGCTGGTAGTCATAAGTTTTCTTCTCGTTCTTTACAGCACCTTCCTTACCCGCAGCGGCGTTCTTGGTGACACATCGGTTCACGCGTTCGTGAATCCCGGAAAGAGCGAGTACATAATACTCCTTGTAATGATAGGGGCGTTCCTTCTTCTCGGATTTGTCCCGTATTTCAGAAACAGATCTTCAATCCCGAGCGTGGGGGTCGGCCACAATTTGTTGTCGCGAGAGAACGCGTTGTTCGTAGGCGCAGCTTCCCTCTCTGTGCTGTCGCTTTTCGTCCTCGTTGGAACCTCCTCTCCC
>JAJZVO010000079.1 GCA_021845665.1 Bacteroidota bacterium | reverse complement strand
CATTGGAGCGGGATGCTTGGGAGCGCCTTTAGTAGGTGAATGCTATCCCTCCTCCCACTCCGAAGTGGGAATCGTAATTTGCAGAGAGTGAAAACAGCTTCGTCACGATGTACTGCATGCCGACATCATATTCCCTGTCGGTGTTCCACATTGCATCGAGCCTCAGCCTTGCGGTGAGGTCCAAATCGCTTCTGCTGATCTGAAACCTGAAATGACCGGTGTCATCCACGCGCAAATCGGTCTGGATGAACATCGGGAGAAGATATCGCACTCCAAGGGTAGTGACCGAGCGATTCTCGATTCGATAGTCACGCGAGCTGGGAGTGAAGTTGTGGAGTCTGTTGAGCCTGCGAATGTCTGCTCCGACATACGCCTCGAGGAACTGCATGTGTCCGAACAATCTTCCAAATCTGGCTTCAGTTTCGAAATCTCCTCTGTAATCAGCCTGTCCCGTCACATTGAACACATAGCTGCGGGTGACCGCCCTTAGCCTGGGAAATATTCCGTTGGACTGTGCACCGACGAAGGCGGAGAAATACCAGGCGTTATCACCGCTGACGAATTTCTGCCAGGCATCCTTAATGGTATCGATTTGCGGATTCGTGGGCGGATCTGCATTTGGGGGAGAGCCTGCCCTGCTGACGCTGAAGACTCTGCCCATGCCGCTCATCATGTGATAAAGAATGTGGCAATGGAAAAACCAATCGCCCGTGTGCGGCGGTGTGAATTCGATAGTGTCAATTTCCATCGGCATGATGTCAAGCACGTTCTTCAGAGGATCATAATCCCCATGTCCGTTCAGCACCCGGAAAGTAACGCCGTGAATGTGCATCGGATGACGCATCATGGTCTGGTTGTCAAGTATGATACGGACGTTCTCTCCTTTGCGAATAAGGATCTTATCAGATTGCGATAGAGTCTTATTATTCATGCTCCATTGATACCGGTTCATGTTCCCCGTGAGAACGAAGTGAAGGGTCTTGGTCGGCTGGTCGGGCAGATTTGTCTTCACCGGAGACTTCAACATCCCATAATTGAGCGTGGTGATATGACCACCCGTGTTCTCTCCCATGTTCATTCCGCCCATGCTGCCCTGCTGATTCTTCTTATTCCTGTTCCCGGTAATTTCGGGATACATTACGGTATTCATGTCCATCTCCTGGTCGGACATGTTCATCCCCATGTTTTTCATCGTCCCGTCCATGTTCATCATACCGTTCATCAGCTGCATCCCTTTGAAGTAGTTCAGCCTGGGGAGAGTGGGTGCGGGCATCTTCATTCCACTGCCGAGCCAGAGGGAAGCGTGGCCGGTTCTGTCTTCCGACATTGCGCGAAACTCGTATGACATATCATCCGGAATGGTCACGATCACGTCATAGGTTTCTGCTACTCCGACGATCAGCCTGTCGACCTTGACCGGGTCAACATCGTTGCCGTCGTTGGCAACCACCGTTATCTTCCCTCCCGCAAATTGCAGCCAAAAGTATGTTGAAGATGAGCCATTGATAATTCGAAGCCTGATCTTGTCGCCTGCTTTCAGGTCAGGCAAAGTCTGATCTTTCATCCCATTGAGAAGAAATGCGTTATAGTAAACGTCGCTTACATCCATCGGGTACATGCGCAGCCATTCCTGCTCGATCTTCGCACCAAGATAGCCCTTCGTCAACGCTTCGCCATAACTCTGCACAGATCCTTTCTTTATTGCAAACCAATCATTCCCCGTTTTGAGCATTCTCATGATCTCTTCGGGACTCTCGTTCGTCCAGTCGCTGAGTACAACTGGAAATTGAGGTATCGAATCGTCTGGATGCCTTTGATGGAAAATGAGAGCGCCGTACAAACCTCGCTGTTCCTGGAAGCCGAAATGTGAATGGTACCAGTATGTCCCGGTCTGCACCACAGGGAATTTGTATAGGTGCGTTGTGTGCGGATACACTGGAGCCGTCGTAAGGTATGGGACCCCATCCTGTTCGTTGGGAAGGATGACGCCGTGCCAGTGTATCGACGTGGGCTCGTCCATGAGATTATGAACATAAATCTCTGCCGTGTCACCTTCCGTAAAATTCAGAACGGGACCGGGAATCTTTCCGTTGACTGCGATGGCACTTACGGACTTATCAGCGAAGTTCACGGTCGTGTCGCTTACATACAAATCGTAACGGACGGTCCGCTGTGCAAATGCACTTGGAGCTTGGGCGAAAAGCGTAACCGCAAAGAGCGCAAAGGCAGCGCAGAGTCTGCAACGAACATCTGACCGGAAAAACGACTCTTTTTCTTCGCGCGCTTTGCGTAAAATCCTTGCGCCCTTCGCGGTAAGAGTTGCTCCTTCTTTTAAACCCGTGCAGGTTCGTTCAGTTCGTGTGTTCCGTGCTCCATCTATTTGGTTGTTTATTCTAATGTTCATGGTGAGACATCTTCATGTTCATATTCATGTTTCCCATCGACGTATTTGCCTTTTCCATCGCCGCATAATTTTGTGGCGTCATGTTCTTCATCTTCTCGAGAAATGCAACCATCGCCCAAATCTTCGAGTCGGAGTGAGTCTTTGCAAATCCGGGCATACCGGTGCTCTTGACGCCGTTCTTTATGACCCAGAAAAGATCCTGAGGTGGCAGTTCCTTTGCTGAACGTGCAAGGTCGGGCGCCTGAGGATACAAACCTATTCCAGCCTCCGACTTGTTGAGCCCCGGTCCGGCGTGGCACGTGACACACATGTCATTGTAATGGTCAAATCCTTCGGCAATCATAGAGCTGTCGGCCTGAGAGTTTCCCGAAGTTTTTCCGTCGGACAGCTCTTTGACATTTTGAGGCACGATGATACCATTCGCGTGATGCTTCACCGAGTTGTCGCTCGTCGTGCTAAAGACCCATTTAAGAGGTCCCGGGTCCGGCGACAACGTTGACACATTATAGAGGCCTGACCAAATAAACATTACAGCTACTATCAGCTCAACCACCAGGGTTGCGGCCACTATTCCTATGGTCTTTTTCATTAGTTCTCCTTGTTTTCTTTATCAGATGAAGAAATGGATTTACTTGTTATACCGCACGCCTCAGCTTTCATCTGTAGGCTTTCAGCGTGTCTTTCACTGAGCCGCAAGTCGGCATCGACTGGCCTAAGTAGGGATTGACCATATTTCCTTCTTCGCTTACCCAATACGCCTTCGCCATGGGACAGCAGTCGTAATACACTGCCGCGCTTTTACCGTCGGCATTTGACAACTCGTTGATCAGGTTTTCTGGAAAGATCGGAACGCACGCCAAGACTTAGTCCCAGGTATCGTGCGCGGTGTCGCTGTTCAATCTCCTATGGGTCCCGGCTAAACCGAGCAGGAAATCAGAAGAAGCTTAAATGCGGAGGTTACTGTTTGCGATTGGTATGTCTGAGGGGGGAGAAGAGTCGCGATTGGTAAGCGTGCAGCTGATAGCCGATGGCCGATAGCTGACAGATGACATCTTCCGCGTCCAAACGGTCCCGGCAGGATTCGAAATCGATTTGTCGGTGATTGCGAAGTTACTAACGGCGCTCTTGGTGAGGATGTGCACCTGAATGCAGTTTGTGCTGGAAAGCGTCTGTCCGTGATAAGATGGAATGAATCCCTGGCACTCGTCGCAGGTTTCATTATCAGACATCGGTTCGGAAGAGTGCATTTCAGCGGACGGCATATTTACAGTCCTGAGCTGCTCGGTGCAGAAGTAAGTTGTGCGCACGAACTGAAGCTGGCCGACAAGGAGAGCCAGCAGAACAAACAGATTCAGATATTTTGAGGCTTTAGTCATTACCAATAATTCAACTAACAAGAATCGCGTTTAGAAGTTCCGCGTATATAATTTAACATCGATAACACAATTATAAGGGGACACCTTGGCAAAATGCCAAATGTTCATATGGGGCTGAAATCATGCCCCGTCCGGAACGAACGCGCTCCTGCGCTTTCAGCGTGAAGGATGACCCACTTTACGGATTGTCTCGTGAAGTCCGAGGAGATTTTCTCAAGGTCTCTATTGAACTTTTCCAGGAATTCTATGTACGAGGGCCACGCTATTCCCCAGGGAGTAATAAAGAAGATGATGCATCTGTTCAGGAGAGCCCGGAGAAATCTTCCAGAGGTGCGGCGTTGCTTCTTCTTATTAACGAGTTGAAGCATTCTTCAATGACGGAAAATGGCACGCTTTCAAAGTCGCTGGATTTTTCTTCGTCGGTGGTCATAGCTTATGACCTGATTTTACAAAACCAGCAGACGAATAACGAAGACACTGTAAACCTGGCTCTCTTGAGCTTCTCCATTTATTCTTATGCAGATATGTGCCCCTGTGAAGCAACGGGAGAAATGAGCGCCCCCAGCTACAATCTTCGTCAAAACACAAGTGTTTTGTCAGCTTCGATGGTCCATTTAGCAAGCTCGGCCATGTTGCTTACTTCCACACCCTCTATCAGCTGCATGTCCTTTATGCCGCGGGCGTCCGCGCAAGTGCCGCACACCCTTATCTTCCCGCCTTTCAACACGACTGACTTAATCATCCTCTCGATATTGTAGTAACCCTGCGGCGTGTTCTGGTTTGGCAATCCGCAGCCGACGGCGTCCGCCATCAGGAAAACATTGACCTGCACACCTGCGTGGTCCTTTTGAATTGCCATGGCGAGTCTGAATGCATTGTAGGCTTTTTCGGTTCCATAAGGAGCGTCGTTAATCAGGATAAGAATGCTCATTTAGTTTCCTAAGGTTGTTTGTTCGATTTGATTAATTGAATACCCCAATGATATGGTTCAAGAATTCTGCTGTTGCCACTGAAGTGCAAATCAAGACCTGAAACAGAATCAAGAATCAGTTGTTGGTCTGGCCGGGTATGAACGCTCGGACCGCGAGGCGTCGCGATATCTTTTCTCCAGTGAATAATCGCCGCTGCACCGTTCGGTCTCAATATCCGGCAGGCCTCTTCGAGCAGGATTCTTCTTTCGTCGAAGTGCAAAATGTTGAACAGGAGCACCATCCCGACACTGCCGGATTCCAAGCCCGTCCCCTCTTCGACAACATCACGCACAAAGAACCGCACGTTAGAGATTCCGGCCTGCCGAACGTTTCTCCGCACTGTGTCAATCATGGACGACTCAATGTCGAATGCATCGACTTCGACATCCGTCTCTTTTGCCACCGGTATCGTAAATGTGCCGTAGCCGCAGCCAACCTCAACTATCGGAGCGGAGACATTTTTCAGATTGAGCCAATCGACGATGAGCGGAACGTCGAACAGGCTGTTCCAGTATGCTTCCTCAGGCATTCCGCTGTCAAATACTTTCATTGCTCGGATGGGTATGCAATGGGTTTTGAACCATTCATATATTCAACCGCAATCTGCTCGAAGACGCTTCGCATCATAGTTTTACCGGAATTCTAAGAACAGAAGGGCCAATTTTCAGTAATGACCGTAGAATGGATTTCCCAAATCCAAATGGTGCCAACCACCATTTTTCGAAAAGTACCTTACCCCAATGCCAGGTCTTGCCGAGACTTCTAAGCTTCACATCGGGATGAGGCGAAGCATAAAAATCTCCGTATGCGAATCCAGCGACCTCCTCCCCGGCTTCAAGCATACAAAATCCATCGGCGCAGAAAGAACTTCCCGAAGGTGAACCCGATATTCTCGAAGCAATAATTTCCGTAACTGTTATGGCCTCAGAATGAGCGAACACACCCGCCTTCGGTAACTTCATTGGTTTATCGGGACTCCATCTGCCTGGAATTGTGATTGAGTTTACGTCATCAATAGCAAAAATGTTCGGGGTTTTTGTTTCCAGCGTACCCTTATCAACGGAAATCCAGCCTGACTCGTCGGCAAGCGCCGATTTCAAGATTACTTCAGGGGCTTTATGTGACGGTATTAAGACTAATAAGTCATAATTAGCTGAATCAGCCGAGGTGAATTTTACTTGCCTCTTATCATAATCGATAGAGGCCAATTGCCTTTGCGGATGGAACCCTATGCCTTTATTTCGCAGCACTTCTTTGATAGAACCGCCAAGTTCCGGACCTGTGACAGGGAGAGGTTGCGGTGTGTACAGATTTACGGAAACCGGCTTCTTTAATTTACGCTTGTGCAGATAATCGAAATTTACTTTTGTGTCTTCGGCAATAATGATTTTGTTTTCCGCGTCAATTTCTTCTGCCGAATTGGTCACATCTCATCAAGCTGCCGGGCATAATATTTCTGCGTCCCTTGGATCAGAAAAGAGTTGGGCAATCGCACGGTATGGTTCAGCGTTCACATCACAACTCATCTTTTCCCGCAGGGATCCATTCGGACAACCTCCAATCCGGCGAACCGCCACGAGTTAACGTCATCCTGCAGGATTGTCGTCCTAAATCCTTTTTTGTTCAGAATCTTTGCCGCTTCAGGGGCCATTACACAATATTTCCCGCGACAGTAAGCAACGATCTCTTTGTCTCCAGGCACATTTTTTATTCCGTATTTTAATTCGGGCAGTGGAACAGAAACAGCTCCGGGCAGATGACCGGCCAGGTATTCTTCCTTAGGGCGAACGTCTATTATTGTAACGTGCCTTCCCTTAATTTTTGTCCGCAATTGGTTCATGGAGATCGGTTCGAGCACACTTCTCTCCTTGAGGAATGAGGTTGTAACTTCTCTCAACTCGGCTGACCTTTGTTCAGCAAGGGATTGTATATTCTTCCAGCACTTAATTACCTCATCTGCTGCCAGATAGTAGACTACCCGAACCCCTTCCTTTCTACTTTGGACAATACTTGCATTTTTCAGTACCTGCAAATGGCGGGAGGTGTTCGCGAAATTCATATTCGTCTCTTTTGTTAAAGAGTCAACGTCCTTTTCGCCCTGAGAAAGGATATCGATGATTTCCAGCCGCTTTGCGCTTGAGAAAGCACCGCTCACTTTTGCCAGATGCTGGAACGTTATGTCCTTAAATTCTCTGCCGGTCATTTGATCTCTTTAGCAACATATTCAATTGAGTAATTGAATATACCGATAGTATAGAGTGAAGTCAAGCCAAGGTAGGAAGGATATTCAAGCTTCTTGTGTTATTTCTCTCTTTGTTCAACCCAAGCCCGCGCAACAAGACCAATAACATGGAGAGCATCCTGACTTCCCGCGGCTATTCCCTTTTCGAAGTCGCGTTCCATGCGGGCCATCCTGTTGGTCACGTGAGCCAAACAGACAACGGACTTTTGTCTCGCTTCAGCGAAGGCATAGAGCCCCGCTGCCTCCATTTCAACCCCCATGATACCGATTGTCCTGCAATAGTCAATGGCGGTTTCAGTTTCGCGAAATGGTGCATCGGTTGTCCAGGTAGAGCCATGATACACTTGGACAGCAGCATGCGTGAACACGTTGTCGAACATTGATAGTAGTTCCGGCCGAATGGCGCTAAACTCCGATGGCGGAACGTAGTGATAACTCGTCCCTTCGTCGCGCAAGGCTTTCTCGATCAAAACAAAATAAGGCGGCTCCCTCATTTCGACAATTTGCCCGGCCGAGGTAACGCTTATAAGCAGCTCGCAGCCAGAGGCGAACAGTTCCTCAGCGACCAGCACGGCGAACGATGCGCCCACAGCGCAACCAATAATCCCAAACTGAATGTTGTGGTCCGTGAATACAAACAGGTCAGTGTGGTAACAAGCCCAGTTCGGGTCTTTTTCTGCAAGCTTTTCTGACACCAGCCGGCGGACGATATCGCCGTCGGGATCGAGAATGCAAATCGCCGGGACATTTTCCAGCGGCAGCGACTTCTGGCGTCTCGCCTCGCGAAGGAGGTTCTCCGGAGTGAAGACTGATGGCTTCATATATTGTTTGTTGGATAAGATCGGTAGTACGGACATAGTTATGCTCTTCCTCTTTTCGTAAGTGTTCTAAAATTAGCCAACCCCTTCCGTTCCTGCAATCGCTTGACAGTCGGAAAGCATCAGAGGAATATGACCCGTCAGGTTGGCCCCACCTTAGGTTCGGGAATGGAGGCGGAGCTGCCGGTCGCTTCTCCGACCATCCTTTCCGTCTCTTTTTATCCTTCCCAAAAAATAAATTTGCCACATTTTAGTAATGTTCCCTTGCATGATACTGGTCTATCATTTCAACAGCTCCCGGGAAGTATTCACCTGCAATATTCCATATCCAGAGATATTGAGTCGTCTGAGCTGACTGACTTTGGAAAGCCAACCTGTTAATGACGTAAGCTTATTATTGGACAAATTCAATGATTCCAATTGCGGTAGCTATGTTAGGGAATCGGGCAGCTCTTCAAGTCCAAAGTTGGATAAGTTTAGTTTTCTTGCACCTGCCCTTATTACCCTTTCGATCTTGAACTTGGCCTCGAGGTATTGTGGACTCGGTGACATGTTACCTTTCCTTGATCTGTGACGCGTCGTTGTCATTCTCTTTGTGGAGCAATCTGAGGACTGGCGGCCTCAACAAACCCGGCAAGTGAAGGTAACTCGTGTTTGACTTCGAGTAGCAGCCACGAGCCGGAAGATCAGCAGACGGGTGGAAATGGCTCATTCATATTATGTCTTTCCTTAAACCGACATAGTGGGTTATGAACCGATAACAAAGAATTCAGCCATCAGCTCCGCCTGCTTGAGGACCGTATCCACTGCTTTCTTCTGCTTGTCAGGCGGATAGCCATATTTGTTCAGCGTCCTGCGGACAACTACCATAAGTTTTGCACGTGCACTTTCGCGAATTGTCCAATCGATGGTGGCGTTTGCCTTCACCTTCTCGGCGACTTCACGGGCGATGTCGCGGAGAACCTCGTCACCTAAGACTTGAACCGCGCTGTCATTCACGCCGAGTGCGTCATAGAACGCCAATTCCTCCTTGGAGAGGTGAAGCTCTTTCGCCCGCTCGTCAGACCGGCGCACTTCCTTTGCGAGCTCAATCAGCTCCTGTATGATCTCAGCGGTTGTCAACAGACTGTTCTGATACTTCTTGAGTGCATTCTGGAGCATCTCAAGCAGCGCTTTGCTCTGTACCAAATTGTATTTGAAGCGGACCTTGATTTCATCATTCAGAACTCTCTTCAATAGTTCCAGCGCAAGGTTCTTGTGTTTCATCTCCTTCACTTCAAGGAGGAATTCGTCTGAGAGAACCGATACGTCAGGCCTCTTGATTCCGGCCGCATCGAAGATGTCGATAACCTTGTCGGAGGTAAGTGCCCGGTCTATTACCTGCTTTATCGCAGTCTCAACCGTTCCATCGCCACCTCCGAGTCTCGCTCCCTCGAACTTAACCATCCTGGCCCGGACCGCCTGAAAGAAGGCAACCTCTTCTTTGATTGCCAGCGCGTCGGGATGAGGAATCGAAAGCGCGAACGCCTGGCTTAGAAGCGTAACTTCTCTTATGAATCGCGCCTTGCCATCCTGAAGTCCGAGAATGTGTTCTTCAGCCTGCAGGATAATGGAGAGTTTCTCCTGCGGCTGACCCGCGAAGAATCTCTTGTAGTTGAACTTAGGCTCGCTTCCGTAGTATGCGGTAGGCTCCGCCACCGCTATGGACTTCCGCGATGTGCTTTGCTCGCAGAACATCTGTCGCACCACTTCAAGCTTCTCGATCATTGCGGCAACGGCTTGTTGTTGAGTCTCTGTCGGGTCTCCTTTTCCGCCGGCGTTCGAGTAGAACGCCAACGCTTTCTTCAGGTCGGTTGCGATCCCAAGGTAGTCTACCACTAACCCGCCGGGTTTATCTTTGAACACGCGGTTTACTCTGGCGATTGCCTGCATCAGGGTGTGCCCGCGCATGGGCTTGTCGACGTACATCGTGTGCAGGCATGGCACGTTGAATCCGGTGAGCCACATGTCCCGGACGATGACAAGCTTTAGCGGATCGCTCGGATCCTTCATCCTGTCGGCAAGCATCTGACGGTCGGTCTTGGTCGTGTGGTGCTCATAAATTTCCACGCCGTCGTCGCTTGAGGTAGTCATTACGACTTTGATAGCGCCCTTCTTCTTGTCGCTATCGTGCCATGACGGTCGAATATCGATTATGTCCCCGTAAAGCTCTGCCGCGATTCTGCGGCTCATCGCAACAATCATACCCTTCCCGTCGTTCACCGATTGCCGCTGCTCAAAATGCGCGACAATGTCATTTGCGAGATTCTTCAACCGGTTGGGATTACCAATAATCGCTTCCAACCGTGCCCATTTTGCTTTTGCCAGCTCCCTGTCCGAAGGATCCCGTGGATCGGTGATTTGCTCATCTTCCTCCAGGCCCTTGTCGAAATCCTGAATGAGCCTCTTCCCTTCATCTTCCAGGCTTACCTTTGCAAGACGACTCTCATAGAAAATCCTCACTGTCGCGTGATCCGCCACTGCCTGTGAGATATCATAGATATCGACGTAGTTTCCGAAAACCGCGGGAGTGTTTCGATCTTCTTTTTCTATGGGTGTTCCGGTGAATCCTAAATAAGTTGCATTGGGCAAGGCATCACGCAGGTATTTGGCATAGCCGTAACTTATCCTTTTGCCGACAACTTCGTCCGTCTCCGGATTCCCTCCTGCGTCCTGATCACTTCGGCGGGCAAGCTTCACATCCTTCAGCTTGGCCTCGAAACCGTACTGCGTTCTGTGAGCTTCATCCGCAATTACAACGATGTTTGAGCGGTTCGAGAGCCTCTCGTATACAGTTCCGCCATCTTCGGGGAAGAACTTCTGAATCGTTGTGAACACGATTCCACCGGAGGCCACTTTCAGCAATTCTTTGAGTTTGTCCCGGCTGTCAGCCTGTACCGGCTCCTGTCTCAGGAGCTGCTTCGATGCCGCGAACGTATCGAACAATTGATCGTCAAGGTCATTCCTGTCGGTGATCATGACAATGGTGGGATTGTTCAATGCCGCGACGATCTTGCCGGCGTAGAAAACCATCGACAGAGACTTGCCGCTCCCCTGCGTGTGCCAGACAACTCCGGCTTTGTGGGTGGCGCCGCTTCCGTCTCCCTCTGGGAGAGGGATTGAGGGTGAGGGCGAAGGTTCGCCCTCGGGTGGGCTCCCTCCCTCACCAAGCCTCTCCCAAAGGGAGAGTGTGTTCTTTGCCAAGGAATCTAAAGTCTGCTCAAGTCGTTCGGTTATGTCTTCATTCTTTAGCCGTACCACTTTGTTGCCGAGAGATGTTAGATAGGCGTCTCGTTCCTTATCGCGCTCTTTCTGCTCAGGGATCTGATGGACACCACCATCTAATTCAACGACAAGTTTCCGCTCATTGCAGAAAAAGTCGGTAATATACCGCCCGATCTGGTGCTGGCGGCGAAACTTCAAATTTAGAAATTTCCTGTCTCGCACGATCTGCCAGAAGATCTCTTCGGCCGGAGTCTGCCTTCTCCTGAGCGCACGCGCCTCTTCAAGAAGGGTTGAAAATGCTGGACCACCGCGATAGTTCACCCTCTCCCTCTCCCCATCCCTCCCCCAATGGGGGAGGGAGTAAGGGTGGGGGAGAGGGAGGGGGCTAAGCCCTGCGGCTTTTATCGTACTCTCGACCGCCTTGTTAACTGCGAAGTACTGATGATACGCCGCTAGTTTCTTTACCGTCTCGAGCTGCATCAGGCCTGTCTTCTTGTCGAGTCTCTTCGTCTTCTCGAATACGATGAAGTTCCTGACAAGATCCAGCAGAGTCTGCCGGTTAAGCATTCCTTTCAGAAGCGTTTCGAGCTGCGGGACAAACTTTGAGGCTTCCTGTTTGCCGTCTATGCTCTTCCAGGCCATGAAGCGAGTGAAGTTGGAAGAGATGGTACCGGCCCGACAATCGTTTCCGTCGGAGATGACGCAGATGGAATTGTACGTGAACAGACCTGGTATCGTGGCTTTGTATGTCTCTATCTGCTTGAAGGCTTTTTCAATTGTCGCGTTCTCATCAACTGGATTCTTAAGCTCAATAACGACCAATGGGATGCCGTTCACGAACAGAACGACGTCTACCCGCTTGTTTTGATCCTTCTCAACAACCGTGTACTGGTTGACGACAAGGAACTCATTATTGTCAGGATTCGCAAAATCCATCAGCCAAACGTAGCCGCCAAGCTCCCTGTTGCCGGCACGATATTGAACAGGCACGCCGTCCGTGAGGTATTTATGAAACTGCTCGTTGTTCGCGATGAGCTCCGGTGAGTGAATTCTCTGGACAGCTCTGAGCGCACGCTCTTGGGCTTCGGCGGGAATATCCGGATTCAGTCGGGCAATTGAGCGGCGGAGGCGCGAGAGCAGGAGGACTTGTTCATAGCTGGAGCGTTCGGAGGTTTCGGAACCAGGAGCGAGGGAGAGACCATGAGAGTAGTCCCAACTTAATGCTTGCAATGATTCGATAGAATATTCCTCGATGTTGGATTCAGTCAGCATTTAAATTTTCCGTTGCGCCATGCTACTCCTTCCTGAACCTTTGGCGCTTCTGGACCAAGTTCATCTATGAACTGGCTCGTGATGACTTGGCCATAAGCGCCACTGCTACTCCTAGTGGGAACTCTCATCCGATAAGCCAGATTTTTCTCTAGCATCCTGAAAGACGAAACACACAAGATATCGGTTGCTCTCGTGATGGCGACATAGAACACTCTTCTGTGTTCCTTGATGACTTCCTCTTTCTCGGCGGGTGTTCCACCCTCCAGCAAAAGCGGAATGAGGCCTTGAATTGCTCCCAAGACAATCGTCACCTTGGCAGTAAGCCCCTTAGCTTTGTGCAGACTCATTATCCTGACAAAGTCAGACGACTCTGGCACCTCAGGCTGCGTAATCATTCTTCGAAGTCTTTCTAGAATTGCTGCTGGCGTCATATCGCTTGTTGAATCAGCAAGAGCGGCCTCCCGAAGTGCTGACGCCCATTTCTTCTTTTTCGGGAACAGTTTGTTTACCAGTTCTTCTCCGCTTCGTCCGCGAATCTTCTCTAGTTCTCCCAAAAGCTCCTCAAACCTTTTCTTCACGTTCGCGATGCGGTGGATGTCGGTTTTACCCTTGGAGACTTTCACCAAGGCTTTCCACGGAGAGTCACCTGTCATCTCACAGTGTTCTCTTAGTATAGAATATTGGTTCTCCAGCCAACTCTGACTTCCAAAGCCCAACCAGAATCTAAGCGCGACCCTATCCTCATTATCGACAAGAAGCGAGAGAAGCGTGAACGCCAGTTGGGCTTCATCCTCTTCCAAGCTTTCCTCGCTGAAGAAACTGTGACATGGTATTCCTTTCTTGACTAGTGCGTCTCTTGTGTCATATCCTATCTGTCGGCGGGGAGAGAGAATTAAGACATCTCCGGGTAAGTATCCTTTCTTGTCAATCAGGTGTTTGACAAAATCTGCAGTCCCTGAGGTTTGCTCGTCGAGATCATTCCATTGCACGATGTTAACCTCACCCTGCGGATTACCGTTGAGCGGATGCAAGCGAGCCGCAGATTCTCCCGCGTAATTATTCAATATGAGATCGTTGGCCATTTTAACCACCAAAGTAGGACACCGACGGCACTCATCTAGGTCTTTTGCATCCAGGCCTGGCAGCGAATCACCAAATTTCTTGATTCCCTGTGGGTTGGCATGCCGAAAGCTGTAGATCGACTGATCTGGGTCGCCGACCGCGGCTATAGAGGATTTACCTCCGATCAGGTCTATCAGCTCTTGCTCGGCCTTATTCAAGTCCTGATATTCATCAACAATGACGTGCTTGAACTGAGAGAGAATCGGAGAACTCGGGTTGCTCCTTAGATATCGTAGGGTCAACAAGACAAGCTCGCCTATCAACATCGCGTCATGGAACCTTAACCAGTTTGTGAGCTCCAGTTCGAAGGCCTTGTCAGTGGCAGATCTTGGCCAGCCTGCGGCCTCGGATTGCAGGCGAGCCCAAGCAGCCTCAAAAGCTCGAATGCGTTTTGTTTTGTCTCTCTTGTTGCCAAACTTCGATGGAGCATCCAGATCCTGCAGAAGCGGTCCCGCCTGGTATTGCAACACCCCGTAACTGTTGAATGATATGATGGGATTGGGCTTTCTCTGCAGATAGTCAAAAACCTCGTCCCTCTTCAATATTGAGAAGCATAGTGAGTGCAATGTGCCGACTCTGACGCTTTCGCAACCGCTGACATCAAGGTCCATCAAGTCTTTTACAAGAGCTGCTGCCGCAGTTCGGGTGAAGGTGACCGCAAGAATGTTCCCCGGGGATACTCCTTGCTCCAACAGCCTAGCGATCCTTCGCTTCATCGCAAAGCTTTTGCCGGTTCCGGGACCCGCTATCACCCGAAGTCGCTTCGCTTTGCTTTTTGCTATGTCTAAAGCTTTACCCGTTAACCCGTCATCCCACGCCATCGCATTGTTCCTCAGGAATAGGTTCTATAATTGGTTGACTCTCACTTCTCCGCTCATCAGCTTTGGCAACAGAGTGTCACGCATCCTTGCAAGTGCGCGAATTTGCTGAGAGTTTGATAGCATCTTCTTGAAATAGGCACTAACCTTCTCCTCGAATCCCATGACCTCGGACTCGGGTGGAACGTTAACTTTATGTTCTTTGAAGGTATTCGTAGTTATAGTGTCGAAAACGCTTCCATAGGCAGCTGCTTGGAGTTCACCGACGGAATGAGCCATCAGCAGGTAGGTGAAGAAGTAACAGTGTGGAAACTTAGGCAAGATTCCATAGTTCGTCTGACTGAACGCCATTTCCCTTCCCAGAAGACAATATTTCCCAACGGTTCCCCGGGCAGAGATCACGGTCGAGAATTCCGGGATGACTTTTGCGGAGCTATTTTCCACACCGGTGTCGGTAATCGACTTCTCTGTTTCAATTATGAACTGTCTGTGATTCGGCGTAATGTCGCGGCCCGAAATCCATTTCACGTCGCCACCCCAGTACGAGGGCATCTCCGTTCTAGGTGTCCCTCCACCTACAATCTGGATACAATCATAAAGTGAAATCTCATCCCAATCTTCTTTCCCCTCCTCCACAAACCACTGTCTAAAGAGCGTCTCCGCCAGGGCTTCGAGCGTTTTATTTTGTCGGTGGAGCAGGTCGATCTTGTCATCAAGGCTGCTCAGGACGGATGCGATGGCGCGCTGCTCAGAAATGGATTCCAAGATTGCAATTCTAAATTCTCTAATATCTTTTACATTCAGATGCTCAACAACGCTACCGGTAGATCTTGATACCAACTCGTATTTCTGGTTTGGATCCGCAAGCCGATAAAGCAAGTATCGTGCGTCAGCAATTTCACTATTAGCTCTCAAGAGTACCGTACGTTGTCCCAAGCACACTTTTCTTCCCTTCGTGACAAGACCGACTTCTCCAACTGGAGCCTCACGCGCCAATATGATATCGCCTTCGCGTGGAATAGCACGCTTTGTCCAATCCTCATATGTCTCGAGTGACACTCGGTTTGCATTCTCGAAGTCTATTCTACCACCGAGAATGTCTGTCGTCCTGATTGATATATATTCGCTTTCATCAATCAAGGGCGCCGTCTTGTGTTCGCAATCGACAACCTCGGCTAGATCACTCAACCCGTATTCTCTCCGTTCACCCATATCCGTTGCCGTTCACGACTATTTTAGAAAGGTTCTCCTGTATCCTCTTGTTCAGCTCCGCCTCTTCTGCCATCTCCTTCTCAAGCTCCGACTTCAACTCTTGAAACTTCTCGGGAAAGTTGAAATCATCCTCATCATCCGGCAGGCCGACGTAGCGGCCGGGAGTGAGGACATAGTTCAGCCTGCGGACTTCATCGAGAGTCGCGCTCTTGCAGAAGCCGGGGATGTCTCCCTCACCCTGACTCCCTCTCCCATTGGGAGAGGGACGGGCTGAAGCAGAAACTTCCGGTGCGAGGGTGCCGGGGTGATTCGCTCCTCTCCCTTTGGGAGAGGTCGGGTGAGGGAGCCACTCATGGTACGTCTTCGCAATCCTCGCAATGTCTTCCTCAGACAGGTCCCGATTTCTTCTATTGACGAGGAATCCCAAATTCCGCGCGTCGATAAAGAGTATTTCCCCTTTCCGCTGCTTGTCCCGGTGAAGAAACCACAAGCACGCAGGAATCTGGGTGTTCAAAAACAGCTTGGTCGGCAGGTTGACAACGCATTCTACGACGTCGTGCTCGATCAAAGCCTTTCGAATCTCGCCTTCATTGTTCGTCTTCGTCGTGAGCGATCCCTTCGCCAGCACGAAACCCGCCCTGCCGTTAGGAGCAAGATGGTAGAGAAAGTGAAGTATCCATGCGTAATTGGCATTTGCCGCCGGAGGAATAAGTTTCTCGCCCCAGACGTTCCACCTTGCATCGTCGCGAAGCATCTCGCCGCTCCAGTCGCTGTCGTTAAACGGCGGATTTGCAAGTATATAGTCGGCCTTCAAATCCTTGTGCGCGTCGTTCAGGAACGAGCCTTCGTTGTTCCATCTTACGTTTGTGCTGTCGATGTGCCTGATCGCGAGATTCATCTTAGCAAGCTTCCACGTCGTCTGGTTGCTCTCCTGACCGAAAATAGAAATCCGGTCCGCCGGGTTCAGGAGCCCACTCCTCTCCCTTTGGGAGAGGCCGGGTGAGGGTGAGGCCCTATCCTGATGCACCTCCACAAACTTCTCGCTCTGCACAAACATTCCGCCACTTCCGCAGCAGGGGTCAAAGACTCTCCCTTCGTACGGCTCAAGCATTTCGACAAGAAGCCTGACGACCGTCGTCGGAGTGTAGAACTGTCCGCCCTTCTTCCCTTCGGCGAGCGCAAACTGTCCGAGGAAATATTCATAGACTCTGCCGAGGACGTCCTTGCTCTGAGCCTCTTTCGTGCCGATGGCCGCGCTGGCGAAAATGTCTATCAGTCCACCGAGAGATTGCTTATCCAACTTTTCCTGCGCAAAGACGGTCGGGAGCACTCCCCTGAGCGATGGGTTGTCTCTCTCGATGGCAAGCATCGCGTCGTCAACGTCTTTGCCGATTGTCGGAAGCTTCGCCCGGCCCTGCAGCCACTGCCACCTCGCGGAAGGTGGTACATAGAAGACCTTCTCAGCCGTGTATTCGTTCTTGTCTTCGGGATCGGCTCCCTCGTATTCGCCTTTATGATCGACGAGTTTCTGATGCAGCTCTTCGAACGCATCCGAGATATATTTCAGGAAGATCAGCCCGAGTACGATATGCTTGTACTCCGCGGCGTCCATGTTCTTACGGAGCTTGTCGGCAGCCTGCCAGAGTTTCTTTTCGAGTGGTTCTTCTACTGGTGTTTTCTTCGATTTCTTTGCCACAGCCAAGATTGCCCTGTCAATTCATTTGAGAAAGCTCGCTTTCGGAACGTCTTGAAACTTGAAAAATGTAATACAAAGATGGTCTGGCTTCAACTATTTGGAAGAATCTGGGTGTGCGACAAATTTGTAAGGGGTTTTCATCAAGCAGCCGCCCTGCCCCGCCTATATCGTATGCGGGGCCTGTAAGCCCAAAAATCGTCCCAATGATGGCTCATAAGGATACACCTGAGAGCGATGATGCTGTTTGCCCCTCCTACCG
>JAJZVO010000016.1 GCA_021845665.1 Bacteroidota bacterium | reverse complement strand
CACCGCCAACGATCGGATCTCTACCTTCAGTGAGTTCATCAGTCCTTCGATATCGAACTCTCCGTCCGGCATCCCGTTGATCGACAGTTTGATTTCATCCTGCTGCCGTGCTACCTTTTTCTTGCCCGTGGCGCTTGTACCTTTCTGAGTTGAATGAATGTGAGAGTTTGTTTTTCTCGGAATTTACTTCGCCCTGGGCTTTTTTCTTACCTGCCAATTTCAACGATATCTGGGACAGCATCGCATGCCCCCCTTTTTCGATAAATGAGGCAACAGACAAAAGCCCGCTCGACACGTCTATGCCCTTATCGCGTTTCACGAACACTGAAGCTTTGTCGTGATAGAATTTCTTCCAAGCAAAATTCCCAATAGCCCGCTCCAGAGCCAAGATTGGATTCTGCGACACCTTTCTCCTCGGTATATCAACTAACAGAACGGTGCTCATTATCATCCTTTATTGTTCCATGTCGGGAGATTCTACTTTCATATTGGTAATTGAAATTGAAACCCTTTCGCAGAGTTATCAGGTTACGGGAGCTCTGGTTAACTTCAATCCACTTCCGCTCGAGAACTCGTCTAATATATTCTTGAAGTGTCCGATAATGACTCTTCCTACACTCCAAATGATACTCGTTTGTCCCTTTTTCTTGTTTGTCAATCGGGCATCCACCACCACAGAAGGTCGATAAATCGCAAAGTTTACAGTATTTTTTCTTGCTGACAATTTCGTTGGATTTCCATGCCCAACGTCTCTTGTCCGGTTCATTGAAGATATTGTCTACACACAGAGAATCTTTTCCAGCCGCCCAGTTGCAAGTATAAACATTTCCGTTGTAGGAGATATTAACCATAGTCCCATCATCGGGATGACAAAATGCGTATTTTGGATATCCATCAAACTTATTGATAACCTTGGTCGGATCTGTTCTAATTTCCAAAAGCCCGAGTGCATTTGACATATAGTCAGTGATCTTCAGACTTTCTATTCGAATCTTGGGCAAGAGTCTACCGTAGGGTTCCTTTTTGAATACCTCAACGATTTTCAACACCGATTGTGCTTCAGAAACCTCTTGACCGTTCGTATCTGTCCCGCCAAATCCTCTTAAGATGTTAGTCGTGTATAAAAAACAGGGATGCGCAAACCATCCATAGCCAATCATTGCATCAAGCAGGGATTCAATCGAGTTTATTGTTGCTTTTCCAAAGTTTGTCTTGACCATTACCCTCACCCCCATCTTCAACATTTTGTCTATGTTACCCTTTATGATTCCGTAGGTAGAGCCCCCATTTCTCCAATGGCGAAGTTGGTCGTGTGTACCCTGTGGGCCATCTAACGTGATGTCCACTTCTCTCAAAATATCCTGATAGCGAAAGAAAAGCCCCCTATAAAAGTCATCAAAGAAAACACCACTAGTCACAACATCTAGAAAATATCCGCGCCTTCTGGCCAAGGCAAAGATACCTTCATTGAATTGCTTCAGAGATGGCATAAGCGACTCTCCGCCGAACAGTGTCAGAGATATGTTGCCTGCAGGCAAATCATTTTCTTGGCGGTAAGACTCAATGAAATGATCTATCGCTCCTAGATCAGTGTAACTCAGATGTCTTTTGATAGACCCGCCTCGACTATGATTTTCAAAGCAATAAATGCAGCTCAATGGACATTCGACCGTTGGCGTAAAATAGATCATGTGGGGGCGTTTTGCTTTCTTTGCAATTGAGAAATCTTCAAGTCGTTTTTCATAGCTAATTCGCCGGTCCTCAGTCAATAAATACCCAAAGAGATCCAATTGCTCCAGTTCCTGTCTTGTTGCCAGTTTTTCTCTGATTGCGGACTTTTTGAAGTTATCAACATCAACGATCGTAGAGGTCGGTTTCGAGTTTCCATGAAAGAACAATCGATCTAACCCCAGAGTATCCCACCACCCCGAATTCACGACATGGACTGCTCCTGAATATTGGTTACATATCAAATACCTATTATCCGCCAATTTCAAACGCATGGACGCCCTCCTCTATTCAAGAAACCCTAAAGTATCCGCGGCTTAGTCTGACACTTTCAACGATATTGTAGGAGATCTCTCAGACGGAGCCTAAGCTATTCTCAACGATTTCGATTATCTTCTCTGTGCTATTAATAGAGTCAACTGACCGCATAGCCTCTATCATTCCTGAACGCCCAGAATGAGTTTTTGTGATAGACTCCTTCAAAGTCTCAACATTCAGCTCGTCCTCACGCAACACGAGACTCACCCCCATCTTTTCAAACGATTGGGCGTTCAGAATTTGGTCCCCCCGGCTTGCTTTCAAAGAAAGTGGGATCAATAAGTTTGCCTTCTTGAGTTTCAATAACTCAAATAGTGTTGTTGCGCCAGCCCTTGAGACAGCAACGTCCGTCATTGCTAATAGATGCGGTAGTTCTGCACCAGCGTATTCAAATTGCTTGTATCCATGAAGGTCTTCAAAACTTGAATCCAATCGCCCGGGGCCACAAATGTGACATACGTTGAACTTCTTTAGCAGGTCACCCAAAGCAGCACGCACGGTCTTGTTGATTATCTCTGCCCCTTGGCTTCCTCCGATAATCAGTAATACTGGCTTCGTATCTGCAAATGCACAGAGTGCCTTGCCAACATCAGCATTACCCCCGAGGAGTTCGCTTCTAATAGGGATGCCTGTATAAATTGCCTTGTTTGCAGGTAGACTTCTTTCGGTTTCATGAAAGCTGAAACAGACTCGGTAGGCAAATGGGATGGATAGTCTGGTGGCAAATCCAGGTGTAATATCAGATTCATGAATGACCACCCGAACACCATTCAACCAAGAGGCCCATACCAATGGACAGGCCACGAACCCTCCCTTGCTGAATACGAGGTCCGGGTGAACTCTCCTCACTAGGAAGAATGATTGAATAAACCCCCAGAGAACTCGAAATACATCAAACAAGTTTTCTGCATCAACATATCTTCTAAACTTGCCGGCACTAATCGGGAAATATGGTATGCCCTGAGCAGTTACTAATTCTCGTTCAATGCCTTGTTTTCTACCTACATAGTACAATTCGAAACCTTTTTCCCTGAGTCGTGGTATAAGCGCAATGTTAGGGTTTACATGGCCAGCTGACCCACCACCTGTCATTATTATCTTTTTCACTGCGATTCCCCGCATAAACGTGAGAATTCTTTAAAACCGTGCACAAAACGGTTCTGTCGTACCTGACACGTAGATGATCTCGATCTCAACCCAGCCCGACTTCATGCATTTGATGACTCTCTTTTTCAACCTGTTCTTTCGCAAATTTAGCACAGGGCGACATGAGTTTCAAGATTATCTGCCAGAGTCTCCGGCAGTCACCATAATTCTACCACCGTCAATTCACATTAGAAAAGAGAGTAGAATAATCTACTCTCTTTCATTCCTAGGGACTAGAACAATGAACATAGTGACATCGTGGTGGGGTCCCAAATGTCTTCTTATTTGCCCGATCGACCCCGGGTCCCTTACGCTATCATTCGTCCTTTCCTATGCATGGAATTTGTCCTGGATTCATCATGGCAATCGCAGTTCTGAACGCGTTTTTCTTGATCCGCTCCCCCGAGCCGAACCACATCGACTTCAAGCGCACGGATTCATCACCCTTCGCATGACGGTAGTGATCGACATACTCGGTAACCGCATTGTACGCTCCCCAAAGGGTTCCTCTCGCCGTCTCAGCACCTTCGCCTGATTCAGCCAATTCAAGGACCGTATCATGGACTTTCCGTACCCAAGCGTGATCTTTGGAATTAGGGTCTTCAGGGAAGACGGCTTTGACGTAATCGGTCAGGGTTTGCCCTTGTACCTTCGTCTCGCTCATACGATTGAATATCGCGTCAAGCTGCGTGTAGAGCTTGTTCGTGAGGCCGAGGATTTCGTGGGCTTCTTTCAGTTTCTCCTTGGCGTTCAGCGTATGCCGGATGTGGACTTCCTGTTCCGCTCCGCTTAAAGCCAACGACAGTGTATTCTCGCAGACGACGCGAATCGGCGTGAGCTTTACTCTCACCGTACTGCTTCCATCATGCGAGTTCACGAGAAGCAGGTACTTCTCCACGAGATCGTTTCCGTTGACCCGGATGTAGTCGGGGAGCTTGGCAAGAAGCCAGATGCGTTCACCTTTGCCTAATGCGCCTGCCGTGTGGTAGATCGCCTCGCCTTCGCCGACCAGGGCATCGAATGTCGTGAAGGCATCCTTGTTCTGGATCGGCTCATAGCGAGAGCCGACGACACCTAAGACTTCCATCGTATCCGTTCTCACCGTCGCGAAGTGGCTCTCGACCGGAAGATCGTTGGGTATCGTTTGAAGCCGGAATTTCTCCACCGTGAAATCAAGACCCGCTGCCTGAATCGCTTCCTCTGACGTGGCTGGCTTATCGAGTCTCGTGCCCAAACTGTGCCAGGGCGCTTCTCCGATGTACATCATTGAAGGTCCTCCGTTCGTGACATTAAGATTGTGTGGCATGGTTGATTCTCCTTTTTGATTTGGTAAAGAAATGTCCGTCCATGAAACCACGGACGGACATGTTGTTACTCGCTCAGACGGTCGCTGCCGCTTCCTGGGCGGCGTCCCTGAGCTTGCCGATTGCCTCTCCGAAGATCCTGATCGTGGTCTTCTTCGGAGGGTCTCCGGCCTGGCTTTCGGTGATCGCGAGGTACTTGTTCCCGTTCTTCGCTTCCTTCACGTCCACGAAGTACGTGTTCTTTCCCGATTTGACCACCGTGGAATAGAGGCCATTCTCATTAGCCATGGCTGTTCTCCTTTTGTTTTGGTGACTGAACTGTTTCGTCGTTTCCGGCGTAATCCCCGTCCGGTTCTGCTAATCTCCGTACCATGATCCTTCCATCGGCGATCTCTACTGTTATGGCATCCCCGATCCTGAACCCGAACTTTTCGAGGTACTTCCCGGCTATCCGGATGACGGGATGAGGCTTGGCGGCCTTGTCTTCGTAGTGTCCGTATTGGACCTTCCGTACCTTCTTCAAGCCGCCGCGCTCACCATCCCGCGCCCCCCTGCTACCGTTCATTTGCCAAAGCTCCTTCCGGCTCGGTCTTCTGCCGTACGATGCTTGTTTTCCAGAGCGGACAGACATCGCGGTATTCGCAATCCTTGCACCAGTATCCGGGTCTCGGATGGAACGTCCCGACCCTGATGGCTTTCAGGACTTCCTTCACGAGGAAGAAGAACGCCTCGTAGTTGGCACTCGTCCGTTCGGTTTCGGTCGTGACTATCTTCGGTTTCTTGTTCTTCACGAAATTCACTATCCTGAACCCTTTGGCGGGCTTGTGGAAGAGCTGCTCGAAGGCATAGCCGTAGGCGGTAAGCTGGAGGTGGTTATCGACGTCGCTCTGGCTGATGGTCGTTGCCGAGGTCTTGTATTCGACTATCGTATCGTCAGCCTCGATGACATCGAAGAAGCCTTCCAGGGTAATTTCCAAGTCCTCCTTAGTCCGGGAACTCACGAGAGGGATGGTGAAAGGCACCTCTGTCCCTTTGACCGGCTTCCGGGGTTCTTCAAGGAAAAGCTGGAGCATCTGCTTCGCGAGAATGATGAGTCCCAGCTCCCGCTCGTTCTCTTTGTACCGTATCTCCATGTCGGTCTTCTGACTATACCAGTCGGCGTCGAAGATCCTGAGAACCAGGTCCGGGGACACTTTCCGGCCTTCCATCTCCTGCTTGTGGAGCCATGAGATGGTCGAATGGAGGGCCCCGCCGAACGCGAGTGCCGACGGTTTGAAGGGCTTCGGACGCTTCTCGACGTACTGGTATCTGTACTTGAGACCGCAGAGAAGGAAGAGGTTGATCTGGCTGCTAGAAAAATGTTCCATCGCGGCCTCCGTTTCCCTGTTTCTCCTTCTCGAGAAGCTCTTCGATCATTCGGCTCGCATCGAACTTGGTAACATCCTTCAGCGTCTTGACCTGAAAGAGTCTCTTCAACTCATCATGAGCGTCTTCCCCTTCTTTTCCGCGGACGGCCATAATGCGGAAGAGATACCGCTTCTGCGAATCTGTCATGGGATCACCGGTAACGGATTGGCTCTTCACTTCTCCGTTCTGAGGCTTCTCCGCCAGAGGCGGATCAGCCTTCGGCCGAGTTCCGTTGCCGCCCGGAGTAGGCTGAGGCTTCGGTGGACTTGTTTCTTCTTCCGTTAGGACACTCTCGATAATCCTGAACTGGAAGAATGCTTCCCCTTTCGGGGTCTGCACCTCGACTAGTTTGATCGTCTTTTTCATATCAGATTCTCCTTATTGTTAATGATTCTGATATGGAGTGTATCCCCCCGGAGAGTCTCTCATAAGAATGGCAAAGATGTTTTCTCCGGCAATTACACCTCTCTTATGTCCGTCTAATCACTGGATTTATGATCGTGTTATGGATGAAAAAGAGAACGCCAAACAGCAGGTCACCCCCATCGCCGTTACGAATTGGCGTGACATCAGGAAGAAGTTCGGGATAAAGGAGAAGAACAGGCGGGGGCACATGTATATCATCGGGAAAACCGGTACGGGCAAGAGCAGCCTTATCGCCAACATGGCCCTGTCCGATATCCGGGCCGGCAACGGGATCGGCCTCCTCGATCCACACGGTGACCTTTCGGATGATATCCTGAGCCGCATTCCGAGAGAAAGAGTCAATGATGTGGTCTATTTCAATCCCGCCGACCTTGAATACCCAGTCGGCTTCAACCCGCTCGAAAAAGTGCCGCATGAAAAGCAGCACCTGATTGTTTCAGGCATCATTAGCATATTCAGGAAAATATGGTCGGAGTTCTGGGGGCCGAGACTGGAACATATCCTCCGGTATTCGCTCTTCACCCTGCTCGAATATCCGGGAAGCACGCTCCTTGACTTGCCGAGACTCCTCACGGACCCGGCATTCAGGAAGGAAGTCATCACCCACGTTAATCAGAGAGAGATCCTCTCATTCTGGTTCAATGAGTTCGACAAATACTCAGCCTGGCTGAGATCGGAGGCTATATCCCCGATACTCAACAAGGTGGGGCAGTTCCTCGTCAATCTCCCCTTGCGGAACATCATCGGCCAGTCAAGAAGCACGTTTGACCTGAGAGAAATCATGGACGGGAGAAAGATACTGATCGCCAACCTTTCCAAGGGCAAGATCGGAGAGGACAACACGTCGGTCCTCGGATCGCTCCTTCTTACGGAGATCTGGCTCAACATGCTGGGCCGCGCCGAGGTCCCGGAAGATAAAAGGACGCCGTTTTACCTCTATGTGGATGAGTTCCATTCGTTCATCACCCTTTCCTTCGCCAGCATCCTCAGCGAATCGCGCAAGTACGGATTGAATCTTGTCATGGCGAACCAGTACATGAGTCAGCTCGACGAAAAAGTCCGTGATTCGATTTTCGGTAATGTCGGTTCGATAATTTCGTTCAGAGTTGGCGCCGAAGACGCGGAGTATCTCTCGAGGGAGTTCTCTCCTTTCATGGAAGCGGATTTTACGAATCTGCCGAATTACAGCATCTATTTGAGACTCATGATAGACGGCATGACATCGACGCCGTTCAGTGCCACGACGCTACCCCTTGGAAAGGCGGAAAGCTCGTTTGCCGGAGAGATAACCAGATTGTCACAGACGAAATTCGGAAAGCAACGTAGGAACGTTGAGGGTGGAATCCTCAGCAGATATCAGGGGGACAGCTCGACGGAAGGGACAGCGAAAGAGGCAGACCGAAACCAGAGACCTTTATTCTAGTCCGTGGGCGAAAAGCAGGCCTACTTATTTCATCCGGTTTATTGATGTGGTATGAACAAGCCGCGGAAGACGGGCAAACCGACAAGGACATTGAGCTGATCCACGGAGGGCGTTCTTGCGTGCTTCTCCATAATCCACAACGACACTCACCTCCTTCTCTTTAGTCTATTTCTCGGAGCTTCATGAGCATTATTACGTCCTATACCGATCTGGATAGCACTCGACGGTTGTAGCCGTGATCTGGAAGGTAATGGTTTCATTGCTTGACCCAAGCTGTTCTTCGTCATCTTCAACGGAGACAATGTTAAGATTTCCCATTTCGAGACCGTAGCGACGGAACAGCGCTTCTACCTCCTTTTGCATCACAGCGGCAAGCTTCTGAGTGAAAGTCTTGCTTTCCCAATTATCACCTTGTGTTTCATCGGGCATATCTCTACCTCCGAACCTTGTGTAGACATCTGTTGAGAATCCATTGTCTTACAGCTAACAGCACATCTCCCCCTTCCTTGTATGGAGAGTTGCTATGACACTTCATAGTAGAATGAGTAAGTGCACAACGAAAAGGGCCAACACGACCTAGCAAACAAGCCAAGCTCGTTCAAATCATACCGATTCAGTGATGATCGGCCGCCGGGCGAACAGCCACCTGGTGGCCAGTCTCGCGGCAGGCTCGCTGAAAAGAAGGAGAAGGCAACCAACGATCCCGATGACCATGCCTATCCCCGGCCACAGCGAGGGCCTGTTTGCCGTATGCAGATGAGTCACCCCAAGCCACGTTTCGAGCAACGACATGGACATCATGACTCCCCAGAAAAGATTCACACTTGGTCTCCTGATGATCCCGCTGATCGCTGCGAGAATTCCTCCGACCACGAAAAGCTTGATGCCGAATCCCTGAAGGTCGGTCGAGTTGAACGGAGTACTCCCTGTAAAGTGCTGGGTCGGAACGATGGCAAGTAGCAATCCGGCCACCACCGGAACAGCGATCTCGACGAGTTTCATGCCGCTTCTTCCTGAGGCCTTTGGTTCGTCCCCTGGTGGAGTGATGGCGAGAAATCCGAAAAGCGGAAAAGCGCCCGCGATGATCGCCGATATGCCGCTCAGTGTCGTGAACCTAGCCATGAAGGACAGTTCATCCGCGAGATTCCCCTTGCTGATTCCGGTCACGACAAAGACAGCGCCTATCCAGTAAAGGAAGAAAATTATCGAGGCCCCCAAGACGAACACCGGTCTTCTCGGACGGAGGATCGCAAAGAAGAGAGCGCCGATCAGGACGCCGTCGATCAAGACATCGTTGATGATCTTGCCGGGATCGTTCCCTTGGACGGCCTTCACGACTCTCGCAACGTCAGAGTCTCCCCACAGCCCCAAGATTCGGAGCGCCACACTGATAAGTCCGAGAATGAAAAGCCAGCGAAAGACCGTGAACGCCGCGGACCCTGTCACCTTGGAAAGGTAAGTACCACCGCTGGAGGAAATGTTTTCGTCAGCGCTCATCTTTTTAGCCTCATCTCTTGATTTTATAAGTATACGCTCTCCCTCCTGCCGCCCGTATGATTCCCGCGATGACCTTTCCTTCGGGGTCTGTTCTCTGGAGAGCAAGATCAAGCGGAGAGGCTCCGGTTGGCGCTATGGCATTCACGTTAGCCTCATGAATGAGCAAGAGCTTGATCAGTTGCGGATTCTTGGAATTTGACGCCGCTGCTAATAACGGTGTCCAATCATCGCCCTTCGACTCATTGACCTCAGCGCCGTACTCGATGAGCATCGCCGCAATCTGGTAGTTGTCCTTCTCGCAGGCGGAGTAGAGAGGGGTCCATCCGAGATCTCGCAGATTCGGATTGGCACCGCGATTCAAAAGGTCGGCCACGATATCGGAATATCCGCATTCCGTCGCTATGTCGAGAAGCGATTGACCAGAGATGAATTCGTTGACATTAACATTCGCTTTCAAATAATCGGTAAGGATACGACGGCTATCTGGACCAAGGGATGCGCCATAATAAGCAAGCGCCTTTATCAAAGCTTGTCTCGCCGGGTTCAGGGTTGACACCGGCGAATGCGACTGTTCACCTGTCGATGCAAGGCTCTTCACGAGGCTCCTGCCACCTACGATGACAAAGACAACGGCGAGGAGCAGCGCGACAATCCTATCGAAATTCAGGGCGGCTCTGCGATTACCGCCCCTTGAAGACGATGGCGTAAGCGATGTCATAGGAGAGGGCTCCCATGCCTTAGTACGTCCGGTATCCGGCTGGTCGGTGGTGCCAGGATGCTCACTGTAATTGCCATACGTTCCCTTCCTCTCTTGAGATTCTCCAGGCATCATTCTCTCGCCACCTGGTGAAACTTCAAACCGCGACCCACACTTATCTATGCAGAATAACTCTTGACTGAGACGATCTAAGGGGCACTTTCAATACACTTAAATTGTGCACTTTTGGAAAAAGAGTCAAGTGTTCCAGTGTGGTTCGGGAAACACCCGCAAATGTCCTGTCGCACTGCCATGGATGCAGGGAACTTTCGAAACCAAGGCGAAGAAGAAATAGGAGCCTCACCATCGTTTGGTGAGGCTCCTTGCTGCTATTCACTATCCCCCATCGTCGCCCGCAACCCGAAGTTCTTGCCAATCTCGTTCAGGAACTTTTCCATCTTCTTTATCGACGACAACATCTCGTTGAAGTTCTTGATGCCGACCATGAGGTCTCGCGTGTGGTAGTATCCCGCTTCGTCCTTGATCATGGAGAAATCGACGTACTTCTCGGCAAGCCGGATTGTCTCACAAACAAGGACATGGATTTTGAATCCGGCGAACTGGGTCTTCGACCAGCACGTGCTATAGCCGTGGATGACGCCTGAGTTATTCTCTGACCATTCATAATGTACGAGGTCGAGCGACTTCATATTGAAGATGAACCTGACTTCTTCGCACTTCTCGTGAGGATAAAGGATGATGCCCCTGACGTGGGTGTCGATGCTGAACTTAGGCCACAGTCCGGCACTGAAGCCTTCCCGTATCCCCTCCGCGTATTGCGTGTCAAATATCCTGAAGAGGCCGTTGCATTCTGGCGTGACCATCTTAGGGAAGAACTCAACATTGCTCCTTTTCGATTCCTCAGCCGAAGGGATGTAACCATAACCATGTCCCCAGCTCGGGTAAAACCTTCCTTTCAGGTCCTGGTCAACCGATTTCGATTGCCAATGAAGTGCCTCTGCCCTTTCAGATATGACTTTCGTGAGTTCGCCGATTGCCTCAGGGCTTTTCGCCTTCCCTGCATAGTGGATCGTGATTCCCATTTCTTGTCTCCTTTCTTGTGATGAACTGGAGACCATCATATCCGGGGAACCACGGGCGCGTAACGGCGGCGAAGTTCGCTGAAGGGGCAATTTCTCTGCCCCTCCCCTGATCTCGGTATGAATTGGACTATGATGGGCGCTGTTTAACGGGATAATCACTTGTAAAAAACACATGAGAAAGTATCATGAAGACTGTTGACCCCACGATATACACAAGTCAATTGCCGGGAAGGAAACGAAGTTGATCTACGCCAGGCGAGAGCTGTTTTGAGATTGAAGCCGGATATCATTCTCTTTGAATATCCGTCCGATGCCAATGTACCATCATGGCCAATCAATAAGTTCAAACCAGGAAGTAAACCGCTTAAGGCAATCCGAAATCTTCAAAAAAAGCTGAGGGACATTTCGCGCGTTGATCCGTGGGTTGCATCGGATATCAAGACTTTAGAGAATGTCGTTAGACTATGGGAAAATGGCCGCCAAGTTTTTCTTTACAGCGTAGATGCTCCAAGCGAACTTGTGCGCTATTCAGACGCGCTGCATCGGAACATGTACCGCCGAGGGCCCAGAGGATGGCTATGGTGGGCAAGAATCTATCTGCGGGAGCGGTATATGGCTCGGAACATTCGCTGGGTCTTGAACAATTACGACCTTACGGACCACCCAAGAATCTTGGTTTTCTTGCAAAGCTTTCACTGGAAGCATGTGAAGTTTCTTCTTACCAACCCATCAAAAGAGAACATATGGCGTTACTACTTTTGTCAATACTCACAAGTTACCCCACTGAACATTGGCAAGATGATCCAGAAAGAAAATCGCATTCTTTTCAGATACTGGAGAAAGGTCTCAGATTTTACAGACTCACACCCTCCCCGGAGAAGAAAACACTGACTAGACCTGATAACGCGGCCTATTTGGAACAGCCACAGAGGTGATTTACGCAACACTCCGATTTGGCTTCGATCTCTTTGAGGATTTTCTTCTTACTTGCTTTCTTACTCACTGAGGCGAGAATTTTCTTTTCATCCTTCGGTTTTGCAATTAGCTTCATGGCGATATTCTCCTCTTTGATTTCACCCTATATTTTAACCAACGCTTCATTGAAAACAAAGTCATCGGCTGTCAACCTATGCCAAAGCGAAGATTTGAATCTGTTGTGTTCACATTATAGAGCACCTCATCGAACTTCCCGAAAGCGATTTCTTTCAAGGCAAATGAGGTGTTGGTAGGTACAAGGTTACAGAAGCTGCCAGTAGTTCCGTGTTCGAGCCTCGACTTCCTGCAACCGCCCATGCAGATCGGTAAGAACTTGCACCCCTTGCACTTCTCCTCAAACAGCGGCATCCCAACCCATTTATCCCATTGCTGCTCGTCGCGAATAACCAACCCATCATCGTTCAGATGACCAAGCCGCGCCTCGGAGCCAAACGAATTGACCGTGCACTTGAAAATATCGCCATTGTAGTTGAATACGAATTGATTCTCCCGTTCGGCAAAACAGTAGACCAGTTTCCCCGTCCCAATGTTTCCAATAGTGACGTCATACCCTAATTCTTTTGCCAGACGATAATACTCGATCATCGAGGACGATATCTCCTCACTTGGAATATTGTCCGTGGCACTCAGGCATTTCTCTCCGAAAATCGGTTCGTAAACGATTTTCAGCCTAGGCCGAACACCATCCGGGAAAAGACGCAGAAGCTCTGGAATTGAATGAAGATTTGTGTGATTGAAATTCACTCTCAGCGATATCAATACTTCCTCATGGGCTTTAAGAAGAAGCATGATGTTCCTGAAAATTCTTGCGAAAGTGCCCTTGCCATTCTTCAAGATCCTCGTCCTGTTGTGAACATCCGGTGGCCCATCAACGGTGAACTGATAGTTTAAGAATCCAAGTTTGGTAAGTTCTTTTACCCTCGTCTCGTTTAACAGATAACCGTTGGTGGTAATATTCATCAGAAGTCCAACATTGTGCTGCTCACAAATCTTCCTGACGTGCCTCCCTACTGAAACAATTTGACCATAACTAAGGAGCGGTTCACCACCGAACCAACTCACGAACAGGACTTTAAATTTTGGTACTTCCTTAGTTAGCCATCGCTTCAATGATCGCTCAGTCTCTTCTTTCATGAATGCCGATGGTTGATGGGATTCATAGCAATACGGACACGCAAAGTTGCACGTCATATTCGGCATTACAACGATATCCAGTCTGTTTGAATCTTCGATTCCACGGAGCTTTCTTCTCGTGACGATCTCCATTTCATCTATATCATCTTCCACAAGGTATTTGTTTCTTATCAGCTGGTCAGTAATGACATTTGCTGATGAACCAACTGCTTTTTCCGCTGGATCTTTCAGAATTCGTTCAGCGAGTTGAAATTCTGATTTATCCCACACTGTGACACTACCGTATAGAGAGTTAAAGAGGAGCACTTCTTGGGTTCGTGAATCTGTCGTGAAGATATTGAATAGCGAAGCTTTCATTACGTTTAACTTAAGAGGAGACGAAGACGATTTCAACTACACCGATGAATTTCAAGCTCTGCTCTTATTTTCGTAACTTTATTAGGAGGGACTAGAAATGACTCACGAGAAATCGAACGGAGAAGCGAAATCTGTCGGCATCTGGATAAGGGTATCGACCGAAGACCAGGCCAAAGGCGAAAGCCCCGAACACCACGAGAAGCGCGCCCGCTACTATGCGGAATCGAAGGGCTGGGATGTGAAGGAGGTATACCACCTTGAGGCGATGAGCGGGAAAGCCGTCATGGGATACCCCGAAACCCAACGGATGCTGGATGATATAAAAAGCCGCCGCATATCAGGTCTCATATTCTCGAAGCTCGCGCGGCTTGCGCGGAATACCCGCGAGCTCCTGGAGTTCGCGGACTTCTTTCAGGAGCACGGTGCCGATCTCATCTCCCTTCAGGAATCCATCGACACTTCGACGGCAGCCGGCCGCCTCTTCTACACCATGATCGCCGCCATGGCCGAATGGGAACGGTCGGAAATAGCGGAGCGGGTCGCTGCTTCAGTTCCCATACGAGCGAAGCTCGGCAAGCCCCTCGGCGGAGCGGCCCCCTTCGGATACCGATGGGTTGACCGAAAGCTCGTCCCCGACCCGAAAGAGGCTCCTGTAAGGAAGCATATGTATGAGCTATTCGCCCAGGAGCACCGGAAGAAAACGGTGGCGCGGCTCCTGAACGAAGCGGGGTACCGGACGCGGAACGGTTCGAAGTTCAGCGATACGACGGTCGACCGGCTCATCCGTGATCCGAGTGCCAAAGGCCTCCGGCGTGCCAACTACACGAAGAGCCTCGGCGAAGGAAAGAAATGGGTCATGAAGCCCGAGAAGGAGTGGGTGCTATCCGAGATCGAACCCATCGTATCCGAGGAACTGTGGAACCAGTGCAACCAAATACTGGAGGAACAGCGGGCCCAGAGAAAACCTCCGGCGAAGAAGACGGTTCACCTCTTCTCCGGCCTCGTGTACTGCGAGACGTGCGGCACCAAGATGCCGGTCCCCTCGAAATCATCCAACTACTACTGCCGCAAGTGCCACAACAAGATCGGGACGGCCGACCTTGAGTTCATCTTTCAGGAACAGCTCAGAGCATTCTTCCTCTCTCCGGAGGAGATCGCGAAGCACCTCGGCCAGGCGGATCAGACGATTAAGGCGAAAGAGGAACTTCTTGCGACCCTCATAAAGGAATCAACCCAAATCCGGGAGGAAATGGACAAGGTGATGAGGCTTTACCTCGACGGAACGATGCCCCAGGAAGCCGTAGGACGGCACTACAAGCCCCTTGAGGAACGTTTCAAACAGCTTGAGAACCAGATACCGGAATTACAGGGAGAGATCGACTTCCTCAAGATACAATACCTCTCTTCCGATGCGATCGTGAGCGAAGCAACGAACCTCTACGCCCAATGGCCAAATCTGGAACCGGAGGACAAGCGGAGAATCGTCGAAACCATCACCGAAAAGATATCCATATCGGGCCAGGACATCTCAATCCATTTGTCCTATATCCCCCAGTCCCTCAATTCCTCCACTTTGGCAACACAACCTCATGGGTTCATCGCCGCCAACAGCATGAATTTTGACGGATAGTCGAGCGACATCCTGGTACGGCTTATAGTCACGTGACCGTCTTCCATCGGCTGGCGAAGAACTTCGAGGACGCTCCGCTCGAACTCGGGAAGCTCATCGAGGAAGAGTACCCCGTGATGTGCCAGTGAAATCTCTCCCGGCTTAGGTATCGTCCCTCCTCCGACCAGAGCGCTGTCCGAAATGGTGTGATGCGGCGAGCGGAACGGCCTCGTCGCGATGAGTCCCGCATCCGTCGGCAGCATCCCCGCGACGGAATGTATCTTCGTCGTTTCAAGCGCCTCCTCGAATGTCATATCAGGCAGTATCGTCGGCAGCCTTTTCGCCAGCATCGTCTTCCCGCTCCCGGGCGGACCGATCATTATCACGTTGTGTCCACCCGCGGCCGCGACTTCGAGAGCTCGCTTCACGTTCTCCTGCCCCTTCACGTCAGCGAAATCGAACTGGTACCTGTGTGTCTCGCCGAACAGCTCTTCCTTGTTCACCCTGAACGGCTCGAGGAGTTTGTATTCTCCGCCTAGAAGCTGCACGGCTTCGAGAAGCGACTCGACAGGGTAGACGTTCACCCCTTCTACCATCGCTGCTTCCCTCGCGTTCCCCTTCGGTATGATCATCGCCGGTATTCCCCTCTCTCTCGCTTCGACTGCTACGGGCAACACTCCGTGCACCGGCCTGACAGATCCGTCGAGAGCGAGCTCTCCCATAACGATAAAATTCCCCAGGTCCGCCATTTCAAAAGAACCTGACGCCGAAAGTATGCCGATCGCTATCGGGAGATCGAAGGCGCTTCCTTCTTTGCGGATATCCGCGGGTGCAAGGTTGATTACTATCTGATGTCCCGGGTACTTGAGTCCCGAATTCTTGATTGCTGTCAGCACCCGCTCACGACTCTCTTTCACCGCGTTGTCGGGCAGCCCGACCATGTACCATGCAAACACGCCGCCACCGACATGTGTTTCGATTTCGACTGTGTACGCGTTAACGCCGTATGTCGCCGCGCTGAAAACATGCGAAAGCATAACGTCCCCCAACATTTTGTTTCCGACTATTTGCCAGACCGGCGAAGCCCTATCCGCCCTGTCTGCGCTCTATCTTAACAAAACGTTTAGACAAAGGAAAGCGGATACTCCCACCGGGGTGTGCGACAAAAATGTAACGCACCATCGGCATCCATTAAAAATGGACGCCTGTGAAGGTGCCCTAAACCCCGACTGGGGTTTTGATACTTTTTGAGCCGTTCATTTTAATGAATGGCGATAGTTTCACAAATTTGTCGCAGACCTCTCCCACCGGCTCAATTTCTCCACCTGCCTGGCAGGCCAACCGCGGCTTGGCTTCGAACATTTCACTGAGTTCCACTGACACCGCGCTGCGGCATCTCCCGTCAATATTATTTGTATGTCGGGATACCTGTCCGCAGGACCGCATCATCATTCTGGGATATTAATGAGCGGGAGGAACCCAGAGCGACACTGAGCCTTTTTTCTTTTCTCCGTGTCTCTCTCTATTCTCTCTCTGTGGATCTCTGTGTAATTTTTTTGATACGGCATTCCTGGAGTGCAATTCTTTCTCAGCGGGGGGAAAAGGAATGTGAGGTTTCATGGACGGGACTGCCACGGAGCGCGGGACGCGCCGCTCGCAATAACGGTAATTTTTGGATCGCTAAGAGTTCACCCTTTGTTAATCTTCGCCCACGTATCCCTTAGAGTGACAGTCCTGTTGAAGACGAGATTCCCCGGTTTCGAATCGTTGTCGACACAGTAGTAGCCAAGCCGCTCGAACTGGAACCTGTCCTGCGCCTTCGCGGCAGCCAGCCCAGGCTCGACTTTGCAGCCCTTCACGACTTCGAGCGAACTCGGGTTGAGCGATTCCTTCCAGTTATCGCCGCCCGGGTCGGGGACATTGAAAAGCCTGTCGTAGACTCTCGCCTCGGCGTCGACAGCGTGCTGTGCGGAGACCCAGTGGATCGTTCCCTTGACCTTCCTCTGGCTCGCGGGCGAGCCACTCTTGGTCTCGGGATCGTAGGTGCAATGAAGCTCTACTATCTCGCCCATTTTGGGGTCCTTCACGACGCCGGTACACTTTATAATATATGCGTACCTCAGCCTGACCTCGGCGCCGGGTGAGAGCCGGAAGTATTTCTTCGGCGGATTCTCCATGAAATCTTCCCGCTCGATGTAAAGGACTTTCGAAAAAGGAATCTTCCTCGTTCCCATCGACTCGTCTTCGGGATTATTCACTGCTTCCAGTTCCTCAACCTGTCTATCGGGATAATTTTCTATCACGAGTTTTAGCGGGTGAAGGACGGCCATGACGCGCTGAGCACGCTTATTGAGATCCGAACGGAGACAATCTTCCAGCACCGAAACATCTATGACGCTGTCGGCCTTGGAGACTCCGATACGGTCGGCGAAGAGTCTGATCGACTCCGGCGTATAACCGCGCCTTCGAAGGCCGGAAATGGTCGGCATGCGCGGATCGTCCCAGCCGCCGACGAGATTCTCCTGCACAAGCTGAAGAAGCCGTCGCTTGCTCATCACGGTGTAAGTGAGATTCAGGCGGGCAAACTCTATTTGTCGAGGATGAAAAATTCCAAGCTGCTCGACGAACCAGTTGTACAATGGTCGGTGATCCTCAAACTCCAGAGTGCAGATGGAATGAGTAATTCCCTCCATCGAATCGGACTGTCCGTGCGCCCAGTCGTACATAGGATAGATGCACCACTTATCGGCGGTTCGGTGGTGTGTCGCGTGAAGTATGCGGTACATTACCGGGTCGCGCATGTTTATGTTCGGCGACGACATGTCTACCTTCGCGCGAAGGGTTTTCGATCCGTCGGGGAACTCGCCTTTCCTCATTCGCTCGAACAGGTCGAGGTTTTCCTCGACCGTCCTGTTCCTGTAAGGGCTGTCTTTCCCGGGTTCGGTAAGCGTTCCCCTGTGGTGCCTTATCTCTTCGGCATTGAGATCGTCTACGTAGGCTTTCCCCTTTCTGATGAGGATGATCGCGTATTCGTAAAGTTTTTCGAAATAATCCGAGGCATAGTAAAGGCGATTGTCCCAGTCGAAACCGAGCCACCTGATATTTTCCTGTATGGACTCGACATATTCGATATCTTCCTTCGTCGGATTAGTATCATCAAAACGAAGGTTGCACACTCCCTTGTAGTCTTTCGCGGTACCGAAGTTAAGGCAGATGGATTTCGCGTGGCCGATGTGAAGATAGCCGTTGGGTTCGGGAGGAAAGCGGGTGTGAACGGTTTCATATTTTCCGCTCTTAAGATCTTCGTCGATAATTTCACGGATGAAGTTGCGTTTCTCCGGTGTCTTACCCGTTTCCGGTTCTGTTCCCTGACTCTTATTATCTTCCATTCATCTCACTTTATTCTTTCGATGGCGGCGTTGATTCTTCGGACCGTTTCCTCTTTCCCGAGTATGTTGATGATATCGAACAGTCCCGGCCCTTCGCCCATTCCCGAGACTGCCAGTCTGAGCGGATGTATAAGATCGCCGTTCGAGATATTCAATTCTTCGGCTGTACGGTGCAGGGCATTTTCAAAATCTATCTTCCCGGGATTATCGAGAGATAAAAATAGTCCTGCCAGCCGCTTGAGGTAACCGGCAGATTCCGGTTTCCATCTCTTCTTGATTACCTCTGGATCGTACTCCGCCGGAGGCACGAAAAAGTAAGGACCCTTCTCAGTGTAATCCTTCATGAAAGTTACCCTCTCCCGCATGGCGGTGATGACTTCTTTCAAGTAATCGTCAGTGTAACGGGAGACATCCATGCCCGTCCCGGTCAAATGCTCCTTGAGCATATCCAGGACTTCGTCCTCAGGTTTGCTTCGAAGATGCTGGAAGTTGAGCCAGTTAAGCTTTTCCACGTTGAACACGGCTCCCGACTTGTTGACTTTTTCCAGCGAAAATTCCTTTTCAAGTTCTACGAGAGAAAAAATCTCCCTGTCGTCGCCGGGATTCCAGCCGAGGAGCGCGACGAAATTCACAAGCGCTTCTTTGAGATAGCCTTTCTCACGATAATCCTCGACGGCGACGTCGCCCTGTCTTTTACTTAGCTTCGACCTATCGGGATTGAGGAGAAGCGGCAGGTGCGCGAACTTAGGCACATCCCATCCGAAAGCCGCATAGAGGAGCACATGCTTTGGCGTGCTCGATAGCCATTCCTCGCCGCGAATCACGTGCGAGATTTCGGTCAGATGGTCGTCGACGACGTTGGCGAGGTGGTACGTCGGGTATCCGTCCGACTTGAGAAGTACCTGGTCGTCGACACGTTCGCTTGAAAACTCGACATCGCCGCGGATAATGTCCGAGAATTTTATGGTGATATTGTCCGGCACTTTCATCCGGATGACGAAAGGCTTGCCTGCCGCCAGATTGTCTCTGTTTTCTTTCTCAGAAAGATTGAGACAGGTCCTGTCGTATTTCGGCTGAAGTTTCTTCTTTTCCTGCTCTTTCCTCATCGTCTCGAGTCTCTCGGGAGTACAAAAACACCTGTAGGCAACCCCTTTCTCCATCAGCGTGCCGACGTGCTTGCTGTAGATGTCGAGACGTTCGCTCTGCACATACGGGCCGAAGTCTCCGCCGACTACCGGGCCTTCATCGTAGTCGAGGCCGGCCCAGCGGAGTGTGTTGACGAGGTTATCCACCGCTCCCGCGACGTATCGGGCGCGATCAGTATCTTCGATGCGGAGAATGAACTTACCGCCGGAATTCCTGGCGAAGAGATAATTGAAAAGGGCAGTTCTGAGTCCGCCGACATGCAGGAAGCCGGTGGGGCTAGGGGCGAAGCGCACCCTCACTTTGTCCGGACTCATCCACGGTTTCCTTCGGGAGCTTCTTTTTTCGGCTCATATTTTATCTTTAGCTGCTGCATCCTGTAGCGCAGCCTCGACCTTGTGAGGCCGAGCATCTTTGCGGCCTGGATCTGGTTTCCAGCCGTAAGATCGAGCGT
The DNA here is from genome assembly GCA_021845665.1 of Bacteroidota bacterium. Lineage (GTDB taxonomy): Bacteria > Bacteroidota > Ignavibacteria > Kryptoniales > JAKASW01 > JAKASW01. Next base: position 53,355 of record JAJZVO010000016.1, on the reverse strand, counting down.
CTGAATGATAGCTTCCCGCATTACCTCGTCCATCTTAATTCCGTGATCAGGCACGGCAACCAGCCCGATTCCATCCAATGCTTTTTTCGTGTTGAATCCGGGGTGGTGACTCAGGAAAGTAAGATGCTCCGGCTTGACGACGGTGTCGGTCTCGAGGAGTGCGATGCGTTCGATGGCATTCTTGAGTTCGCGGACATTTCCCGGCCAGGAATATGTCTCCATAGCTTTTATCGCCTCAGGAGTGAAGCCTTTTATCGATTTTCCGAATTTTCTGTTGAATTCTTCGAGGAATGTGTTGGCAAGAAGCGCGATATCTTCCACCCTCTCTCTCAGGGACGGGACATGAAGCTGCGCGATGTTCAGGCGGTAATAGAGGTCTTCTCTGAAGGCGCCTTTTTCGACCGCCTCCTTGAGATTCTTGTTGGTTGCAGCAACGATCCTGACGTCGACACTCACTTCCTTCGAACCGCCAAGCCTGTAGAACCTTTTTGTTTCGAGCACTCTCAGAAGTTTCACCTGGAGTTCCTGAGTAAGCTCGCCGACTTCATCGAGTAGAATCGTTCCACGGTTTGCGAGTTCGAACTTTCCCTGTCTCATCTTGTCCATGGCGCCGGTGAACGCGCCCTTCTCGTAACCGAAGAGCTCGCTTTCGGCGAGTTCCTTTGGAATCGCACCGCAGTTTATGGAGATGAATGGGCCGTCCAATCTTTCGCTCTTTTCGTGGATGAGACGGGCGATGAGTTCCTTTCCGGATCCGCTTTCACCGATAACCAAGACGGTGGTATCAGCATGAGCGAGCCTCTCGGCGGTATGGACGACTTTCTTCAGCTTGTCGCTCTTCCCGATAATAGCGTAAGGGCCGAACTTCTGCTGCATCTCATCCTTCAGAAGTTCATACCGCCGTTCGAGATTTTTCCTGTTTAGAGTCTTATTGATCAGAATTTCCAGCTGTTCCAGGTCGAGCGGTTTGAGGACGAAGTCTTCGGCGCCGAGTTTTATCGCACGCACTGCGCTGTTCACGTCGGAGAACGCGGTGATCAGGATAACCGGCGTCTCATTCTTTTCCGCGCGAAGCTTCTGCAAAATTTCGAGTCCGGTTATCGAACCGAGATAGAGGTCGAGGAGGACTATATCCGGCTGGAACTCTATTATCTGCTGGATCGCTTCTTCTCCTTTGAGAACGGAGGCGACTTCGTAGCCGCTTCTTGTAAGGACGGCGTTAAGTGAATTATTCAGCAGCTCATCATCATCGACAATCAGTAATTTGCTGCTCATGCCTACCTCCTTCGCTGGAAACGGATGGTAACGATGGTACCGGCTCCCGGTTTGCTTTCGAAATTGAGCCCGGCATCGTTGAGCTCGAAAAGACGGTTTGAAATTGAAAGGCCCATGCCGGTCGCGTCTTCCTTGGTCGTATAGAACGGCTCCGCGGCAAGTTTGGCGACATCCTCATCCATCCCCGTGCCCGTGTCCTCAATGCTAAGGACCAGTTCCTGACCGTCGGTCGAACCGCCGAGCCTAAAAGCGAGCATCCCCCCGTTTGGCATTGCCTGAATAGAATTTTCGACTATATTGAGAATCGCGTGAAGGATCTGAGACCTGTCAGCTAAGATCACATCGTTAGAGTCGGCGTTTTCGATCACAAGTTTGATATTGGATTTTTGCAGAGACGTTCGAGCCAACGTGGCTATCTCCGTCAATATACCGCCCAGGCTGACGTCGGTCTTGGCAGGAGTCTGCGGCTGTGCGAAATTCATCGTCTCCCTGATCACTTTCTCGATAGCCTTAACTCCTTCGAGAGCAGGTCTGGTGAATTTCTTCTCGATCGAGTCGTCAGGTATGGTGCGGTCGAGGTACTGAACGTTTACCGAAATCACGTTCAATGGGTTTCTAATTTCGTGGACCAGGCCATGGGAAAGTCTTCCAAGAGCACGGAGCTTATCAAGGGCAATGAACCGCTCGAGCCATTCTTTTCGCCTGGTTACATTTCTGATGATAACCAGGTACAGGGCCTCTTCAGTTCCCACGGGTGCTCCGCTGATATCCAGCATGACCTTCGAATCACCATGGACATAAGAGCTTTCGAACTGGACCGCTTCGCCCTGCGATATTTTCTCGGTGAGCAATTCCCCGAAGGGCTTAAGGTCTACAAGTTTTTTCTGAGATAATATCTTTTCGTTGGTCTTCAGAATCTTCCTGGCGTGGACATTGGCCTCGACGACCTGGTTAGTCAACTGACTGATGATTAGAATACCGTCGTTGGCTGACGTGAACAGCCGTCGGTATTTGCTCCGCTCGTGTTCCAGCTGGGCGTTCTTCTCCAAGAGTTGATGGTTAGCAGCCTCCAGTTCGCCCATTTTCGCCTCAAGCCTCCTGACTAGGACTGAATTGTATCCTTTGAGATATTCGCCTTCATCGAGGGCTGGAGGGAGGGCTGAATCCAAAGGCCTCGCGGATCGCTCGTCGTCCATGTTACCGAGAACGGAGAGAAGCACATCGACATCCTCCGTCTTTCTCAACACCCTTGTAGCTCCGACGCTCATGGCAAACTGCTCGTCTGCGTCACCGGTATATTCGCCTGTCATGATAATGACCGGCACGTCTTTATGAGATACATCGGACCGTATTCTTCTGCAGAGCACAAAGCCATCCATCCTCGGCATCAGGGCATCGGAGACCACCACATCGACGCTATTAACACGCAGTAAATCAAGCGCCTCGTATCCGTCTGAAGCCACGCTGATCGAATGCCCCGCGGCCTTAAGTATATCAGCTAGGGCGACGATATTTTCAGGGTTGTCATCTACCAGTAGGATGTGCATTATGCAAATAAGTGTCGAGGGATATTTTAACTAAATGAGCCAAAAATTGCAACGATCGTAGGGAAAAGCAGTTAAAGCTGCCCTCTTCCTCGAGACATAGAAACCCGCTGCCCCCGGAAGATTCGTCCTAAGTTCTATCCAAGAAATCGTTGAGAATTCGGGCAAGCTGATCGTACTCCATCAGAAATGCATCATGTCCGTGGACCGATTGTATCTCGGCGTATTCAGCATCCGGTATAAGCTCGGCCAGACCACGCTGTTCAATAGCCGGGTACAGGACATCAGAACTTATCCCCACGCAGAGTGTCTTCGCCTTGACGGTTGCGAGCACATCGCCAAGATTGCCACGGTCCCTTGCCACATCGTGAAGATCCATCGCCCGCGTTATGTAGATATATGTATTTGCGTCAAATCGTTCCACCAATTTGATTCCCTGGTAGTGGAGGTAGCTTTCGACCTGAAAGATATTCTTAAGATCGAAGAACTCTTTTCCATCGTCGGGCCGCGTTCTCTCTCTCTGGAACCGCATGGTGAACGATTCCGGGCTGCGATAGCTGATCATTGCGATCATCCTGGCGAGCGCGAGTCCGCGGGCAGGCTGGCCTGAGGAGTAGTAATTGCCGTTCTGGTAAGCAGGGTCGTTGTAAATCGCCTGTCTGGCGACTTCATTCAGACCGATACCCCAGGCCGTATGGTTCGCTCCCGTGGCTATCGTTACGACATGCTCGATGAAATCGGGGTACATAACTCCCCACTCGAGAGCCTGCATGCCTCCCATGGAACCGCCGATCACGAGTTGCAGATTTTCGACTCCAAGCCAGTCGAGGAGCCTCTTCTGCACTCGCACCATGTCTCGTATGGTGGTAAGTGGAAAGGAAGTGCCGTATTCCCGCATCGTGGCCGGGTTCATTGTAGCGGGTCCGGTAGTGCCGTAGCATCCGGCCAAAATATTCGAACAAACGACAAAGTATTTTGTCGAGTCGAGAGGCTTGCCGGGTCCGATTATGCTGTCCCACCACCCGGGGACTTTTTCGTCTTCCGAATTGTAGAAGCCCGCGTGAGCGCTGCCGGTCAGTGCGTGGCAAACCAGGACACAGTTCGTCCCTTCGCGGTTGAGTTCACCGTAAGTCTCAAATGCGACGTCTACCGGCGCAAGCCTCTCCCCCGACTCGAAGTGAAAAGGTTCGACTTCAGTATAAAGCCGAACCTTCCTTGTTTTTACTATGGTCTTTGAAAGTGTTTCTATCATGCCTTAACAGTTTGCTTGATCGCATCGAGCGCTTCATCGAAGTCGAGTATGATGTCGTCGATGTGCTCGATACCCACAGAGACTCGCACCATATCGGGAGTTACTCCCGCCGACAACTGATCCTCGTCGGACAGCTGCTGGTGCGTAGTGGACGCCGGATGTATCGCGAGTGTCTTCGCGTCCCCAACATTAGCAAGCAAACTTGTCAGCTTCAAGTTATTAATGAAAGATTTTCCTGCGTCGATTCCTCCTTTGACTCCGAACACTATCATGGAGCCGTAGAGTCCTTTCCTGAAATACTTCGTCGCCTTCGCGTGATCAGGATGGTCTTCCAATCCGGGGTAGCTCACCCATTTTACCATCGGGTGCGACTTGAGATGTTTGGCAAGTTTCAATGCGTTCTCGCAATGTCTTTCAACTCGGAGAGAGAGAGTCTCGAGTCCCTGCAGAAACAGGAAAGAGTTGAACGGGCTTAGGCAAGGGCCGAGGTCGCGCAGGCCTTCGACGCGTGCCCTGATGATGAACGCTATGTTTCCGAAAGGCGACTTGGGTCCGAAGGTATCATAAAAATTGAGGCCGTGGTATCCGGGACTCGGTTCAGTGAAGATCGGGAAACGGCCGTTGCCCCAATCGAACTTACCTGAGTCGACCAGGATGCCACCGATTGATGTACCGTGTCCACCTATCCATTTGGTTGCGGAGGCGGTAATGATGTCGGCGCCGAAGTCTATAGGCCTGCAGGTATAACCGGCGGCCCCGAAGGTATTGTCGACAATAACCGGGACTCCATTCGCATGTGCAACTTTGGCGATCGCCTCGATATCCGGGATGTTAAGCTTTGGGTTCCCTATTGTTTCGAGATAAATGGCCTTAGTCTTGCTATCGATCAATTTCTCGAACGACTTGGCATCGTCACCATCGACAAACTTCACATCGATGCCGAGCCTCTTGAACGTTACCTTGAACTGGTTGTACGTTCCGCCGTAGAGGTTGGATGTGGAAACGATATTGTCCCCGGCCTGCGCCAGAGTAGTGACGGCGAGCAATTGGGCGCCCTGTCCGCTGCTTGTCGCGAGTCCAGCAACGCCCCCTTCAAGGGCAGCGACACGCTGCTCGAAGACGTCCGTTGTCGGGTTCATAATCCTTGTATAAATGTTTCCGAATTGCTGCAAGCCGAATAACGATGCCGCATGGTCGGTGTCGTTGAACACGAAGGAAGAAGTCTGGTATATGGGCACGGCCCTTGAATTCGTAGCCGGATCGGGCTTTTGGCCCGCATGAAGTTGGAGAGTCTCGTAGTGATATTTCCTCTCCTTACCGTTCGTACTCATCTTATCTATCTCCTCTTTTTTCTTTTTGTTAATTCTCTATGAAACAAAAAAACCTCCTCCTGCACCGAGAACGATGGCAAGAAGAGGTTTCAACTCTTGGCTCATCTCTCCCGTGCAGTCCGTCCTTGAACCCAGAACGGATACGGGCAGGAATTAGCACCGACCTCCCGACTAATCGACTTGATTCGCCGGGACGGTTGCCAGGGTTTCGTAGGGCCTGATCCCTCCACCCTTTCCCGAAAACGTTTGTCGCGGCATTCCGATCTGAAATGCCTGAGTATCGCGTCCGGGAAACCGCGTATCACTTCACGTGATATTTGAGCGGTTCTTGATGAAATGGAAAACTTTTTGAAAGAACTAATTCAATTTACTAATCTTGAATCTAAAATCAAGTATTACACTCCCTATATTTTTCCATAATGTCAATCGGTCTTATCTGCTGGTTTAGCACGATCCTGATGGTTAATTTCGTCCATGAAACTCAACGCATATTTGTCAGGAGGGATGGAGTACGCGCAGAATAACGGCGCGGACTGGCGGGATGAGATCGAAGCATGGCTCAAGAAGGAACTGAGCCATGGCTCTTTCAATCCGGTCAATGCCAGCGAAAAGTTCCTCAAGTCCCATTATCCCGGAATCGATTTCAGAGACACTAAGTTGAGCGACTTGAGTCAACACAGAAAGATCGCTGCTGAAATCGTCCGGCTCGATTCTCAGGAAATCATACTTCACAGCGATTACATCATCTGTTACTACGATGAAAGTGCCCAGCGCGGGGCAGGGACCAAAGGCGAACTCACCGTGGCGGCACTCTTTGCGAAACCGGTGTATCTCGTCAAGGGCATGCCGATCGCCGACATACCGAGCTGGGTGATCGGATGCATGACTGAAATGTTCAATGACTTCGACTCACTTAAGAGATTTATGCAAAACAAATTCTCCGATTGATCCCCGCAGGATCGCGACGCAATCTCAGTTCCTATTTGAGAACCATCATTTTCCGGGTCTGCACATAGCTCTTACCGTTCGACGTTGCAATAAGTCTAACGAAGTAGACTCCGCTCGCGAGCCCTTCTGCAGAGAATATCGCATCATAAGGTCCGCCTGCCGAATAACTGCGATCTATCAGAGTCCTGATTTTCTGTCCGATCACATTATACACGGTAATGCTCACCCTGCTGTCGGCTTTCAAAGCGAAAGTGATGTTCGTGCTCGGGTTAAAGGGGTTGGGATAGTTCTGGTACAGCTCCGCAAGGTTTTTCAACGATGGGACGGTGACGGTGCTTTCAATGCCGGATAGGATTTGCTGGGCGGCGGAAACTGCTCTCTCAAGATCCTGCAGCGTGTCACCCGCCACGAGGGCAAATGTCATCGTCACGCTCGTGTCCGGCAAGATCGAAACCGGTCCTCCCGAGACCACCATCGATATGTCGCTTGGACCTGCGAAGGAATTCACCGTGCCGCCGGAGAGTGCCTGCCATTTCTGGAGTTTTGAAAAGCCGTTGTATATGCCGCTGGTGGAGGACGCATTGTCGATGGCCGTGTAATTGATCTTCCCACCGCTGAGAAGAGCGCAACCGCAATATGTCCTCGGCACCCGAGTAACATTGTACGCATAACCGAGCTGATAAGTGCTGTCATATGCGGCATCGTTGTTCTGCCCGTTGGCCCCGATATCCCAATCGAGGAACAGACCGGCGTAAAAGTTGCTGATACTGACGCTGTTCAGATTATGAATCTGATATCGCAGCAGGACAAGACCGCTGGCGCTGTCGGCTTTGAAAGCGTATGTATGAAGCGTCACCCTGATGCCGATTCTGTTATTAACCGAATTGCTGTCATTGAACATGGCAATTGATTCCTGGTCGGCGACCGGCCCAGGTGTCTCGACAGTCACGAGTCCCATCGGCGCGAAATCGTTGTCTTCCTCGTTCGCGGTCGAGTCGCGGGCCTCATCTACGACATGCGTCGGCGAAGTAGCCGCCATGAAAGCGCCCTCGAAAAGTAGACTGTCTTTGTCGGGGAGGAACTGGAAACCGGCTCCCTGTGTGTTGTTGGGGTAGTCGTTAAAGCCGATGTTCCCTTTGCTTGTCACGGTCGTCAGGATGTTGTTAATGTCGAGATTTCGGAACGTCGGGTTAATGAGAACGGTAAATGCCCTGTAGTCGCTGTAACTACCGTCTGTGATCTTGATTAGAAAGGTTGCAACATGCTCGAGCGGTGCATTCGAATTGATCTTAAAACTCAGCGGGTTCTTCGCCATGTTGAATGTCGAGTCTGTTGAGAGCGCGCCGATATTCTCGGTGGCATTTACAATGGTAATGTAAGGATCCGTCGTTGTCAGAGTAAGCTGGAGGTTGGTAGTCGGGCTGAGCCAATCGGTCGCGTTGCCGAGTACCTGTACGGTCTCACCATCGGTGAATACTCCGTCGTTGTTACCGCCGACGGAGTCGCTCGGCGTTACGTCTGTTATCATCACTCCCGGCGATGACACAGTCAGAGCGTTATAAGCATCCACCCTGCCGAAGCCAAGCATGTCGAAGTAGGTGGGGTTGTTATCATATATGTTATCCGAGCTGACCCGCACCTGTTCCAGTATTTGCTGGGGGGCGTAGTTCGGGTGCTCGCTCGCTACGAGGGCGGCGACGCCTGCGGCACAAGGTGATGCCATCGAGGTTCCGCTCAGCTCCGTATAGCTGTCGGTGCCCCATGTGGACATTATGTTGACTCCCGGCGCAGATACCGAGACGTTGTAGCTATAGTTAGTGAAGTAGGCGGCATTGTCGTTCTGGTCCGTGGCCGCCACCGATAAGACATTGCGATAATACGCCGGTGTTTGAAACTCCTCCGAGTGATCGTTACCGGCAGCGGCAACGACAAGCGCTCCCTTTGCCGTGGCATAGTCGATCACATCCTGCTCGTAAGGAGAATAGCCTACTCCTCCCCAGCTGCAATTTATGACTCGCGCACCATGGTCCGCCGCGTAAATGATACCTTCGAAACCGTACACGATATATGGTTCGCCATTCTGATCGACCAAATCTTTTTCAGATGCTTTCACAGCCATAATTTTGCATTTTGGAGCGACACCCGCGATGCCGATTTTGTTGTTCGCTACCGCCGCGACTATTCCTGCAACGTGAGTACCGTGCTCGTATGGAGGAGGATAATCCTCCTCAGGATTGTTGTCCGGTGTTCCGTTCGTCCCGCCAAAATCCCAGCCGATTGAATCGCCCGGATATTTCGTATCGGTTCTCCAATTCGGATTTTGCCAGATATTCGGGAATAAATCCGGATGCATCCAGTTAACGCCCGTATCGACTATACCGACGATTACGCTCGAGTCTCCTTCAGTAATGTTCCAGGCACTGAAAGCTTTTATCAAGGACAAAGCGTATTGCGTGGAAAGGAGTGAATCGTTCGGCGTGAAATCAAGTTTGTCCACTTTGTAAATGTAATGTGGTACGGCATACTCGATGTCGGGATTCATCATTATCGACTTTGCCATGAGTGCCGGAGTAACGGTGCTGGTGTAATGCACTACATAAATATCGTTCAGGATTTCGGATGTTTTGTCGAGCCTCATCCCCATGACGCCAAGGAGCGATTTCATCGACGCCGGATTCGCCTCCGCCACAATCCGCCTCTGAAACCCAGGGACCTTGAAAAGCTCCTGCATGCTTGCCTGCACACCGGGCTTGAACTTCACGATAACGACACCCGGAAGACACATCTTGGCCGGATTAATGGCAGACATTGCCCGGTCCCGGGAAGCCAATTGCCCTGCCACGCCTTTTGCCAGCGAAAAAGCGTTCGCGCTGCCCGCCGCCACCAGGACGGCAATTGCCAGAGACAGCCTGTACGAGACTTTATTGAGACTCAATCGTGTGCTCCTAGTATTGATAAGAATCTAAAACCAGCCCGCATCCATTTCAACAAACAAAAGGGCTGTACCGGTACGCCCGATACAGCCCTTGATAATGTTCGCCGCGTGTCGATGCCGACACCATATTCAATTTGTTGGATGCTTATATCGAAATTCCTATTCCCACATTGACGGCGTTAATTGAACCGATGTTGTAGTCGGCATTAATATTGACCGGACCGAGGCCGAAATCGAGTCCGACAAGCGCACGGAAGTTGTTCTTGCCCTTAACGCTGAATGAAATCGGGATGGCCTGCGGAGACGGGTCCAAGCTGGTCGATGGAGGTGTAAAACTATAATTCACGTTCATCGAGGAGCTCTCGGCCTGAAGTCCGGCATAAACAGTTACGATGGCGAGAGTTTTGCTCACCTCCAGATTGGCCGCAAAGGCAGATTCCTTCAACACGTTAGCTCCCGTCGAATCGTAAATTGAAAAATTCTGCCAACCCAGCTGTACCGCGATATCCACCGGAACCAACGGGATATATTGGCTCAGGCTGTGACGCACTGCGAATCCAAGCAATTGAACGGAGCCATAACTCGATAACTTGATCTTCGGCAGATACCTTACCAGTATATCTGTACCGAACAGGCTCCCGACGCCGACTTGCGGTATTGGCACGGGCACTATGCTCAACTTTGTCCACCCCGGTATTGTCGGAACAGAAGCGGATGAGTCGAGAGCAAAGGTATGAGAAACGCCTCCAACGCTGAACGTCGTATCCTTCTGCACATTGAAGGTCGCTTTGCCTGTCGTGTTCTTGTCGCCAAAAACCGTCGGGGCGTTGTTGACGGTGAATGTCGCAGGGACCTGTATGTTGTAGATATTCGAGCCTATGGACCGCTGGAAAGTGACGGTATCCAGATAAGACATGCTGAAGGTCTGATCCGATGACGGCACTATGGCCGCCGGCACCTGCACTCCGACATAGAGGTGCAGACCGAAGGGAAGAATGCCGCTCATGCCCGCCGAGTGGAAAAGGCCGGAGTTCAGGTCGGCTCCGAAAGCGTTCGCCGCCGGCGTGAGATATCCCTGTGCATATTGCGATCCAACCTTGCTCAAAATCCCGCTCAGACCCTGCGCGCTTGCGAAACCGACAAACGACAGGACCAACAGTAACGCGAGAATTCCCTTTCGCATCTTACCTCCTCTTTTTTGGAACAATTTAGTTCGCAGCTGTACCAGCAAGTGTGCCTTAAATCGATACCAAAGACAGAAAAACTATTATTTTAAAGCACGATTAAGCCGATCGGTTACCTCCTTAATTTCACCAATGCCGTCCACTTCAACAAGTAATTTCTTTTCTGCGTAATATCCCTTCACAGGCTTCGTCTGGTTCTGGTAGACTTCGAACCTGCGGAGTATGGTCTCTTCCTTGTCGTCGTCTCTCTGGTAGAGCACGCCACCGCACTTAGGGCATTTAGAATTTTCGACCTTATCTACGGAGAGATTGTAGATCGCCCCGCAGCTCCTGCAGACCCGCCGGGATGTCAGCCTCTTGAGGAGGACATTCTTGTCGACTTCCATGCTCACGACACGATCGACCTTTATGCCCGCATTTTCGAACACCCTGTCGAGCGCTTCGGCCTGCGGAAGGGTCCTTGGAAAGCCGTCGAGTATGAATCCGTACGCCGCATCTTTTTCTTTCAATCTGTCCTGGATAATACCGATCACGACATCGTCGGGTACCAGCTCGCCGCGGTCCATGAAACTCTTTGCCTTCTTGCCGAGCTCGGTGCCGTTTGCGATGGCAGCCCTCAGTATGTCGCCTGAAGCGATATGCACGATCTTGAGGCCGTCGGAAAGAATCTTTGCCTGTGTCCCCTTGCCCACTCCAGGAGGGCCGAATAAAATAATTCTCATGATTTTACCTTCTGTAATTCTAATTTGGATTTTCTTCTATGTATGTTTTTTGCCGCAAGCTGCCCGCACGCGCCGTCGATGTCTTCTCCGGAATTAGACCGGACGAAGACGGTGATGCCGTTTTCACGGAGCGAGTTCGCGAATTCATCGATCCGGCCGCTCGGCTTTAAATTCAGCGCCACCGGATCGACGCTGAGTCCGAGTTTTCCGAGGTGGCCCAGCGGATGATAGCGCAAGAGATTTATCTTCAACGGAATTTCATTTGATAGCTTCGTCAACCTGATTAAATCTTCCTTTGTATCGTTGACACCGTCGAACAGAATGTACTCAAATGTAATCCTGTCCCGCCTCAACCTGTAGAATTCTTTGACGGCCGGTAGAAGCTTACTGAGATCGTATTTCTTATTAATCGGCATCAGCATCGACCGGGTCTCGTCGTCGAGGCTGTGCAAAGAGACGGCAAGCCGGAACTTGACGGGCTCGCTTGCCATCAGAGGAATCTTGTCCGCGATGCCTGCTGTGGATACGGTTATCGCCTTCGCGCGGATGTTGATGGAGTTGTCGTCCGTCAATATGCCGATGACGGAGGCCACCGCCTCCCGGTTGAGAAGCGGCTCGCCCATTCCCATGAACACCACATTGGTAACACGCTTCTTCGCGTAGCGCTGAGCAACAAACACCTGCGAGATGATTTCGCCGGGAGTAAGGTTCCTCGCGAACCTCATCGCACCCGTCGCGCAGAACTTGCAGTCGAGCGGACATCCTACCTGCGTCGATACGCAGACTGTCTCTCTGAGCGAGCCCTCATCCTCCGGCGATTTCTCGCGCGGGATTAAAACAGTCTCAATCCTGTATCCATCATGCAGTTGTAGAAGAAGCTTGAGCGTGCCGTCGGTCGGGGATTCTTCGACGCCGACGACCTCGGGGTATTTGATCTCGGCGATTTCAGCCAGCCTGGATCTAAGGTCTTTCGTGAACCCTGTTATCGGATCGAAATTTTCAACCTGTCTCTTGTAGATCCAGCCGAAGAGTTGTTTCGCGCGGTAGGGAGCTTCGCCGATGCCGACGAAGAACTCCTTGATCTCGGCCTCGGACTTGCCGAGCAAATTCACCCTTACCTGATCCTGCGAAGCAGCTTCTGTCTGCGCGCTCATAGAGGAAGCTGCTTACCTACTTTCGCTTCGAGCGCTCTATCATAGACGACCTTTGCAAGCGCGACATCCCACGGAGCTATCCCCTGCGACTTGAAGAGAGTGATTTCCTTCTCGTTCTTCCTCGCAGCGATACCGGAAAATAGATCGCGGTACTCGAAGACGTCGCTCCAGTGAAGCTTCCCTTTCTCGATTAGCGGGAGGAAGTCGCCGCATTCTTTCTCACCCTGCTCGCGGCTGTCTATTACAATCACGTCGGCGTGCTCTACCGCCTTTTCGTCAAGCTCGCGTTTTACCAGCATATTCCCGCCGACGGCGTTTACGTGGCTTCCATCCTTAAGCATTTCGCCGAAAAGGACGGGGACCATCGCGCTCGTGGCTGTCGTTACAACGTCGCATGCGGCGGCCTCGGCAACATCCTTTACGGCTTCGAGCCTGGTACTGGAAACCTTCTGCATCTTCTCGCAGAAGGCCTTCGCGCGGTCGTGGTTCCTGCTGAACACCTTCACCTTAGTGAACTCGTGAACCGCGAGTACGGCCGTAAGCTGCGACTCCGCCTGGTACCCCGACCCGATAAGTCCGAACGAAGACGCATTCATTCGGGCAAGGATTCTTGTGGCGGCGCCGCTCGCCGCACCGGTTCTCAACTGGCCCAGCTTATCTGCCTCGATCATCGCGAGGAGCTCTCCCGTCTTGCCATCAAAAAGGTGGACGTGGAATCTCACCTTGCCGCCAAAACTCGTGTACGACTTATAGCCGAAGACTCCCTCATCTTCGAGAGACGCCGGCATAAGATGCAGGAAGCCATGGTCCATTCGGAGCCTCGTCCTCGGAACGAAGATCGCGGCAGAAGCGGCCATCGATCTGCCCACACCTTCGACGGCGGCAATCGCGTCGTTTGTATTCACAAGGCGGGCGACTTCTTCTTCAGTTATGTACGTAATCATGCCGCGACGAGGTCCTTCGCTATTGACTTTCCATGTTCCCTGCTGTTCTCAATGAAGATTTTGTTGCAATCATACCCCGCCACGATCGAACCTGCCACGTATATTCCTTTGACGTTTGTTTCAAACGTATCGGGATGGTGAACAGGGATGCCGGTGCTCTCGTCCACTTCGACTCCAAGATCTCTTATGAATGAAACGTCCGGATGATATCCGGTAAGAGCGTAGACGAAATCGGAATCGATCTCTTCCCTTTTTCCATTCACATCTATGATAACCCGATCGGGAAGGATTTCCTTGACGACGCAGTTGAAGCGAGCTTTTATCTCACCGTTCTTCACTCGGTTCTCGATGTCTGGCAGGATCCAATACTTCACGCTTTTGCCGAAGTCTTCCTTCCTGTAGAGAAGCGTGACGTCCACGCCGTGACGGTACAGATCGAGTGCAGTCTCGACGGCACTGTTCTTCCCTCCGACGATGACGACTTTCTGTCCGAAGTGAAGGCCCGGCTCTCTGAAATAATGGGAGACGTTCGGAAGATTCTCGCCGGGCGCGTTGAGCATGTTCGGCTGGTCGTAGAAACCAGTGGCGATGACCACCTTGTCGGCAGAAAGGAAGCCCAATTCCGCTGAGGCTTCATTCCTTATTTCGACCCTGAAATGTGCCGATCCGTTCGAGGTTTTCGTGACCGACATGACGCGAGAGTTGCCCTTGAATTCGATGTCATACGATCTCGCCACACGCGAGTAGTAGCTGACCGCTTCGACTCGAGTAGGATGCGGAGCCGTCGATATGAATGGGACGCCTCCGACTTCAAGGACTTCCTGCGTCGAGAAAAACACCATGCTTGTCGGGAAATGCTGTATCGAGTTAACGATTGAACCTTTATCTACGAGGAGAACCGAAAGGCCTTTCTTCTTTGCCTCCACCGCGGCAGAAAGTCCTGCCGGGCCGGCGCCTATTACAATCACATTATATATCATCTTTACCTTGCTGCTTGAATCTATGTGGAAATTTTTCTTACAATTTATCCCGCAAAGCCGGTGGATGCAACGCTAAGACAATCTTGAGCATTGACTTATTCCTTGAACAGGCTAATATTCGCAGAAAGATATCTCGAATACGGATGAAAGGAAATTCTCTGTCCCACTGATACAAAAAGCACGCGGCCTCATGAAGGACGAGCGATCCAAATCGGCAACTGCAAATTGGAATCTATTGAGGGACGGAGAGATGAAAAGCACGATTCGAATAGTCACGCTCGCGACCTTACTCCTAACTGCAAGAGCGTACGGACAATACTTTTTTGCAGGATCGCCATGGAGCAGTACCGTATCCGCGCAATCGCTTGGCATGGGTGGAGTAGGTACAGCTTTCATATCCGACAACGCGACCGCAACGATTGCAAATCCGGCCCAGCTCGGAATGTTCAGTTTGGGCAGCAGGTTAAACGCAGCGACGGATCTAACCGGCTTCCTGAACTTCTCCGCAGTCAACGCTGGAACAAGCCTGAGCCGGATAGGGGTCAAACTACCTTTCCAGACAAGTGTCGGCATCGGCTATTCTAACATAAGCTTCACCTATTTGCCGTATTCTGGGGGCCCCCTCATAGTTACCAAAAAGACAGGGACCTTCAAAGGTGTATCTGCAGCATTAGGACTCGACTACTTCATAAGAATAGGGCTGGGATACACTCTCAAGTGGATTGACTATATGCCTTTCTATGGCTTTCAGTTCAAACGCACGGCTGAAGATTTCGGAACATTGCTTCAGATACCCATAATGTCAATCGTCGACCATGAAAAGAAAAGAACATTTCGGGAGACCTCTGGAATGGGACCTAGACTGGATTTCAACATCGGTTATGATTTGAGAGATTATGGAAGCTACAACTCGAACGAGACCTTGCTTACCGAGGCTAGCCTAGGGTGGAGCGTTGAAGCCGGGTTGAGGTCTGAAGTAGCGGGCCATAACTGGGAATGGTTTTCCGTTTCCTGGTCAATGCAGGCCGGAGCATCTCCCTTCCACACCGATTCAACCGTCGCCGCGATAAGCGGCACGGATACAACGTGGAATTATCTGGAGTGGTATCAGAAGGGGCTAGGCCATTTCGGGATATGGCGCAACCTCGCTGTAGGCGGCGCTAGTCAAAGTGTGGCAATAAGCAAGGGTGGCGAGATCGGTCTCGGTGAATTCCTGTACATCCGAACCGGCGAATTCAACTATGCTGGGCCTCAGACCTACAAGACATTTGGGTAGGGATTGAGACTCGATGGATTAATTAAAAGTCTCGCGTTTCTGAAAACATTGAGCCGGCGATCGCCCATCACAGATTTTTTCCTGAATCATGTCGACCTTCAATATGATTTCAGCCGAGTATATGATACCGCTTACTTTGGAGGCGAGACGTTCGAAAGTATGGGTCTGGTGGTGAGGTGATTCTTTGTGATACATCTGGTTTGCAGATGCAACAGGCCGCCCCGATGGGGCTTTCACCAAGCTGAGTGAAATGAGGAAATGATGATGGGATACAAAAGGAAGGTAGTTCTTATTATAACATTTGCGATTGCGGCACGAAGCGAGGCGCAGTTTTATCCTGAGCTTAGTTTCCCGCTCTCGGCGGAGGCAAATGCCATGGGAGGAGCGGGAGCAGCCCTTGTCTCTGAAAACCCCTTCGCGGCAACTTTGAATCCTGCCCAGGTAGGCTTGTCCGGCTTGAGGGGAACCATGAGCATCGGAATTGTCCCGGGCTTCAGCCTGCCCCGCCCCTACGTTGGGAGTGGATTCTATGATCTCTGGTATGTTACGAGCATGACGAGGGCCGCTGCGATGAGCTTTGGGTTCCCTCTGAACCGGTTTTGGAAAGGCCTCCCCTTTCAAGCAGCCTTTGGAATAGGATATGCCAATTTGCGGTATACGCTTGTCGATGTGGGGGAAAGCTCACCTCCGCGTGCCGATTACCTGAACGCCATCACGACAGGTCTTGGGTTGAAGTATCTTGTGACATTTGGGATAGGCTATAGCATAGATCCGATGAGTTCCGCCTACCAATCCTTTCCAAGTGCTGACTCCCACACAACTTCGCATGATATAGGAACGATTTTGCGCATACCTATTCTGCGCATCGTGTCGAGGATCGGAAACAATCGCAGGTATAAATTCGGTAAGCTAATGCCGGAGATTAATTTGTCGTTGGGATACTCGGCGCGCAACCTTGGAACTCACTCATACTATTCCGAAGCGGGCATGCCGGAACAAGCCGATCTCGGCTGGAACGTGGAGTTGGGGCTGAAAGCTTGCGTTCAACACCAGGAATGGAAGTGGATATCCTTAACATTCCTCCGTGAAGCCGATGCTTCTCTTATTTACACTTCATTGGATTCGATATTTGGCACTAACCCTTATACCAATACGCCGGACACCAGTTACTACACCTATTATGCCCGCAGAAAAGGCCTCGGAGGTTTTCAGATCTACAGGAATCTCATCGCGGGTAGGCCGACAGCGTTCGACGACTACGCGAGCACGAGGCCTGCGGGCGGTATCGGTGTCCTGAAAGGGGCACAGATAGAACTCGGACAGTTCATTTACCTTAGAGAGGGTTCGGTCACCGAAGCAGGACTCCCGACATACACGACTTACGGCTGGGGAGCGAGACTTGACGGTCTCGTAAAGGCACTCTTGTTCATGCATTGGCTTAGTGCGAAGGATAAGATCGCAGAACTTTTGCTTGATCACTTCAATCTCGAATTCGATTTCAGCAAGGGTACGGGCGGCCCGTTCGAAAATGAGGCGTTTGAAACGTTGGGTCTGGTGGTGAGGTGAGGTTGCGGAGATGAGAGGCAGAAGAACATTCTGGATAGCGTCAGCGCTGCTGCTCGCGTCAATGGATCAAGAATGGGCGCAAGGTTATGGTGGCACAATCGGAATTTTCCAGAATCACACGGCCCCAACAGAAATGGCGACGGTGGGCCAGTCAGGCGTGTCTGTTCCAGCCAAAAGCGCGATGACAACGAATCCGACAGAACTTGGAATCTTGAACTGGTCGAGTACGGTTACCGATGGCGTAGTGGAGTCCGGAAAGCCTGGGTCGGGTAGTGCGATAGGTTGGGCTAAAGCGGGTTGCACCCTCGCGTGTGCAGGAGTTGGACACCTGCATATCGTGGGATATAAACCCACGTCCCGATTGACCTTCGTCATTCGGGATTACGAAACTGCCGCCATAAATCCCCCTTCGTGACAGACTCCGGCTACGAATTACCCGCACTCACTGTGTCAGCTTCAAGCATGGGATCAAAGATGGTTTGGAGCTGAAGGTGGGATTTGAACCCACGACCTGCGGTTTACGAAACCGCTGCTCTACCGCTGAGCTACTTCAGCAATAATAACGATTGGTGGATAGAATATAAGTGTCGGGAGTCGAAGATTCAATTTCCCGGGTGTTGAGTTCCTCTCTGCCTCATTACGAATCTCCAACGTTGAATACCAGGCGACGTGCTGGTAAATTGTAACATGAGTCAGAAAAAAGTCCATATAGTCACACTGGGATGCCCGAAGAACCAAGTGGACAGCGAGGTGCTGGCCGCTCAACTTAAGGCTAACGGCTACGCGCTTTCAGACACGCCCGAAGGAGCGGATGTCGCCGTCGTAAACACCTGCGGGTTCATCGATGCAGCCAAGCAGGAGTCAATAGAGACCATACTTCAAATCGCTGAACAGAAGAAATCCGGTACGATAAAAAAAGTGGTCGTCACCGGCTGCCTTGTCGAGCGGTACAGGAAAGAACTCAAAGAGGGCCTGAATGAGGTCGACGCGTTCTTCGGCACATCTGAGCTCAAGAACGTTTTGCAGAATTTCGGTGCCGAATACAAATTCGACATGATCGGCGACCGGGTTCTCACAACTCCCCCGCATTACGCTTATCTCAAGATCTCAGAAGGCTGCGACAACCCCTGCTCCTTCTGCGCCATCCCGCTCATGCGAGGAAAGCATGTGTCGAAGCCTGTCGAGGAAATCATCCGGGAAACCGAACTTCTTGCCAACAAGGGGGTGAAAGAGCTCATCGTCGTTGGTCAGGACACGACCTATTACGGCCTGGACATATACGGCAGCCGTGAGATCCACACATTGATGCGGAAGCTCGGCGAGGTACCAGGGATAGAATGGGTCCGCCTGATGTATGCCTATCCGGCGAAATTCCCCGAAGAGCTGCTCGATGCAATGTGCGAGAGCCGAAAGATAGTGAAGTACATCGACATCCCGATCCAACATATCTCGGACAAGCTTCTGAAATCCATGCGCCGCGGAATTTCCAGGCGCAAGCTGGAAGAACTCCTTCGAAGCATCAGGGACAAGGTCCCCGGAATAGCTATCCGCACGACCCTCATCGTCGGCTATCCAGGTGAAGGAGAAAAAGAGTTCGAAGAGCTTATGCAGTTCGTCGAAGAGTTCAGGTTCGACAGGCTCGGCGTATTCACCTACTCGGTAGAAGACGGCACGACGGCCGCGATACTCAGCGATCCGGTCCCCCAGGAAGAGAAAGAGAGACGGCAGGCCGCGATAATGGAAGCGCAGAGGAAGGTCATAACCGAATTGAACGAGAAAAAGGTGGGCAGGAAGCAGATCGTCATTGTCGACTCAAAGGATGGCGACAATTACGTTGGACGGACAAGCCACGATGCGCCTGAGATCGACACGGAAGTAATAATAACGTCAGAAAAGCCGCTGGAGATCGGAAGCTTCGCAGAAGTCCAGATCGACGATACATTTGAGCACGATCTCTACGGAACCGCAATCTTCAGAAGTTGACCACACCGCTTAATATTCTCTTCGTCTGGCACCACCATCAGCCGTATTATAAGACCGACGGAACCTTCTTGATGCCGTGGGTAAGAATGCACAGCATCAAGGACTACTGGGATATGGTCAGGATTCTCGACGACTACCCCGGTATAAAAGAGACATTCAACTTCGCTCCATCCCTGCTCGAGCAAATCGGCGACTACCTGAGCGGGAAGGCGACTGATGAGGCTTACCTTCTCTCCATGAAAGACCCGGCAAGTTTCTCCGAGGAAGAGAAGATATCGGCTCTCAAGACATTCTTCATGGCGAATCCCGAACGGATGATAAGGCGATACCCGCGTTACGCCGAACTTTTTTCAAAACGCGGCGCCGTGAGAAATGATGTCGATTTGTACGCCGCAAAGGGGCGCCTCACGACTGAAGATTTCCGCGATCTCCAGGTGTGGTGGAACCTGGTTTGGGTCGGAGAGTACTCAAAATACGACGAGCCATTCAGATTTTTCCTCGATAAACAAAGGGGTTTCACGGAAGAAGAGAAGAAAAAGCTGCTCGCCGCGCATCTCGATATCATGGCAAGGATTATTCCCCACCACGTCAAGGCGATCAAGAGGAAGCAAATCGAGGTTTCAGTCTCACCGTTCTACCATCCGATACTTCCGCTTTTGTGCGACACCGAAATAGCCACCGCAGCAAACCCGGCGGCAGTGTTGCCGTCGTCCGGGTTCAAGCGTCCTGAGGATGCGGAACGCCAGATCGAGTCGGCACTCGACTTCGGCAAGAAGATCTTCGGCCACCGCCCTGAAGGCATGTGGCCGAGCGAAGGGTCGGTTAGCGATGCAGCCTTAAGACTTATCGCCCGGAGCGGCATCTCATGGGTGGCTACTGACGAAGCGATTCTACAAAAGTCCCTGCTCAGTTCAGGAAAGCCGTCGTCTAAGGACTTTCTGGAAAAGTATTTCCCGTACAACTACTCCGGCGGCACAAAACCGGTGAAGATGTTCTTCAGGGATCATGCACTTTCCGACAAGATCGGATTCGTTTATTCGCATTGGTCTCCGGACGACGCTGCTCACGATTTCGTCTCCAGCCTGCTCGGGATTAGAGAGGCAATAATCCATTCATACGGAGAAATCGGACTGAGTTCCGCCGTAGTCCCGGTCATACTCGACGGCGAGAATGCGTGGGAGTTTTACCAGAGTGATGGGAAGGACTTTCTTAGGACTCTCTATTACGTGCTTGAGAACGAGGGGAGACTTAAGACGGTTCTACCTTCGGAGATCGATACAAAGAAGGAAAACTCGATTCGTCATGTCGAGCCGGGTTCATGGATCAACGGCAATTTCAATATCTGGATCGGGCAAGAAGAGGACAACAAAGCCTGGGACCTGCTGAGCGGCGCGCGAAAGGCATACGACAAGCATTCCGGCAAACTATCCGCAAAAGCCCGAGCGCTGGCATTCAAAGAAATTTCCATTTGCGAAGGTTCCGACTGGTGCTGGTGGTACGGTGACGAACACAAGTCGGCGCAGGCATCTGAATTTGACAACCTGTTCCGTGATCATGTAAAACAGGTTTATGAAATTATGGGAATTGAGCCGCCTGCTATCCTCGAAATCCCGATCAAGAGGAGAGTGGAGCAACTCAGCTACAAGCAGCCGCTCGGCATGATAACTCCAGGAATGGGTAAGGCTACCGGAACCGGCGAATGGAAGGACGCAGGATACGTTGAACAGGAACAACAGACGGGAGCGATGCAGCAAACGGGCATGCAAATCAAGCGTCTGTGGTTCGGCAACGACGAGTCTTACATTTACCTGATGGTTCAGACAACCAGGCCGTTGTCTTCAGAGAAAGTCATCATCGATTTCTTTACTCCTGCAAGAATGACACTCGAAGTTGGAAGTGATCTCGCTATCAAGGTGGAGGGTGCCAAGGGGGAAGAGAGTTTCTCGTTGAGCTACGTTCGCGGGGAAGCGCTGAAAGTCCGACTCTCGATCGGTGAGATAAGGTCAGTTGAAGCGACTCTTGCCGTGAGTATGTTTGACAGTGAGAGTCATGTCGACTCACTTCCTCGCCAGGGGGTAGCGAAGTTTACGCTCCTTCAGTAACTCCTGATATTCACGCCACCCATCGCGGATTCGATGTGAATCCTGAGCTGTGGTCCCTTCTTTTCGGTTGAACGATACACTCCACCGCCCAGCGAGTAGAAGCCTGCGACATTTACGGAAGTCAGGAAGCTCTCGGGAGTCGTAATTGTTGTATTGATATCTGAAGGAATCGCAATATCCACAGATCCCAACCCTGTCTTCACTCTCACGTCGCAATCGGTGACGAGTTTTCCTCCGAAGTTTATCTTGATGGAGCCCAGTCCGCCGTTGAATTCTATGGACTTAGCACGGGCATTGGAAAGGTTTTCGACCGTGACGCTCGAGATCCCCGTCTTAACGCTGATATTATCGCACTCAATCTTGTTTGGCTTGGAAAAATTGAGATCGAAACTGCAGACCCCGGTCGAGAAATTCGCATCGGATATTTCCATCCCGCCGAGATCAACCATTGCGTCGCAGACGCCGAACGCCATGCGGAGCGATATGGGAACTTCGGTCGACAGCCCTAAATCGACTGAGTCTTTAGCTTTGTCAAATTCGAGAAATGGGAAGTTACTATGATCTTTTTTGTTCGAAAGGTTGAACACGCCGTCAGCACCATTAACTTCGTACAAGAGCTTCGGCACTTTTTGGTCGTTCTGGTAAGCGTAGTTGAGCTCAAAAGCCTTCGCAGGATCAGAGACCGCGACTAAATGGAGGTTGACCGCTCCCAGATTAATTTCGGCCCTAATCTTTTTCGCGCCTCCAAGGTCTTCACTCGTCCTAATGTGCCTTTGCGCGAACGCTGATGAGGAGAGAAGCAAAATCGCAAGAATGGTTTTCATACTGCTTTGGAATACGGCATCACAGGATTTTGGTTTCAATAATGCCTGATTTTGTCCTTGAGGTACTTATACATCATTTCACGCGCGCGGAAAAGCTGCACCTTAATGGTGTTCACGGGCAAGCCGGTCTCCTCAGCGATTTCCTCATAACTGAGTTCATCCTGATGCCTTAAGATAATCACCTCACGGTATTTCTTCGGCAAAGAGTCGATCGCAGAGCGTATCAGCCGCGATTTCTGCTCTCTGAGCAGGTGGAGGTCTGGCTCATAAGTGGAATCGGGGATTTCATGCTCCATTTCCCCTTCTTCAGTTCGGATTTTCTCATCAATTGAGTAGACACGAAGGCGCTTTTTGCGGATATAATCTATGCAATGATTATTTGTGATCTTGAATAGCCACGAAGCGAACTGGTGCTGATAGTCGAAATCGCCGAGATGCTGAAATGCCTTAATGAAGACCTCCTGTGTAAGATCTTCGATCTGGCTTCGATCTCTAATCAGCTTATAAACGATTTGGGCGACAGGATTTCTGTACCTTCTGGCGAGCGCCTTGAAAGCTTTTTCATCGCCCGCAATCGCTCGCCCGACAAGTATCGCGTCCTCTTCGGCCCTTCTGCGGCGTTCCTCTTCCTTCATCCGTTCCTATTTGTTCACGCGGCGTTTGCGACCGGTCGTTGTCGCTGAATCTTCTGAATAATATTCGACGCCGAGGTGCGTTATCAGTTCTTCGCCCATCAAATATCGAAGGTAGTTCTTAAGCTTCGTCATCTGAATAAAAAGATCGTGTTCCGGATAGAGTTCCGGCGCGCACATCGGGCTCTTGAAATAGAAAGAGAGCCATTCCTGGATTCCGGACAAACCGGCGCGCTGAGCGAGGTCAAGAAAAAGGACAAGGTCTAACAATACCGGAGCCGCAAGTATCGAGTCGCGGCAGAGGAAATTGACCTTAATCTGCATCGGGTATCCAAGCCAGCCGAAGATATCGATATTGTCCCAGCTCTCCTTGTCATCTCCCCTGGGTGGATAATAATTGATCCTGATCTTGTGATAGTAATCTGAATAAAGATCCGGATAGAGATTCGGCTGAAGTATATGTTCGAGGACCGAGAGCTTGCTCACTTCCTTCGTCTTGAAAGACCCCGGTTCGTCGAGCACTTCACCGTCCTGATTACCGAGTATGTTTGCCGAGAACCATCCGTTCAGCCCGAGCATACGTGCCTTGAGCATCGGCGCAAGGACAGTCTTGAGCAACGTTTGGCCTGTTTTGAAATCCTTTCCGGCGATTGGAAGCTTCTGCGCCTTTGAAAGCTCGGTCATGGCAGGTATGTCAACTGTCAGGTTAGGAGCGCCGTTCGCAAAGGGGATCCCCTCTTTCATTGCGGCATAAGCATAGATCATGCTCGGTGGGATATAAGGATCGTTCTTCGCCAAGCCTTTTTCAAAGTTCTTTAGATTTCTGTGAACTTCCTTTTCTTCTATATACACTTCCGTGCTTCCGCACCACGCCATGACAGCGCGCCCGGAACCATGTTTCTGCATCGTGGCACGAATATCTGCCCTGAGCTGCTCAGCCAGCTCCATCTTTGATTTGCCCTTCTTAACTACTCTCGGTTTGAGACGTTTCACGTACTTCTGCTCAAAGACCGCGGGCATTACGTCGATCGAGTTCAGGAAGGGCCTTACCAATTCGAGGTCATCCCTGTTGAGAACTCCAGCCTTGCTCGCAGCATCGTAGGCAGTACCGCCGAAGATGTCCCATCCGGCGAACCTCAGGTTGCCAAGGTCAGCGAGAGGAACAAAATCTTTGATAAGCGGATTCCTGTTCTCGGTTCTTTTGCCGAGACGTATCGCCGCCATCTGAGTTAGCGAGCCGACCGGTTCGCGCATTCCTTTCCGGATTAATTCGACACCGGCCATAAAGGTAGTGGAGACAGCCCCCACGCCCGGAGTAAAGATAGTCAGCGGACCTTCCGGATTAGCGATCTTCTTTCCCGATTTAGGCACCTGGCGTTTCTGATTTGAATTGTCTGTAGACATAATATAACCTCTGAATTGCCGTTAGATTAGTGAGTACGGCCAGCAAAACTATGGACACCGCAAGTGCCAAAGGCGGACCGGATGCCCCTCTTCCGATCGCCTGCCCGAACACTCCCTGAAGCAGCCGGTCGAGCAAAGGATCCAGCGTGTTGAGCACCAGCCCCAGTCCGAGGATGATGACTCGTTCCTGTCGCCTGGCAAGACCGACGTTTGCTTTGAACCCGAGCGTTTCAGCCCGCGCGCGAATGTAGCTGACCATGATTGAGCCGCCAATAGCAAATACTGCAGCTACCGACGTCCAGTAGAAATGATTTCCAATTAGATAGAATCCAAGTCCGAAAAAAACAGTGACTTCGGAGTACCTGTCCATCGTGGAGTCGTATACGGCTCCGAACCTTGTGACGCGCCCTGTTTTACGGGCGACGGCGCCGTCGATTACATCGAACAGTCCGCTCACAAAGACAAACACACCGCCAAGAACGAGGTGACCTAAAGCGATTTCGCGAGCACAGACAATGCTGAGAAGAAATCCGAGTGTCGTGAACCAGTTTGGGTTGGCGTTTCTTTTCCCGAGCCAACGGGCTATAGGCTCAAGCAGTCCTTTGAACCACTTCTCAACAGAAGGCGGGATGAGACTTCTCACTCTTCAGACCCCTCAACGATCACGACGAACTCTCCACGCTTTTCTCCCTCACCCATCATATCAATAATCTCCGAGAAAGTTCCTCTGTAGAAGCTCTCATGAATTTTTGAAATCTCTCTACCGACGACACATTTCCGCTCGCCGAAATGCTCGGCCAATTCGCGAAGAGTCTTCTCGATTCGATGGGGCGACTCATAAAAGATGACGGTTCTCTTCTCCGATGAAAGCTGCTGAAGCTTCTTCTGTCTTCCCTTCTTCAACGGGAGGAATCCCTCAAAGACAAATCGATCCATTCTCAACCCGCTTGCGGAAAGCGCGGCAACCAGCGCCGTCGGACCAGGGATTGGAATAACGTCCACTCCCTCATCGACCGCGTCGCGCACAAGTGTATATCCCGGATCAGAGATCCCAGGAGTCCCCGCGTCCGTGATCAATGCGGCACTCTCGCCCTGCAGCAAACGGTCGACGAGTTCCCTCGACCTGGTCGTCGCACTGTGACTATGAAAGCTCACCATCGGTTTAGATATCGAGTAGTGTTTGAGAAGGATGGAACTCGTCCTTGTATCTTCCGCGGCGATAAAATCTACGGTTTTCAGGGTTTCGACCGCACGGAAAGTTATGTCAGAAAGATTGCCCACCGGGGTGGCCACAACGAATAATCGGCCAGTCTGTTTGCGGTCCCCGCGAGGGGCTGCGTCGGACACTATGCCCCCCAGTCTCTCAAGTATCTGAAATCGACATTTATCGTCCTGTGTCCGACCTTGGCGATAATCGGCGGTGTTCGTTTGAACTGGCTTCGTATGATTCGTCCGTGCATATCTTTCACTATGTTCGAACTGAACCCGCCCGAGACAATCTCTTCGATTTTCATTTTCTGGTCTACCAGCAAATACAGGACTTTGTCAATTTCTTCGTAAGTGTATCCGAGTTCCTGCTCGTCGGTTTGTCCGGCCCAGAGATCGGCGCTCGGTTTCTTTTTCACTATTCTTTCCGGGACTCCGACGAATTCCGCGAGCTGCCAGACCTGCGTCTTGTAAAGGTCGCCTATCGGGTTGATAGCATGAGCCATGTCGCCGAAGATGGTCCCGTAACCAAGAAGCATTTCCGTCTTGTTGCTCGTCCCGAGGACCAGCGCCCTTTCGCGCGCGGAAGTATCGTAAAGGATGACCATACGGGTCCTGGAAAAAATATTCCCCTTGCGGAGATTGTCCATGTTCGGTTCACGGGCTACAATTGCGTCTGCAGCTGGAGTGATATCCACGATTTCTGTTCTGACTCCAAACTTTTCTGCGAACAGTTTCGCGTCGTCGAGACTGTCCTGCGATGAAGTTCTATGCGGAAGCACAACACAAAGGACGTTTTCTTTTCCGAGCGCTTCAACGGCAAGTGCAGCGGACAAAGCTGAATCCACTCCGCCGGACAATCCCACTACCACCCTACTCATGCCTACTTTATGGGTCTCCTCCCGGATGAATCTTACGAGGAGTTCCTTAACCAATTTGGGGTTGATCTTGAGGTCTTTAGTCTGGGTTTCCATGAGGACTAGTCACCTGCCGCGCCGTTTGCGTTGTACCACGGGTAATAAGTGTGCCGACAATAGAACACTACCGGAACTGGCACACGACAAATTGCTATGCATTCTTTGGACTGCCATCTGTTTGCAAATTAAGAAACGTGGATACGTTAATCAATGTGATGTCAAGGAGGGACTCTTGCGTAAGGGTTAATAAGTCGGCAGGATAGAAGAGTAGATGCTCGATTCGATTGCAGATAGAAGGGGATGGTAATAGAAAGGAGGGCCCGGCACATTGTGTGCCGGGTCTCTTTCGCCATCTGGTACAGGAGGAGGGAAAACGAAACTCTTAGTTATAAGCCACTTGAAGTGTAAACGTACCTGAATACGCACCGGGGGTCTGGGTGTTCGGGAGGGTTCCTACACTACCGCCGAGCCAGAAGTAGTAATTGGCAGAGCTGTAATTGCTGCCTGAAAGAGTGACAGTACTACCGCTGGACATACTGGGAGCGCTCCCTTGATTCGTAGAGAGTGAGTCTGCAACGACCGTCGGGGTGAAAGTGATCGTCGAGCTGCTCGGACCTGAAAGCGTAACTGACGAAAAGATGACACTGACGACAGAAGATCCATTTCCGGTCAGAGTGAACATTATCGGGCTGGAAGCCGCCGAAATCGGCGTCGGGATTGTTCCCGCTACCATGTTACCAAGATTCAAAGTACTACTACTGACCGTGAGTGTGATTGCCTGTATCACGGTACCGTTTATTGTAACGCCCTGGTTGGCTAAACTTTGTGCAGACGCAATACCCGCAATTCCGAGGAGCATCGAAGCCGCCAGCATTATTTTTCTCATTGTTACCCTTTCATGTGTTTAAAAAACCATTCGGAGCCTGAAGGGGGTTTCAAAATCAGTGTGCGTATCTGATACCTACATGGCCACGGCTTAAAGGTGCAATGGCCATGCCAAGAGCGCAAACATCAAAATGCGCTCCGAATCGCTTTGCCAGATAGCCGCCAACCTTTAGCGTCACTAAATCGTAACATAAAGTAACAAAAGCTTAACAGGCTTAGCCGCAGCTGGAACATTAGTTGGCATTGGTGTAAGGTCGGTAGAACTCAGGAATACGTGCAAATACTCAAGCTGCTTCAAGAACTGAGCGAATTGTCCGAAGGAGCCTGTCCGAAGTGTAGGGTTTGGAAAGATACTCGTTAGGTGCAGCCATATCATCAATTTTTAGCTGGCCTTCGGGAACGATTCCGCTGGATGCAATTATTTTGACGCCAGGATTGAGTTTTCGAATCGCCCTCATCGTGCGCGGTCCGTCCATAATTGGCATGGCAATATCCATCAGCACGAGCGAGATCTGATTCTTCTTTTCAGCGAAGAGCGCGACTGCTTCGGTGCCGTCAGAAGCGGTAATGGCCCGGTAGCCGAAGGCTTCGAGAGTCTGTTTTGTAATCTGACAGACCGAGACTTCATCATCGACAACAAGCACGAGTTCGCCGTGTCCTGCAAGCGACTTCGAGTCTGTCTCCTCGGGCCTGCCAAGGTCCTGTGACTCCACCGCAGGGAAAAACACGTTGAACGTCGTCCCTTTTCCCGGTTCACTTTCTACCGTCACAAATCCGCCATGATTTTTCACTATGGTGTGTACTATCGAAAGCCCCAGCCCGGTTCCCTTTCCGCTTTCCTTCGTCGTGAAGAATGGCTCGAAGATATGCTCCCTGACCTCATTCGACATGCCGGCGCCGGTATCCTGGACAGTTATCCGAACATATGGACCTGGTTTCGCGGCAGGCTGCATTGCAGCATACTGTTCGTCTATCATAGTATCTTCAGCGGAGACGTAAAGTATGCCACCTTCCGGCATGGCATCCCTTGCATTCACAACGAGGTTCATCATGAGCTGATCTATCCGTGTAGCGTCGCCGTTGACAAGCCACAGTGACTTTGGAACATTTTCGACAATCGCGATAGACTTCGGGAAAGTTTCTTTGATTAACGACACTGCTTCTTTAATAATGTGCCGTGCTTGAATCAGCATCATCCCACCTTCCACACCACGGGCGAATGTCAGGACTTGCTTCACTATATCGCGGCCCCTCCCGAGACTCGATCCGATACTGTCAAGTATGGCCCGTCCCCGTTCTTCCATTTGTACCCTTTTCAGCGCTTCCACGCCGAGGATGACGGGAGTGAGGACGTTGTTGAGATCGTGAGAGATTCCGCCTGCCAGGGTACCGAGGCTTTCAATTCTCTGGTTACGAAAGTACTGGTCTTCGAGCTTTCTCCGCTCAGTAACATCCCGGCCGACGATTATACCTTTGGACATATTACCCGCCGCATCGCGTGATGCCTTTCCACGTGCTTCCACAAAGCGAATGCCTCCGTCAGAGGTCAACAGCCTGAATTCTATTCGCTGCTCCATGCCACTGGACAATCCCTCTCTTAAAACGACCTTCACTTTTTCTCTGTCATCGGGGTGAACCAGGCCGAGCGCCTCACCGCCAAGCAGCATGTCCCGACTGCCGATAATGTTCTTGTACGAAGGATTGAGATAGACATGCATTCTCGCAAAATCGATTACCGTTATTAGATCCGGGACGTTTTCCGAAATGAGGCGGAACATTTCATCGCTGCTGCCCAAATCGCCGTTAGCCCGATACTCATGTTCCACGGCACGGACCGACGCGCATATCGCGTCATGAATCCCTGACCCAGTCGCCGCAAATTCCATTTCCCCGCTGACGAGTATACCACTCACGTGTCTCAAATCGACTTTCATGACGATAGAGCCAGATGTACCTCTCGAGCCCAGTTTCCTTTTCCAGTCATCCAGATCGAACCCTGCGGCAATTTGCTGAAGTCCCAGTGAACGGATTTCCCCTTCAGCATACCCCAGCAAACTGCGGAATTTTCTATTGGCGGATATGATCTTACCACTTCCATCAACCAGGAAAGCAGGAAATGGGATGACCTCAAAAAGAGCCCGCCAGTTCTGCGCCGGATCTTTCAGGTCGGCGGCAGACTTCGGTTGGTTCGCATCTCCGCGACCGGCCGACCTATACTCTAGATCCTTGAGCTCAGTCACATCGGTCGCATGGACGAGTATATATGTCTCAGCATCGTTAGGGTTGTACAGCGACACGGCGTGGGAAAGATATCGTTTACCTTTGTACTCAACCTCGAACGAAACCGTATCCCCGTTCAAAACTCTGTCAATATTTTTCGTAATCAGCCCGGCGATTTCCTCGTCAACGACATCAAAGATTGACTTGCCGGTCGGAAAACGATTATCCTTTTCGGGCCGACTTCGTTTTGGTTTAGAGCCGAGCAAGTACTTCATCTCTTTTGTGAAAAGATGGAGCTCATCCGGCGGAAATCCCTGAGCGATTGAGCCGAACCACGCTTTGAGATTCAAAGCTCCCGCTCCGGCAGCAGCATTTTTTTGTTCCCTCATGCTCTCCTCCTCGTGGCCGCCCCATTCACCGGCAATTACATCAGAGTACGCTTTCCATCTCCGATATACGGTCAAATGGAATCACACCACTTGCCGGTTGAACAGACACAGGCCATGCAGGGTTTTCTAACTTCAACGGGCCGCGACCCCATTATTCGGTGTCTCGCGCCCTCCTGCCACGATCTAAAAATATAAAAAAACTTTAGAGATGTGCAAATATCGCGCGACACGCGCGGAAGGTCAAACACGCCATGCCGTTCTGGCTCACGGCCTTAAGGTGGCCATTACCTCCATTTAATCGGCAACGAGACGGGACTCGAGCTATTTTCCGTTGTGAACCCCGTCACCTCTACCTGCCGTTTTGGTCCGTTCTCACAGTAATAAGCCCTGTTTCCCCACGAAGTAGATTCCTGTGCGACTGCTAATGATTTTGTCAATCAAATCGAAGAAAGAAATCACACAGACTTCACAACTATTTCACAATAGTTTTGTTAATTAAGAGTGAAGAAGAAAGGAGCAGAATGAGGGAAGTAGTGGCAGCTGTCGTGGGATTGGGATTAGCCTATTATTTGGCGACCCTTGTGGCGGCGACCTTTAAGCTTTTTCTTACCAGGAGGAACAATAGCGTCGAGGATGATAGTTTTCTTCCGCCGATTTCTATTTTGAAGCCGGTAAACGGAGTCGAAGGGAACCTTTATCAAAACCTTCTGTCGTTCGTGAATCAGAATTATCCTGACTATGAGATCATCATCGGCGTCCAATCTCGAACAGACTCCGCCATAGAACTCGTAAAGAAAATACAGCGAGACTTCCCTGACAAGAAAATAAAATGTGTGGTAAGTGATCGAGTACTTGGATATAACCCCAAGGTAAGCAACCTCTATGGTATGTTTCCCGTGGCCGAGAACGATTTCATGGTTATAAGCGACAGCAACGTTCTTGTCGACGCGGATTATTTGAAGGAGAATGTGAAGTATTTCCGGGACGGGAGAGTCGGGCTTGTAACGAATCTGATAAGAGGGATCGGCGGACAAAGTCTCGGGTCTGTTTTTGAGAATCTGCACCTGAATTCTTTCGTGATAGGCAACGTCAGTCTTCTCGATATTGCCGAGATAGAAATTGTCGTGGGCAAATCTATTTTCTTTCGGAAATCGCAGTTTGACAGTTTGGGAGGAATTTGGGAACTGAGGAACTACCTTGCCGAAGACTACCTGATGGGAATGATGTATAAGAATAGCGGATACCGGATTGTTGTCTCGCCTCAGACTGTCATTACAACAAACCACTCGTGGGACTTCAACCGGTTTCTCAACCGGCACACGCGGTGGGCACAGTTGAGGTGGAACTTAAACAAGCCAGCCTACATTGGCGAACTACTGGTTAACTTCCCATTATGGTCGCTGGTATTCGCTGCGATCTCGGGATTCTCTTACGAGGCATCTCTCTTGACGGCTTTTTGTTGGGGGGCAAAAATCTCCGGCGACGCGCTTATGAACGCGGCCCTTTCGACAGGACTCGGAATCGGTCAATGTCTCGCCGCTCCGCTAAAGGACCTTGTCATCGCTTTCACCTGGCCCATACCGTTAATAAACAGGAAAACGAAGTGGCGGGGAAACCCGGTCAGGATAACCCACAAGACACTTCTCCTTCCAACAAACGATTAGTCCAGGAATCTGCGCCGTCAATCGATGGGCGCATATTTAAGTTTCCTTTCCTCCGGGCTTTCCGCATTTCAAGTCGGCCTTCGTAACCCCGTCTACTTGCTCCCTGTGACGAGTTCATGTATTTGGGACGCTCCCATTCTCGGAAGGCTACGGTAACCTTCCTCCGCCAGCGAAAGGAGTTTTTCATTCTTCCGGTTTTCATCGAGCCACCGAGAGAACTCAGAGATATCGGGAAGATCGACTGCGCACCCGTTCTCGATGAGGTACTCGCGGTTTCTTGCCTCATGGGAACCGATAGGGGGGAGAAAGGCCATAGGTATGCCGAGCGCGGCGTAGAAGACCAACTCGCTCGGCTTCGTGATGATAAGATCGGTAGACTTGAGCGCTTCGTTGAATCGATCGAAGGAACTGAAGATGTCTTTGTCGAAAATGATTTCCGTGTACTCCGAATCCTCGAGATTGCAGCTGATGAACAGATTCTTTGTGCCGGTGAACGCACGCTCGTTGTCGCCGCAAAACACGATCAGCCTCAGGCTCCCCTCTATGAAAGACCCGGTCATCGACTTAACCAACTCGGCAAGCAGGTTAAAGTACGCGCCGGCCCCACTGAATGGGAACATGAGCGTAAACGGGACGTTCGAATCACGCCGCAGACGGTTTCTTCTTGCGTTGAAGGCAGTGATAAGAGTGCTCAGATCCTTCGTACCGGTGTAGGCCGCGGGAAGAGGAAACCCCGTTGTGTATATCTCATCCGGCCGAACCCCGTAAGAGATCAGCCTGTCGGCTGACTTCGAGATGGGCACCATGTACTTGAGATTACCCGCTTTCGGATCGACTGGCACCCATACCCTGTGAAAGTCAGTGTCGCAAAGAAGGAGGAAATCCCTACCCGGATATTTCCGGTAAACTGAAAGCATCGCGGGGAGATAAAATGTATGGACAAGTGTGGGGTATCGGCTGTCGAGGGAAGTAAAGAACTTTCTCCCCACTCCGAGTTTCCCGATTGCACGTACAAACCTGGAAGCCGCCATCGACGGAGAAGAGTCGCCTTCGGGAATTTTCATCATCCCTTCGAACCAATTATACAGCAGCTTGTTCTTCCCGTCCACTTCCCTCGAGGCGTGAGTGTGAGTATTTTGAGCACCGTCCCAAACAATCTTGTCGACTAAGCCGACATACGGTTCGCGGTCAACCCTGGCAACGGTCGCATGACCGAAGCTCGCGATGTTGTGCGCGGCCCTGAGATGCCCGAATCCCATCAGGGCAGTTGTGACGATATACTGGCTGATTTCATTTTTCTCGGACATAAATATACTTTTCAATCCGTCATTAAAATAGCAGAGCTAGTTCATAGAGGGGATAGAGGATATCGTAGATTAATATAGTTGTCGGGAATATGTCAAACAACGCCGGTACAACATAATGCCCCAGGTTCCGCTTTAGTTGGTCCGGATATCAAGACTTAACCACCGGGTCCGTCAAAAGCCAAAACGAATGCTTTAAGGATAAGGAATCTGGCGAACGCTTGTCGCTTCGTGCAGACCGCACACACAGTCAGCCGGGAAGAAGTAGTCGGATGCATCATAAGGATTCACACAAAACGGATATTGAACCGGGGAATTTTCTGGAGGTCACGAAATCGCGGATGGACTTTGGACAGGCTACGACCACTCTGCCCGTCCACACCTCCGATGGATTTAGTTGCCTCCTACCATTCTACAACCGCTTTTATCTCGTCGTCACCGTGATGTGAGAAGGCCGATGAGAATTCGTCGGACCTATGCCTGTTAGTTATCAGCTTGTTGAGGTGATCTCCCCAGAGAAGCTTCGCATGCGCGAGATCGTCGACGGCGAACTGGAAGTGATCGCGAGCGGCATTCACGCTTCCGATCATTACCTGGTTTTTGAGTACGAGGCGCCTGATGAGATCCGCACCGTCTATCTGCAGCGGACGATCTCCGCCCGGGACGCCGGTCAAGACATAGACGCCATTCATCCCAAGAGCGTCCAGAAGATTGAACTCGACGGGGGCCACTCCAGTTGCGTCAAAGACGAGATCCATCGGCACCACCGATTCCGCCACTTTCTGAGCTGGGATCGACCTGCCGTCAAGATATTTCCCTCCAATCTTCTCGAGCCATTGCGGGCGGACGCTCTTCTCGTCGACGATGTCAAGCCCGTACACGTCTGCACCGCGAAGTACGAGAGCAATCGCCGCCAGCAGACCGATTGGCCCGAGACCTGCGACGAGACATCTCTTTCCATAAAGCCAGTCCGGCGTGGAGCCTGCGTCCGGAAGACGCGATGTCTGTATTCTCACGGCCTCGTCGATCGCCTTCTCGGCAACCGAGGTCGGCTCGGTCAATACGCCGATTGACTCCAGTTCGGAGGGGACATGGACAATGTATTGTTCTTTGTCTACAACATATTCCGTCTGGTAGCCGTCGAGTCCCCAGATTCCGCGTTCATGATACTCCCCGGTCAGGCACATGTCGGAGCGATTCATGAGACACGGGAGGCATTTCCCGCAACCCCGCCTGACCGTGAAAACTATATAGTCATCCTTCTTTACCCTGGTGACAGACTTGCCTGTCTCCACAACTCTTCCGAACATTTCATGTCCCAGCACCAGGTCGGCGGACCCTTTGGGTGCAAGCGACCTGCCGCCGGAGGCCTCTTCCCTGTCTGTTCCGCATATCCCGACTCTGATCACTTTCACTTTCACATCGTCGGGTGCACTGATATTCGGTTCGGGACGATCAACAAGATTTATGTTTTTTGTTCCCGGTTTGATTGAAATAGCTTTCATCATTTCTCCTGTCTTGTCGTATTTTCGAGCCTGGCATCGGCCCAGTCCGCCAGTTTGACTCCATTCCCGCCTCCGGAACTGACAGTCTTAAGAACGAGACTTGTGATTCCTTTGATGTCGACTGATACGGGAACGGCGGCGGAACCGTATGCAACGGGTCCGCTGTGCCACAATTCGTGGCCGTCGCCGTAGACAAAGAACTCAATGCTTCCGCTCCTGCCGCCATCGTTGTTGTCCACCCCCACCATAGCAGCGAACTTTGCATATAATTTACTAACATCAAAAGCTGTCTCAGAGTTCGCGCGCACGCCAATCCCGGATTCGTAGCAAACTCCGCCAATCGATATCTCACTTCCGGCAAACGAACTATTTCCCACGGCAACTCCATCTCCGGCCGGCTTCAGGTTTCCCATTGAAACAGTCTCCGGAAGAAGTCTCCTCAACTCGAAGCTCGCCGTATCCGCCTCCTGACTTTCGGTTCCGTCCTCCCACACCGATCTGACTGCGACGTGATATGTGGCATCCGGATTGAGGCCATTCAGCGGGAAAACATTCGTCGGAGCATAACCGGCGAGCCGGCCGTTGAGATAGACTTCGCACCCGAGGTTCAGATTATACTGATCGTCCCACTTCAGCATGACGCCGTGGAGACTTTCGGCGCGAATGCTCAAACCGTACGGGGTACTGACGGGGTAATGGTAATACGTAGCGGGGGCAAACCCGACATGCCATTTTATTTTTGCAGACTTCGGCGAAGTAAACTCAACTTTAGCCCAGCCCTGATGGCCGACTACATGCACCTTGAGGTTGCCTGCGGTCGCACTTCTTACAACGAAGTTCCTTCCACGTGGATATGCGAAATAGAGTGCATACTTCTCACCGCCGATCACCATGCTCTCGCCGTGAAAGTCTGTTCCCGACTTGTTCGAGGCCAGGGAAACGAGGTCGGTATATCCCTGGGTGATGTGCCGGTTGGTGGAGATCAGCTGTATTTGACCGTCGCTTTGCAGAAGTGTAAGGACCCGGCAGCTTGTCGGGGAAATAGTAACCGCCATACCTTTTTTCCACGCGCCGAGGTATTCCTTGTTCCAGAAGTCGAACACCTGTATCACTGACGAATCGCTGTAGCCGAGATCTTTCCAATTCAGGAAAATGGTTTTTGTATTCTTTTGATTGAAATCGAAGAGACCTACCACGTCATAGTTTCTGCCGAGGTGATTTATCTTGAGATCCCAGATGTGTTTAAGTCTTCTCGATGGGAAGAGATCGAGCGGGCGAATGTTCTGAGCGGGAAACACACTTTGCAATATCCTCACCCTGGCGGAGGATAGATCCGGAAGGCGGTCGCTCGCCATGAGCGCCTCACCGGTAAGTCCCTGCATCGTGGCCCAGGCACGCGCCTGGTTCAAAGTCAGGGGATACCTGAGAAGCATCGCGTCCGGATCGCAGTACCAGACGACATTATTGAGAAAATACCAGTGCATCGTTGCCGTGAGCGAAGTCATAAAGCCGCTCCAGCCGAGGACGACATCGCCACCCGTCCTCGACCCGTTCATGATGCCGATGCCGGGATTCGGTATTCCCCAGCATCCAAGGAGATACCTTTTTTTGCCGATGGTTTTTCTGATTGTCTCCAGGGTTGCGCGGTAAAGGGAATCCGCATTATCCGAAGGGTGCTTCATGAAAGCCTCCTTCCCGCGGTATTGCTGAATGACTATCGGCTGTCCGTCGATCTTGAAATAGTCGTACCCCCATCCTTTGAGCATCGTGAAGAGGCTTTTCAGATAATTGAGGCCGGCTTTTGAGGAAGGATCTACAAGATACATACCTTCCCATGTTTTCGAGACTGAGGTATCCGCATCCAGTATGAACGCGCCCGGATGATCTTTCACGACAGTGGGGCTGCTCTGCCCCTGGGGGGCCAGCCAGATGCCGGGTGTGAGCCCGAGGCTCTTGATAAATGCCGCGACTTTGTTCATGCCCGGCTTGAACCTGTCGTTGACTTTGAACCAGTTCCTGTTGTCCCCCGCGCCGTGCCCTTTTCCCTGCCAGCCGTCATCGATCTGGACGAACTTCGCGCCGTATGCCTTCAGGTTCTTCGCGATCCAGCGGGCATTCTGCCTTATCTGGCTGGCATCGACACTTTGATAATAATAGTACCACGAGCACCATCCCGAGGGAGGAAGCGGGAAATCCTTCTTGTCGATCGGTCTGTAGAATTTTATGCCGAGGG
The DNA here is from genome assembly GCA_021845665.1 of Bacteroidota bacterium. Taxonomy (GTDB): domain Bacteria; phylum Bacteroidota; class Ignavibacteria; order Kryptoniales; family JAKASW01; genus JAKASW01. Next base: position 16,976 of record JAJZVO010000016.1, on the reverse strand, counting down.
AGTCGCGATAATAGTTCCTGATTACTCTGCCGTCGTTGAGAACGACTTCATCTTTCACTGGGTTGAATACGCCGTCAGCAAGCGGCGTCTTAACATCCCCTAGCGTCATTACAAACAAGTCTTTATTTGAGCCCTCATGAATTCTGCACGGGAAAGAATACGGCCAGCTTCTTGATGAATTCCGTAAGATATGGCCGGTCGCCGATACCGGTCGCGGCGTGCTCGAGCCTAAGAACAGAGTCGAGCCGACCGCAAATAGTAAGGCGGTTCCCCAACGTATCGTTTTCGACACAAGTGAGTAATCGGGTTCGTTCATTTTGCATCTCCTGTTTCTGAACATGAATTTAGGAATTTCCGATATACTTTTCCTGATGCGCGTGTACCCCTTCCACACGTGAGAAGATGCGGATGAGATGCACCCGCGGCGACAAAAACAGCCTATCACTTACCTTCTGTCGATACGGTGAATCTCTTGATTTTTTGTGTGGTTGTCTTCTGAAATTCCTCGTCGCGAACTATGAACTTCTTGATTTGCTTGTTGGTCTGCAGTTCCCGGTTCACTTTCCTGACCTCGCCGTCGATTATCTCGTTGATCATTTCGGGAGTAATCGTGACATGTTTCGTTTCCGACAATTCGATGAACGATTCGGCATCGACGACGATCTGTGCCGCGATGATCTCCCCTTCCTTCTCGTGCTTCTCGCCGTATACCATGCTTTCCATGATATAGGGACTTCTGTTCAGTGCATCCTCGATTTCTTCGGGGAACACGTTCTCTCCGCCTTTCGAAATGATGACGTTCTTCTTGCGGCCGCTGATGTGGAGGAAGCCGTCCTCATCCATATACCCGACGTCTCCGGTCCTGAACCAGTCGCCTGCAAACGTTTCGGCAGTCGCCTTTGCGTTTTTGTAGTATCCGAGCATCACGCTCGGGGCTTTAGCAAGTACCTCGCCCACCCCATTCGAGTCAGGATCTCCTATTTTGATCTGGACATGCGGGAGCGGGGTTCCAGCGGCGTCATCTTTGAAGTCCTTAAGCCTGTTCAATGTGAGTATCGGCGAAGTTTCCGTCAGGCCGTACCCCTGGACGAATCCGAATCCGAATTCTCTGAGTCCCTTTGCAACAACTGGGTCGGGGGCAGCTCCGCCGGCAATGAAGCACCGAATCGCCCCGCCGAACTTGTGATGGATCTCCTTGAAAACCGCTTTCTTCGAGCTTTTCCAGCCGATCTTCGCCAGAATGTCAGTTGCCTTGATCATCGGTCTTATCACACGGGCCACCATTTTCTTTTCCTTTATCCCCCGGTAGATAGCCTTGAACATCTTGTCATAAAGAAGCGGCACCGCGAGGAAGATCGTTGGGCGGGCTTTCTGCATATCCTCGACCACGGTTTTTAACGACCTCGCATACGCGACGAATGAGCCGCCATACAGCGGGCACAGCATGCCGCAGGTGCATTCGTAAGTGTGATGGATCGGAAGAACGGAGAGAAACCTGTCCTCCGGATATATGCCGAAGAAGCTGACCATATCCATCAGGTTCGAGACGAGATTTTTTTGACTCAGCATGACTCCTTTCGCTCTCCCGAGCGTGCCTGAGGTAAAGATGATTACGGCCATCTCCTCCGGGTTTACCGGCGGGAGTTTATCGACCGCCATCGCGGGGGTCTTGTTGATAAGCTCGACCATCGAAAGGAATCCCGTTTCCTCTTTTCCCAAGTCCATTCCGATATAGTGCCTGACGTGTCTGAGCGCGCCCATCTTCTCGCGAAATACCGATTCATAAGCTTCAGAGAAGATTACAGATGTTGCGTCCGATTCATGCATTATATTCAAAATCTCGTTGACCCCGAGATTCTTGTCGACGGGGACAACTACCATGTTGAACGCCATCGCCGTAAGGTAACTTATCGCCCACTGCACACGATTTTCGCCGATGACTGCAATATGATCGCGCTCTTTGAGCCCGAGATTCCTCAGAGAGGTGCCAAAGCGCAGAACATTCTCCAGCAGGGACTCGTAAGTAACTTCTCTAATAGGAGTCTCACTGAGGTCCTGAAGAGCAGGTTTGGTTTTAAATCTTCGTGCAGATTGAATGATCATGTCCTGGATCGAATCGATGTGAGGTACATCAAACAACGGGATGTCTGTTCTCATGTGAGAGATTCCTCCATGTCTGATTTTTCTGAGAGGCTTCTTTTGTGCAAACTAGAAGTAGACCTTGATGGTCTGAATAGAGTTCTTCTTCGTCTCGACGAAGACGTGTTTACCTTTAAACGGGAGAGGCTTGCCGTCTTCCTCAAGGAAGTTCGATTCCACAACAATCTTCGGTTTCGTGGGCAGGACCAGATCGGCCTTGGAGTCCTGTCCCGATGCATCGTACCACTCTATAACCCAGGCGCTCGAATCCTCCGCCTTTTTTGCTATCGTCAGAACGAGATTGGCCGGGGAGAGACTGAAAAAGGAATAGCTGGGCGGAAGATTGCCGGCATGCCTTGTTCCAAGCGATGCTATCAAAGGGTAATTGAAATCATATCCTTCCCTTTGCGTTCCGCCGGACTTCCAGGTCCCTGAATGCGAGTAGATCGCATAATCGATGCTGTGCATCCCACGGTCCGCTGAGGGATCAGGCCAGACGGGTGACCGGAGAAGCGAGAGACGCATCACGCTCCCCTTTATATCGTAACCGTACTTCGAATTATTGAGAAGGCTCACGCCGAATCCGTTACCGGAGGATGCCGAAGCGCGAATCGGGTCCGACATATCCGCCCACCTTTCCGCGGGTACTTCCCACTTTGCCTCATCCCAGCTATCCTTCGGAATCGTCGCACGAACAATCGTCCCGTAAGGGATCTCGCAGGTTGCCGAAGAATCGCGCAAGTTCAACGGGAAGGCAACTTTCAGCATAGAGTGGGTCTCCCACCAATCGACCTTCGTTCTGAAATCGACCCTGTCAATTCCATCGTAAAGGATAACGTCTTGCTTGAAGAACGAGGTCGGAAAATTATCCGTCGGGTAGACGCCGATCTCGCCGGGCTTTCTAAGATCGCGGTACACTCGAAGCACAACCCGAACCGGGCCGTTCTCGACAACTTTTATCTTCCTGAACTTTGTCGGGTACTCCACGCCGGTGAGCCCGATGTTCCAGGCGTCCCATTGTTTCGGTGTATCTTCGAGAACCTGCAAACGGTTGCCGAATCCCGCCAGCACTTCCTTCCCGTTCTTCTTGTCGAAGATGCTCCTGACCCATCCGGAGTCGCGGTCGATCGAAACTCTGTAAAACTGGTTTTCGAGAGTAGTGGTATCGATTTTCAGCTCAGTCGAATAAATATGCGGCTTCGTGTTTCTAAGATCATATAATCTATATCCCAGCGACGGGACATCGGAGGCTATGAAAATTATTTCTCTTTCATAGAGCCCCTTCTCCACAATCTGAGAGGGGACCTGTTTGCCGTTCGAGTCGTAGATTGAACAGCCTCCGGCGACATTGACGGGTATTGGAACTCGAACGACATCGGTTCTTTCCCAGGACAGGGGATTGTAAACCACGACCGGGCGTCCTTTGGCGTTGACAGTATTGATCCGCTTCGCGATGCTTGACAGTGCTCCTTCAAGTTCGTGGGTGCCGATCGCTTCGGCGATTTTGTATCTTTTGGCCGCGTCTATATAATTCTCACGGATGCCGGATCCGGGGAGTATGTCGTGGAACTGGTTAAACATGACCTCCCGCCACGCATTTTCCAGCAAAGCGTTGTCGTAATTTCTTCCAAACATTGTAGCGACGGTCGAGAATTTCTCGGCATTGGTAAGGATCTCTTCCGACTCGCGGTTTGCCTTCTTCGTCTTGGACTGCGTGGTAAATGTCCCGCGGTGATATTCGAGATAGAGCTCACTGTTCCATACCGGGAGTTTTGAGAGATCTCGGCTCTTCAGCCAGGTTATGTAATTCCCGGCGGTGCCGAACTCGACCTTCGGATATATATCGAGGGTCTTGAGATGATCGATACGTTTCATCATCTCCAAAGACGGTCCGCCGCCGTGATCGCCGACTCCAAACAGGACCATCATCTTTGTGAAACCCGAGTTTGCCTCGAACTGCCTCATCCAGTCAGTGAGCCTGTAAGGATCGGTGATCTGGTTGACATAATCGAACGGAAAATAGCTCAATATCCTGGAACCGTCCGGCGCCTCCCACCAGAACACGCGATATGGAAAAACGTTTGTGTCATTCCATCCTATCTTCTGAGTGATGAATGCGTCGATACCTGCATTCAGGTAAAACTCGGGCATATTCCACGTATAGCCGAAGGAGTCGGGGTTCCATCCTATCTTAGCTTTGACGCCAAGGTTGTTCTTGAAATACCTTTGTGAGTACAACAGCTGGTGCATCCACGATTCCCCGCTCGGGATATTGCAGTCCGGTTCTATCCACATCCCGCCGACCACTTCCCATCTTCCTTCTTTCACCCGCTCCTTTATCCCATCGAAGACGGCCGGGTCGTACCTTTGCATCCAATCGTAATATGCGGCGGCGCTCTGGGCGTAAGTCATGTCGGGGCGGACATTCATCATGTTGAGCACAGAGCCGAACGTCCTTTCACATATATCGATCGTCTCGATATATCTCCAAAGCCAGGCGGCGTCTATGTGAGCACTAGATACGAAGTATAACGTGTATTGCTTCGCAAAATCCGAGATCGGCCGTAGAAGCGGCCTTACGACACTCACCGATTTCATGAAGCCAGTGACGCCTCCCCGGCGGAGCGCATCGACATCAATTCTCGACGCGAGACTCTGCAGAAGGTTATTGAGGTCCGCCTTCTCTCCCCTGTTCATGCGGGATTTGTCGATATGCGGATCGACCTTGACGTGCGAATTAGTCTGGTAAGTATCGAAACTCAGGAGTTTCTGCCCGACCCGGAAACTCAGGGCAAGGTCGCGAAGCGTATCGGTCAATGCCCCTATCGATTCAATCCGCAATTCTGCCGCGAGGAGGTGCAGGTTGGCTCCGCCGTTGACGGCCTTCAATGCTATTACGAACTTCATCCCGGGTTTTGCGTTACCGGTCAGCAAAAATTCCCTGTCGAAAGGGAAGTAACCGCGGCTCTTTCCGTTGATCCACATATACCCGAAATTGTCGAGGCGTATGAACAGGCCGAGTTTCCCCCGGACGGGTTTGCCCAACACGGTTTTCGGAAGGACGAAAGTCGTCCGTATCCAGCATGAGTCCGCGTCAATCTCGCGTCCAAGCGTGACAGCTTTCCAGCCCGAGTCATCGAAATCCGTGCCTGCCGGATTCCCGCCGAACACGGCGGTGCTGAGATCCGGGCTGACCTTCCAACCCTCGATATAGGCGTCTGATGCTGCAGAATCCAGCGAGGATACCAGCTTGTCGACATTCGTAGGCACTCCTGTTTGACCGAACGCTCTTGAGATGAGAAAAAGGAGAGCGAGCAAAGACGAAACGCGATAAAATATTCGCATTAACAGACCCATTATTGTATTTGAGCTACGGAACCCGAAACACTTTAATGCACGAAATATCTTCATCCGCATGAGACGAAGAGTCGGAGGGACTGCCTAATGCAAGCCATGGCGACCGTTAAATTTCGCGGTTTTTAATTTAGGAATCAATTACGTGCCGTCGGACACTTTCTTAAGCAGATCCGGTTTTTTAACTTATTGGGCAAGTGGACGGGCAAACAAAAATCAGGAGAAGGCGGTGAAGATACTGGCACCGGCGAAGATTAATGTCGGGCTTCGCATTATCCGAAAACGATCGGACAACTATCACGACATCCAGACTGTCTTTTATCCTATACATCTCTCAGACGAACTTGAGATCGTCAGGGCAGATCGGCACGAGTTCTACTCCAACATCAAGCTCGTAGACGACGCGAATCTCTGTCTCCGCGCCCTGGATTTCTTCTGTGAACGGACAGGCATCAATGCCGAAGTAAAGATGGTGCTCAAGAAAAACATCCCGATCGGTGCGGGTCTCGGCGGAGGTAGTTCCGACGCGGCCGCGGTGCTTCTCGCGCTTCAGGAAATTTACGGCCAGCCTCTCTGCGAAATCGAACTTTTGAACATTGCAGAGCAGCTCGGCTCCGACGTTCCATTCTTCCTGAAGAAGGTTCCCGCCTACGCAACCGGGAAAGGAGAGATGATCGAGCCACTGGGATACCGTCTCAACGCATATATCCTGACCGTCACTCCCGAAGCAGGAGTATCGACGCCGCTCGCCTACTCACTGGTCACTCCATCCGCCGAGAAGGGACAGTCGCTCCGTGAAGTGCTGCTGGACCTTGGAGACGACATTCCCGGATACAGGGATTCTGTGGTGAACGACTTCGAGCAACCGGTGTTCGAGAAGTTCCCCGTGATCGGTCAGATCAAGTCGGATATGTATGCGACAGGAGCCGACTTCGCACTGATGTCCGGAAGCGGCAGCAGTGTTTACGGATTCTTCCGGACGCGGCCGGAGGCCGAGAAAGCTCTCGCGGCATTGCGCGGCAAGTTCGTTCTGCGCGCGGGCGATATCACTGCTCCTTAGATTTCCCATCCGAAACACTTTTTCCTGTACCACCTTATTTCAGCAAATGCCTGTTGAGGCCGCGGCGAAGAGGGCCTGCTGTTCCACGATCCACTATCAAACCTGTTTACCACGGCTACTCACAAGAGACTTCTCCGATTCCTGCGGTCAAGCACTTTTCCCCAACATTAAAATCGTATTAATTCTCTTTAATCTACCCGGTATTGCGAACCAACAAGCGCCCTCTCACGTTGGTAAAATTAGAAACGACAGAGACATCAGCTGGAGTGAATCCAGGCCGAGTTAACACGGCGATATCGCCACCGGTTAACCGGCGCCTCCAACTTCATCAACTCTTCATTCTTTCGAATCCTTGATTCCTTCCGAGGCGTTCCAGAACCGTCATGGGCAGCCTGAATGGAGATTTAGTTAACACAACTGCAACATTATGAATACGGGAGGTTAACATTCCACTCATAAATTATTGCGTGAACAAAGTTGAAACGGACACGCTAAGCACAATGACATCATCTTTCAGAATAGCCCACATTTCGGACACTCATGTCAGCCCGGAATACAACCGTCACAACGTAGGTAAGCTGAAGAACATTCTCGCGTATGTCGTGGATAATAAGTTCGACCATATTGCCATCACAGGCGACATCACGGGAAATGGAGAGTACGGCGGTTACAGATCAGTAAGACGAGTTTTAAAATATTTCGATCTTCTTAACTACGACAAGCTCAGCGTGACCATCGGGAATCACGATATCTTCGGCGGCGTACACAGAGCGGAGGATCTTTTTACTTTCGGAAGTCGCTGCCGGTTGAGAGATTATGGGGCACAGGTCAAGATGTTCGAGAGATCTTTCAAGGAGACTTTCCCGAATAAAGCTTACAAAGGTGAGAGCCCGTTCCCTTTCGTGAAGATAGTAGGTCCCGTGGCCCTCATCGGGTTAAATTCAATCTCCAGGTTCCACGCCATCTGGAACCCGGTCGGCTCGAACGGGCGGATAGAGGACGACCAGCTTGAAGAGGTCGAGCGAATACTTCTCCACCCTTCGATATCCGCACTGAAAAAGATCGTCTTGATTCACCATCACTTTAACAAATACCAGCCGCACTCCGACTCATTCGGGACTACCCTTTATCACAAATTTGAAGCTCAGACGCTGAAACTTTACGGGAAGGATCGAATCGAAGAACTGTTCAGCAGGAGCGGTGTCGATGCAGTCCTGCACGGACACACGCACATCGAAGGGATTTACTCGAGGTCCGGGATGATGTTTTCAAGCGCAGCAATGAATCCGGTGAGAGACGGAGCCGAGGTCGAGGAACCTTTGACGGACTCGCAGCTAAGCTTCAATGAAGTCTCTGTTTCAGATGAAGGGCTGATAGTCGTCAGCAAGCGCCGCGCTGCCGTTCTACCAAAAGGCACATCCTCGCGCGCGCTCGACTGGAAGCATCGAATTTAGCAGCACCCGGGGAAGACTTACCGCTCCGGGCTGCCAGCCCAATCTCCGCACATCAGACAACAAAAAGAGGTCGAGCAAAAATCTGAGAAAGACGTGTTCTCGCGTTCTGCCTCAGAAGTTCACTGCAAGCTGCACCTGAGTTTGATATCCCATTCCCATAGGCAGAGGTGTCAGGGCGACATGGGCCTGTACAGCCTTGTTATGGACATGTGCCGCGATGGCAGCTTCCAGTGCAGACGCAAAATGGTTGAGAATAACGAACTCTATTGCGTCGGTCGCGACTCTGAACAAGCTGTTAGCCTTGCCGCGGGCGTCCATGTAATAACTGCTGTTCGGAGTATCGGCTTCGTTGTAGGCGATGGGAGGGGCTCCCTGTTCGCCATTCTTCAGCCAGAGGGCATACGGTGAATCGCCCCATCCCTGTCTGAACTGCGGGTACTTCCCGATCAATTCATAATATTCGAAATTCCCGTGAGGGAAAAGCTGATGAGTGAAGTATCCACCCATTGCACCTTCGATCTGGTTCAGAGCGTACCAGTTTACCTGGGTCCATGGTGCTGCGGTGGCGTTTACAGTATTTGGCAATAGCTGGCTGACCCAGTTGGATATGACCTGCTGTCCCTGCGTGGTTGTACCGTTATATTGTTCCAATGCCACGTAGTTGTTCTTGATCCACTGAGCGTACCTGACGACGCTGTAGTGAGCGTTCTGGTAATTATCGGCCGCTGTGCCGTCCGCATATCTCATGTAAAAACTCTCCTGGTTGTTCCCCTTGGTAGTCCAGATGAAGTCGACGGCCCAGGCTGCGGCTTCGAGGGCGAGGAAGCCTGCGCCTACCCAGTAATCTTTGCTGTAGATTTGCCCCGCACCGGGAACGAGGAGCGACAGTCCTCCCGCGGTCAGAGCAGATTTCGTTTCGACGACATCCAGCGATTCTTTCACCGCCGGAGTCGGCTGGGCGGCGAAAAGGTCTTCAGACAGGACACCGGTCAGCATGGGTTCCCGTACCTGCGAGCCAAAATCGGCGGTCTTCAGAAACAAGCCGTCGTTGAATCGTGATTGTGCTTCCGCGCTGAGCGGAAGCAAAAGTATTGCTAAAATAATTGCGCGCATCCTTGCCTCCCGAAATCTACCATGTCAAATGAAAACGTCAGCCCGAAATAGAACTTCCATTCTTTGCCGTACGTCGCAAACGTGTTGAACACAGGTATTTCTACGTTGAATCTGTTGAAACCGTAAGCAGCATCGAAGAAGATAGCGGTTGGAAAGCTGTAGAAGGAGAATCCGCTGAATCTGAGTTCGGTTCCCGCGTCGGTCTTGAAGTGGGTTCCTACCGGCGAGCCGTCCCATGCATTTCCGACATCGCCGTAAGCCGACAGATAAACATCGCTCAAATAGAACTGCAGGAACTGTCTGTTCACATCTCTGAAAAGCGGGTATCGGTAGGTCAAATTCAAGGATAACATCCTGTTACCGCCGATCCCGTAGAAGGGATACCCTTTCATGCCGATAAGTCCGCCGGCGTAGAAGTCGAAGAAGTTGTCGATGGTGGGACCGAACGTGTACCCGATATGAAGCTTCGTCGAGAGCGCGTCGTCGTTCCTGAAGAGCGGAACGGCGAGGTAGTTTACCAATTCCGCCTGTACAAAGTTGAACGGTTGGTATATCGGAACGAGCACGCCGTTCTCGTACTGATAATTGCCGCCTGCGTTAAGTTTATCCAGCGAGCCCGTGATTCTCAACCGTGACATAATCCCGAGAGGATTGACCCAGGAGTTACGGCTCGGGAAGATGCCATCAAAGTCAAATTCCGCATAAGCAGATCGTCCGAGGAAGTATACATCGCCCGAAGAACCGACGTACGCACCGAGGGCAGGAAGTATAAATCCACCGACGGTCGATGTGTAACGGTCGAACGTAAACCCGAGCGACATGTTGAGCGCCGGTGTGAAGACATAACCTGAAAAAGACGCATCGACTTCCAGCAAATCGTAATTGACCCCCACGCCGACGGTGTCGAGGCCGAGCCCGATATTCGCGTTCGTCTGGCGGGTAATGTTGTACACCGCGAGTGTAAATTGAGGATATATTCCGAGCGAGGACAGGCCGGGGATCTTGTCGTCATAATCGAACTGCCCGAATATGTCCCGCTCCAGAAGCCTGTTGATAGTCGCGCCTCCGAATATGTCGTACTTACCGACTTCGTCCATAGAGCTGAAATAAAATCCCGCCTTCAATTCATCGAAGAAACTCGAATGGGGGTTGTAGTTGTCGTAAAGGAGCACCGGATAGAAAGACAACGTGGTGGTACGACTGGTATACGGGACCGATTTTAGGTTCGGGAGGGTCATATCGTCGTAATGAGTGAGGTCTCTCGGGACGTCATAGCTACCCGTGAAAAGTCCGGTCGAAGGATTGATGTTCACTTTGTAGTGCGGTGGATTCGGCACCGGTTGAGCGTCTTTGAGCTCCGCTATCTTATATCCGTTCCAATGGAAGGAGGAATAAACGAGGTCGCCGTCTTGTGAGACTGTGGGCTGGAACGCGCCGCCGACGACGTTTGTCAAGGCGACGGTCGAATCCGAATAAAGGCTGATCCTGTAGATATTGAAGATCCCGCTTCTGTCGGAAGAGAACACGAGTGAGCTGTCATGTTGGGCAAAGACCGCATTCCGGGAATCCTGACCGTCAGGCGTCAGAAATCTGTAGGAGTTGTCGGCAAGGTTGTAAATGGCCACGCGGCGTGAGGCGGCGATAGAATAACTGAAAGATATCATGGATCCGTCATCGGACCACCTCGGGTCGTAAATCTGCTGGCCGTTCACAAAATTCGTCAATCTTCTGATATTGGAAAGCTTATGCGACGCAAGGTCAACGTCGGCAACGTAGAGGTTGGCCGTACCATCAGTACCGCCTATCTCCATGCCTGTCGTCCACCTTGCGAGCCTGCAGAGCAGTCCGAGCGATTTGTCATCGTTCGCAACGAAACAGACCTTTTTGTCGTCGTGAGAAAGCGACGGATATCGCGCCCTCAAGCTGTGGGTCAGCCGGATTTCCTTCTTCTCTTTCAAATCGTAGATATAAATGTCGTCGAGACTGTTCCAGAAGGCGTTATATCTTGTCTGCTTGGAATAGAGAAGAAAGCGACCGTCCCTTGACCACGACAACTCGCTGCTCACGCCGTCGGTTATATCCTTTTCCTTACGGGTAGAAAGATTCATGATGTAAATGGATGACAGGCCGAAATAGTCGTTCGTCTTGTTAGAGCAGTACGCGATATACTTGCCGTCAGGCGATAATACCGGGAAAAGGTTGGCGAAGCCGACGTCGCTTATGATCTTGCCGGTATGGCGATTCGCCTCTACGGCAGCGATTCTGGCGGTGTACATTCTCTCGAGGAAGGCCTTCCACTCATCGTATACCTGCTGTGCCGGTTTATGGAGCACCTGTTGGAAGGCATGGTTTATGGTGAGCGCATCAACGTCGCGCATCGCTATGGAGAGTCTCCTGAGAATATCGGGTCCGTATGTGGTGGCGAGATAATGTACGAACGCGAAGCCGGCGTTGTAAGTCGATTCGTTCCCGAGGCTCGTCTTTCCGAAACCTCCCATTTCCTGGAGTGAGAACATCTTATGGTTCAAGACATACTCGCGGAGGATCATGTCCCGGTGAGTATCCCAGTAATCGTAGTGAAGCCGCGGGACGTTGTACTGAGCTACGCCTTCTGCGAACCAAGCCGGTATGACGATGCCGCTGATCGGGTAACTCACTACCACGTTCGGATAACCGTAAAGGACATCGGGCCGCTGGGCGGCTTCGTATCCCAGCCATTGCAGGTAAATCGCAGGAATGTTCCTTCCGAACTTCGTTGCCGTGTTCATCTCGATCTCGTGAGTGAACTCGTGGGTCACCACGTTACGCAGCCAATTGTGTGTACCACGAAGGTCGAAGTCGAGTGACGTAGCCCAGATATTTATCTTGTTATCGTAAAAATACGTCTCACCGTTCGCGTAGTCATCATTGTCCCAGATGACAAAAGTGACCTTCTGATCGGGCTTATGGTGGTACAGCTTCGTCAAAGGGCCGTACACCTCCTCGGCGATCTTCGCAACGGTCAGGGCGGTGCGCTCTTCCCCCGGGTAGTAGTCGACAAGGAAGTGCTTCGTCTCGATAGTCCGCCAGTTGAGCTCGGGCTGTATGTATTCGTCCTGGGCATAGGCGGAAAGTGGACCCGACACTACGGCCAGCAGCAGAAGGAGGATCATTTTGCGGGACAAGGTTAACCTCACTTAACGACTGCTATCTTGATTATCTTGAGATCCCGCTCGTTTGACGAAACCGCCTCCACTCTTGCGAAATACACACCGCTCTGGACGCCGCCGGTGTTCCAGTCTATTTCATTGGCCATGCCGCCCACGCCGTTCACTTCGAAGTCGGCGACCTTTGAGCCGGCAAAGCTGTATATGCCTACAGATACTTTTGCGTTGGTACTGAGATAGAAATGGATTTTCGTCAGGCCGCCGGTGACGGGGTTAGGCCAGTTATACACCTGGTCGGCTGGCATAAGCGTGGACGACGGCGGAAGTATCTGCGATGCGAGCTCCGTGGTGATCGCGTTTGTATGGTAGTTGTCTCCAAGGAGGTTCCCCCACACGATCTGGCTCGACGAAGTTCCCTTGAACGTCCAGCTATAGAGATGGCCGTTCTTGCTGATCGCTGCAAGATAGAGATTGCCGGAGACAGAATCGTATGCGACCGCCGGGCTTCCGGCGAGGCCGCTTCCGACACTCAGCGGGAATCCAGGGACTATCTTCGCCGTCGCGCCCGAGAAAGCATAAATCTCGCCGCCTTCGGTCCCGAAGATTATATCCGGCTTCCCACTGCCGTCGAGGTCGGCGACCGCTATCGAGCCGACTATACGGTTGGCATCCGAAGGCAACACTTCGCTTCCGATTGTAGATATAGGAAAGCCATCGAGGACAGCGCCGTCGTACTGTATAGCATAGACCTTTGTCTGCGTTGCGAATATTATATCACGGCTGCCGTCACCGTCGAGGTCCGAGATAACGGGGCCGGAGATTATAGTATCGCCGGGAAAAGGATTGAACACCTTTGTTGGGACTTGTAGAGGGGATGATCGATAGTTCAACGCGACCTGTAATGGTCCGACGCCGACGATTTGCGGAGGGGAATCCGGGGCCAGTACTGCGAGACTAATCCCGGCGGGTCCCAGTGCTCCGGGCGCCGGAAAGGTAAGAGAACTTCCCAACAGAAGCAGGCTGTCAAGGTTGACTTTAGAGACGCCGTTGGCGAAGCCAAGATTCAAGAGAAATCCGCTGGTGTCAAGTGCAGCGAACTGCCCAAAGGCCGAAGAGCCTCCCGTAGCTTCTGCGCCGCTCACTTGAATCGCAATCGGAATCTTGTAGGAGTTAACGTATGTGCCGGAGGTTCTGAACACAGAGAATTCCCCCGGAATTCTTCCGAAAGCAACCAACTTCGAACCAAGCTGAAGAAGCGGCAATCCGGCAGCAGTACCGCCAGCGGTGGCCGAAGTCGAAAAGAGCGTATCGACGTTTCCGCTGCTAAGCTCGAAGCTGTAAAGCGTCGAGTCGCTCATCGCGTAGAGGGGATTCGCTCCGGTCTGACCTGAAGAAACGATAGGCTGAAACTCTCCGGCATTTGTGGAGAGGAGGCCGGTCGAATCAGGCGTTGCAGATGTCCCGTTCATGTTGAAAGCGTAAAGGGAGTCGCCGTTATTCGCAATTACTTGAAGCTGCCCGTTGGAGCTGATCCGCCCGAAGGCTGGTGAGGAGTTTGCCGTGGCATCGTAAATATTCTTCGGGAAGCCGGCTGTAGGATGAACCGTCGAATCGCCGACCATGACATCGAAAGTCATGGAGCTGTCTGCATTGCTGAAGTTAGTGATATATAAGTGCGAATCGGCGCCGCTGTAGCTGTCGGAATTGGGAAGCGATGTCGGGGTAAATGCATTCTTGTAGCTGACGGTCGTGTTACCCTTAAACCAGAAATCAAAGGGAGAGCCTTCGTAATAATACATCTGTCCAGTTATGTCCTGGATAAGGCGTCCGATTTCGTTTGCGCCGTGCGCCTCCATCAAGCAGACGCCTCTGTGTGAAGGATCTGCATTCACGGTATTCGTTGCGAGGTTTGCGTTAATCACGTTCTCGTCGATGTGCCAGATAAGGACGCCGCCGTAGTAGTGAACGCCCGAATTGGGATCGATATATCCAGGGAGCGCCCAATCATACTCGTCGGCGTCGGTAACGACTCCATTTATGTTATGAATCTGCTGACCGTCGAAATATGCGGAGTCTCCGCCGTCGGGGATGACAATCGATTGGGTTGCACCGCCATAGACAGTGGTGATGTGTTCCCCGTTGTGGAGGGCATCCCGTTCCCTGTTTTCCAGGAGGAAATATTCGCTTCCGCTGATGGGCACTTCGAGCGCGGAATACTTCCCGGTTTCATTAGCATAGAGCGTATACCGGGTGGCCGTGGCTGGAGAGACGATCATGGGTTTGACCCATCCGAGGAAAGCTTTCTCCCATGCGCAAGGCTCGGGAGGGAAAATGCCGCCGAAAGCAAATGCCGACTGTCCATCCATGAGGCCGAATGTTCCGATTCCGGTCACGCCGGTCTTCGTATCGAACAAGTCCGGTAATCCGAGGAAGCTTCCGAAGCTATTTGCGAGAAGGCCGTTGGTGCCGAGTGTGAAGTCCAGCGTATCGGGAGATTGCAGGAGAAAGTAGTGTTCACTCTCCGGCATGATTATCGAGTTCGGAATGCGGAAGCTGCCGTTGTCGACAGACTGGCCTTCGTAGCCGGAGCCGAACATGGCCTTCAGGCTTTTTATGTTCAGGTAGATCGAGGGGATATTATAAGGAAAGGGATCGTACCCGACGGTCTGAGTAAAGTTGATATCGCGGCCGGAACCTGCGTGGAAGATCACGAAACACTGGTAGCTTGCAAAATCGAAATTACGGTAGATGGAGTCAGCCTCCTGCCACGATTGCTCGTAAAGCAGTCCCAACGCGCTGTTCGACCCGCTGCTCGGAGGGGAGTAGTAACGCATTGTGTGAGGCAGAGTAATGACGGAGTCGAGGACCGTATAATTGATATTCATCTTCCCGCCGGAGACCTTATAGAAATAGTTCTTAAGGAAGAGAAGGTGGTCCTCGAAATAAGGCTTGTTATGCGGCGGTGCGTCCAGTCCGGAACCGTTCGACATATCGAACTGGCCGTTCCCGCTGGTGAGACTGTCTTCGTCTTTCTGGAATTGCACCATGATAGCAAGGACGTTGACAGTCCCGTTCGCCAGTACACGGTTCGGACGCGTACTCTGGAACGCCGCGAGAGGATGGCTGAGCCGCCATGGACCGGAGATGCCGGCCGCCGAGGCCGGGACCGCCCATCCGAAGGATCCGGCGGACAGTACCGCGCCAAGAGCGATCGTCCGGAGGATCCTGCGGATCAAGGGGTTAGAATTCGTTTGTGCCACCTAGATTTAGAGAGAGAGAGAATCGCAGCTGATTCGAAAGAGGATTATTCTGATCGAAAGTCGAAATATAGCTGAAGTCGAACCCGTAGATGCCGTAACGAATACCGGCGCCGAAAGTCATGAAGTTACGACCTCCGAAGTTCGGATTTTCCTTGTAGTAACCCCATCGAAGGGCGATGAGTCTCGGACTTCCGTACCAGTATTCGGCGCCGAACGACACGATGACGGGTTTTAGGCCGCCGGCGCTCCAGGCGGTGATGAGCGATTTGGGCAGGGGATCGACGTTGTTCGTGTAGTTCCAAGTGGTATCGACGCCGTTAATCGCTCCGATGGTCGAATCGGTCTGGACGTGCACCATGATACGGCTCAGATCAAGAGTCACGTACAGATTATTGAACTGGCTCTTCAGCAGGTGGAGTGCGACTCCCACCCTCAAGTTTGTGGGAAGAGGGTCCGCCTGAGCCTGGTCGATGTAGTACAGATTCGGTCCGAGGTTGCTCAGATCGAGGCCCAAGCCGAGCCTATTGCCGAGATCTCCGACAAGCGGAAGGGCGAAGTGCTGCGGACGGTACAGCAATCCGAGATCGAAGCTGACGTCTGAGGCGATTCCGTTACCTACCTCCTGCTCTGCACCGAACGGAGCGAGCTCGCTTCTAATGTATCGGAAATTGGCACCTATTCCGAGGCCTTTGGAAATCTGCGTGCCGTAGCCGACGGTGATGGCGAATTCGTAGGCGTGCCACGTACCGATGATCGTCGGGCTCGCCGATGTGGTTCTGTTGAAAGATCCGAGGTTGAAATATGTGATACTGGCACCGACGTTGCCGTCCCAGCTGTTAAGATAATGGGTGAAGCTCAGGAAGTCATAGCTGAGATCCGAGCCGAATTCCGGCAGCCACGGAGCATGGGTAAGGCTGATCTGGCTTCCTCTCAGGAAGGCAAGACCGCCTGGATTCCAAAAAATCGCGTTTGCGTTGTCCGCGAGACCGGTCGCGGCCTCCCCCATTCCACCCGCTCCTGCGTCCGGAGAGATGAGTAGAAAAGGCACGGCTGTCTCACCTTGAGCAAAAACACGGGAACTCAGCGAAAGCACAGTTACCGTCGCGAGAAGCGTGCACAATACTATTTTCATTTGTTGTTACTCCTCATTTAGGTCTAATTATAAATTTTTCCACCAAAAATATCTACATATATCATCGTGCGACCGCCATTTTTCCGAGTGCCTTGCTGGTGTACTTGCCTTCTATCTTCATGGCAGCCACATTGTACAGACATACTCCATTCGCCAGCCGGTCTCCTCTGGTCCTCTTCCAGCTGGCGACCTCCGTTGTTGTATACTTTTATCGTGCTCATATCCACATTATCTATCGGCACTCCCGCTCCCTTTAGCTCTGAGTACGTCACCTTGTACATCCCGTTCTGCAAAACCGCCATCTTGTACCATGTGCCC
>JAJZVO010000078.1 GCA_021845665.1 Bacteroidota bacterium | reverse complement strand
CGCGGAGCCTTACACGCTTTACAATACCTGGTACGATCTTCGTTCGCCGCGTTATCCCGGCATTACTCCGGACCACGTCATGAACCAGACCAACATCCTGAGGATCATCGACGAGCTGCGAAAGAATATGATCGAGAAGCATGGGATCAGGCTCAACGCGTTCGTGCTCGATGACGGCTGGGACAAATACGAGAGCGATTGGAAATTGAGGAAGAGCACGTTTCCCAACGGGCACAAGCCTATCGTCGACGATCTCAAGAAAACAAACACCGTTCTCGGCCTCTGGCTCAGCCCGATAGGAGGGTACTCATTCAGCAACCTGCGCGTCGATTTGATGAGGGCGCATGGATTCGAGACGGTTGGCAACGAACTCTGCCTCGGAGGAAAACGTTACAGCCAGCTCTTTAAGAGAAGGGTCGTCGATTTCGCTAAGGACGACGGCGTCGCATATTACAAGTGGGACGGCATCCAGTTTTCATGCAGCCAGCCTGACCACGGCCACCCGGTGGGAATTTATTCGAGAGACGCGATCCTCGATACGCTTATCAACATCAGCCGTGCTGTCCGCAGGGTGAATCCACACGCTTATCTGAATATTACCTCCGGCACATGGCTCAGCCCGTGGTGGGTAAAATACGCGAACCAGATCTGGATGCAGGGAGGAGATTACGGTTACGCAGATGTCCCTTCAATAAGCCCACGCGACGCGGCGATGACTTACCGTGACCTTGTGCTATATGACGATTTCAAGACAAACGATTTTTGGTTTCCAATCGAGAACATGATGACTCACGGCATTATAAAAGGTACATTGGAACAACTCGGAGGAAAAGAAGAACCGCTCGACAGATTCACCAACGAGTCTGTCCTCTATTTCGCGCGAGGAGTCTCGATGTGGGAGCTCTATGTCTCGCCGGACATCCTGACGGAAGGTGAGTGGAACGCGATATCGAAGTCGATCCTCTGGGCCAGAAAGAATTTTCCGATATTGTCCAATACTGAGATGATCGGCGGAGATCCGGGCAAAAGAGAAGCATACGGTTACGTCCACTTCAAGGGGAACAGAGGCATAGTCGCCGCGCGGAATCCATGGATTGAGCCATCATCATTAAGAGTCAAGTTGGCTGCTTCGCTGGGATTTTCTCCGGACGCGAAATCTCTTGTCGTCGAACGGGTATATCCTGATCGCTGGATATCGCCGAGGCTGTATGCTTCCGGACAGAGTTTTGAAATACCGCTGGATGGTTACGAGACTGCCGTCTACGAAGTCTTTCCTCTGGATAGCGCTAAAACGCCTCTGATCGCAGACGTGCGATTCGAAAGAAAAGACTTCAAAGGCGGCACTTATACTCTCGATTTCTACGACGCCGGCCGAAACGTGAGACTCCTCAATCCAAGGACGCTGGATATGAAACTGAATCGAAGCGAATTGAGAAAGGAGCTTTCGGGGTTGAGACGATCCCCGAAGCCGGTTTCCGTCGCAAGAGTTTCAGATGCAAGAAAGGTCGGCAGCTCGCTTCTCGCTTTTGATTTGAACATCGATAAGTCGGTCAAAAGTCCGGCGCTCGACCTTCTTCTCGATCCGGTAAACTTGTCGTCCAAAAAAGCACTACCTGATGTTACGATATCGATAGACGGAAAAGTGGAGCCGGTTGCCCCACTGAAATCTGAATCGAAATCAAAGTGGTACGCCGTTCCTCTCGAACCGGGGAGACATAATATTGCTATTCGGCTGAAACAAACATCCGGCAGCTCGAATTGGAAGGGCGAAGCTTCTGTTTGGTTCGCCGGCCGGCAGATACATCGCAGCAAGTCTTTGACATTTGAGATTGCTAAGGCTATCGAGGCCAGGCCGATGCCTCCAAGAGAACTTCGGTCAAACGAAACTGAATGCAGCGTGAAAATACTTAGAAGCAATATCACCCTCAATTAAAATAGTTAAACACTCTTTCCGGGTATCGAAATTCCGGAAACACATTTGAACGATAATTTTGGAAAAGGACATATGGCGCGTCAAATTATACCATTTCGGAAGAACATTTTTTTGTTCATTGTACTCTCATCTATAGCGGCGTTACCACCCGCCTTCGCGGCGTCATCCGCGCCAGCGCCACCAACTGGAATGGTCAACCTCGTGCAGGGTATGCAGTACACCGTGACGCCGCTCGTGTCTACTGAGTATTCTTTCGCGAAGGCGGAAGCGAAGTATTATACTCCGGGCGCTCTGACAGATGGAATAATCGGCTCTTCGACGAGCTTCAGCGACGGAGTGTGGCAGGGATTCTATCATGGCGGAAATCGCTCGGTGGTAATTGACATGGGTCGCGTGAATACCGTACACCAGATGCAGGAACGTTTCATACATTATCCTTCTGCCGGAGTCTACTTCCCCAGGAAAGTGACTTACGCCTTGTCAATGAACGACACAAATTGGTCGGTCGTCGGCACTATATACTCGCAGATACCGCTAACCACGCCTACGGTTGAAACTCAGACTTATGTCTTGTCGGGCCTGAATTACCAGGCGAGATACGTTAAGATGACATTTAGCGTGGATGTCTGGGTATTCGCGGATGAATTCCAGGTTTTCGGGAACACGGGAATAGCGGGCGGCGCGAGTGTCCCGCCAGTAACACCGCCAACGATCTATCCCGACGCCTATCTTGCGCCGGGCTCTTCAAAAGTCGGCGGGATTAGCAATATGGTGCTGATGTACAACGGCTACTATCCATCAAATCCGGCCGTTGGACAAAACACCGTCACTGAACTCACTCCGTATGTGGGTTATGAATCGACGTCAGGCACAATCAGTGACTTCATGTTCGACAGCTTCCTTTTCCTTCCGTTTGTTGCGGCGGGAGCTCCATCGGGTGGGATGTATTATTGCAGCACTGCCCATCCGACGGTTTTATCGGACTGGGAATATTATCTGGACAACACGTTCCAGAGTACTTACAATCTTGGAGCCCTGAATACCGCGACCGGCAACGTCAAAAAGATTCTGAACCGCCCTTCCTACACGACCAAGGTTGAGATCGCCATCCCTTATCCCACTCCTACCGCGACAAATTTTGGAGTCGTTAAAGGCAAATCCATGAACCTCTCACTCCTTTCGGACAGGGAAGAGGTTATAAAATGGTACATCGACACGGCGATCAGCAAATGGGATTCCGCCGGCTACTCAAATCTTGATCTTGTCGGATTCTATTGGTATGAAGAGGGGGCCGATTTCGAGGTTGATGACAGCGAAGCGGCGATGCTCCAGTATACCGGTAACTATATCAGGAGTCTCGGCAAAGTGTTTACGTGGATCCCGTCGTACCAGTCTTCGGGATTTGAGGACTGGGACTCTCTAGGATTCGACGGCGCCATCATGCAGCCGAATTATGTCTTCGACAATTTCCCCGAACAGGAGCTTGGGGAAGCGGCAGACGCGAGCAAGAAACTCGGTATGGGAGTCGAGATCGAAATTCATTGGGACGCGACCACTGATTCGACTTACAGAAACAAGTACTACGCGTATCTGAACTACGGTGTCTCTAAAGGTTACATGACGGGCGCCGTCCACGCGTATTACCAGAACGGCGGCCCGGGCACTTTTTATGACTGCTGTACAAGCACCAACCCTCAACTGCGCGCGATCTACGATCAGACTTACAAGTTCATCAAAGGGACATACACACCTTCCACGACTACCGGCATAGGAGAGGTACCGACGGGAGGGCCGACGGGATTCGAGCTCGGCGATAACTATCCCAACCCGTTCAATCCGTCGACAGTCATAGATGTCGGTCTCGCGAAGGGCGGGGTGATGAGCCTGAAGATTTATGACACGCTCGGCCAATTGGTTAAAGTTGTGGACGAAGGGTACCGCAGCCGCGGAGAGTACACTTACGATGTAAGCATGAATAATCTTGCCAGCGGCGTCTACTTCTACACGCTCCGCGAAGGCCCCGAATCCATGACGAGGAAAATGCTCCTCCTTAGATGATGATGCGGGATCAGGCGTGGGTCGCGTGCATCCTCCCGGCATGTGCTCTTCCCGCCGATCCACGGTTTTGCACGATATCGGGAGTATCGATGACAATAATGTCCTGGAGAAATAGATAGCATTATGAGATACGTTAGGATTCTTGCAACCGTTGCCGTATTCGTATCCCTCATGAACGTCGCGGGCTACGCTGAGATAAACACAAGGAAGCTTACCCTGATGCCGTGGCCGGCGAAGATTGAAATGACCGGCGGCCGCTACAGGTTGAATCAGAGTTTTACTGTCGAGGTGACAGGGAAGCCGACCGGCCGCCTCTTTCGCGCGGCGAGCAGAATGCTCAGAAGGCTCTCTCAGAGAACGGGACTCTTTTTCTCGCAGGGCTACCTATCTCCTGATTCGTCTGTCGAGAATCCCTGTATGGTCATACAAGCCGATCGTCGCGGCAGGCTAAGATTGTACATGGACGAGTCTTATCGACTGGACGTGACTCCGTCGCGTGTGCTCCTGAAAGCTAATACGGACATCGGGGCGCTAAGGGGAATACAGACGGTTCTTCAGCTTCTTGAGGCGGATAGTTCAGGATACTATTTCCCATGCGTAAGGATCGAAGACCATCCGAGATTTCCCTGGCGAGGGTTGATGATCGACGCGGCGAGACATTTCATGCCTGTCAACGTCATCGAGAGAAATATACGTGGGATGGCGGCGGTGAAACTCAACGTTCTACACTGGCACCTTAGCGACAACCAGGGATTCAGGGCGGAGTCAAAGACGTTCCCGAAGCTGACCGGCATGGGCTCGGACGGTCACTTTTATACTCAGCAGGAGATCAAGGCCGTTATCAAATATGCCGCGGACAGAGGGATTCGCGTCGTACCCGAATTCGATGTGCCTGCTCACTCGACATCGTGGTTCGTCGGCTACCCTCAGTACGCCAGCGCGCCGGGTCCTTACTCCATCGAGAGGAAGTGGGGGATATTCGACCCGGTATTTAATCCGACGATCAACAAGACTTACGTGTTCCTCGGAAAATTTTTCAAGGAAATGGCGGGACTCTTTCCCGACAAGTACATGGATGTCGGCGGTGATGAGAATAACGGCAAGGACTGGAACGCGAATCCGAAAATACAGGCGTTCATGAAGGCGCACAAGATTCCGAGCGATGCCGCGCTCCAAACTTATTTCGAGAATCGGCTTGTTCCGCTGATCATGAAGGACCACAAAGATGTAATGGGCTGGGAAGAGATACTTAATCCGCGTTTGCCAAAGTCTGCCATCGTGCAGTCATGGCGCGGCAACGCAAGCCTTGAGAATGCCGTTAAGAAGGGGTACCGCGTGATCTTGTCCAAGGGTTGGTACCTCGATCATTATTTCACCGCAAGTCAGTATTACCTTGTCGATCCCGTGCCGGATAGCGGACTTACTCTCCAGCAAAAAAAGTTGATCATCGGCGGCGAAGCATGCATGTGGTCGGAATATGTCAGCCCTGAGAACATCGATTCCAGGATCTGGCCGAGGGCCGCGGCGATTGCCGAAAGACTCTGGTCGCCTCGCGATATTAGAAATGTGAGGGACATGTACCGGCGTCTCGATGCCGTTTCGCTCGAACTCGACAGGCTTGGCCTTACGCAGTTAAAGAACCAGGGAACTATGCTGAGGAACCTGGCTAATGGATACCGTGTCGCCCCTTTGAGAACGCTCGTAGACATTGTTGCGCCGTATGACATCTACGCGCGCGTGAAGGCGAAGCCTTATTCGGCGTTCGCGCCCCTTACGAGAGTAGTTGACACGGCGGTGCCTGATCCGATGACCGCACGAGATTTTTCATTCATGGTAGATGATATCGTGTCAGGGAATAACCCGATGGAAGACACGGTCGCAATGGTGGAGCACATGCTGGTCAGGTGGAAAGAAAACGACGCGAATCTGGAGAAAATAATAGACAGATCTCCTATACTAAGAGAGGTTCAACCCATTTCCAGGCATCTTTCTGCGGTCGCGTCAATTGGCCTCGATGCGCTGAACTACATCAGGCATAATACGAAAGCGGGCCAGGGCTGGGTGAAGGCGAGTCTGTCAACGATAAGTACGGATGCCGCGCCGTGCGCTGAAGTCAAGTTGATGGTTATCGCTCCGATCGAGAGCCTGGTCAAATATGCCGGCGAAAAGTGAAGCGCATTGATGCTTGGTAAGATCTGAGCCGCCTACGGCCGCACAAGAGGTCACGCGCCGCAGGATTTTGATTTTTGATTTCTTGCTATTATTGAACTTAAAACAAAGGAGTTGTTGTGGAATCAGAAAACACGGGATCGGCAGCGAAAGGATATTTCGTGTCGATCAGCATAATCGGGCTTCTGTTTTTCATATTTGGTTTTGTGACATGGCTTAACGGCTCTTTGATACCGTTTTTGAAAATAGCCTGCGAGCTAAACTCGGCGGAAGCTTACCTTGTGTCATTGGCGTTCTACATCTCTTACACGGTGATGGCACTTCCGATGTCGGCGGTACTCGTAAAGACGGGGTACAAGAACGGCATGGTGCTCGGACTTCTAGGGATGGCGGTTGGCTCGCTGATATTCATTCCCGCGGCGCATACGAGAATTTATCCCATCTTCCTCTTCGGACTCTTCGTTATGGGCGCGGGTCTGACGATACTTCAGACGGCATCGAACCCGTACGTGGTAGTGATCGGTCCGAGAAAGACTGCGGCCGTGAGGATCGGCCTAATGGGGGTCGCGAACAAGGCGGCCGGAATATTCAGCCCGTTAGTCTTCACGGCGCTGATGTTGGGCGGAATAGCGGCGTACAGCGACGCGAACCTTAACGCTATGACGGCCGCGCAGAAAGCGGTCGCGCTTAACCATCTGGCGGACAGGCTGGTTGTTCCTTACCTCGTGATGGCTATAGTGCTGGTGTTCCTGGCGGCGATGATAAAGTTCTCCCCGTTGCCCGAGATAAACGACGAGGAAGACGAGGGGGGCGTCGAAGTGAGCAAAGAGAAGACAAGCATATTTCAGTTCCCGCAGCTTATCCTCGGGGCTATCGCGCTGTTCTTCTATGTCGGTGTTGAGGTTATGGCAGGTGATACAATAGGCATGTACGGAAGATCAATTGGCATACCATTCTTCGGAAAACTGACATCTTACACCATGTCGTTTATGGTCCTGGGATACCTCGTCGGCATCGTGGCTATACCAAGATTTATAAAGCAGGAGACCGCGCTCATCATATCTGCTGTAATGGGTTTTGTATTTGCGCTCTGCGTAATGACGATGTCGACGGTGAATACCGGCATCTCGGCGGCTCTCCTTGGCTGGCTCGGCGTAACGCCGATACCTAACTCAGTCCTGTTCGTGGCCCTCCTCGGCTTTGCGAACGCCATGGTCTGGCCGACCATCTGGCCGTTGGCTCTGCAGGGTCTCGGAAAATTCACGAAGATAGGATCGGCGATACTCATAATGGCAATCGCCGGCGGAGCCACTATCCCACCGCTGTACGGCGTGTTGTCAGATACGCATTCGCCGCAGCTTTCGTACTGGATACTCCTTCCGTGTTACTTCATCATAACTCTTTATGCGGTGAAGGGACACAAGGTAAGATCGTGGAAGTCGGAACCCGCTGTGGGCAAATAGCTACGCGAGGATTTAAAGGTCTGCGCGGACAGCAAAAATGACGGTAAACGTCCGCGCATGCCTGTAAAATTTATGAGAGCCTGTATTTAAAACGCGAAGAGTTTCACTCATCAGTTCAGCAAAGATCAAACATCACTTGGAGGATTATCAGGAATATAGATTATGAAAACGAAGTCTAGAGTAGAAGAGAAGGCTCTTGGTAGGTCAGGCCAGGAGCTGATGTATTGGCCGACGGAGAAGGCGGCGGTGATAACGGTAGAGAACTTTCCAATGCTGGGCAAGCTGACGGCGCTGCGGTTTGTGGAGTGGGTTCAGAATAATCCGGGGGGAGTGGTGTCGCTTCCGACGGGTAAGACCCCGGAGCACTTCATAAAGTGGGTGACTCATTACCTGAATAACTGGAGCGAGAAGGAAGTAGTGCGCGACCTGGAAGATGGCGGAGTGGACCCGTCGAAGAGACCTGAGATGTCATCGCTTCACTTCGTGCAGATAGACGAGTTTTATCCGATAAACCCTGAACAGCATAACAGTTTTTACTACTACGTGAACAGCTTCTACCTGAGCGGATTCGGGTTCGACAAGAAGAAGGCTCTTCTGATAAACTGCAACGAGATAGGTCTTCCGAAGGGGAAGAAGCTTGAGGAGGCATGGCCAGAAAACAAGGTGGACCTGACGCTGAGGTTTAGACAGGCGAAGAGCGCCGAAGAACGGATGCAGCAGACTATTCTAGAGAACGTGGACCAGTGGTGCGCGGAATACGAGGAGAGAGTACAGAAACTTGGAGGGATAGGGTTCTTCCTCGGCGGGATAGGTCCTGACGGACACATCGGGTTCAATATCAGAGGATCGGACCTCAACTCGACCACGAGACTTACGCCGACGAACTATGAGACACAGGCAGCAGCAGCTACGGACCTGGGAGGAATAGAGGTATCGCGGAACAGGCATGTGATAACGATAGGCCTGAGCACGATAACGTACAATAAGGAATGCACGGCGATAGTGATGGCTGCCGGCGAGGCTAAGGCAGGAGTGGTGGCCGATGCGGTCCAGCAGGAGAGACACGTGAGGTACCCGGCGACGGTACTTCAGGGGCTGGTGAACGGTAGGTTCTACCTGACGCAGGGAGCTGCGAAGCTTTTGGTGGAGAGACAGTACGAGCGGTTCAGGAAGAAGGAGAGCCTGACGGAACAGGAAGTGGAAGAGGTGGTGATAAACCTCGCGCTGGAGAAGAGGAAGAAGCTAAGGGAACTCACGGAGAAGGATTTTGAAGGGAACAGGTTCGCGGCGGAAGTGCTGAAGAAGAGGAAAGAGGGAAGAGAGGCAATAACAGGAGAGATAGAGAAGAGGCTAATAGAGCGGATCGAGCATGGAAGCAGGTCGGAGCTGAACACTCGGTTTCTACACACGGAGCCACATCATGACGACATAATGCTGGGATACCTGGCGTATGTGGTGAGGCGTGCGCGAGACGCGTCGAACAAGCACACGTTCCTGACTCTGACGAGCGGTTTCAACTCTGTGACGAACGAGCACATGGTTGACCAGCTATTGAACCTGAAGCATTTTCTGGTAAGCGGGCAGTTCGACAAGCTGTTGTCGGAGAACTATTTCGCGCCGGAGGACGCCCACGCGAAGAACCGCGATATATGGCAGTACCTTGACGGCGTTGCGGAGAATAACACGCACACGAGGCATGAGGGAGAGGCGAGGAGACTACTCCGGAACCTCATGACGCTATTCGACGGTGATGGCAGGGAGAAGATGCTTGGCCGTATAGAAGAGCTGATGAACTATTTCAAGACGCGATATCCAGGAGAGAAGGACCAGCCGCATGTGCAGAGACTGAAAGGGATGATGCGCGAATGGGAGGCGGAGTGTCTATGGGGCTACTTCGGATTTAACTCGTCGTCGGTGAAGCATGCGAGACTCGGGTTCTACAAGGGAGACGTGTTCACGGAGGAGCCGAAGATAGACAGGGACGTAGTGCCGGTTCTTGAGCTGCTGAGGGAGATAAAGCCCGACATAGTCGGAGTGGCTCTTGATCCTGAGGCGAGCGGCCCTGACACGCACTACAAGGTGCTGCAGGTGATGGCGGAGGCGCTGAGGATGTACGAGGCGGAGTCTGGCAGACACGACATGAAGGTGATCGGCTACCGGAACATCTGGTACAGGTTCCATCCATCGGAGTCGAACGTATACGTGCCGGTGTCGCTTAACATGTTTTCGGTGTTATCAAACTCGTTCAACAACGCGTTCGCGTCACAGCGGGGAGCATCGTTCCCGAGTTACGAGCTGGACGGCCCGTTCTCGGATCTAGCGCAGAAGATACAGGTGAGCCAGTACCAGATGCTGAAGGTGTGTCTGGGGCGTGAGTACTTCAACGAGCATCCGAGTCCGCTTATCCAGGCGACGCGCGGGTTCACGTTCGTCAAGATGATGGCGCTACCGGAATTCTACGAAACCTGCATGACCCTCAAGAAGAGCACGGAGGAACTGTAAGAGGCTGGAAGGGAATAAGGCTCCCGCGATTGCCTCTTATAGGTTGATGCGGAGAACCTGGCCGGGCCATTGCCGAGCGTCGGTCGAGTTGCAAGCAGCTGGTCCTTCCGCCGCCGGTTCTCCTAACGTCCCGGTTCGGGTTGTCTGCCTTAATCGCCATTTCTGCCGATCGCACTGACAGAAGCGTTCCACCTTATCAAGTTACGCGGGGATCTAGTTTTCGGTGTATTTCCATTCGACGGAATTAAGTCGCCATTTATTCGGCAAATGGACCAACTGAGTCTCACGGAAATTTGCCTATCGGATAAAAATGGCTGGATTTTGCGGCTTCTAGCGATTTGTGTTGTAATAAACCTCTTGACATTGACTCATTTGTAGGCTATTTTTTGGAGGTTTGTTCGACTAGCCAATAAACATGTCAGGGAAATATGCAGGGCTGGAAAAACCTCGGGCAACTCCTTCAGTTACAGTAGAACCTCTTAGCGGTCACAGGGCATCGGTTATTTGTGGGCCGCTTACGCAGTGCTTCCTAAATTCACACCATTAGTCCGGCGGTATTTTTATAGTTACAGCAGGCTGTTTCCCCATACAATTGACAACCGAAGGAGTAGGTGATGGTACGATCAATTGTCAAAGGACTCGCCTTTGCTGCTTTTCTATATTCACTGCTAATAGTTCCCGTCCGAGCGGCACAGAACGGTACCGTTCAGGGGAGCGTTAAGGATTCTCAGACTGGAGAGGCTTTGCCGGGCGCCAACATGCTGCTGCAAGGGACCAGCATGGGAGCAGCTTCAGATCTGAACGGCAATTTTGTGATTCGGAATGTCCCTCCGGGCTCCTATCAGATGCGGGCCACTTACGTCGGGTATAACGCTAAAACGGTCGATGTCAAGGTCAAAGACGGCGAGTTGGTAACGCTCGTTGTGAAGCTCGACGCGGTTGGTATCAAGGGGAAAGAGGTGGTCGTCACCGCCCAGGCGAGCGGACAAAACTCGGCCATCAATCAGCAACTTTCTTCAGTCCAGGTAACGAATGTGGTGTCAGCAGCGAAGATTCAGGAACTCCCGGATGCGAACGCGGCTGAGTCCGTCGGACGACTGCCGGGCGTTTCGCTCATAAGGGAGGGGGGCGAAGGGTCCGAAGTGGTTATTCGAGGCCTGTCGCCACAGTACAACCAGGTGACGATTGATGGCGTAGAGATGGCCAGTGATGTCCCCTCTTCCAATACGATCACCGGCACAGACCTGAACGGCACGACTCAAAGTCTCATGGGTGACAGAGGAATAGATCTCAGCATGATTTCCTCCAACAGCCTTGGTGGCATCGAGGTGATAAAAGCGATAACTCCCGACATGGACGCTGCCGTGCTGGGTGGCGTCGTGAACTTCGATATGAGAAAAGGAACACCGAGCTCTCACGGAACGGCTCCGAACATCGGCTTGCTGGCTCAGGGAGCGTACAACGGCCTCAAGAATAATCGCGATAATTACAAGTTTGTTGTCTCCGCGGAGAACAGGTACTTCGACAACTCTTTCGGGATTTATGCCGAAGCATCAGCGGAAAAAAGAAATCTCAGTGACAACGAACTCGCCGTCAGCTACACTTTGAACGACAAGAGTCATGGAGATGCGGGCATACCCGACTTGAATTCCATTATGATGCAGGATGTCTT
Organism: Bacteroidota bacterium; assembly: GCA_021845665.1. Lineage (GTDB taxonomy): Bacteria > Bacteroidota > Ignavibacteria > Kryptoniales > JAKASW01 > JAKASW01. The sequence continues at coordinate 5,862 of JAJZVO010000078.1, read as the reverse complement.
CAGGATTCGCCAGCGCTACAACGGTACTCTGGTTATGGACTACAAGAGCGAAGGCCTGAAGATCGGTTTCATGAATTTCTTGAGCAACGGCAATACCAATGCCACATACCGCAATGAGACAGCCTATGTGTTTAATACTCAGAGAGAATTGAACTACGGGATTACCGGCGGGGCTACCAGGCTGAACGTTATGTCTAATCTTCTCAGCTTAAACACTTCGATACCTTTTTTCCAGGTTGATCTCAGGCTATCTCATTCTTATTCGGGCACTCAAAATCCAGGGGACGCGACATTTAATTTCGTTCAGGACGCGGGAGGATTTGGAGGAGGTGTCGGCCCAGCTATCTCTAAGGAGCCGCCGACGGTCATCGCAACGCACATCCAGCCCAACGACTCCACGGCATGGTTGGACAATATTACCACCTCGAGTTCAAAGACAACAGAACAGCTGTACCAGGGTAAAATCGACCTTGGTCATGATTTCAACTTTTCCGATTTCCTGACGGCAAGGCTGAAATTCGGAGGAATGTACCAATACAGGGACCGTTCTTATAACTATTTTCAAAGAAGCGGCTCGCTGATCTACGACGGCGGAGGCGCGGTGGTCGGGGACTTTACCAGCTACAGGCCATCGTTCAGCCTTTTCAACGGCAGCCTGAGCCTCGCGAACTTCGTGTATAACGGCTATGGTTACGGAAATTTTCTGAACGGCGACTATACGATGGCATATCCCACCAACGTCGGCCTCATGTGGCAGCTGGTGCCGATTGCACTCAACAGTAATCATGGTACAGTCTATCAGGGCGGTTACAGAGCCAACGATCTGGCGTCTCGGATCAATAACTATTCCGGTATCGAGAGAAGGGACGCGGGCTATGCCATGATAACGTTTAATATCGGTGACTGGCTGACAGTGCTGCCCGGCGCCCGCTATCAAAACCTGACGACGACATACACAGGAGCGAGGACCGACGTCACTTCGCCGAGCGGATCTATCCATGATACCACGGTTTCCGAATCACATGGTTACATTCTACCAATGGTCCACCTCATTTATAGACCTCTCAACTGGTTCCAGGTGCATTTTGCCTATACGAATACTCTGAACTATCCCGATTACAGCACGATAACCCCAAGGTATCTCATTACCAGCAGATGGGTTTCTTACAATAACTACAAGCTGAATCCCGCCAGATCCGCGAACTATGACCTCGTGCTCTCCTTCTTCTCTAACGACATCGGACTCTTCACTCTCGACGGATTCAGCAAGCACATCACCAACCTGATTTTCTATTCGGACGTCTATGTGAAGAATTTGAGCGGCTATCCGGAGCTTCCTCAATATAGCGGCACTCTTTACGAGGTCACGAGCTATATCAATAGTCCCTACCCTGTCAACCTTTACGGGCTGGAGAGCGATTGGCAGACGCACTTCTGGTATTTGCCTGGCGTCCTTTCAGGCCTCGTCATGAACGTGAACTGGACTCACATCTTCTCGCAGGCGCGATATCCGAAAAGCATATACAATGTCGGATATGATGAAAACGGTCTGCCAACGTACGACATCGTGGACACAACTTATAGCGCGAGGTTGCTTAATCAGCCAAATGATATTGTGAACCTCGGGTTAGGCTATGATTACAAAGGATTTTCGGTTAGGGCCTCGATGATTTACCAGGATAACGTTTTCCAACAGCCGAGCTTCTGGCTGCAGGAGCGCGTTCTAAGCGCAAAGTTCACCAGGTGGGACCTATCGGTGAAGCAGGATCTTCCGTGGTACGGAATGCAGCTCTATCTCAATCTCAACAATATCACAAGCAGTAACGACGTAAACATAAACGAGAAAACAAGCTACCCCGCGTCCGAACAGAGTTACGGTTCGGAGGTTCAGCTCGGTATTCGTATCAGGCTGTGAGTTATCCGACAGCTCCGATTACAGACCGGCTACGGGTTGATTAGGAGGTGATGGGCAAAGAAAAACGCATGACTCATTAGCCGTCCCAGAGGAAGGGAAGAGGCTGTGTTAGGACCTTTGTTATGATTTGTCAAAAAAAGGAGAAACAAATGAGAAGACTGTCGTGGTCTTTGTTAATAGCATCGCTGGCATTTCTTGCAGCTGCTAATCAGCTGTTTGCTCAGGCAGCAGACACGCTCGTAATTAGCCCGCTTCCGCCGGGCAACATCAATACTGTCATCAACGGGGACACGCTTGCCGGGGGAGTTCGGGCTCATCCAAACAGGGTTTACGTGCTGCGCCACGGCGTGGTTTATCAGGTCGGGGAAGCCATGAAGATCAATGGGTCGATCACTATAGTCGCGAATGATTCGACCGCCGGGCTTCGACCGCCGGTGCTCGCGCCGCAGATACTGCAGGACGGATCTTCCATAGATCATTTCTTCGACCTTAACGGGAAAGGTGGGAAGGTAACGATAAAGAACGTGTACATCACGGCCTTTCGCGCGGACTCGATCGTCATCGGTTGGGGCGAGGGAATCCGAATGAATTCGGACAGCCTGAAGCTCACTCTGACCAGCGTCGTGTTCGATGGCTTCCAGCATACCGCGCTGGCGGAGCACGGGCAGTGGGACAAGCTGATCGTTCAAGATTGCACGTTCAGGAATGAAATGCACCCATCTTCCTACTTCGGGGGCGGCGCGCTCCTTTCCGACTACCAGGTGAACATGGATACCACCATGTTCGTGAATAATACCTTCTTCTGCAATAACGCGTATCTGTGGTCTGTGCGCGGTTACTGTCCGAACGCGGTTTTCTCTCACAATACCGTGGTCTACGGCGCAGTGAATCCTACCCTCATGAGGCAGGGGCAAATCATGCGCATGGACAATAACGTGTGGTATGGAATGAATGCCTATGGCGGCGTGCCCGAAGACGTTATCAACGGCACATTCCTGAATTATCCGGATACAGCGTCGAGCAGTATCATACGGTTCAGAGGTAATGACAGCACGAGCGCGTGGTCGAAGATGTGGGGCGCTACGATAACGGGCCCCGAAGTTTTCATCGGTACAGGTGGAACGGGCAACGCGACGGTAACATCGGCTATGGTCGCTCCCGCGAGCAGATTCATCTCGGTCAGGAACAATGATTACTTCCAGCCCGCGGCGCTTGTTGATTTCTGGACCGCCTACAACGACACGGTGACGCAGAAAGACAGCGTCGATATGCCGGACGGAAGCAGGCCTCTCATGTTGCGCAAGCTCGCGCCCCCCACATGGATGAGTGGTTACACAAAGTTCTCAATTAAGAAACTCGACAGCCTTGGCGCTCACATCGATACGTCGGGCAACGTGTACGTGGATCCCGGTTTTAACTCGAACATCACTGCCCAAGTGTCCAAGCTGATCTCCTATGTCAATAAAATTGCCAGCTGGATGGGCGTTAAAGGGCCCGACAGCTCCTGGTATTATACTTATTCCGGATTCCCCTATCCGCCAGTCTGGCCGCTTCCCGAAAACCTGGCTTACACCAATACTTCGATGCAGCATGGTGGTACAGACGGTTATGCGTTAGGAGATCTTAACTGGTTCCCGACACAGAAAGCTGCCTGGCTTGCCTCGGGTGGACTCGCTCTCGGTGTCCAGAAGGTTCCGAATCAGCTGCCCGATAAGTTTGAGTTGGGCAATAACTATCCGAATCCTTTCAACCCATCGACAGATGTCCGGGTGAGCCTGAAGAGCGCGGGCATCATCAGCTTCAGTGTCTACAACGTGCTCGGCCAGTTGGTTAAAGTTGTCGACGAGGGTTACAAGCCTGCCGGCGTCTACATCTACAACATTACTATGGATAATTTCGCCAGCGGCGTTTATTTCTATTCGTTGCGACAAGGCGGCAACATGATTACCAAGAAGATGCTTCTCCTTAAGTAGTGGATTGGTTCCATTACTGCAGAAGGACTGCCGGTCGATACGGCAGTCCTTTTTTTTGTGTGCGCCCGGCAGGGCGCATCTGCTTGAAGATGACCGCGCTTTTGAAGGATGCGTGGAAGTTCTTTACACACCCGACAGGGGGAAGTGTTAGCCGAACGGCAAGGGTGGCTATCGTGAGGTAGGATCTGAAGGAAGCCGCAGGCAAAGCGCTGGCCCGACGAACAGGAACCGCATAGAGGCGGATGCATGGGATGAGAAGGCGCAAATCTTCAAAGTCCGATACCTGTACGGAACATGCAGACGTATATGCGGCGGGCATAAGCGTGAAGGCAGAAGCGCAATACCCGGGGAGGTCTGCTGGCGTGTTCGCTATGTCATGAATGGCGGACAACAGACACCGAGAGGAGAATGGAAGCGCTGGCAGAAGTCAGCAGAGGCCATAGTATCCGTCTCGGCGGAGAAGGGCTGAACGTGAAAGAGAGACAGAGTTACTTAACTTTCGATGACGAAGGAGATGCAGAATAGTATGGCTGAGAAGCCCGAAGCCGACACGGGAAGGAGCAACCGGCAGTTGCGAGATACCGGAGTTGGTGCATCAAGCGTCACGGCAAGCAAAGAGAACAACTGTCATGGAACAGAGCGATTGATGGAGATAGTGGTAGAACGAGCCAACATGACAGCGGCCTATAAACGAGTCGTAAGGAACAAAGGGAGTTCAGGGATAGACGGGACGACCGTTGAAGAACTGAAGCCTTACCTTAGGACCGAATGGGAGCGCATCAAAGGTGAGCTGCTCGAAGATCGGTACAAGCCGCAACCGGTACTTGAGGTAGAGATACCAAAGCCGGATGGCGGGGTTCGAAAGCTTGGTATCCCGACAGCGGTAGACCGACTCATCGGGCAGGCAATCCATCAGGTGCTGGAGCCGATATTCGATCCGGGATTTTCAGGATCGAGCTATGGGTTCCGGAAAGGACGCAGTGCACATCAGGCAGTGGAGAAGTCACGGCAATATGTAGCGGAAGGGCGACGCTGGGTCGTAGATATAGACCTTGAGAAGTTCTTCGACGGTGTTAACCATGACATACTGATGTCGCGAGTAGCTCGTAAGGTAAAGGACAAACGGCTGTTGAGACTGATTCGCCGGTACCTTAAGGCTGGCATAATGGTAGACGGGTTGGAGACAGTCCGTGCAGAGGGCACGCCACAAGGGAGTCCGCTATCCCCGTTGTTGTCAAACATCATGCTTGACGACCTGGACAAGGAACTGGAAAGACGCCGACATGCATTCTGCCGCTACGCCGATGACTGTAACATCTATGTTCGGTCTGAAGAGGCGGGAAAGCGTGTAATGGTGTCGATTACAAAGTTCCTTGAGGGAAAGCTGCGACTTAAGGTGAACAGGAAGAAGAGCGCGGTTGGCCGACCGTGGAAACTGAAGACGCTTGGATACTCGATGACAGGGGAAAGCAAACCGAGGCTCCGGGTTGCACCCCAGACGGTGAAGCGGCTGAAGGATAAACTGCGAGATATGTTCCGCAGGGGCCGAGGTCGTAACATCGTCAAGGTTATCGAAGAACTAAGCTCGACTCTTCGAGGATGGATCCAATACTTCAAATTGTGCGAAGTGAAGGTCATCTTTGAAGAACTTGACCAATGGATACGCCGAAAGTTGAGGTGCATCCTATGGCGGCAGTGGAAACGGCCCTACACGCGGGCGCGCAAACTGATGAACCGAGGACTGGAGGAATCCCGTGCCTGGCAGTCTGCAACCAATGGACGAGGTGCTTGGTGGAACGCCGGTGCCTCGCACATGAATGCAGCCTACACCAAACTGGATTTCGACCGGATGGGACTCGTCTCGCTCCTCGACACAATGCTCAAAATCCGGAATCTTTCACGAACCGCCGTATACGGAACCGTTCGTACCGTGGTGTGAGAGGACGGCGGGAGTAATCCCGCCTCCTACTCGAT
>JAJZVO010000077.1 GCA_021845665.1 Bacteroidota bacterium | reverse complement strand
GTATGTGCGAAGATTCGTGCATAGCTCATTAGTGTTGTGAAATCCCGTTTTGTCATCTTACTCCTCCCCTTCCAAGTCATAAAGCTTCATGGCGACTTCTCTTTCTTTCGTGACGAAATAACCCTCGCGATCCCAGGCACCACCCGGAAAGTCTTTGCACCAGCGGTAGATGTAAACGAAGAACTTGTGGACGAGAAGGTTCTCCGTTACTCTGATTTGAATTCGAGAGTGCTGTCGCTTCAGGTCGGCGGCGAACTTCCTGAACTCGACTTCCGATTCGAACCTGGCATCCATCTGTGGCCTCCTTTGCTTCGCAAAAAAAAGATGAATGCCCGAACGTAATTGCAATTCCAAGCGCCGAAGCGCAGATGCGAAGGCGACGAAACTATCCTCGAAGAAGCGAGATATCAGATGGAAAGAGACTTTACTGCAGGCGTGCGACTCCGTATAGCCTTGACAGTCCCCGCAGAAGTGCGGGGCTGTCAAGGCTCGTCCCGAAGGGATCCCGACCCCGCCGTCGGCGGGGTCTTGGGACACGCTGCTGAGTGCTTTCAATCACCACAAGTGCCTTCGCAGCAAGCGGAGGCGCTTATCTTGTTCACGTTCGGGCATTCAGCGGAGGTGGAACGCGGAAGCGTTCCGCTCGGAAGAGATTTCTTTCAAGGGGGGAATGATGCAGGAGGAAACCTTGGGAGAGTGAGGTGGTCGGGCGGGGCGATTGTTGCCGTAGGCGAGTTTACGAGTCTATGGCAGTTGGAGCGTAAGTGCGTGTGCCGAGTACCGCCGAGAGCGAGACGAGGCTCTCGCACAGCGACTTTCAATCGACGTGACCGACCTGTTGAGGTCATAGGAGCAATTAGGGGTGGTGTGGCGCGGGACGCACGATTTGGTGGGGTTTGGCTCGCGGGATGCGGAGGCGAGGGCATGACGGTTGATCGCCTTTGCCGAGTTAACGAGGCAATGGCGCGGGAGTGTTTGTGCGTGTGGCGAGTCACGCGTAGTCGGGACGAGACTCTCGCACGCGACCCCAACCGGCATGACCGAGCCAATCGGGCAGGGGCGGGATCTTGGCTCCGCTACGATGTGCCGAGCGCGTTATGGGGTGGGTGGGTCGGGGATATTGCCGATCAAAAGCGATACATCCTGTATGATCGGTCACCGCCCTGCGGGATCCCGACTTATAGCATATTTGGGGCGGGACATCCCGCACGTCTCCCGATCAATAATCACGTCCTGTGATGATCGGGATCCCGAACATCCTGTTCGGGAAACCGACACCGAATTATTCGGTGGTGAGAGGGAGATTTCCCGTTTCGCAGTTCAGGGCGAACGGGATCCCGAATATATAAATAATTGTGATCGGGAATTTCTCGGCTGCTGGAAGCGATCAAGAGGGTCTGAGATCCGACGGCAAATCTTGGGTAAAAGTAGTAAGCGGTCTCAACCCCCTATGTGGAACGTACGGACTTGACGTCCCCCAAGCCAAAGTACATAATCGCCGGGCTTTATCCTCTGTGCCGGGTCATTCATAAGGTTCCATGTGTAACTGAATGTTGAGCCTGGATTATCCCCCGGAATCTCAATCTTCTTCACCAAGGCGTTTGTTCCGGCATCGCTTATGTAGGCATATGTCGCTTGGACGCCTTCTGTGAAATTGAAGGTCATGCTACCGACCGCGAATCCCTGGCCAGAGAGGAAATTTTGCTGAGATGCTAATGAGATTGAATTTGAACCCATGAGCATATCGTCGGGGTAGTACCTGAGGTGCATTCTGGATAAGAGCGTGTACTCGGAATTTGTAATGGTGTCTTCATCGACACTTGTGACAATGCCAGAGTACAGTATCTGAGATGTGGATACATCGATCAACCTGAGCTCGAGTTCTGCTACCCCGAAACGATAGATGTCATAATCAGCTTGATTGATTGACTGGGTAATACCAAGGTCGAGAATTCTGTAGGCAAGTATTTTTGCAGGGTACAACATTGAGCCGGATGATTTCAAAGTCTTTGAAGAGTCGCCTGTTGAGGTTACGTAATAATGCCATAGACTGTTTTCGTTCGGAAGGGATTCTGCGAGGATTTCTCCGATTAGGTGCTTGCTTCGCTCGATTACCCTGGTGTTTCCAGAAAGAAGTTTACTTATGATTGCACGGTCCACCGCTGATCTCGCGCCGATCTCTGCAGGGTTCTCGCGGTTTAGACATGAAATCATAACTTTATCACTGTAGCCTAATTTGGACAGTATTCCTTCCGGAAGTCGCATCTTATCAAGGGCGCGGTCGATAAACCTGGGAGGAGAATCGTATATAAGTCGGTCAATATCTATCATGGGGGTAGTAACGTTGCTTTCGACAGACACGAGCGCAACATGGTAACAACCTTCGAATGCAAATATGCTTAAAATAAAGGGAAGTAAATACATGTTCTTCATTTCATCGCCTCTTGGATTTCCGAGCCTTCTCGATTAGTTCTTGGAATTTGAGTTGAAACCCGATCATACAGGTTTGCCATCTAGGGAAACTTCGATTGGGAGGGATCTCCGTGAACAGAAACCGAAGATATTCACTTCGAGTGAAACACCTCCTTGCTTGACCGCTAATCCAACTTTTGATTTGGATACTGGTTCCGCCAGTTGTTACGAATGTTTCATTTGATGCTATTTCAAGAGTAGTAATTTCTTCGTTGCGACAAAGCTTCCGGCGGTGAGACGGTAAAAGTAAACGCCGCTTGGCAGGTCAGACGCATTGAAGTTGACTTCATAGCTTCCCGGTTGCTCTACTACATTCACAAGCGTCATCACGTTCCTCCCGAGTATGTCATAAACTGTGAGCACGACGTGGGTTCTTTTGGGAAGATCATAGGATATCATGGTCGTTGGATTAAACGGGTTTGGATAGTTCTGGTAAAGTGCGTATTCCTCGGGAATCGCTCTACTTTCCTGCACTGCAGTTACCGGCTGATATCCGTTCAGACTGGCTAAAGCGCTTATTCCGTTGCTCACGAAAGTGCTGTCATTCGGAAATTGAGGATTGATAGTGTATGTCGCATGGGCAAAGAAAGTCTTGCCGGTCTTGTGCTGCCAGATCCGCCATTTGAAGACTTCGCCATTGCCGAAACCATCAGGGTTAGGTGAGGTTGGATCATCCCCCCACGCAGTTACTGAAATGTTTCTCGTTCCATCCCAAATTGCGTAACCTCCACAAGCCAATGTCCCGCTTGAGTCATAAAAGGCCCCGATGTAGTCCCCTCCCGCAATTGCGGTATCGTTAATTGTCGGATTAGCCGAGAGAGGGATCAAAATGATATGATTGTTTCCTGTGATTGTATAAGTCCATCCGGGCGAGTTAAGCTGTCTTGCGATCTGAAAAGGACTTGGACTTTGAGCAGCGTAAGTGGAATCGGTCAAACTTACGATTTTGATGAAGCAATTACCGGAATTGACATCAGGCACCAACCAGGCAAGTGAGTCTTGAGAAGCCTGTATGCTGTCGGCTATTATAGTCCACGTTGCTCCGCTGTCACTGCTGAACTCGATCCTGATCAAAGGAATATTAGAGCTGGACCACTGGATGTTATGGGTCGTTCCTGAGTACCACTGTTGGCCACCGAGAGGCGAGATTAAAGAAATGCTGGTTTGGAGTTGGGTGCTTGATCCTTTCAAAATGATGGGTTTCAAGGCGCCAGGAAAGTTTGAAGAAATTAGCAAACTATCATCGTATTCCATATTCCTTTCGGGTCGGAACGTAACAAGAATAAGCTGAGATAAACCAGGCGCCAATGAAAAACTACTGGGACTCACAGCATATGCCGAATCAGTGGATGTCAGTTTGTAAACGGAAAGAGGGGCAGTGCCAGAATTCTTGATAACAAGTGATTGTGACCTGGAGGTTCCTGCGGAAATGTTCCCGAACGACAGAGTGTCAATCGAATAGGTTAGGAACGGAAGAGATGGAGCGGTCGCGAAGAATATTCCAGATCCATCGGTTCCTGCGATCAGAGTACCATCCAGCGTCGTGGCCAACGAGAGTATCCTTTGATTTATCAATGAGTCGTTGAGCGAATGCCAGGTCAACCCGTAATCGAAGGAAGCGATGATGCCATTTGTATCAGTTGCCACATAGACAAAACCATTAGTTGACGTAACTATCTTGACGCATCCTCTAGCTGGAAAGTCATCGTCGACCACCCAGTTCTTACCATGGTCGTTCGATTTGTATAGGAGATTGTCTGTCCCAGCAAAGATGATGGAATCATTGTCGTTTGATATGCTTGTGACCTCACTTCCTTGAAGAGTGTCCGAGATGTTCCACGTCAGTCCATCATCAGTGGATCTGAAAATTCTCGCGGGAGAATCACAACCGAGAAGGATGTTGCCAGAGCCCCCATTTGCGATAGAATGTAAGCTGGCGTTTACTTGAGGCATCTGAACCCACGTGTTACCGTCATCTGTGGAACGTACTACAGAACTTGAGCCGGAACTGACGGCGAGAATTGAACCGGAACTTGTCAGGGCAAATGAGTTCGCAGAAAAAGAGGAGGTAACTAATGTCCACGAAAGGCCTCCATCGCTGGAAAGGTATGTGCCACCATATCCGGAGGCCAACTCCTTTCCGGTCAGTACATCCAGAAATGACCAGGCATCACCGGTTTGCGGGAACCCCGCAGCGTATGTCCAATTATTGCCATCGTCGGTCGACACTTCAAGTCCCAAGTACCTTGAATCACTTGCGAGCCAGTTCCCTGAGTTTGTAACATCTACAGCAATCACCGATGAGGTCGGCAGCCCAGTTTGGGACCATACGCCAGTAGCAGGTGAATAAGTGAAAACCCCACCCGCCCCAGCAATATATTTACCATCTTGGCTAGCTAAAAGCGAAGTAGCACCGAACTTGCTAAAATACTGACCGACAATCCTCCATGAATCCCCACCATCGGTCGAAGTGTAAACGCCAGCACCGGCAGGCACATAACCGTTTCCAATGCTGACTAAACTGTCAATTGCAACTAAGATTGTATCATCGTTCGCAAGTGCAACTGAAGCAGCAGGAATGTTTCCGTACGCAAAAACGGGCAGTCCGTTGTTCTTCTTATTCCAAGTGGCACCGCCATCGGTTGACACATAAACTCCATTACCGTTGCTAGCAAAATAAATATTACCAGACTGAGAAAAAGCGAAAGGATTAACTCCACCCACCCAGAGAGATAGACTTGTCCATGTATTGCCGCCGTCTGTGGATCTGTACCAGTTTGTTCCACCATTCTGTCCAATAAAGACATACCCGCTCGGCGCAACGCTGACGCTCATCAAAGAAGTTGGAGTCGACTGTCCACCATAAGTGTTCCATGTTGCTCCCTTGTCCGTAGAAACAAAAATAGCTCCGCCTGAAATAGCATAGACCTTGCCATTGACATCCGTGGAAATGGAGAAGATCTGATTCGAGAGAGCACTCCCGGTCCTCGACCATGAGCTTCCATTGTCCATTGATCGCCACAACCCTTGACCATCTGTGCCGACAAACACATCTCCGTAAAGATCAGTGGCCACAGCGTACGCAGCTGCCGTGAAGCGGACTGGACTGACAAGTTTCCATGTAGCGCCATTGTCAGTTGATCTATAAACATAACCCTGAGAGCCGACTGCCCCGACAGCAAACAGGTAGCCGTTTGAGGCAGATGCCATTTGATTCAGTGATGAGTAACTGTAAGGGCCAGGTGCTTGGTGCCATGTACTAAGTTGAGCGTAGGCTGTTGAACGAGAGAACGTCAGACAAAAGAGAAAAACAAGAGACAGAAAAGATACGGAACTAAGTCTTATTTTCATTGGACCTCCGGTGATTCTGGGCCGATTATGAGGTTGATCCTATTTTAAAAGAAGCACTTTACGGGTTCTGATAAAGGTTCCTGCAGTGAATCTATAGAAATACACTCCGCTTGGAAGGTCGCTCGCATCAAATGTTATCCGATAATTTCCCGCGGCCTGTTCTTCGTTTACCAAGGTTCTGACATTTCTACCGAGCACATCATAGATAGTGATTAAGACATGCGCTCTTTTGGGAAGGTCGTAAGAGATTGTTGTCGAAGGATTAAACGGATTAGGATAGTTCTGGTAAAGAGCATATTCCTTCGGGATGATTTTGCTTTCCTGAACAGAAGTGGCCGATTGGTATCCATTCAAGCTGGCCAACGCGCTAATTCCGTTGCTCACAAAAGTGCTGTCATTCGGGAATTGAGAGTTCACCGTATATGTAGCGTAGGCAGAGAAAGTCTTCCCGGTCTTCTTCTGCCATATCCGCCATTTAAACACTTCACCGTTGGCAAATCCTTCTTTGACGTTTGGAGTCGAGTTGTCGTCTCCCCAGGCGGTAACTGATATATTCTTTGTCCCATCCCACACGGCATAACCTCCACAAGCCAGCGTCCCGGTTGAGTCATAAAATACCCCGATGTAATCCCCTCCAGCAATTGCAGTATCGTTTATTGTCGGAGTAGCAGAAAGCGGGACTAAAATGATGTGGTTATTTCCTGTGATCGTGTAGGTCCACCCAGGTGAATTGAGCTGTCTTGTGATCTGGAAAGGACTTGCACTTTGAGCGGCGTAAGTGGAATCCGCTAAGCTCACCATTTTGATGAAGCAATTACCGGAATTGACATCAGGCACCGACCAGGCAAGTGAGTCTTGAGAAGCCTGTATGCTGTCGGCTATCGTGCTCCACGTTGCTCCGCTGTCACTGCTGAACTCGACTTTAATCAAAGATATATTCGAGCTCGACCATTGGATGTTATGGGTAGTCCCCGCGTACCACTCCTCGCCGCCAAGTGGGGAGACTAGAGAAATACTTGTTTGAGCCTGGATTACGTTTACCGTGGTAGAATAAGGCAAGCTTATAACCCCGGCTTGGTTGACAGCAAAGATTGTCGCTTGATAGGAATTGTTGCTTTGGAGGTCTGATAGATTGAGATTAAAGTTCAAGTCGACACTTGACGAGTTGGTGAAATTCGAGAAGGTGTACGTTTTCGATCTTACCGAGTCTTTCACGAAATAGTACTGTATGCTGGATACCACATTCTGGCTGTTGGCATTCTGGGAAACGGCGAATAACCTCACCAGAACCAGGCTCCAGGTTCCGTTGCTGTCTTCCGCTCGAACGTACAGGATATGCGTCCCGATGCTCAATCCGCTCAAGTTCAAGACGTATTGCGCGTCAACCTGCTGCGAGGGACTGATTGGTATATTGTACCCCTTTCCGTACCCGGGATCTTTATCGAAGAAATATTCCATCTTTGAGATTTGTGGACTGCTTGTAACTCCAATAAGATAGAATTGCCAGGCATAAGGAATGCTCCATTTCCCATTTGAATCTTCTGCCCTCAAGTAAAGGGTGTGGAATCCGTTTTGCAATGAGCTGAGGTCAAGAGTGGTGTTTAGATCGACAGAAGAACTCTGGCTAAAGGCAATTTTCTTACCCAAGCCGTATCCAGGGTCTTTATCAAAGTAATACTCAATTGACATTACCTGCTGAGACAATGCCTGAGTACACGCGATAAGTATCCAAAGAATAATGACATTCAGTGTTTTCATATCGCACACCGGTCAATTATTGACTTTGGCTTTGATGTGAACTTGCAAGCCCTGAGATTTCGAGCCATAAAAAGGGGCAGTGAAATAGAAGACTGACGGAATCGGGGGAACTCCGGAAAGAACGTACGGGTTCATACCGCCGAACATTCCTATGTCAACTCCGCCGATGCCAGCGCCCTTGGCCGGCGAGCCAGCTTTTAGTTGATACTTTCCGTCGGTAGTTCCTGTGTTCACGAAGACGGTACTCGTGTCGGTATTTGGAATATTACCGTTGGTGTTTGAGAACTGGTTCGAATTACAGATGTTATTGAAAATTCCGTTACCCGTGCCAGAAAATGTACCCGAGATAATGATATTATTCTGAAAAGTTGAATTATAACAAGTGATATTTCCAACAATGACGTTGTTTTCAATGGTTGCGTTATCCGTTGAAGAAAACGCAATAGAGTACGCACTTCCGCCTACACAATTGATATAATTGTTTGTCAGAATGATAGGTCCGTCATATCCACCAGTCTGTATCGCTTGACCGTAGCCGAGGTATCCACTGTTCATTATGAAATTTCCCTGGACTAAGATATTGCCGATTTGAGGGGCAAGTCCAATAGAGCTACTTGCATTACCATAACTCAGATAATTCCTGACGATAGAGATATTTGAAGTATTTATGGCGAATGCGCCCTGAATTTCACACCCTATAATCACCGACCCTTCTGATCCTTTGTTGAAGGTCAATTGACCTAGTTTCGCACTTGAAGGATTCGCTTGCAGGTTTGCATTCTGAGTAAGGAAGTATCCGGGCCCGATGATTGTGAGTTTCTTGGTGAACGTTGCGTCCCCCAAACTCTGCGCGCTTCCCACGCAGTAAATTGTGTCACCCGCAGAGGCGCCATCATGGGCTGCCTGAATTGTCTTGAAATCTGCACCCGTATCTCCCGGATTAGCGTCTGCTATCCAGATTTTCGCGCTGGCAAGTTGGGCGAGGCAGAAGAACAAAACCAGAGAACCACAGAAAGGCTTTAACATATTAACCTCCTATTTTATTAGTTCGATCTTTATCGTCTTGTACGTGCTCCCTGTCTGGAAGACCACTTCGTATACACCGGATGAGAGCTGAGCACCGTTGATTTCCAGCCGGTGCACCCCTTCCGACTGTACCCCACTAACTAACGTGCTCACCAACTGACCGAGAATATTATAAAGGGAAATTCTTATCGGCTCGGTCTTCTGCAGGTTGTATGCAATGGTCGTTGTCGGATTAAACGGGTTCGGATAATTGGACAATACTTCCAGTTCGGCGTTGCCTTTGAATTTGTAGCTGTCAACGTTCAGAGAGCTTACGATGTTGATTCCATTTACCTGGTATGTATCATCGCTATTTAGATACCGGACCTTGACATAGTTGAATTCTGTGGCCAGCCTCCGCGAGTATATCTTTACCAAGAATTGCCTCCCTGGAAGAAATCCATCTTTGTCTTTTGAAAGGTTATCATCACCAAAGACTGTTATCGCCAGGTTCTTACCTTCGTAAACTCCGCTGCCGCACAGTAAACCATTACCATCAAATATTCCGAGTTCATCACCCGGCTGCAGAACGTCGCCCACAACCTTAGCTGGAAATAGAATTACTGCGCTGTTGTCCGTGACTTCGGGTACCCCGAAATGGTGGCTGGGAGATAGTTCGTAGCTGGATGCGATCTTCCTCAAGGCCGAGGTCGAACCTATGTCTGCCGGATAAACGAAGGTTGCTGAGTCACTCAACTTTATCTGATAGCCTTCGCCGGGGTTCATGTCGCCTATTGAGTTAATACCGTAAGCAGGCCAGTAAACCTGTCCTTGCCCATTTTTTACAATTATGATTTTGGTTGAAATACCGTTCAGCGCCGTGTCAATAGACATCGGCAGGGTTTTCAAGTAACCAATAATACTCCATCCTTTTGGAACTGAAATTGGTGTCGATTGCGGAGTAATTTGACTACCAATAACATCAAGGACCTGACTGCTCTGCATTTTGATTTGGTATCCCTGCGAGCTCTGCCAACTGCCGATTGAGTTAATGTTATACGCAGGCCAATAAACGTGTCCTGCCCCGTCTTTGACTATTACAACGTTGCTCCTGACTTTTTGGAATAGCGAATCCAAGCTCGGGTTGCTGGGCGATATATAGCTCGAAATAATCTGCCAGCCAAGGTTAAGAGTTATCTGTTGCTGAGCTACGGAAGTAGCTGTTAAGTTCGTCAGCCCACTTAGGCCGTTCGCAGCGAACTTGTCGGTGTTTGTAAACGAAGCACTTGTTGAATAGGTTGCCGTCGCGTCGAAAGTCCTTTGATCAGTCGCGCGCCATATTTTCCATTTGAATGTCTCACCGCTGGCAAACCCGTCTGGATTTGATGCGCTTTGATCGTTCCCCCATGCTGTCAGGGAAACATTTGATGATCCGTTCCAGATTACATAGCCTCCGCAAGCTGGCGTCCCGAGAGAGTCGTAGAATACTCCTATGTAGTCGCCGTTGGATAAAGGCACGCCGTCTATGCTTGGATCTGAGCTCATGGGGATAAGAATAACATGGCTGATGCCGGTAATTGTGTAGTACCAGCTGGGCCGTGTCTGGGAGGAGGAGACAGACAGCGTCACTCCTCGTGAAGTATTTCCATTTCCGTTGGTCGTATTTGAGAAACTTATGTTATCCGAGTATGTGCCTGCTGAAAGGCTGTTTGCGTTATTGTTGATTGAGACGGTGACGGTCGTGTTTGATCCGGTGCTGAGCGTTCCACTTGTTGATGAAAGTGATATCCACGATTGAGACTTTGACGCCGACCAATTTATAGAACTTCCCCCAGTATTAGTTAGAGTATAGGTTTTGCTCGGTGGAGAAAATCCACCGCCTTGAGGGCCTGACGAACTTAGACCATCGGCAGGCGAAACAGAAAGCACTCCTGCGGTAGAGACCGGAGTAAAAGCGGCCGTTTCTGTGATCGGTCCATTCATGGTGATGGTAGCAGGATTATTCATTCCCGAGTAAGACCCTGCGCCTGAGCCAGTCCATCCCGCGAATTGTTCACCAGTGTATGGGATAGCGGTTACCTGGACACTTTGCCCGCTATTGTACCACGAATTTGCGGGACTGACGGCTCCACCAGCGCCAGGAATCAATGTTAGAAAGTATTGAGTCGTAAAGTTCGCAATAAAGGTTGTGTTGCTTGTCGGCACAACGGAATGTGACATCGACCCACCATCGCTCCAGCTGCTCCAGACATACTGGGTCCCCGATGTGCCGCTTTGTGGTGATGTCGTTGCGACTGCGTGAGAAGAACCCGAGGTCCAAGAAAGCGTTTGAGCCGAGGTATAAGCAGTGCCGTCAACAGAGAAAGACCGACCGGCTGGACTCGTCTGAACGGTTACATTAATTTGGGCACTGGTCCCATTGCCTTTTAGGACAATTGTCCATGGGCTTGAATAGTTCGTGGCGTTGTGAGTGAACGACCAGTTCTGGGTGTATGACTGTGCACTCGCGGGGGTAAACGTAAAATTAAGCGTGTAACTGCTGCCGGGTGGCAGATTGAGGCTAGAGCCATTGATTAGCTGGAATGGGCTGCTAGGTGGTGAAGATCCCACTACCAAGTTGGCTGTGGACGAAGCTGAGTTTGTGATGGTGAGAGGCATCGTTTTACTCTGTCCGACCGCGACACTTCCAAAATCCAATTGAGAGCTCGGATCGACTGTCATCATTATCTGTTCAGTGGCAAAACTGTAAATCGATGACCACGTACCATAATAGCTTGCACTTCTTGCATGTACTTCCCAGTAGTATTTTACACCGGGATTGAGCGGGGTGCTTGGAGTGTAGGTGGTGCCGGTAGGTGTATCATTGATAACCACGCTTGATCCCGCTGTACTTGCAGTCGGGTCAGTCGGCAGGTCAGCCGAATTGGTGGCAACCATTATTCTGTAGGAGGCGGCACCGGTTACCGAAGACCAAGAGAAGTTCGGTTGCAGAAGTTGATTAGTCGAATTACTTACTGGAGCATAAAGAGTTGGCGCGGGAAGGTACGAAGAAGTGGACGTAAACAAGTAGTTAACTGAAACCCAACTATTGTTAACCAGTCCCAAATCATTCCAAAATGTGCCGTCAGCTAAATCTATTCCAGCAGGATTCGATACCGTTCTTCCAAATTGATCTTTCCCATTGTTATATCCATTCTCGTATGCAGCTTGGGCTTCTGGGAGTCCCTGACTTAGATCTGCCCACATTTCTCTACTACTTGAAGGATCCCAGTAATCATCCTTGGTATTCCATGGTCCCACATCCCAGACAGGTGCAGTAATGGATTTTCCGTTGTAATTAATAGTCACTTCGTATTCGTAACCCCCATTGCTGCATAAGCTCTTAAAACTTGGTAGTGAAACAAAATGATCATTAGAAACAATTACGTGGCCATTCGCAGTAGTATAGCCAACCAGTCCTTCTCTCGTTGCAAATACTGAGTATTGAAGCCCCGAAACACTCTTTAATCCTTTTTCATAGAAATTCTTTAACTCTATCTGCTTTTCATCATGATATATGTAAGGCGCTTTTCTATTCTTCCGGTTAAAATAGATCACATTTTGCGTCTGTCCTATTAATAGTGCGTTTATTTCTAATGACATTGAGGCTCCAGGAAACACTCTTGCACTATCCAATATGAATGGGGAATAATTCTTGGCAACAATTATAACCATGTAGTATTTGAACGGATAAGGGGTGGGAATGGCATTTAGCAAGAACCCTCCATCCGTCTTTGATTCACCCGTTTTGGTCAATAAATCCGTTCTATGAATCAAAGAATCAATGAAACCGATAGAGAACGAGATAGAAACACCCTTTAATTTTTGATCAGCAATTACATAAACTCTGGCGTTTGCGATCGGGCTACCGGTAATGCTGTCTTTGATGGCGCCTGAAATATTCCCAACAAGCGAATCCGAAGGAAAGGAGTAATTCTTTTTGACTTGTGCGATCGCTTTGCACGCAAACAGTAAAAATGAGACTACAATAGAGATTTTAACAAGGTGTTTCATTGTTGCCTCTGACGGCTAATTGTGAAAGGTTATCTAATCTTCGAATTAACCAATTGGTCTTTTGATTCACGCTGTATTCTTTTCCCCCTTTGCTCCACGTGTCTCTTACTCGGAGTTTTTCTCCACTATTTGAAAGTTTGCAGGCTCCGAGATTCCCCCGCTTGACCGCGGAATGAATCTCCACGCCGCGAGCAACGGGGTGTCTTCCAGATGGATTGGATTTCACATCGCCGTGCGTCGGCGCTCTTAAGTGAGAACCAGATCGACAGGTGGGTTGCAACTCTGTAACTCGGCCTGCCGTTGTTCCCGCGGAGGTTTGGTGTCATCGACCATTTTGTTCCATAGTCCCTTCGCGCCCAATGACGTTTGCATCTTCAAGCCCTGAAGCAAAACAATTGTGCGATCTATATCAAGGTGCAATATCCACAACCGTGCGCCAGCGACAGAGAGCTAACAAATTTACCTGATATCCGCACGATCGAGGATATCCACGACGCTACTCCATAAACTATGGTTATAGCATACACATATCGGGAGTCAAAAGCAAACACACCTGGTAGCAGGTGTTGATTCTTGGTTGGGGTGGGTTGGTGATATAAATATGGGCTGGCCCGATCCCGCTTGGAAACACAGCGGGACAAGTTTTTCCCGAAGGGATTCTTCGAACTGGCGCGACGACTGATTGGAAGTGCGTCTTACGCCGTTAGGCAGAAGTCGCACTATGGCTGCGTTTCGTTCTTTCCCGACCAGCGATCGGGCGTAGAACGTCGGGGGACGGGAATGAACAGCAGCGACTTTCAGGCAGTCCCGCCAAGGTCGGGATCTTCGACGTGACAGAAATATAGAACGGGACAGCCCTTCCTTTTGGAATCTTTCGTTTGGGAAGATGCCCGCAGCGCGTCCCGGTGGCGCGGGATTCTCATTCTATATGGGGTGGAAGGAAAAGGCACGACGATTGATCCCGAGCTCCGTTCACGACACGGAAGCGTCGCGATGCCTGCAAGACAGCGTAGCTGTCTTTCTGGCAAGGAGCGAACGATAAAGTCTTTGCTTAGTAACGAGAGAATCGAGGGACGAAGCTATGGCTTTATCGAATTACAATCGGCGTGACTGAACCTGTTGCGGGCATCTCTTGGGGGGGTCTTCTTGCGAACGCAGATCCTGACAGGATGCCGAGAAATACCCCTTCATTCTGGAAACTGAAAAGACCTGGTGTATAGAGAGTACCTTGTTCGGGAGTAGAAACCTTTCACATCATGGACGGGGTGAAACGATGCATGACCATGGGGAATAACGTGGCCCTCGACATGCGGGCCGATCAAAAGCCATACGTCGTGTATGTTCGGCTTCCCGCACTTCCTGTGCAGGAAAGCAAGAGAGGGAGATTTCCAGTTTCGCGCGTAGGCGCGAACGGGATCCCGAACATATAGATGTTTTTTGATCGGGAATTTCTCGGTGGGCCTCCAGCGATCAAGTGAGCTTGTTCGGGTGGGTGGGCAGTGTTGCGTAGAGGGGATTATGAAAAAGACACCCTGCAGACGATTGGCCGTCGCGTTGCTTCACCTATTATGAAACACTGTCCAACGTCGAGTGTGCGTAGGGTGTCGGGCATATCAGGATTGTATGTGGGCGATATTCCTAGTACATGCTGAACATCATCAGGGTGTTGCATGTTAAAGAGGAACAAGGTCCCTGCTTGAGAAAGGACTGTCTGATCAATGTGGCGTGGACGTTGGCTGATTAGACATAAATTGATTCCTAGTTTCCTGCCTTCTCTGGCGACCTGAACTATCTTGTCCTTACAGGCAGTTGTCTGGATACTAGGAGCAAAATTGTGCGCTTCCTCTATTACAATCAAAGTTCTCTTGCCTGGTGATTTCTTGTATGACTGCAATAAGTTACTTAGAACATGGGTTATCAAAAGTTCCTGCGTTTCCTGGGACTGATCTGACATGTCGAGGATAGCGGATTGTTCGAATGGGATTTTCAGTGCAGGTTTGGCAAACGTTACATCTCTCTGTCTAATTTTGGATAAGATGGTGTCCCCATATGGCGGAAGCTCCCTCCGGTGCGAAGAATCTGATTCGTCAGGAAACAGCGATGTAGACTCACTCGGAGATCTTTGTTTCATGAACCAGTCTCTGAATCGAGTGAGGATTTGATGACTGGATAGGGTAATATCCTTTTCTCCAAGACCCTTATAGAACTTCTCGAAAATAATTTGCTCGCGCATTGTGAGCCCGTATATCATAGAAAGATAACCGAGTTCGAGCGGAAATGTAATCTCGGAACCTTTGTAAAGCGTGCCATCAAGGTTATCAGAGACATCATTGTACTCTCCAGTTGGTGACAAAAGAATAAACTTGATTTGGTTTGTGATACCATTTAGCAAACCTTTCGTGAAGAATGACTTACCTGCCCCTGTCCTGCCTAACACCGAAAAATGCGTCCTCAGAAGCTTGTTAATCGACAATTTAACGGAGAGGTTTTCTTTACCGAGGAGAGATCCTACAGATACTCCATCATCTTCCAGACCCAATGCGATTTGAATCTCGCGATCGTCCGCAAGGAATACTCGTGAGCCAGGAGAGGGGGGGAAACTGCTATCATACGGTGTCCCGCCCTTCAAATATGCCAACGGTCGGAAGTGCGAGACAAAGACGGTTTGACTCGTGACGCTTTCATCTGCCTCCTCAACGTATCTGACAGTCGCGGCCTTTTCGAAATAGGGATTGACGGCATCGATGGAAGTTACTTCTCCGAGGAGTGTAATCCCTTGGGCAATGTGGTCCATTGGAAGTTTGACGAACTTACCAGCATAGTATTGAGTCGAGACAAACGATATGTTGGCCGATCCTGTGACCTGGAGAACCTTCCCTATGCTTTTTTCATTCATAAGCTTCATCGTCCACTAAGTTTCTTGTTCTCGGCAACGAGGTTTCTCATTTGATCAATTCCAAATTGCGGCTGTTTCCAAGCGTTCTTGGCAATACTAAAACCAGATGGCAACCTTAAATAATATGACTCAGCGATCATATGAGGGAGCGTTTCAGTGGGTGTCCGCAGGATCCTGAAGACCGTCTCGCTTTTTTTGCTTATTTGGTCTTCAGTGAGACCTTGTGAGTACAAGTCAAATCTGAGAGCGGTACGTTTCGCACCAGTATCAGGAAGAGGGCTGTAAAAGTATGCTTGTTCCAATGCATCTTCTGGATTGCCAGGATATGGTCCGAATTGGAATGATCTAGAGGAGAGCACTCTTATGAGGTCAAAATTGAGTTTTCCAGTCGTCTTACTTATAACGGTAGTGTAGAGTTCATCTGGATCTATGGAAAGGAAGCAGATTGTCGTTCTGTCTAAATTAAGATAAAGATAACCGAGTCTCCCGAGCATCTTGTCGGAAGACAACCGCTCGATGAAAAAGATGAATTCGTCACCATGATCGTCGTTTGTTTTAAGCGAATTCAAGATCAATTGGGAGCAAAGGTCGGCCACGACTCGTTCTGCAAAAGGTATTACAAGAGATCGGAGCTTTTGAAACGCTTTCTTTGCAAACATCAAGTCACTTGGGACAAAATCGTCTTTGAAGTATTGCTTCAGTTGGGCGATTGGGGTTCCCACTTCGTAAAGCGAAAAGTCCGTCAGGAGTTCCGAGAGAAATAATTTTGGAGTCGACACCTGATTTGCTCCTTCAACTTTTTCGGTATAGACGATGCTGGGGATAAATCTAAACCCATAGTCCTCGCTTCCCAAAGTTAACTTCTGGATCAAGTCTTCAATATCTGGAAAAAATATCCTGTAGGAAACGCTTACGATATGTGTCATCTACTCTGCCTCTTCGATGATACTCTCCTGCTCCATTAATCGGTTGAAGAGATTCATGGCTTGTTTGATGTTAGGATCCTCGTACGGATTATCACCATCACCCATCAAAGGATAAATATAAACATTGAATCCTTTTACTTCTTCATCCTTTAGTGTGGAATCTAGCAGAGCCATGCCTGCTTTCTGAGAAGCGTACCATGTAGCAGCGCTGCCTGGTGGTACAACAATGCATTCTGAAAAAGTCTTTGTGTTGTCACTTCTTAATTTGGTATTTCTCTCGTCGGCTATGGAGAGAAACTTGGGAAATTGGACGACCTCAATAATGAGTCTTCCTGGCATACGCAGTTTGCAGGTCTTTGCATTTTTTGAGACCTTGTTGTACAGTTCCAATCCATTAAATGACAGGCGTTTTATTCTTCTTTCAATTTGTTTAAGTGCAGACTCGCCTCGGGTCGCAGTAATCAGTTCATACCCCCGCGAGATGCTCTTTCGAACAATTGGGTTTAGAAGCTTATTAGTCCGTAGTCGTTCGTGCATTCCATCAATGATTTGCCACTCCGTTCCCTTATCATGCGGAATATGGTTTTCACTTGTTTGTAACTTTTCCAAGTGGTTTATGCTCTCGAGAATCTTGTAGAGACCTAGATCTGGACAGGTTAAGCTCCCCGCTTCGATTGCGACCTGTTTGATGTCGATATTGCGAAGGTTTACTTCATGTAAGAAGTAAGTCGTGATAATATGCTTCGCAATGCCTTCCAGCACCCTCATGCTGGGAGAAAGGTAAAGATTCTGATAAAGATGTCTTCTCGCCTTGAGCAAATCAAAGGCTGCTCTCGCAGACACTCCAGAAAAGGCAAGGAACCCCTGGGGAGTCACGCTTAACTCTGATGCAATGTCTTTTAGGAATTGCGATTCAGTTAGGGAAATTCGTCTCCTGGTGACGTCTGTGTCTGAAAAGATGTAGTCAATTTTATCTGCGTCTATTGCGCTGTTGATAATGGCGTCGAGGTAACCCACCCCATAGTTGCCATTGATAAGCCTTATTAGATCATCGACGTCATACCCTAATTCTGTCAAATGGCTCTCGCAGTCGCTCCCAACTCTAAAAATCTGTTTTATTCTCTTCTCGGTCTGCAAGACATGAGAATACGAGGTCTTGTATAAACCAGGGGTCCAGTTTAACTCATTAAAGACTTCTTCTATCATGTGCGAGAATGGGAGGTGGCCAATGTCATGGAGGAGCGCCGCTATCCTAAGGAACCTCCATTCGTTCTCATTGAAGAGATCATTTTTGAACGCCTTGCGATATAGGTATGAGGCTATTTTCATTACACCTATGGAGTGATGTAGCCGATCGTGATATTTTAGTTGTGTGGCTTGTGGTGTGCCTAGATATCTGGCCGAAAAGTGGTAAGGTTTTGGCATGAGATATGAGGGAACAGTAGGACGAAGAAGTAATATCGTGAGGAGGAGTGAGAAGTGCTCACAAAACGGTCTGCACAAGAGGATATTTTA
>JAJZVO010000135.1 GCA_021845665.1 Bacteroidota bacterium | reverse complement strand
CTCCTTCTTGGACCTCTTCGCTGCTAACTCCTCCATCGATGCCTACATATCTCTCTTCTCGCATTCCCCCTCACATCCATCTCCTCTACCACCGTAACTGAGCGGTTACGTCTGGGTGTGCGGTTGTGATTGATATTGTATGTAAATCTTAATTTGCTTTATTTGTGCTTTGACTATGTACCGAAGGGAATTAGGAACGAATACTTTGCCACGAAGACTTTCGAGCGGACGTTGAATACGATTGAAGCGCTATGTTGAAGGCATAAACCATGATAATTTCTTATATCAGACCCTGGATGCTTGCTTGTACTCTTTCTATTGCGCTTCTTTCTTGCGGCAAGAACGGCAACCCGGTAAGTAGCAACGGCAAGTCGCTGAGTTTGAAATCGTCGGCGCAAAGCTTCCTGCAAGGCACTTGGCGGAATATTGAGCCGGGGGAAGTTGTTGCTTACGTTGTATATGACAGCACGAATTCAGTTCTCTCCGAGAAGCGAGACTACGGCTTCAATTTTCGTGATGAACTGACTGATTTTGTGAAAGTTGACTCAAATCGCATTCTGTGGTCCGTTGGTGGTCAAACCGGCATTTGGTATTGGATCAGGTGGAGCCAGCGGCTTGACACCTTGACCCTGTCCTATGATTCTTTGTTCAGTCAACCGATGAGCTTCGTGCGAGATAATAACACTGCCGATGCCAATCCATGGCTTGACAATCTTCCTTCTGCTAAGATTTCCTTCTATCCCTCGATTGGGCCATCTGTACGAGCACTCGCATACCATGACTCGACTTATTATGTCCTTACCGGAGGAAATGGAAGCGATGGTGTGCTCAATGAGATTCGCACCAGTGATACCTCCGTGACAAGTATCGATTTCCCGGCCGCCACTGCCATGGATGTTTCGGGAAATGAACTCTGGCTTGCAGGGAAGCTCTTTCTCGAGAAGCGTAACCTAAGCGATACGACTCTATTAGCGCGGTATGACCTGACTCAATACTTCACTGGGAATGGGGGCAGTAATTGGATCCAAGGGATCGCGGTCAGCGGAGACAGCGTCATGGTGATGGGTAGCTTCAATACATTTCTGATACTTTCAAAGAATGGGACGCTGTTGAAGCAAGGCTCTACATATACTGGCTTAGGTGACATGATGGTGGCAAACGGAAAACTCTGGGGGATTACTTCCAGCAGCATCGTTTACCAAATTGACCTTGCTACGATGGATGCCGAACACAGTTATCAAGTCGCGGGAGGCAAGGTGGTGTGTGACTTCCAGGGCATAGCGTACCAGGATGGCGATATTGCGTGTGCGGATGTTAGCCAAAATGGCTTGAGTATTTGGGAAATACCAACGCCATGAGGATTGAGTCCGCGTGTGGAATGCCGCACCACGGCACTCGATTATTGCTTTCCACTCGTCTCAATTCATGCCGCGCTTATGGGTTAAACATGGATGCGTGCGATGATCGCACAACCGTGGACTCTATTTGCCTCGCGCGGGAGTTTGTTAGTTCCCTTATCGTGGACGGTTCGGGCTGATGATTACATTTATATTGAAAAGGGATGAGCATCATTAGAATCAAGAACAAAACAAAACCACCGGGATTCCTATAAATGCAACTCCGCCTCTGTGATTCGACAGCCGATCAAAATGGACTGAAACGTATCCTCACCCTTTTGCCCAGAAGGCGTCCCATTTTTTGATCTCGCGTCTGTAATCTATCGACTTCAAAATCTTCGGAAAGTATTCGCTGAAACTCATCCCGGAACTTTCGTACTTTCCGAGATCCCGATAGATTGCCGGGCAGAGTATGAAGCCATATCTGTACTCCGTCATAATGGATGACTGAACGGTCGAGTCGTCCAGGTCGTAAAGTCTTTTCTGCAATCTTATGTCCATCGCCTCGGAGAAGCTTTCTGCAAGAAGCCTGCTCCAGTTGCCGTCCTTCATATCGATCTTCGACCTTACCGCATCGAACAACCCGGCGAGCCGGCGGACGTTTCCGGAATCGTTCCTGACAAGTGGAAATGTAACACGGTTCAAAAGGAGGTAGTAGAATATCGACTGGTCGGGTTTGGCTTCCTGCGGACCTACAATGAAGTAAACCTGACCGTTTACCCAGGCGGTCATCGAAGTGAAATAAGGGATGAGCGGCATGAATTCGAAATGGATCAGCCTGCTGTCCGAATAGAAGTAGTTCGAATCGAGGCGGCAATACGAAAGGACGTCGTCCATTGCCTTATCGGCGAACGGTTTGTATTTGTTGTTCTCAGCCTGGACAAGCGGGCGATACTCGTCCCAGAGTTGAGCCACGTTTGCCTTCCTGTAAAATTCCGCGAGGAGATTCGGTAGGGCTGAGTCTGCTGAAACGATCTCTGCTATTTCCCCGGTGTTCTTCGGATTGTAGTCCCAGCGGAAATCAGGCGGCCCGGAAGTCAGAAGGGCAGCTTCGTAAGTTTCCAATATCTGTCCGTGACTCCGGTTGAAGGCTCTTAACTTCGACTGGAAGGAGGTATCGATCCGGCCGGCGAGGTCGGCACGCAGCTGGATTCTGATGGGGTCCATTCCTGCCGTGCGCCATTCACCTCCCTTTCCTGAGGCGTTCATCATGGCATAGGCAGTGAAGAGTCTGACGTCTTCGGAGAAGTGGAAAAAGCCCTCGGCGCTCTGACCAAAAGCCGGCGCAGATGTCGTGATGAGAGACAGGAAGAATATGAATAGGATGCTCTTTGCCTTCGGGATGTTCTGTTGTGCTGTCATTGGAATGTCCTGTGAAAGTTAACGATAAGATACGAACGGGTTATACTGGTTGCAACATTCCCCGGTCTCAAACCTTTCCACTCACGCCGGGGATTATTCGGGGAGATCGACAATATGGAATTTGCCGTGGACTGGCGATGATTATAGGGATTGCGATTGATATTAACGTCTGGTCCTTGGTGTCGGCGCCTTTTGAGGTGACGGTGTGTTAAACGGCGATGGTCCGAAATTCCGCGGCAGTCGAACGGGCGGTGTGTAAGCCGGCTGCTGAGGCGGGGTCACGTAACCTGGCACATTCTGCGTGACGACCGGCTGCTGGCTATAATAGCCAGGATAAGATTGGACATACGGCTGGCCATATTGTTGAGGTGCAGGTATGTAGCCTGGCATTTGGTAGGGGAGATTATAGTATCCGCCGTTGCGATAGTACCTTTGAGAGCGACGATATACCCGGTTGGATGCCGGCTGCCGTACATAAGGAGTGGGGGAACTAACAAATCTTGTGTAACAACTGGATAAGCCGAACGCCGATAGTATTAAGAGTG
>JAJZVO010000076.1 GCA_021845665.1 Bacteroidota bacterium | reverse complement strand
CCGCGAGATCTCTATTTGCGAAGTAACTCCGCGTTCTCTTACATACCTGAGAATTCTAATCGTATTCGGTTCACCAATGTTTCCCATAAGTTCACTGAAGAAATTCCACACAATCCACTCTCCATTTTGAGAATGACTAAAAATTCAAAATTCGCGACGCAATTCAGTGCCAAAGAAAGCATCAGAGAAATTGACGGAAATGGCACGGCACGTCGGTTTGTAAGGCTGATGTTTCAGGAATCGAATCTTGGATTTGCCTGACTTCTCCCATTTGAGCGAACATTGGCAGGAACGGCGAGCGCACGAGACGTCACTAGGACGTGAGACATCATTAGTTCGTCCTGCAGCTCTCGCGTTCGGCGGGATATTTCCTTCGCCGGAGTTTCGCGAAACGGAGCTTAAAGGATTCCGACCTATCATTTTAGAAGAAGCATCTTAATAATTCTACGCCTTTCAAAACTCGTTCCTGCAATTCTCACTGACGCAAAGTAAAGACCGCTCGACATTGACGAGCCGTCGAATTGGACAGACCACGTACCAGCCTGGTAGGTCCTTCCATCCAGCAATTGCTTTACCTTCTGGCCGAGTGAATTATAAATCGTAATATAGACACTCGCTCTTTTTTTCAACTGAAAAGAAATTACCGTCGATGGGTTGAACGGGTTTGGGTAATTCTGATAGACAACAAAGCTCTTCGGGATATTGTCGTTCCCCAACACATTCGTTATCTGAACCGCTCTTTCAAGCATTATCGCGTCTGCCGCAACATACTGACTGGTATCGGTCCCGGCAATTGAAGATAACGATGCCGCAAACTGGTCCCCAGACTGAAACGGAAAGTTTCCTAAATCAACCCATGCGCCTTCGGTCGCGGATTGGGAAATAAGAACCGAGTCGCTTCCGAAATGATCTAGGACGATATACATACATCTGCCGCTCAGCGTAAGTTGAGTTTTCGGAATGTACGCATAGACATTATAGTAACCGTTGGTCTTGATCTGCATAGGTCCCCATTGGACACGATCCACTTGTTGGCCTTGTTTTGCCACCCAATAACTTCCGCCAACTGCGGACGAACTAGTGTCCTCCAGCCAATCACCCGACTGTTTCCAAAAGGAGTTCGGTGTGCTTTCGTCGATGACAAATGTGGTACTATCAGGATCGTAAATCAAAGAGTGCGACAAATTCAGCGTATCATACGACACATCAACGAGATTCTTCACATAGACTGTGAAAGGGACATTTTCTTTAAGAGTTTGGACCGCAAGATGCAGGATCGTATTGTCAGTCGGATCCACGAAGTAGCTCAATTTCACTCCGGTAAGCGAAGTGGATACTGTAGTTATAGGCGAGAGCGGATCGAGAAGAGGAGTCGAGAATTTTAGCAATATCGTCTCACTGTCAGGAACTGCATAGTCGCTAAGCGCAAAAGGACTGGCGCGCCTCAGGCGGAACGCGTCAGCGATAAGATTGCCTCCTCCGGTGCCTGTCAGCCTGATTGTGACCGTGTCGCCAGAATTGAGCTGGAATTTATCGACATAAGACCATGTATTGAGATTCGAATCCTGATTCAACGTATCGGTCTTAACAAGACCGGGAGTAGATACTTCAGCCAAAGCCTTTGAGCAGTTGCTGGAAGAGTCTCCGCCCCAGTATCC
The DNA here is from genome assembly GCA_021845665.1 of Bacteroidota bacterium. Classification (GTDB taxonomy): domain Bacteria; phylum Bacteroidota; class Ignavibacteria; order Kryptoniales; family JAKASW01; genus JAKASW01. Next base: position 16,741 of record JAJZVO010000076.1, on the reverse strand, counting down.
GTAAATGGTATATTCTCCGCTTCGAAGTATTCTAACGGAGAAGGTCGCCGTGTTGCCTTGGACCGCTTGCGCGGTCAGATAGGTGCCGTTGTATCCTCCGCGGACTCTCGTCCAGGCGCCTTGATAGCTGAGAACCCCTCTTGAGTTATCGATAAGAAGATCATCGTAACTTGGCATTGTCTTCTCAGGAAACACCTGTGACTTCAGGTCTGCGAAAGCGTTAGGATAAGTGCTGAGATAACCGTAGTACCATATCGTGACACCAGCGGCGTTCCTGTTTTCGGCATCTTGTATTTCTGATATTGTATTGGCAACAGAGCCAGCCGAACTCATATCAATACCCGGAGAAAGCTGGAACCCTTGCGGGACGTAAGTGGTACTAAGATTCATCTGGTTGTCAAAATCAGCGGTGTTGAGGTAAAGCATTGGTTCAGCCATATCGAGGTAACCGCTTTTCGCCCACTCATCCCAGGATTCGAGCATGTAGCTCGACATGTATGGCGGAGGGACCGCTGAGGTGACCACACAATTAGGGTTCACCGTTTTAACGCCATCATAAATTCTCCGAATAACATTTGTTATCTGAAGGCGCCGCCACGAAAGCCATGCGGAATTGTTGTTTGGCAATGTCAAAGGGTCGGGCTGCCCCGTCTCTTGCATGAAACGGATCCTGGAAGTGTCAGAATATGATACTGTGGTATCGTTCTCAATATCCGTCTCTATTCCATCGAGGTCGGGATAATTGCGTGCGCATTCCGTATACATATCTACTATGAAGTTCGATGCGGCTGACACGCTGGGGTCGACGGCAAAGAAGTAGCCGTATTCGTTATGAAAGAAATCCTTCGTCGTGTCGCGTTGTACCATCGCCCAATCGGGGTGCTTCTGCAGTATTGCGGGAGCATCCGCTGAGTCGGTACTGGTCCCCACCATCAAACCATACTCAAACCAGGCAAACACTTCTATACCGTACTCATGCGCAATTTGAATCGTTGTTTTCAGTGGGTCGGTGCCGACGAAGACTGGGTTTTGCGAGGGACCGCCTGCCGCCTGAACTACCTGGCTGGGGTAAATGGTCGATCCCTGATACCAGACGTCTATGTAGACAGTATTAAAGTTTGCTTCGCTGAGATTCCTCATCAGCGTTTCTATGGCGCTGGGACCGCCCTGGAGGTAATTCCCGCTAATCCACACGCCACGTGTCTGCGGGTTTGGAAAGTTCATGGCGCAAGCCGAAGCCGACAACAGAGCAACCAGCATGAAGGCGGCCAATCTCAGCTTCTTCATTTCACGAGCATCATTTTTATCTGCTCAGTTTGACTACCGGCAGTCACTCTGCAGATATACAACCCCGAAGCGAAACCTGAACCGTCAAGAGTAAGAACGTGAGTCCCGGGGGCAACGCTGCCACTGGCCAATGTGGCAACTCTCTGTCCCAGTATGTTGAACACTTCAGCTTCCACGTTAACCTTGGACCGCACCTCAAACACTATCTTTGTAGTAGGATTAAACGGATTTGGATAATTCTGCCGAAGGACGAAATTATCAGGTAAATTGTGAGGGCTATTAACCACTGCCGTAGCTGTCGATTCAAATTTGAATACTTTTTTCGCTCCTTCGTCAGCGACGTACGCGACCTGGCCATTACTATTGAAAGCGACATCTGAAGGTGCAACAAACGGCGCGCCATTTGGAAACTTCACATCCTGAGAGGTACTGCTTGGAAGCTCATCAGCCTGAGTGGCGAAACTCCCGGACACATCAAAGCCCTTCACCCATTTTCTGCTCGAGTCGGTCCCACAAACGAACAGATAGCCTGTCCGCGGGTCGATCGCTATTCCATAAGGTGTACTTGTGCCGAGCTTGAGGAATCCCGAGATATCTGTAATACGCACTGCTCGGTATCCGAGAGGGTTTGACTCAGTGCCGCCGGTCCATGCGGCAATCCCTCCTGTACCGCTCCCGCCCGGGTCAGTGGAAGAGTTTCTCGACGTGAATACAACGGCAGTCGGGCTGGAATAACTGCTGTCTGGATTCAGTGCTATGGTTCGGATCTGGTTCAAAGCATTAGGATTAGTTAGCCCCCCGCCCGGTTCCATCGGCGTGCTTCCGCTCGTGTAGGCGAATCCAAGAGTATTGCCGAAGTCCGAAGAGCTCTTTCTTCCGTCAATAGTGCCAATCGTAACCAGGTATGATTGCCCGTAATACATGTATCCGTCCTTGGAGACAGTAATGCCGTTGTACCATGTTCCGTAGTCTTTATACTTAGGCTGCTTGAATATCTCCATTCCGGACGGGTTCCCGTTTGGCAGGTATAAGATTTCAGAGTATGGATAATAATACGGAGAGCTGTAGCCCGCTGGAGGCGACATTCGCGCAGAAACAAACACGTCGTTCCCTCGGACTGCAAGTCCCGTAACGTCCCTCACGCTGTCTGAGTCCGCGAACTGCACCACCAAATGAAAGGAAGTGTCTGCGGGTGCGGCTTCGAACAAACCATTGATAGCACTCGCCGAGACTGAGCTTGTCGACACAACCCATATGTCACCCGAAGAATCTATGGCACAGAGGTAGGGCGCTACCAGCGAATCAGCAATGTTGAAAGTCATTGAGCCAGAGTAAGTGAAACTGCTGGTTTGAGAGAACACCGCAGTGCTCACTAAGGTTATCGAAAGAAACAATAGCCACTTCATTCTCTTAACTCCTCAGCTGTGAAATTTTTGCGAGAGCTTCTCCCTGTCCGACTCTATGGACACAGAGAACAGATTCATCTTCTCGTCATTAATATTTCTGCCTATTCGTTGGAACAAGCCGTAAATCGAGCTCATTTTTTCACCTTTCTTGGACCGCTTGCAACTCTGGATCGACGTTGGTTCGTTCGGTCAACAAACTAAAGTTAAGACCATTCAACTATCATGTCAAGTGCTATTTCAGCGCATTCTAGTCGAAATTCGGGCCTGTTCTTGTCCATTACTTTAGCTTCCATGTGCACAGGCGCATCCATCTGATTCCACACGGCCGGTCATTTCAGGATTTCATCACTTCTAAGATATGGCTCACTATTGTCAGCAAATTCTTTTTCTACATGTATGGTCTGAAATGAACTACGGTTACGACCGACGCTCGGCAGAGACAAACCGCTGACCCGGACGAGAGAACGAGCCGCTACCCCCCGGCAACAATGAGCAACATGGCCACAAATAATCCGGCTTTTCTCTGCCGTTCAGTTTCGTTCAAGCCCCTCCTTTGCATACTTCCACCAGCCATACTTGTCAAGCTGGACGACGTCGAAGATCATTACTCCGTTGGTCAGCTTAAGATCGGCTCTAATTGCTCTTACAAATTGTTGAGGATTGTGCTTGTCAAGATATTGCTGGACATACAAGCTGCCGTATGCAGGCGTGACTCCTTTTATCACCCTCATCGCGATCTTTGCCGAGCCGTCGACCGAATACCACCAGTAGTAAGAAGGCTTCTTAGTCGGATCCGGAGATGGAGTGTGGGACTTAACCGCCCCCTTCTCGGTAACGTTATAGAAATATGTCCCCACAAACATCTTATCGACGAGCTCGGCGTATCCGGTGCGGTGGTAAGTCGGTTCGGCCCAGCTGTAATGCTTGGCGGGATTGTAAGTCCTGCTTGCCCAGTTCACTCCCATTTGATAATAAATCGGATACCACGCGCCGACGTAGTCGGAAAACACAACCTTCGGATCGATCTTCTTGACGCTGTCCCGTACCTGATGAATGAAATTATATATCACTGCCGAGTGCCACTCTATCCATTTCTTGAACAGCGGACCGGGAAGCTGCTTTACCTTCCCGTCGGGAAGAGTTTTGTACGTAAAAATATCCTGTGGCCATTTCTCAATTTTATGGCCGATGAAGTTCTGAAAAGCTACGCGTGAAGCATTACTGAAATCAGTCTCATCGATAATCTTGCTGTCAGGATAACGGGCTCCGTCAAGGACTATCCCGTCCGGCTTATACATCCTTAAAAGTTCCTGCCAGAGTGAAATCTCATACTCACGAACCTGCGGAAGGGCAGGATTCGCAAAGACAGCCACCGATGAAGTCTGACTCATTGGCACGATGCCGTGCGGAGTATAGACCTGACATTGCCAGTTAGGATGTGTCGTGTATACTATCCCCTTACGTCCCTTCTCTTCTCCTTCCTGAAACATCTCCATACCGAAATAGACCTTGAGGCCAAGCTTGTGCCCCTCTTTGAGAACGATGGCTGGAAAATTGTACTCGCTCGATCTTCTGAATCCGTTGAATTCATGAAGCACAGGTGCAATATGACTCGGGTACAACACATGTCCATCGATTCCCTTCAGCCCCAGGATGACTCCCGTGAAGCCTGCGGATCTGGCATCTTTCAGCACACGATCCACTCCGGCCTTGGTTCCCAAGCGCTTAAAGTTCGCGTGTCCGTCAAGCCAAAGAAAGGCGTCCTTTCTATGAGCGGGCTTTGCGTTCACGGCCAGATTCCCAAAACTCAATGAAATAGCAACTACAATAAATAGCCAACGCATAATCGTTATTCTCCTCTGCCAATATTACTTGATCATTATCATCTTCCGGACGGCCGAATGACCACCAGCGTTCAGCCGACAAAAGTACACCCCGCTGGAGTACTTGCTTCCATTGAAACTCACCTCATGATCGCCCGCGTCTTCTCTCCCATCCACAAGCGTGGCAATCCGCCTACCCAGCACGTCATACACGCTTAGTTTGACGAAACTCCCTTTAGGCAGCTGGTAACTGATCATTGTCGTTGGATTGAACGGATTAGGGTAGTTTTGAAAAAGGCGAAAGTCTCTCGGCGTGACGGGTGTTTTCCCGATACCGGCAATCTCGACAGACCTATTCAGTTTGACCGCGTCCGCAACGATATACTGATTGGTGTCAGCACCGGCCAAGGTCGATACCATGACCGCTCCAACTTGCCCTGTCGTGTATTGAAAATTGCCCAACTTCAGCCACCCGTTCACGGCATCGTCCTGCGAAGTAATCACCGAATCCGTGCCATTATAGTTGAGCACCAAATAGAGGCATCTGGTTGAGAGCGGATAGTGGACTTGCGGGATGCTGGCGTACAGCTCATAGTAGCCGTCCTGGCGAACCTGCAAAGGAGCCCATTCTGCGCGAACTATGCTCGTCGACTGCTTTATGATCCTGCAAGATCCGCCCACAGCATTCGTGTCACTCAGCAGTTTCCATGGATATCCTAAAGTCGTAAACTGCGTCGGTGAGGCGTCGTCAACTTCGACGACTGTGCTATCAGGCTCATACATTACCGGTATCGTGAAATCGGCGGTATCATGCTGTGCGCTGACAAGATCTTGAGCATAGAGTGTGTATTCGCTTCCAGTCTGCATCGCGGGCACCGAGACATGAAGGACGTAATTGTCGCTATAGTCGACAACGGCTGTGGCCGACACGCTGTCGCCTCCGGTGCCTGACAAAAATATCTTCGAGCACGAGGCCAAAGGATAAAGAAGATCCTGATTGAATTTAAGCAGCACTTCGTTGCTGTCCGGCACTGCATTGTCCTGGAGTTGTAGTGGAACTTCTCTCCGCAGCCTGAAAGCGTCCGCGATCACGTTTCCGCTCCCGCTTCCACTTTCCGTGACATGAACCGTGTCGCCTGAGTTCAGCGGAAAGGCGCCAATTAAGTTCCACGTACTCAAGTCCTTCGATTGGTCGATAGTATCAACCTCGGAGAAAGAAGCCGATACAATGTTGAGGACGACAGAGCGACAATTCGAAGAACTGTCTCCCGACCAATAACCGTACAAAGAATATCTTCCGCTTCTAAGAATCCTGAACGCAAACGTCGCCGTATTAAACGGCGATGCCACCGAGACATCAGACGACCCATCATAACCGCCGCTCGCAATAGTCCATGACCCTTGCGTCGAAAATGCGCCTTGAGTTGTGTTGTCAATCAGAATGTCATCGAAACTCGGAAGAGTGACGGTTTGAAAAATGGAATTCCTAAGTGAACCAGCATACCCGTTCTGCTCGAGGTAACCATAGTACCAGATCACTTCGCCTTTCCATCCTTGCTGGCGGGCAAAATTTATTTCGGTCGTCGTATTAGCAGCGCTTCCGCTTTGGTTAAGTGCTATTCCGGTGTTCAGATAGAAATTGTCAGGTACTATTCGCTGCAACGGCGGCACCTCCGCCTCGTAGTCCGCAACATCCCAGTATGTTTCTGGTTCAAGAACGTCTACGTATCCGCTGTCGGCCCAAACATTCCATGCCTGAAGGTTAGTCGAAGTAAGCCCGGGCAGGCCCCAGGGATCCACGGCCGCGGAGACTAGGCAATTCGGGTTCACTGACTTCACAGCTTCGTATATTCTCCTGACAACGTCGTTGACTTGCTCTTCCCTCCACGCTTCCCAAGTTGGATCAGTATCCGACAGGCTCAGCGGATCGACCCCATACTGTGCGTCATACAGTTCACGAGCTACGTCAGAATACGAAAAATCTGTGCTGGGATATCGAAGTCTGTCCAATTCAATTCCATCGAGATCCGGGTATCTCTGAGCGCACTCTTTGAATAGATTAACGATGAAATCGGCGGCTGCAGGCACTGCCGGGTCTACCCAGAAGAGGTAGATGTGGTCGCCAGCGTCATAGTTAAAATGTTTCGTAGTATCGCGCTGAACCATTGACCAATCCGGATGAACGCGCAGGATGTTGGGCACCTGCGTCGAGTCGCTCCCCATGCCGACCGCCAGGCCATATTCAAACCAGGCGACCACTTCGATTCCTTGTTCATGAGCATCCGTAATCAGTGTCTTCAGAGGATCGGTGCCGACAAAGGCCGGATTCTGAGCGGGTCCGCCCGCTGCCGGGACCACACTGCTTGGATAAATCGTAGAGCCCTGATACCATACATCTATATAAATCACATTCAAATGTGCCGCAGCTACACTGTCGACTAGATTCTCGATGGCCGGCGGCCCGCCTTCAAGAAAATTACCCGTAACCCATACGCCGCGTGTTTCCGGCGCTGGCAGATTTACCGCCTTTACAGCGGGCGCGAAAACAATCAACAGGAACAACGCCGATAATATATTCTTCATCTCATGTTCTCCTCAAACACAATGTAGATTCATGCTGGCAACAACGAGCTGCCATCTTTGGAACCGATATGCCAATTGCTGTTTTTTGCATTGTCTCAGTTATAAATTTCTCTTTATCATCTTAGTTCGACTTATCCTTCGGCCACTTCATCGATACCTCATCTACGAAGAGCCATGCAGGCGCGCCGGACTTCCAACACCACAACGGGATAATATCCCGATTCCTGGCAAAGACACGCAGGTACTTCGCCTTCGTCCCTCGCAGGTTTGCAGTAAATCGCTTTATGAATGGAGTAAGCTTTCGGGTTCTTTCAGTGTTCTTAATGTCTGCAACTTCCTTGAAATGTTTTCCATCCTGCGATATGTAATAATCGACGTATTCAGGGAGGAATATCCCGATGTCCGCGTTCTGAAGAAAACCCGTAGAGACCTTTTCGAGTTTTCTCTCCTTTTCAAGATCGATGACAACATCAAGGTCGGTCCCTCTGAATCCCTGCCACGCGCTTCCCTCATAGTTCGTCGTGCCAAAATGTCCGTCGGTTAGCGCGGTAACTCCACCTCCTGTGTACTGATTCGCATACTTGAATTTATATTCGGCCGGAAAAGGCGGATAGAGCGCCTTTACGAACCTGACAATAGTATTCTCGCTCCGTTCGCTCTTGAAATAGGCGGCAGCCCTCAGCACGCAACTCTTGCGGACAACAAATGGCGTAATATACTGATGCGCTTTGGCGCGCGATAATTTTCCACTCAATGTGTAGTAGATCTTAGCTCCGTGCAACGGACAGCTCAGCCTTACCATGATCGAGTCGGAAAATCTAAGACTCGTGGAACGAACACTAACCATCGGAACGACATTGCGCTCCGGCGCCATTGCAAAGAGCCCGGGGTTGTCCACACCCCAGTTCTTGTTCGGTTTACTCGACATTACAAAGCGAAGCACGCCTCCCTTCGCAAGATCTGACTGTGTCAGGTATGCGTGGTCATAGGACTTTCCATTCAAAGCGGCGGACTCTATATATGTGTTTTCGCCCGATCCATTTTCCGCCTCTATCACGAAGCGCTTCCCGTTGCCAAGTTCGATCGTTACTTTGCGAAACAATGGACTTCCAATATCGAATGTGTTCTGACCCGGCGTGACAGGATAGAGGCCCATCGCGCTGAAAACGTACCACGCAGACATTTGCCCGCAATCATCGTTTCCACAGAGCCCGTCGGGTTTATCTGTGTACCATCTGGACATAATTTCCCTTACAACACGCTGCGTCTTCCAAGCCTGACCGGCATAGTCATACAGATATGGCATGTGATGGCTCGGCTCATTTCCCTGCGCATCCTGGCCAACCATACCCGTTATGCTTTTAGTCTGGTATTTGCCTGTCAGCTGACTCGGGGCGCTGAAGAGCTTGTCAAGCTTCTCCGCGAATTTCGTTTTCCCGCCGAACAACTTAATCAGACCACCGACATCTTGCGGGACGAAGAAGCTGTATTGCCAGGCATTTGCCTCAGTATAATCGCCCGAGACTGTATTCGGATCGAAAGGTGTTATCCATTTGCCATCAGATAATTTTCCCCTCATGAAACCGACTTTTGGGTCAAAGACGTTCTGATAGAACAGCGATCGATAATTGAACTTTCGATAATCGGCCATATCTCCGAGTTTCTTCGCCATCTGGGCGATACACCAATCTTCGTACGCGTATTCCAGCGTCTTCGAAACAGAAGCGGGTTGTCCGTCCGCCGGCACATAGCCGCGTTCCCTGAAATCCTTCAGACCCTGCCAGTCCAAGTCCGCGCTATGCTTCATCGCGGCAAATGCGGCCTTAAGGTCGAATGATCTGAAACCTCTCATGTAAGCGTCGAAAATTACCGCAGCTGACGGATACCCTATCATCGTGTAAGTCTCGTTCCCCCAAAGCGGCCACATCGGAAGAAAGCCGTCTTGCTTGTACTCTTCAATCATGGAGCGCACGAAGTCTTCGTAACGCTCCGGCTCGATGATCGACATCAGAGGAAAGTCAGCGCGAAAAACATCCCATAGAGAGAACACGGTGTAGTTCGTAAAACCTTTGGCTGCGTGAATCTTGTGGTCCATCCCGAAATATTTCCCGTCCACATCTTCAAAAAGATTGGGAGCCATCATCGTGTGATAAAGTGCCGTATAGAACGTTACCTTCTCCGAGTGTGTGCCTCCCTGAACGTGTATTTTGCCCAGCGCCTTGTTCCAGGCGTCACGAGCTTCCTGCCGGTACTTGTTGAAATCGAAATCCGGCATCTCGGCCGCAAGGTTATCTTTCGCTCCTTCCAGGCTTACCGCCGATATTCCAACTCTTATTACTATCGCTTCATGTTTTTGTGTGTCAAACGATAAGTATGCCTTGACGCTGTCGCCTTCCGCGCGCCTACTCCCTGCAGTTATCACTTTCCCATCGGCAATACCGAAACGCTTGAACGGCTTTGAGAACTCCGCAACAAAGTAGACATACCGGACATCCGCCCAACCGCGAGACCGTCTCATACCTTCGACCCACCTGTCGCCTATTATTTTTATCAAGCTCCCTGTGCATGTGTTTCCGATTCCATGTTGAAGATCGATTATGACATTCGAACTGTCCGATTTCGGAAAGATATATTTTTGCATTCCGCAGCGGTCCGTGGCGGTGAGGTCGACTCTAATCCCGTAACGTTGCAGGTAGACGCTATAAAACCCTGGAGATGCTTTTTCGCTCGAATGGCTGAACGGCGAACGGTATCCCTCGTAAGGATCGGCGTTCGTGCCCGGATTTACCAGTACCTTGCCGACCGTCGGCATGAACAGGATGTCGCCGTAGTCGCCGACTCCGGTCCCGCTGAGATGAGTATGTGAGAAACCGAGAATCGTATGAGCAGCGTAGTTGTAACCGGAAGGCCAGCTTGCAACGCCGGTTCTCTCATCGGGACTCAGTTGAACCATGCCGAACGGCATCGTCGCGCCGGGAAAAACGTTCCCGTCTCCCGCCGTGCCGATGAACGGGTCGACGTATCTCGAAAGGTCCTTGGCCTGAGCGAGCGATGGAAAGCTGGATAGGACAACCAGTAGGCTTACCGAGATAAGCCATCCAGTACTTTCAAAAGGCCAGCAGCCGATACGGATGCGACGTCCTGAATCTGGGCAGGACTTCTTGAAAGAAAGGAAGGTTCGCATATTCACCTTGTTCCACCAAGTCTGTCAAAGACCGCAGACTCTCTCCTGAGCCGGAACGCATTCGCCACGAGTTGCCTCCCGTCGGTGCCAAAGAGTTTCACCGTCAAGGTGTCGCCCGAATTTAAGTGATAGTTGTCCAGCTTCATCCAGGAGTTGATGTTCTTTTCCTCATTCACCGTGCATGACCTGGCAAGAGCGGATGTGGATACCATCACCGTAGCGTCTGACGAATTCACACGCGGATTTCCGCTCCAATAGCCGTACAAGGCGTAATCACCTTCTCGGAGTACCCTCACAGAGAATTCTGCCGTGTCTCCTTTAATAGCTGGCGCAGAAAGGTATGTCCCGTTATATCCGCCGCGCTGCAATGCCCAGACTCCTGAACACTTGAAAATGCCGCGTCCATCGGTATCCATCATCAAATCGTCGTAACCCGGCATCGCCCTTTCCGGAAAAGCTTCTGACTTCATGTCGGCAAGCGCATCCTTGTAGCTCAAGAGGTAATTGTAATACCAGATGGTGACCCCTGATGCTCCCATTCTCATGGCGTCTTGAATTTCGTAGACCGTTTTTGCAGCCGATCCGGCGGAACTAATCGCTATTCCCGGAGAGAGTTGAAATCCCTGAGGCACGTAGTCGGCGCTCAGCCTCATTTGATGGTCGAAGTCGTATGTGTTCACATAGAGCATCGGTTCGAGCATGTCGACATAACCTTTCTTCGCCCACTCACCCCACGACTCAAGCATGTAGCTGGACATGTAGGGTGGCGGGACCGCCCCTGTCACTAAGCAGCTGGGATTTACCTTCTTTACGGCTTTGTATATTCGCTTCACTACGTTCGTTATCTGCTCACGGCGCCAGTGCAGCCACGCCGGATAATTGCTCGGCAGAGTCAACGGGTTGGGATATCCCGTTTCTTTCATGAATCGTGCTCTCGCAATTGCTGAGTATGAGAAGAGCGTATCATCTTCTATATCAGTTTCGATGCCGTCGAGGTCAGGATAATTTTTCGCTATCTCAGAATACAGTCTAACGACGAAGTTGCACGCGGCGGGGACACCCGGGTCTATTCCAAAGTAGTAACCATAGACATTATGATGATAATCTATCGTAGTATCACGTTGTCGCATAGACCAATCAGGATGCGCTCTGAGAAGAAGAGGAACATCCGCGGGTGTATTGCCGACGCTGACATCGAATGGCATCAGCTCGAACCACGCGATGACCTCCAGCCCATATTTATGAGCGAGGTCAATGTACGTCCGCAGCGGATCTTGGCCCACGAAAGCGGGGTACTGAAGGGGCCCTCCAGCTTCTTTGACGACATTGCTCGGATAAATCGTGCCTGCCTCACGACTGCGGCCATCCCAGACACCGAGATAAACGACATTGAAGTGTGCGGAGCTGAGATTCCTCATAAGCGAATCGATCCCCGCAGAGTCCTCCGGCGAATAACCGGCAGGAACCCACACGCCCCTCGTCTCAGGATTGGCGAGGATTTGGGCCGACGCTTCGGCGCCAAATAGGCTCACCGAAAGGAATAGACACAGCGATAAGATTTTCATTTCGATTACTCCGGCATTTCAATCAAGGTTAACACGGACAATGCAGTCTCTTGAAACAGCGCATGACATTCACACGAATACTTTGAAGGTGTCATGTCCTTAGGAAGATCTTCTTTCTCGTAAAGAAGACCGTCGATAAGGCAACGAGATAAGTTATCACGGCGGCACCTACCACACCGAGCCATGGCATTGGGGTAAGGTCTTTCAGCACAATGCTGAGCCCGGTAAGCCCGAATATCGGCGCGATCAGACTATCCCCGGCTGCATACGCTATCATTGGATTCTGCCCGCACTCGATAAGGAACTTCATAGATTTCTTATAGCCCAGAAGATCGACCAACACGGTGAGAGCAATCAATAGAAATATCGCGAGCCCGGAAGCGACAAAATAGTAACTCATCGTCGCGGGATCCTTTTTGATCCCCCCTTCGTACGGCTCGAACATCAGACCAAGGGCCAGCCAGTAAGTCCCCCATTTGAAAAACGAATTTATCATTTCTTCGGTAGCGTGAACCGGACGAGCGACCAGCCTCCATCCTGCGATGAGAAGGGCGAAAGTAATTACCGTAGTTCCGAGTACCCATCGAGCCTTTAGTCCAATGACCACTATGATGTTTATGATTACCATGAGTGTGGAAAGTAAGAATAGCCTCGACTTTGGCCACGCCACGATGCAGGAAGACATTTCTGCTGGCGGCCTTCTCATCCATCTCAGGATCATGTCCCCGATGATCGTTCCGGGAATTATGATGAAGAGATATTGCAGAAACCTCATTTGGAAAAGCCACGGGACCGGAGATATGAGCCACAGGCTGTGGAGCCATTGGGAGGGTACAGTGGACAAAATAACCGGCACAAAAATCTGACTGCTACGCGCCATATCAGGGAGCCACACCGGTCCGCCTGAGGACAATCTGAAAGCGAGGAGAATCCCCATTATGCCGAGGCGGAGTATCCAGCTCTCTCGTGTCATAAGCCACACGAAGCCGCCAAAAACAGCGGCAGTTGCCAGTAGCATTATTATGTCGTCGCTTCTGTAGAGCGAAAAGCCAGAGCCACTTGGAAACCTTACGATAGCCATCACTACAATTGACCCGCCCCATCCGACTGCGCGCACGACATACCTCTTTGCTTTTGACCAATTACCTGGCAGCCTGGCTAAGACCGGGAATAGGAGTGCGAATCCCAGGAGTCCTACCAGCCACGTCTTCCACTCAGGATTGTTGCTGAGAACGAAGGGATCTACTTGCATGAAGAAAATCGCGAACCAGGCGAGCAAAAAGCCGCGGAACAGGAGAGCCCTTATCATTTTCCAATTGGAGAAACCGGCGTCGATGCGCCGAGACAAGGCCAGAGGAATTGCAGCTCCCATGGTAAAGAGGAAGAACGGAAAGACAAGATCTACCCATGTAATGCCCGGTAGTGTCGGGATGAAAAGTCGCACCGGCGGAGGAAGCTGAGCATGATACATCCACGATGGAAGGCCATTCGGCATCATGTCGGCAAACACCATCAGTAGAATCGAAAGTCCTCTGAGTGCATCCAACGCTAACGATCTACGTTGTCGCTGCGGGGCTTCGCTAGCAACCGCCACCGTTGGCTCCTGGTCTCTTTCTCCTACACATTTTATCGGCCAGCACCTGCTTCATTCATTTCAATCAGCCTGTAACTGAGTGGCTTCACCTCAATTTTCAACGGTTGGTTATCCTTCAACCTGGCTATCTCTTTATGCGCGACGACGTCTATCCACTCTTGCGACGTTCGATGAGAGACTGCCGCGAGCGGCCTGAGAGTGACGTGAAGTGCTTTGGCATTATGATTCACTACGGCCGCGATGAAACCGTCCCTTGTTTTTGAAACGGCCACATCGCAATTCTCGTTGGTTCCGATTATGTCGACGTAACGCTGCACGCCAAGCCGGTTGAGGACATCCCTTACCAGGTCCGGAAATCTTCGCGCGGCGGTCTTGAGATCCGTCATGAAAGCGACCGCGGTTCCCTTCCCGTATTTATTCATCGTTATTGCCGGCGAGCCGTCTTCGAACTTTGCCAAGACATCCGCGCCAGCGCTCTTCCAGACCGGGAGAGCGACCCTGCCGAGGCTCCATTCATGCGACTGCGCACTGCCCAGACCGTTCTCGCCGGTTATGCTAATGTGCGTCGCCCTTTTGCCGGTTTTCTCTATCCCGAAAACAGAGGTCCGGTCATAGGTTCTCCCCATCGGAATCCTCGGACCGAACGCTATAATGGTTCCACCACCCCGGAGAAAATGCTTCATCAGCTGGCTGTCAGTCGCCTGAAATCCTGAGACGCTCGGGAGCACAAGCACTTCCTTCTCTTTCAGCAATCTTTCCAATACATGACGGTTCGCATGGAACGGCCAGTATGGAGGATAAGATTCACTGTGGGGAGGTGCATATGGAAGGACATCGACGGGAATTCCCATCATCCTGAACGCGTCGAGGGCGCTGTAATAATGTCGTTCCCATCTGTATTCCTGCCAGTCGGTGTACGGATAATAAACTGCGAGCTGATTCCGGTCTTTGGAAGCTTTGCCGATCAGCTCGAAAGCTTTCATCCCATCAAAGACGGCTTGCCGGCTGGGAAGGAGTTGCTTCCGGTACTGCGGGTATTCTCGCAGGGTGTTATATATGATATCGTTGTAATTCCACATTGTGATCCCGTCATTACCGGGAACGGTTGCGGCGCTTAGGATTTGCTGATAAATGTTGTTGTATCCCGTTATGTACAGCCCATTGATTCTGTTCACACCGTATCCGAACGTTTCAACATGGGTCAGTGCGATCTTGTTCTGAAGTTGCTTCGCCCCGGCAGCGAGCGAGCCGAAATCCTTCACTCTTCTTAGCGGAAACTTCAGGCGATTGTCTCGCCTGTAGCTCGCCATGGTCATCCCCTGGTAGATTATAATATCGAGACTCCTGATGTCGCTCAGGTAGCCGGCAAGGAGGGCGTTGTCCATGTAGGGGGCACACGCGGTAAGTAACCCCGGATTTATCTTTTTCACATATCGACAGAATCTTCTCACGAGAGGTGCATAGTAAATTCCGCTCCCTTCCTGCTCCACATAAAATCCCACAAGTGAAGGATGACTTCCGTAGAGCTTGTAGAGCTCTTTGATTATTCCCAGCGTGCTTTTTGTATAATCGGTATTAGGAATATCCCGTGTCATGTCCCAACTTGCAGAGAGCATAACAGGAATACCGTTTTTGTCGGCACACGTCAGCAAATCACTTATGTAACTTTGGTCGGCAGCGGACGATCCAGCGGTATCACAGATTTTAGACTTATAGTAAACCTTGTGCGACGTGATGATCGATGTGGCTATTATGAAGTTCGCGCCGAAATCTTTCATTTGCCGGATGTAATTGTTCATGTCCGCTTCTGGATTCTCCAGATTGAAGACTCCCATGATGCAGAAATCCCCGATTAATTTCCTGTAGAGGAAAGACGCCTTCGCTACGGCGGCAGGTTTTCCGGCTCGTCCGAGCCATGTCTGGACAGCGTAGAGTCCCTGCGGAGCCTTTCTGCTAACGACGAAACGGGATGAATAAGTATGCTCTCTTACATGAGTAAGAGTGACCGAAGTAACGCCTTTGTCCGGAATGAGTATCTCCGCGTGCGGCGTCATGTTCTCATTAACCTCAACCGTTATTTTGACCGTATCTCCAGAAGACACCCTTGTCGGAGTCGCCGAAATTGTTATGGCGCCTGTGGATCTTTGCATGACCGTGTACGAGCCATTGCGCGCATAAGTCTGACCGGGCATGCTGAGAAATGCGGCCACCAGAGTTACTGACACCATCAGCGATGCGAACTTCATCGCGTTCTTCCTTTCTTTGTCGGTTGAAGTTAGAAAGCTACCCG
Organism: Bacteroidota bacterium; assembly: GCA_021845665.1. Lineage (GTDB taxonomy): Bacteria > Bacteroidota > Ignavibacteria > Kryptoniales > JAKASW01 > JAKASW01. The sequence continues at coordinate 1,009 of JAJZVO010000076.1, read as the reverse complement.
TCCAGTCGGAGTCACCATTGAAACCCGACACAGAGAAGTGGAAAGCCTGGAGCGAGAAGACCGTTCATCGGCATCCACTTCTCTGCGCAACGGATAAAGCTTATTTCAACAAAAGCATTTTCTTGGTCAGGATGTTCGTGCCTTGCTGGAGAGTGTAGAAATAGACTCCGCTGGCGAAACTGTCCATGTTGATATCGTATGTGTAGACTCCGGGAGCCTTGTATCCCTCGTCTACCACCTTAACCAGCTGGCCCAGCACATTATACAACTTGAGGCTCATCTCTCCTGACTTAACCAGCGTTACCTTCACCACCGTCGACGGATTGAACGGGTTCGGATAGTTGTTGCTCAAATCAAACCTCCTCGCTACCTCCACCGGTCTCTGAGCTACCGCCGTTAGTCCACTGAACCAATACGGATCTCCCAGCGGTTTCCCGTCGTTACTACCACTCTTCACCGCCGCGTTCGTGTATTGCATGTCAGCTGACTCCGGTAGCGGCCAGTATGGTATCCAGTTCGTACTGCTGCTTGGGATCGACTGGATTTGGTAACCCCACCCAATTGTCGGCGACTTTGCCGTCCTTATCATCGTGAAGTAAGGCAGCAATCCAACTCCGAACGCGCCTCCTCCCTGCAATACGTTCGAGAACGATGATCCGTATCCAGGATCCACGTTTATATTCCCGCTCGCCGTGAACCCCGGCCAGTCTGTCTTGTCTGAGAACATATGTGTCGTACGTGCGTTCATCCATGGCGGCGTGTACAATGAGTCGCCCCCCTTCGCCGTGTCGTTCCACGCGGTCCAGAAGTTCGTCACCGCAGTGGGCTCATAATAGTCGTTGTTCTCTACTTCCACCGTCCTCTTCCCCTCCGCGAGCATCCTCCAATTAGCATTGGTCGAATCTCCCGGATCAAATACCCCGTCGCTTGCCACGTTCATCGTATCGAAGTCTATAAGCGACGGTGGAGCAGGTGAGAACTCCTCATCCCACCAGGGATATTCAGCCTT